>NZ_CP108514.1:2232500-2925833 GCF_035989305.1 Streptomyces sp. NBC_01233 | reverse complement strand
TGCCACGCTGAGCCGCGTCGCCGCAGGGCGTGCGGCGCGTGCCGGGGTGGCCGGGAAGAACAGTGGTATCTGACCTTCCGTCAGATTGGAACGTGTTCTAGTCTGCCGCGCATGGGCATCGGAATCACGCAAGAGCAGCGCGAGTTGGCCGGGGCGGTGCGGGGCTGGGTCGCGCGGGCGGTGCCTCCCGAAGAGGTGCGCAAGCTGCTCGACACCCCGCCGCAGACCGGGGTGCGCCCCGCCTACTGGGACGCGATGACCGCGCAGGGGCTGCTGGAACCGCACCTGGACGGCGGGACCCTGCTCGACCTGGCCGTCGTCGTCGAGGAGGCCGCCCGGGCCGCGCTGCCCGGGGCCTACCTGCCGAGCGCGCTGGCCTCCGTACTGCTGCAGCGGGCCGGCGCCGAGCCGCTCGCCGGGCGGGTCGGCGCGGTCGCGCTGGGGCCCGGAACCCTGACCGCCGTGGCCGTCGAAGGCGGCGGGTACCTGCTCGACGGTCTCGCGCCGCCCGTGCTCGGCGCCGGCGAGGCCGACCTCGTCCTGCTCGCCGCCGAAGCCGCCCACGGCACCCGCTGGTTCGCCGTCGACGCCGCCGCGCTGGACATCCGTACGCACGAGAGCGCCGACCCGACCCGCCCCACCGCGGAGGTCCGGGCGCGCGGGGTCGCCACCACCCCGGACCGGCTGCTGGAACTGGACGCGTCCCTCGTCCGCGACCTGGCCTGCACCCTCTTCGCCGCCGACGCCTGCGGCACCGCCGCCTGGGCCCTGCACACCGCCGCCGAGTACGCCAAGGTGCGCGAGCAGTTCGGCCGGCCCATCGGGCGGTTCCAGGGCGTCAAACACCTGTGCGCCGACATGCTGGTCCGGCTGGAACAGGCCCGGGCGCTGGCCTGGGACGCCGCACAGGCCGTGGACGAACCCGCCGACGTGCGCTCGCTCGTCGCCGCCCTCGCCGCCGGGAGCGCCCTGGACGCCGCCTACACCTGTGCCAAGGACTGCATTCAGATCCTCGGCGGCATCGGCTTCACCTGGGAGCACGACGCCCACCTCCACCTCCGGCGGGCGCTCGTCGCCCGCCAGCTGCTGGGGCCCGGCGACGGACACCGCCTGCGGGCCGTACGCCTCGCCGCGGGCGGAGCGCGGCGCGAACTGCGCCTGGAACTCCCCGCGGAGGCCGAGACCCACCGCGCGAAGGCCCGTACCGCCCTCGCGGACGCGCGCGGGCTCGACCCGGCCGCAGCCCGGCGGATCCTGGCCCCCACCGGCTACGCGGCCCCTTACCTCCCGCCGCCCTACGGTCTCGGCGCCGGCCCCGTCGAGCAGCTCGTCGTCCAGCAGGAACTGGCCGCGGCCGGGGTCAAGCTAGCCGACCTCGGGATCGCCACCTGGGTCGTGCCCTCCCTCCTCGCCTACGGCACGCAGGAGCAGCGGGAGGCCTACGTCCTGCCGACCCTGCGCGGGGACCTCACCTGGTGCCAGCTCTTCTCGGAGCCGGGCGCGGGCTCCGACCTCGCCTCGCTGAGCACCAGGGCCGAGCGGACCGGGGACGGCACCTGGAAGGTCAACGGGCAGAAGGTGTGGACGAGTTCCGCGCACAGCGCCGACTACGGGATCCTGCTGGCCCGCACCGACCCGGACGCGCCCAAGCACAAGGGGCTCGGCTACTTCGTCGTCGACATGAAGAACACCCCCGGCATCGACATCCGGCCGCTCAAGGAGATCACCGGCGAGGCCCTCTTCAACGAGGTCTGGTTCGACGACGCGGAACTCCCGGCGGACGCCCTGGTCGGGGCGGCCGACGGCGGCTGGAAGGTCGCCCGCAACACCCTCGGCAACGAACGGGTCCACATGGCCGACCAGATGACCTTCGACACTCCCCCTGGGCCTGGCGGCCCGGGAGGTACCCCCAGCCTGGAGGCGCTCCTCGCGCGCGCCGCCGACCTCGATGGCACGTACAGGGCGCGGATCGGCGCCCTCGCCGCCGAGGCGCACGCCCTGGCCTGCATCGGGCTGCGCACCACCCTCCAGCAGGTGTCGGGGCTGGAGCCGGGCGCGGGCGCCTCCGTACGCAAGCTCGTCCAGACCCCGCACCTGCAGCGGACCGCCGAGCTCACGCTCGAACTGCTGGGACCGGCGGGCGCCGTACGGGAGGGGGCCGGGGCACGGGCGGTGCACGGCATGCTCATGTCCCGCTGCCTGACCATCGCCGGGGGCACCACGCAGGTCCAGCTCAACGTCGTCGCCGAGCGGATTCTCGGCCTCCCCAGGGACTAAGGGACTAGGAGTCATCGGGCATGAAGTCGCACAAGTCGTACATCGTGGGCGTCGGCATGACGAAGTTCGAGAAGCCGGAGTCGCGGGACTGGCAGTACTGGGACATGGCGCAGGAAGCCGGCTCCGCGGCGCTCGCCGACGCGGGCGTGGACTACGGGCTGGTCGAACAGGTGCCCGTGGGCTACTGCTTCCAGGCCTCCACGGCCGGCCAGCGGGCGGCGTACGAGCTGGGGCTGAGCGGCGTCCCGGTCTACAACGTCAACAACAACTGCGCCACGGGCTCGACCGCGCTGATGATGGCGCGGCAGTTCGTGGAGGGCGGACTGAACGACTGCGTGCTGGCGCTGGGCTTCGAGAAGATGAAGCGCGGAGCGCTGGGGGGCGGGGCGGACGGGGGCGACTTCAAGACCTCCCCGGTCGCCCGGCACTACGGGATCATGGCGGCCGGCCACGGCTTCGAGATGTCCCCGCCGACCGCGCAGATCTTCGGGAACGCGGCGCGCGAGCACATGGAGCGGTACGGGACCACGGCCGCGCAGCTCGCGATGGTGGGCGCCAAGAACCACCGGCACTCGGCGAACAACCCGAACGCGCAGTTCCAGGACGTGTACTCGGTGGAGGACATCCTGGCGGCGAAGGAGATCCACGCGCCGCTGACGAAACTGCAGTGCTCGCCGACCTCGGACGGGGCCGCGGCGGCACTGGTGGTGTCGGAGCGGTTCGTGGTGGCGCACGGACTGCACGACAAGGCGGTGGAGATCGTCGCCCAGGCGATGACCACGGACACGGAGGAGTCCTTCGCGTCGGGCTCGTGCATCGACGTGGTCGGCAAGCCGATGACGGCCGCGGCGGCGCGGCGGGTGTACGAGGACTCGGGGCTCGGCATCGAGGACGTGGACGTGGTGGAGCTGCACGACTGCTTCTCGATCAACGAGCTGCTGACGTACGAGGCGCTGGGCATGTGCGGGGACGGGGCCGCGGGCAAGCTGGTGGAGAGCGGGGCGACGACGTACGGCGGGCGGTGGGTGGTGAACCCCTCCGGGGGGCTGATCTCCAAGGGCCACCCGCTCGGCGCGACGGGGCTGGCGCAGGCGGCGGAGCTGGTCTGGCAGCTGCGGGGGGAGGCGGCGGCCCGGCAGGTTCCCGGTGCCCGTGTCGGGCTGGCGCACAACATCGGGCTGGGCGGGGCGGCGGTGGTGACCCTGCTGCGGAGGTGACGGGCCGCGCCAGCTCCTGGGACTCCGCCCCAGACCCTCCCCCAGACTCCGTCCGGGGGGACCCCCACGCCTCAAACGCCGGCGAGGCTGCATTTCAGCCCCGTCGGCGCGGCCCGGGCCGGCCCGGTCAGAGCTTTTCGATGTCCTTGTGCACCACGTCGGAGCCGGGGTGGTCGCCGGCCAGGCGCACCTTGAGCGGGTGGCCGGCCGGCGCCTTGATGATCCGGTCGGGGTGCTCCACCAGACCGGTGCCGTTGCAGGAGGGCTCGCTGGTCAGGTTGGACCAGCCGTTCACGTCGCGCGGATCGTTCCACGCCACCCAGGCGCAGTCGCGCTCGCCGCTGGTGATGTGCACCGAGATGATCCGGACCGAGTTCACCGCGCCGTCGACGCGCTCGTAGAACACCGTCCCGATGTTGTGGTGGAAGCCCTTGCCGGCCTCCAGGTCGACCTGGAGGACCGGGCCGGCCGGGGTGTCGGCAGCGGCCGGGGCCGCGCCTCCTGCGAGGGTCGCGACCACGAGGGCGGCGGTGGCGGACAGGGCGGATACGCGCATGGTTTCTGCCTCCACGAAGCTTGGGTTGAAGGGGTCTCATCCTGGTCCAGCAGGTGGACGCGCGCTGCGGCGGAATCCGTCAATCGGTGGCCGGGATAGAACGGTTGAGTCCATGTCGGGCCGGCCCGTGCCCCGCCGTGCGCTGCCCGGACCCTCCCCCCGGACTTCGTCCGGGGGGACCCCCACTCAAACGCCGGCGGGGCTAGGTTGCAGCCCGGCCCGGTTTCAGTTCGCAGCGGCCGTCCACGCACTCCCGTCGGAGCCGGCCACGGGAAAGGGTCTGGGCCAGGCCGATCGCCCAGCACGTCGGGCAGCCGCGCAGGGCGACCAGGCCGACGGGGGCGAGGAGCAGGGTGGCCGGGCCGAAGGCCGGGATCAGGGCGAAGGCCGCGATCAGCGCGCCGAAGCCCACCGCGCCGCGCGCCAGGTGCCGCGGCACGGACGCGCTCGCGAAATCGGAGCCCGAGGCGGACCGGGAGGAAGGGGCGTCAGTGGAGGGCACGGGTGTCTCCCAGGGAGTGCTGAACGGCCGCGCGGGCCCGGTGGAGCCGCGACTTCATCGCGGCCGTGCTGAGACCGAGGGACTCCGCGGCCATCCGTCCGCTGTAGCCCTGGACGTCCCGCATGATCAGTACGCGCCGCTGGTCCGCCGGCAGCGCGGCGATCGCCTCCGCCACCCGCCCCGCCTCCAGACGCTGCAGCACCTCGTCCTCGGCCGACAACACGGCGGTCTCGGGCAGCTGCGCCCGCTCCCGCGGCATCAGCCGGGCACGGCGCAGGCACTCGTTGCGGACGATGCGGAACATCCACGACGCCAGTGCCCCGGACGCCCTCAGCATGCCGATCCTGCGGTACAGGATGATCAGGGCTTCCTGGGCAGCGTCCTCGGCGTCCTCGCGCGACGCGCACAGCGAGTGCGCGAAGCGCCGTACGTTCGGATGCGATCCGGTGACCAGGGCGGTGAGCGAGTCGAGGTCACCGCCCTGCGCGGCGACGATCAGGGCCTCGCCGGGCCAGTCCGTCCGGTCAGCCACGGGTCCGGCCCCGTCCACGGCGCACCACGAGGACGCACGTGCAGAGCAGGACGAGCACGCCGGCACCCACGAGAACAGCGATCACGACAACCTCCAGGTCATGTGCCGACCTTGGCATCGGCACGTACACACAAGAGGCGCGACCCCTGCGAAAGGATTCACCCCAGGCTCGGGTCGACCACCGTCTCGCCCATCGAGGCGCGGCGGATCGAGTCCGCCAGGTCCTCGATCGGGCCGTCGCGCAGGATCAGCCCCGCGGCCCCGGCGTCGAGCGCGGCCTCCGGCAGACCCGGGTGCGCCGAGCCCGTCAGGACGAGGATCCGGCACTCCGGGTCCTCCGCCAGCAGGGCCGTCACGGCCGCGACCTCCTCGACCAGTGCCACCGCCGGCCGGGCCGTCAGGTCCCGCACGACCTCGATGTCCGGCACGAGGCCGAGCTGGAGCGCCAGGGCCGGGTTCTGCGGATGCAGCAGGACCCGTAGGGCACGGGCCTGGCGGTGTTCCACGGGCATTTCGTCCACCGGGAAAGCCTATCTGACGTGAAGTCAGGAGTCTTCCCGACTGGTCTTCCCAACTGCGGGGGCGTGCGTTATACATTCCCTCACCGGCCGGCCCTAGAACGCGTTCTAGAACCGGCCCCCGTATACGACCTCGGTGCGGCCGACGGTGCGGACGGCCGCACCGAGGTCTTCCAGGGCAGCGACACTCCAACGACAGGGAGCCGCATCCTCATGCCGATCGATGCCGCCAGGGCCCTCGCCGCCGACCCCCGCCAGGGGAACATCGGCTGGGACCACAAGGACATCCAGCTCTACCACCTCGGCCTCGGCGCGGGCCTGCCGGCCACCGACCCGGACGAGCTCCGCTACACCCTCGAATCCAAGCTCCACGTCCTCCCCAGCTTCGCGACCGTCGCCGGCGCCGGCATGGCCATGATGGGCGGCCTCGCCGCACCCGGGATCGACGTCGACCTCGCCAACGTCCTGCACGGCGGCCAGTCCATCGAGCTGCACCGGCCCATCCCCGTCAAGGGCAGCGCCACCTCCTCCGCCAAGGTCGCCGCCCTGTACGACAAGGGCAAGGCGGCCGTGATCGTGCTGCGCACCGAGGTCGCCGACGCCGACGGGCCGCTGTGGACCAGCGACGCGCAGATCTTCGTACGGGGAGAGGGCGGCTTCGGCGGCGAGCGCGGCCCCTCCGTCAAGGAGGAACTCCCCGAGCGCGCCCCCGACCGCACCGAGGAGCGCCGCATCCGCGACGAGCAGGCCCTGCTCTACCGCCTCTCCGGCGACTGGAACCCCCTGCACGCCGACCCCGAGTTCGCCAAGCTGGCCGGCTTCGACAAGCCCATCCTGCACGGCCTGTGCTCGTACGGGATGACCCTCAAGGCCGTCGTCGACACGGCCCTCGGCGGGGACGTCTCCCGGGTCCGCGCCTACCGCACGCGCTTCGCCGGGATCGTCTTCCCGGGCGAGACGCTCCGCATCCGGATGTGGCAGGAGCCCGGCCGCCTCCTGGCGTCGGTGACCGCCGTCGAACGGGACGACGCGCCGGTCCTCGCCGACACCGTCGTCGAACACTCGTAGCACCGGACCGCACCCACACAAGGAGCCGCACCGTGCGCGCAGCACTGCAGAGCGAGATCGGCCAGGACAAGCTCGAAGTCGTCGACGACATGGAGGCCGTGGGCTTCGGCCCCGGCAAGGTCAGGATCCGCATCAAGGCCACCGGCCTGTGCCACTCCGACCTCTCCGCGATGAGCGGCGTACTGCCCCAGCCCGCCCCCTTCATCCCCGGCCACGAGGGCTCCGGCGTGATCGTGGACGTCGGCGACGGGGTCACCAGCCACAAGATCGGCGACCGGGTCCTCGTCTGCTGGCTGCCGCCGTGCGGGCACTGCCCCTCCTGCAAGCGCGGCCAGGGACACCTGTGCCTGGAGGCCTTCGGGAACGTCGCCACCCCCAACTTCAAGCGGGCGGCCAGCGACATCTTCGGCTTCGCCGGCACCGGCACCTTCTCCGAGGAGATGGTCGTACCGGCCGCCTGCGCCATCCCGATCCCCGACGACCTGCCCTTCGACATCGCGGCGCTGATCGGCTGCGGCGTCACCACCGGGCTCGGCGCGGCCATCAACACCGCCAAGGTGGAGGCCGGCTCGTCGGTCGCCGTCATCGGCTGCGGCGGCGTCGGCATATCCGTCATCCAGGGCGCCAAGGTCCAGGGCGCCGCGCAGATCGTCGCCGTGGACCCGGTCGCGTCGCGGCGGGAGGCGGCGCTGCGGTTCGGTGCCACCGAGGCGGTCTCCCCCGAGGAGTTCGCCGACGCCAAGAACCGGATCACCGCCGGCGAGGGCTTCGACTACGTCTTCGAGGTCGTCGGCAAGTCCGCGACCGCGCAGAAGGCGTACGAGATGACGCGGCGCGGCGGTTCCGTGGTCATCGTCGGCGCGGGCGCCCTCGACGACAACTTCCAGATCAACATGTTCTCGCTGTTCTTCGACGAGAAGAAGCTCCTGCCGTCGATGTACGGCGGCGGCGACGTGCTCCGCTCCTACGAGCGCACCATCGCGCTGTGGCGGGCCGGCCGCATCGACCTGGAGAACCTGATCACCCACCGGGTGGGCCTCGCCGAGATCAACGAGGCCCTCGACCAGATGCGCACGGGCGTCGCCCTGCGCACCTGCATCGAACTCTGACCACCCGTTCTGCCGATTCCGAGGGGAACCGTACGGATGTCACTGCCACTTGAGGGACTCTCCGCCATCGTCACGGGCGCGGGCCGCGGGCTCGGCCGGGCCGAGGCGATCGAGCTCGCACGGCTCGGCGCGAGCGTGGTCGTCAACGACTTCGGCCAGCCCGGCCGCGACGGCTCGGGGGAGGCCTCGGCCGCCCCGGCGGAGGAGGTCGCCGCGGAGATCCGCGCCGCGGGCGGCCGGGCGGTGGCGCACCTGGGCGACGTGGCCGACTTCGAGCAGGCGCGCGAACTGGTCGAGCTGGCCGTGAGCAGCTTCGGGAAGCTCGACGTCCTGGTCAACAACGCGGGCATCCTGCGCGACCGGATGGTCTTCTCGATGTCGGAGGAGGAGTGGGACTCGGTGATCCGCGTCCACCTCAAGGGCCACTTCAACACCACCCACTTCGCCTCCGTGCACTGGCGCGAACGGTCGAAGGCGGCGGGCGGCCCGGTCTACGGCCGGATCGTCAACACCTCCTCCGAGGCCTTCCTGGGCGGCTCGGCCGGCCAGCCGAACTACGCGGCGGCCAAGGGCGGCATCGTGGGCCTGACCACCTCGACCGCCCTGGCCCTCGCCAAGTACGGGGTGACCGCCAACGCCATCTGCCCGCGTGCCCGCACCCGGATGACCGAGGACGTCTTCGCCGGCTTCGAGGTCCCGGAGGAGGGCAAGCTGGACGCCCTGGCCCCCGAGCACGTCTCCCCGCTCGTCGGCTACCTGGCCTCACCCGCCTCCGCCAAGGCCAACGGCCAGCTGTTCGTCGTACACGGCGGCATCGTCGTCGTCATGGAACGCCCGAAGGTGGCCGCCAAGTTCGACACGGGCAAGGAGGCCTTCTCCTACGAGGAGCTCGACGAGGTCCTGACCCCGCACTACGACGCCCGCCCGGTGAACGAGACCTTCGCCGCGACGGAGGTCCTGGGCCTCAAGCACGGCTAAGCGGGGTGTCCAAGTCAGCGGCGGAGCGGACGTCGACCACCTCGGGCCGATGCTCGCGCTCCACCGGCGCCAAGGCCGCCGTCGGCCAGACCCTCACGATCGCCGACGGCGTCCGCCACGTCGGCTCGGGTATGACGTGCCGGCGGCTGCGGGACGGGAACGAGGCTGGCGGGCACGGCACCCCGCTCGCGGTCCTGCTGACGGGCGGCAACCGTAACGATGTCACCCAGCTGCTGCCTCTGCTCGACGCGATCCCGCCGGTCCGCGACCGCGTCGGCCGCCCGCGCTGCAGACCCGATTCACTCTTCGCCGATCGTGGCTACGACCACGACATCTACCGAGATCAGGTCCGTGCTCCGCGGCTTCGTGCCGGCCATCGCCCGCCGCGGCACCTGCCACGGCGGGCGCCTCGGTACCTACCGGTGGGTGGTCGAGCGCACCTTCGCCCGGCTCACGGCTTCCGACGCCTACGTATCCGCTGGGAACGACGAGCCGACATCCACGAAACGTTTCTCGGGCTCGCCTGCTGCCGCGAGCGAATGGGCCTTGACCTGCGTCAGCTTGGCCGTGCCCATCTCTTCGTCGCGGCTTGTCTCACTGAACACGCGCTCCTCATAGGACCCCTTGAGCAGCAACGTGACCGCAGGATAACGATGATTGTGTACAGGCCCGAACTCCGCACCTTCGGCGCCGCAAGGATGGAAGCGGTGGACCCGCACCACGAACCTCTCTTGCGGGTCTCGGTACAGAACGAATTTATCTCGACGCCGGTGCGGAAACTCGGAATGCGGCACCAGCTCGTCCATGAGCTTTGGCGACCGCGAGATGGTGGAGAATCGCTCCTGAACAAGGCTGGGATGACGTGCCAACTTTTCACGCAGGAAATCGCCGACTCGCCATACCACACTGTCATCCTCGGACGAGTCCCAATCGACGTCCGAGGACAGGAATCGCACCACGCCGTCGAAGTCGTCCATCACTTCTCCTCACCATGTGAAAGCGGCAACGCGGAGTCTCGCTTGGACCACAAAAGAAGGCAACTGATTCCGCCGGCCGCCATACAGAGCACTGCCGGCAGTATCAGTGTCATCTCAGAACCGATCACTGCCAGACCCCCGACGAGCAAGGTGCCAACGGGAACACACCCGATGGTGACTGTAGAGAGCATCCCCACCCAGCGCGCACGGTCGTTTCCGCTGGTTGCTGACCGGAGGTAACCCATTGATGCGACCGTGAACGATGAATAGGCTGCACCGCACGCGAACGCGAACGCACAGTAAACAGCCAATTGATCACTCACGCCCATCAAGAGCTCAAATGCTCCAAAACATGCGACAATTGCACACAGGCTTCTTGCTCCAGAAAGTTTCGCACCCAGCCATGGGCCCAGAATTCCGCCTACAGCAACTGCGGCTGAAATGACCCCGAAATCCATGCTGCCAGTAACGGATAGCCTGTCCAGGGACAACAGATTCGTTACGGGAAACTGATACCCGAGCGCGCCGATACAGAATCCCATAGCCAGGACAGGGAAAAGAGTTGCGCCCAGAGGTGGACTCCCTGCGTCACCCTCAGGCTTCGAACCAGCAGCTTCGGCCACCGCGGGGTCAAAAAACTTCAGTGCAACGAAAAAGACGAGCCCAAAACTGGCCGCGTTGACCAGGAACACGCTGCCGGTAGGTAGGATCGCGATGAGCGCTCCACCCGCCAGGGGCGCCACTGTCGAAATGCCGCGACTCGTGGCGGTAAAAGCCGCGTAGCCAGTCGAGAAGCTGTCCTCCAGGTGATTCATCAGAGATGTCTGCCGTGAGGGAACCTCAATGGCCTGAAGCACTCCGATGAAAATGGCGTACAGTACAACAATGAGATAGTCGGGCATCCCGAAAAGCAAAATTGCAGCACCGAACAGAGAGCAGGCCGCTGCTTCACCCAGGAGACATGTGCGCCACAGGAAATTGGCTCCCCACCGCGCGGCTATACGTCCATAGAGCGGGCCGACGACCAAGAACGGAAGGAACAGGGCGCCGGTAATTGCGGCAAAGTAGTGCGGCGGCAAATCCATCTGCTGAGGAGACAGAGTCAGCCAGCTCAGCGCCAAAATCTCGATGGCGGTAAATCCGTTCG
Organism: Streptomyces sp. NBC_01233; assembly: GCF_035989305.1. Classification (NCBI taxonomy): domain Bacteria; kingdom Bacillati; phylum Actinomycetota; class Actinomycetes; order Kitasatosporales; family Streptomycetaceae; genus Streptomyces; species Streptomyces sp. NBC_01233. Next base: position 2,914,952 of record NZ_CP108514.1, on the reverse strand, counting down.
AGAGCGACTGTGCCGCAATGAACGACACCGTTCCACGAGGCAAAGCGCGAGGGCGGGAATCGGCTTGTCGCTGGAACAGCATCACGTTATTGCCTTAGAGAGAGACTGGACGGCCCACGGGTGCAGCAGGTGGGTCTTCCGCAAGAGCTGCACCAACGCATGCTCAGCCGGCAGCAGCGGCTGATAGTGAGCCTTCCAACCTGACGGTGCTGGCCGCGTGTTGGACGGATCTGCGGAACGGTAAAGCTCCAGGTAGACGGGTTCTCGACCAAGTTCGCCCGCAGCCACCAGGAGTTTCGCGTGCTTGTCTACCCGTCGTCGATCGACCTGTCCAGTCGCACCCTGCGGTGCCTGACCGGACACCTCGCTGCCAGGCGAGGGGAGATCGGGACCCGATGGCGGCGGCTGACCGCCGGTCGTCAGGCTCTCCTCGCCCTGGCCCATCTGCGATGCGGTGACACCTACGCCCAACTCGCCGCCGGGTTCGGTATCGGCATCGCGACCGTATACCGCTACATACGCGAAGCCGTCGAGGTACTGGCCGGCCTCGCGCCCACCCTGGCCGAGGCCATGCGCATCGCGCGGACCAAGGCGTTCGTGATCCTGGACGGCACCCTGCTGCGGATCGACCGGATCGCCGCCGACACCCCGTACTACTCGGGCAAATACAAACGTCACGGCATGAATGTTCCAGGTCCTGACCGATCCGTTCGGGCGGCTGCTGTGGGCCTCGCCCGCGCTGCCCGGCTCCACCCACGACCTGACCGCCGCCCGCACCCACGCCATCGTCGACGCACTCACCGACGCCGGCCTCAAGTGCTGGGCCGACAAGGCGTACCAGGGCGCCGGCGGCTCCATCCGGGTGCCCTTCCGCGGCCGTCGCCTCAAGCGGTGGCAGCGCCGGCACAACAGCACGCACGCCAAGATCCGCTGCCTCGGCGAGCAGGCCATGGCCACCCTGAAGGGCTGGCGCCTCCTGCGGAAGCTCCGCTGCAGCACCAACCGCATCACCGCGATCGTCCAGGCCGTCCTCGTCCTTCATCACGCGTCAGCCTGAGGTTGGAAAAGGCTCAGTGGGTCGGTTCGGCTGCACTTGCGGGTAGAAATAGACGGATTCCCTGTCATCCCTGCGTTGCCGGGGTCCGCGGCCTGCCCGGTCTCGGCGAGGCCGGCCTGCATGCGAGCGGATGGCCCGGGCGTGGTTTCAGGACAGTTCTGATTCGCCGGCACCGGCACGTGTACGTCACCAAGGCACCGGGACGGTGACGCTGCCGTCGGCGGCCAAGTTCTCCACCGGCGAACGTCAATCGCCGGCCGGCGTTCGCAACACGCGGAATGACCTGTGGCTGAGACGGCCAAGGGCGCCCCGGCGCCCTTGGCCCCATGCCCCGGTGCTGGGGGCCCATGAGGGAGAGGTGGGGTTGATCGGGATACTCCGTCGCCGCCGGCGAGGCCGCTCGGAGAGGGGTCGGGGCCCCGTCAGTGCAGCGGAGCCTGCTGGAGGGGGACCGGGCGGGGCGGAGCCGGCGGCGGGTCCAGGCGGACCGGTGGGGGAGGGGAGACCGGCAGGGTCAGACCGACGATCCCGCAGGGCACTTCGGGGGTCGCGTACGGGAGGTGCAGGCGGCCCTGGGGGCTCCACAGGCCCGTACCGCCGAGCCAGCCGGCCGGGGCGGCCAGCCGGAACACGTGCCGGTCGGCGGGGCGCCAGAGGGCGACGTCGCCTTCAGGCAGCCGCAGCGCCACCCCGCAGGTCTCCGGCATCAGGGCCTGCCCCGGCTGCGCGGCGAAGGGGAGCGCGTCCCCGAGCCGCAGGCACTCCGGGAAACGGACCGGGCGCGAGCTGCCCAGCACTCCCCAGCCCAGGCGCGGTTCGCCCGGGGCGTCGGAGCGGATCAGCAGCAGCCCGCTGTCCGGGTCCGCCAGCAGCAGCCGGTCGTCACTGTCCTCGGCGATCTGCAGCAGCGGGGACACCTCGCCGCGCCCCAGGTCCACGGCGACGGCCTTGGTCGTGCCCTCCAGCTCCCGGTCCAGGGCCAGCAGCCGGCCCCCCCGGTCCAGCCACACGCCACCGGAGCACCGCCCCGGGATCCGGGCGACCGGCTGCGGCCCGAAGGAGCACCCGGCCACCTGCCAGACCGTGGTCACCCCGTCCGCCGCGGCCAGCGCGAAGGCGCAGGATCCGTCCGGGGACGGCGGGAGCAGGCGCACCCGTACGCCCTCCTCCACGTCCACCGCGCCCAGCTGCAGCTCACCGGTGCGCGGCCCGGCCGCGGCGCCCGTCGGGTACAGCAGCGCGAAGGCGTGCCGCTCCGCGACCCGCCGGTGGATCAGCACCCGCCCGTCGGCCAGCGGCAGCACCTCGCTGTCGGCCTCCTCGGGCTGCGCGAGCGGCAGTGGAACCGCATACGGCTCGGGCCCGGCCAGGGTCCAGCGCTCCACGAAGCGCGCCTCCCCCTCCCCGGCGAGCCGGGCGGCGTACGACCCGTCCGCCGCGATGGTGAACGGGACCAGGGTCGTCATCTCGATGGCACAGACAGTCATCCGTGCTTCACCTCCGGGGGAGGAAGCTAGTTTTCGGGGTCCTGCCGAACAACACCACCAACCCGGCTTCACACATACGGGTGTCCGGGAAGCGATTCGTTTGTGGTGGACGAGGCGATTGTGCTGTGCGATATCGGGGCGTTTGGGATGGGGCGAAGCCAGGTACGCCTTACCGGATCCCGATTCTCGGCTGCCGGCTGCCGGCTGCCGGCTGCCGGCTGCGCGTCGCGGACCGGTACCCCGCGCTCTCGAAGATCGCCCCGACCGCGTTCTCCGTCCGCCCCGGCCTCCCACGGAAGGACCTCGCCGCCGAAGTCGGCCCGGAGCGCATGGACGAGGCGCCCCCGAGAAGGCCTCGACGACTTGCTCGGCTTCCTGGTAAAGCAGTCCGGGCGGGTCGTGGTGACGGGGACGGTAGCCTTGGCCCGTGCCCCGTCTCTCTGAAGTCATCGCAGCGCTGGACGCTCTCTGGCCCCCCTCGCGGGCCGAGCAGTGGGATGCCGTCGGAACCGTCTGCGGCGACCCCGAAGCAGAGGTCGGCCGGGTCCTGTTCGCCGTGGACCCCGTACAGGGGATCGCCGACGAGGCGGTGAAGCTGGGCGCCGACCTGATCGTCACCCACCATCCCCTCTATCTGCGGGGCACCACCACCGTCGAGGCCGGCACCTTCAAGGGCCGCGTCGTGCACACGCTCATCAAGAACGACATCGCGCTGCACGTCGCCCACACCAACGCCGACACCGCCGACCCCGGGGTCTCCGACGCCCTCGCCGGGGCCCTCGACCTGCGGATCACCGGCCCGCTGGTGCCCGACCCGACCGACCCCGAGGGCCGCCGCGGCCTCGGCCGGATCTGCGCACTGGACCACCCCGAGACCCTGCGGGAGTTCGCGGCCCGCGCGGCCGCCTGGCTGCCGCAGACCGCGCAGGGCATCCGCTTCGCGGGCGACCCGGACGCCCTCATCCGTACCGTCGCCGTCAGCGGCGGCTCCGGCGACAGCCTCTTCGAGCAGGTCAGGGCCGCGGGCGTGGACGCCTTCCTGACCGCCGACCTGCGCCACCACCCGGTGTCCGAGGCCCGCGAGCAGAGCCCGCTCGCCCTCGTCGACGCCGCCCACTGGGCCACCGAGTGGCCCTGGTGCGAGCAGGCCGCCGCGCAGCTCGACGCGATCTCCGAGCGCAAGGGCTGGGGTCTGCGCACCCATGTCTCGCGCACGGTCACCGACCCCTGGACGGCGCACGCGCCGTCCGTCACACACCCTTCTATCCCTGGAGCCCCCAACTGAACGCCGAGCCCGCCGACCAGATCCGACTTCTCGACGTCCAGGCGCTGGACGTCCGGCTGTCTCAGCTCGCCCACAAGCGCAAGTCGCTGCCCGAGCACGCCGAGCTCGACTCGCTCACCAAGGACCTGACGCAGCAGCGCGACCTGCTCGTCGCCGCCCAGACCCAGGCCAGCGACACCGCGCGCGAGCAGACCAAGGCGGAGCAGGACGTCGACCAGGTGCGCCAGCGCGCGGTCCGCGACCAGCAGCGGCTGGACTCCGGCGTGGGCATCTCGGCCCGGGACCTGGCGAACCTGCAGAGCGAGGTCGTCTCCCTCGCCAAGCGCCAGGGCGACCTGGAGGACGTGGTCCTGGAGGTCATGGAGCGCCTGGAGGCCGCGCAGGAGCGGGTCACCGAGCTCACCGAGCGCGTCTCCGCCCTGGAGGCCAAGGTGGCGGACGCCACCGAGCGCCGGGACGCGGCCACCGCCGAGATCGACGCCGAGGTCGCGAAGATCACCAAGGACCGCGAGGTCATCGTCACCTCCATGCCGGACGACCTGATGGCCCTGTACGAGAAGATCCGCGTCAAGCAGGGCGGGGTCGGCGCCGCGCGGCTCTACCAGCGCCGCTGTGAGGGCTGCCGGCTGGAGCTGGACATGGCCGAGGTGAACGAGATCAAGGCCGCCGCCCGCGACCAGGTCGTACGTCACGAGAACTGCGGCCGCATCCTGGTCCGTACGGCGGACTCGGGCATCTGATGCCGCGGTTCGTCGTGGAGGCGGACGGCGGGTCCCGGGGCAACCCGGGGCCCGCCGGCTACGGTGCGGTCGTCCTCGACCCGGCGACGGGCGAGACGCTGGCCGAGCGCGCGGAGTACATCGGTGTCGCGACGAACAACGTGGCCGAGTACAAGGGCCTGATCGCCGGGCTCAACGCGGCCCGCGAGCTCGCGTCGGACGCGCAGATCCTGGTCCGGATGGACTCCAAGCTCGTCGTCGAGCAGATGTCGGGCCGCTGGAAGATCAAGCACCCGGACATGAAGCCCCTGGCGGCGGAGGCGGCGAAGATCCTGCCCCGCGCCCAGGTCACGTACGAGTGGATCCCGCGCGAGAAGAACAAGCACGCGGACCGGCTCGCCAACGAGGCGATGGACGCGGGCAAGCGCGGCAAGCAGTGGGAGCCGTCCGACTCCACGGCCGCCCTCGACGCCTCGGCGGCCCGGACCCTGGCGGTCCCGCCACCGTCTGGCCCGCCCGGGGACGCCGCGGCGGGCGCCGCGGCCGTCCGCGCCGCCCTCGCCTCCGGCGGTGGTACGGCCGCCCGCGGCGCGGCCGAGCCGGCTGCCGCCGACACGCTGTTCGCGCCGGACGAGGCGCGCGTTCCCGCCCTGACAGAGGCCCCGGCCTCGGCCCCGGTCTCCGGCGGCACCGGCTGGGGCCCGGACATGGGTGCCCCGGCCACCTTCGTACTGCTCCGGCACGGGGAGACCGCCCTCACTCCGCAGAAGCGCTTCTCCGGCAGCGGGGGCAGCGACCCCGAACTGTCCCCGGCCGGCCGCCGCCAGGCTGCCGCCGTGGCCGAGGCACTGGCCGCCCGCGGCACCGTCCAGACGGTCATCAGCTCCCCGCTGCGCCGCTGCCGCGAGACGGCCCGGACGGTCGCCGACCGCCTCGGCCTCCCGGCCACCGTCGAGGAGGGCCTGCGCGAGGTGGACTTCGGCGCCTGGGAGGGCCTGACCTTCGCCGAGGTGCAGGAGCGCTTCCCGGACGACCTCCAGGCCTGGCTGGACTCCCCGAGGGCGGCCCCCACGGGCGGCGGCGAGAGCTTCACGGCCGCCACCCGCCGGATCTCGGCCACCCGCGACCGGCTGCTGGCCGCGCACGCGGGCCGCACGGTCCTGCTGGTCACCCACGTGACCCCGGTCAAGATCCTGGTCCGCCTCGCCCTGGGCGCCCCGCCCGAAGCGCTGTTCCGCATGGAACTCTCGGCGGCCTCCCTCTCGGCCGTCGCCTACTACGCGGACGGCAACGCCTCGGTCCGCCTCCTGAACGACACCTCACACCTGCGGTAGGCCTCGCCGGCCGGAACGCAGCGGCCACGGGCCGGGGCGGCAGGCTTCGACGGTGCCGGCCGGGGCCGGGCGCGCGCCGGGGCGTCTCCTCGGACGCCGAACGTGGCGGGGGGTCGGAGGGCCGAGGGGATTGCGTTCGGCGCCCTGCGGGGAGCGCCCCGGCACACCCCCGACCTGTCGGAGCCACCCCGGCACGGCCGCCCAAGGGCTCGGCCCCGCCGGAACCGCCTGGTCGCCCAAGGGCTCGGCCCCGCCGGAACCCGCCCGGCCCTATTCGCCGCCGTCGCTGTTTCCGCTGCCCCCGCTGCGGCCCCGCCGTCCGCTCTTCTGAAGGCCGCGCGCCACCGCCGCGATGCCGAGGGTCACGCTCGCCACGATGCGGACCCAGCGCGGCCCGCCGCGCTCCGCCCACACCACGCAGACGGCCCCGCCGACGGCGGCGGCCAGGAGCAGTAGGACCAGAACGGTCATTTCCCCACCTCTGATTCGTGTCGGGCGGTGAGACAGAACCGCCCCGGACCGGTGAAAGCGGTTCGGGGCGGAAGTGGCAGACGAGCCGGCCTGTACGCCGGGTTCTGTCGCCCGGTGACCTCGCGGTCTGCGACGATCACGCCCAGCTACCTCATCTGGCCTGTGACCTGCTGAGATTGAGTTTCCTTGAGTGGGATTGAGTTTCCTTGAGTGAGGCATCTGAGTCTCCCCTGACGCCCCCCACTCCCCAGATTCTCCCCAGCCGCTCCCCCTGAATCAGGGGCTGCAGCCCAGGTGGCCGGGCTCGTACACGCTCCCCGACCGCACTGCCGCGCGCTCGCGCTGCGCCTCGAGTGTCATCACGCATTCCCGGCAGCCCCGGATGTCGAGCTCTTCACCGGTGCGCGGATGGAGGGTCTTCAGGTGCGCTGTCTCCACCTGGCCGAGCCCCGGATGCCGGAAGCAGGTACCGGCCGCCCACTCGTAGAGCGGAAGCAGCTCTGCGGGTTCCATCGCGTGTCTCCTGACTTGCTCGTGGTGCCTGTCGGTCGGGCGATCCGCCTTGATCACAAAATGCGGAATGTATACCGCAGACAAAACGATCTTGATGTTTGAGTGTCTAGTGGGTGCAACCCGCTACACCGCCGTGGATCCAGCAGGCCAGGATCGAGCTGGGCAATCGGATCCGTGACGCCCGCCTGCAGGCAGACCTCACCCAGGAGAAGCTCGCCGAACTGGCCGGCGTGGACCGAACCACGGTCCAGAACGCCGAGTCCGGCAAGGTCGACCCCAAGTTCAGCCTGTTACTTCGCCTTGCGCGCGCCCTACGCCTCCCGGCGAGGGATCTCATGCCATAGCCGTGTGCCCAGTTTCGGTCACACGGAACACCCTTCATCCTGCCTGGCATATGCCAGCATCGGTAGGTGTGCGGCGCATATATGCATACGGAGTGTTCGCACCCCGTGTGAATCCGTCACGCTTGCCATGTCCGTAACGCTCGTTCACGCCTGCCGCGTCGAACCTACGGGCGGTTATAAGCGGAGTCAACAGTTCGCAAGGTGTCTGGTTCCCGCCCGCCCCGGTAGCCGCCGCATCGGGACGGGCGGGGGCTTAGGGGCGTCCCGGAAGATATCGGGCCAAGGTCGACCGCTGTGACTCTCGAGGCGGGCAGGGCCCGGCGTGTACGAGGTCGTTGGGGCGGACTCCGCTCATGCTGTGCCGGATGATCTGCCTGGCCTCGCCGCGGATGGGCTGGTCGCACTCGCAGCAGATCCGGCCGGCGGTCACGATGCGGTCCCGTGCTGCGGGCAGGCGCGGGGGAACCAGCGGACGGAGGAGCCGGCGCGGCTGGCGCGTTGCTCGCCGAGGTCGACGGCGGTCGCGTTGTCGAGATGGACACCGCAGTGGACGCAGGCTGCCCCGCGGACCTGCTGCTCGGACAGCTCGGACAGACAGGGCAGGTCGTTAAGCCGTTGCACTTCCATGATCCCTCGCGGTTCTTCGGCGGCCGGTAGCGGTGTACATAGATGATGTCCAGGCACGCAGACCGGCAGATAGGCCATGGCGTGGCCACACGTGGCCACGTGGCGGCCATGGCCCGAGGTGACCGCGATGAGCCCCCAGACTGACTTCATGAGCCACCGCAACGACGCGCTGAGAGCCGCCCGGCTACGGGCCGGCTGGCGCACGATGGACGCCGCGGCGGCAGCCCTGCAGGCGCACGGGCAGCAACTCCTCGACGACCCGCACTACACCGTGTCGGGGCGAACGTGGCGCCGCTGGGAAGGCCGTGCCGACGACCGGCGTTGGCCGTCGGAGGAGACGGCGATCGTGCTGCATGACGCGCTCGGCCGCTGGCCCGAGGACCTCGGATTCCCGGCGCCCGCCGGATGGATCCGCCCTGAGGCACATCAAGAGGATGACGTGAAGCGACGCGCTTTCGTATCTGTGACCGCGGCCGCGCTGGTGCCCGGCCCGACTGCCGGCCAACATGTGGATCCAGCACTGATCGACTACTTCCAGTCCCAGCTGGAGGGCCACTACCGGGCGGACATGCTGCTCGGCCCCCATGACCTGATCGGTACCGTCTCAGCCCAGTACCAGCTGATTGACAAGCTGATCCGGTCCGCGAAGGGCGAGACCCGCCGCGGTCTTCTCCGTGTCGGTGCCGCCTACGCCGCCCTGGTCGGCTGGCTGTACCAGGACGCTGGCGACCTTGGCGCGGCAGCGTTCTGGCGGGGGATAACGCAGGAGATCGCGGCCCGCTCCCGGGACCCGCACCTCGTCGGGTACTCCCTCGTCAACCTGGCCCAGGTCCGGACTGACCTCGGTGACGGGCACGGCGTCATCGACCTGTGCGAGGCCGCTCTCGATGACAACCGCATCTTTCCGAAGGTGCAGATCATGGCGCTGCAGCAGCAGGCGCACGGGGCGAGCCTCACCGGCGACCGGACGACAGTGGACCGGCTCATCGACACCGCGGACGGCCTCCTCATCCGCGTCGACGACGACCTGCCGTGGGGCAACGCCTGTAAGCGGACGCCGGGCTACCTGGAGGTGCAGCGGGCAACCTGCTACGGCCGGCTGGGCCTCGGCCGGGAAGCGGACGGCCTGTGGCGGCAGGTGCTCGCCGCGGTGCCGTCGACTGCCCGCCGGGACCGCGGCGTCTACCTTGCCCGGCATGCTGCCGCGGCGGCCGTATCCCGGGAGCCGGACCATGCTGTCGAGATCGCCAGGGAGGCCGCGACGATCGCGGTGGAGACCCGATCCGCGCGGATGGCCCGCGAACTGCGGGCTCTGGAGCGGGCGATGAGGCCGTGGCAGGATGCGCCGGTGGGCCGGGACCTCGCCGAGGTCCTGGCGCCCGTGACCGAGGGGAGCTGACATGGGTGCGTTGAGGCTGCTGTCTGACGAGGACATCGAGCAGGAGCTCGCAGGCCTGCCGGGCTGGGAACGGAAGGGTGACGAGATCACCCGCACCTACGAGATCCGCTACCACGCCGCGGTCGCCGCGATCGTGACGATCGCGGACCGGTCGAGGCGGATCCACCACCACGCCGACCTGGACCTACGGATCGACCACCTGCGGGCCTCCATCACCACTCACGATGCCGGCCACCGGCTGACCGCGGCGGACTTCGACCTGGCCCGGCGGATCGACGACATCGTTGCCGCGCATCAGGCCCTTCCGCTGGACTGAGCCCGATAGCCTGTTCGCATGTCCCCCACCCCCGCTGACCCTGGCTCTGTGCGCCCGCTCGCGGAGATCAACCGCGAGATTCGGGCGCTCGTTGCCGCGGGCGGGGCCGGGTCGGTGCGGTACGAGGAGCTGCTCGCCGAGTGGGCCGCGGCGATCCGGGTGACTGTCACACCCGCCGCCTAGGATCCGGCCGTGGCAGACGAACAGGTAGACGAAGCAGCAGGTAGAGCGCGACTGGTCGAGCTTAAGCTGGCCAGCGAGGCGGCCCGGGTCGAGGCGCAGCAGGGCCCGTACTCGGCGGAACAGTGGCGGCCGTGGCTGGAGGCCGCCGCGGCGTTCCAGGAGGCGGTGACGGCCCACGCCGAGCAGTACGGGCTGGAGAATCGTTTCGAGCTGGAGAAGGACGTCGTGACGCGGGCCCTGCATCCGGCGCCGGCTGAGGCCTGACAGCACTCCGCCCCGCCGGGCGCTGTTCCGGTGGGGCGGGACCGTGCAGCTGCAGCCCGCAGCATCCCCCGCGTACTCGGGGATTTGATGTGTCCACGTTAGCTCCACCCACTGACAATGGGCCTGGGCGCGGGAACGCCTGCCCCAGCTGGATGCGGGGGCGGGCGTCAGGACGGTCAGGCGCCAAATGCGCCAGGATTTGAGGCCTCTGAGGTCTGCTCGCGCCGCTTCTTCCGTACCCAGTCGTGCACTGCCTCGATGAGGACGTCGGACCTCGCTCGCCCCTCCGCCTCGGCCAGCGCGTCGAGCTCCTCGCGGAGTGCGACGGGCGGGCGGAACGAGACGACAGGCGTCTTCCCGGTGGCAGGTCGTCCCACCATCTCCCCCTCCTTCGTTGATGTCATACAGAAATTAGCATCCACCTGCCCTTCAGGCTTGACAAGAGGTCACGGTCGGAGCATTCTTGTATTACAGAAACTAGGGTCAGGCAGGGGAGACGAAATGAAGAAGATGCCCGAGTCGACCACACCCACCAAGCCGTGGGCCCCGGCCCTCAACCTCGCCGTCCCCCTCCGCTTGATCGCCGAATACTGGGCGGCGCAGCGCCGAGCACACCACGAGTCCGGCTACCACGGCCGGTTCTACCTGGGACAACGCGTCCGCATCACCGTCGACACCCTCGACATATTCCCCGGAGCCCTCCACGTTCCGGCCGGAACCCTCGGCACCATCGCCATGCCCCTCGACGAATGGGGCGACTACGCCGTCATCGTGGACAACGACCCGGCCCGTCGGCGCCGCCCATACGGGGACAACGAGCTCACACCGGTGGAAGCTTCGGTCGAGCAGTAGATCATTGTGCCCCTCATATCCGACAGCGGGGCACCAGTGTGGCGGAAGTGTTCGGTCCGGCGCCGGGCAACCGAACCGAACAACTAGCGGCAGTGGCTGCACGGCGCTACACCGCACAGCGAGTGGTCACGGCGGCGACCAGCCGATCGAGCAGCCTGCGCAATCGACCTGTCCACGATCTCCGCCACTTCGCACTCGACGTTGCAGAACGGATCCCGGTTCTCGCCTTCACTCCAGACGACCTTCGGATCGGCGCCCTTCAGTGGCATCCCGCAGAACGTGCACTCCATCGTGTCCTCCTCGGCGGATCGGTCTTCACTGAGGACGGACGACGTAACTCGACCCGCGACGCACGGCGGGCCCTTGCCGAGTCGTTGAATCTTCGATTGTCACGGTTCGGATACCGGCGCCCGCACGTCCGCTTGTGCGCATACGGTGACCGGACTTGCACACGTCCCCTGGGGGTTTCCATGTCGCAGCAGTTCCCGCCGCCCGGCCAGCCGCAGCCCGGTTACGGCTACCCGCCCCCGCCGCAGCCGAAGAAGAACAGCGCGGGGAAGATCGTCGGCTTCTCGTGTCTGGGCATCGTCGGCCTGTTCGTGCTGATCGGCATCATCGGTGCGCTCCTCGGCGGTGAGAGCAGCGACACCGCGAAGGAGCCGGCCGCACCGGCCGCGGGCGCGTCGTCTGCGCCGGCGAAGGCGCCTGAGTCGAAGCCTGCCGAGCCGGAGAAGAAGGCCGCGGTCGTCGTCGTGGCGAAGAAGGCGGAGTTCAAGAAGACGGTGTTGGCGCAGGGCGACGGCTATACGAGCGTGTCGGTGACGGTCACGAACAACAGCTCGAAGCCGATCAACGTGAACCCGCTGTACTTTGCGATCACCGACACGAACGGCACCAAGCACAATGCGGAGCTCGCCGTCGACAAGGACCAGATCGGCACGGTGGAGCTGGCGCCGGGCGAGAACGTGACCGGTGCGATCACCGGAAAGGGGTCGTGGACGGCGAAGTCGGTGACGTACACGGACGGGCTGATCGGGAAGTCGGTCCGGGCCGACGTGTCCTGACCCGCAACACGCGACGCCCCCTCAGCCGTCTGGCTGTGGGGGCGTTCTGCTGCCTCAGGCGGTCGGGGCCTGGCGCAGGGTGGCTCCAGTGTGGCAGGGCGGTCAGACGGCGGTGCGCGCCCGGAAGAGATGACCACAGGGCTTGAAGCCCACCTGGGCGTAGACGCCGTCGACGTCGAAGACGGGATCCTCAACCCACTGCCTGATCTCCGTTGGCTGGACGTCACACTCGGGGCAGCCGGGCAGCGGCGGATAGTCCGGCTGCTGGAGAACGAAGCGCACGATCTCGTCCTCGCGTCGCCGGGCCTCCTCGTCTAGCTCGGCAAGCCACGAGGTGGGCATGTCGATCGGAGTGTTCACTGGAGCCTCCTTCGGGTGGGTAGCGCATAACGTCTTGTTAAGTGTTAGAATTTGAGGATGCATCAGCACCCGGACGACCGTGATGGATTGCTGCGCTACGACGAACTTGCCGCACGCGTGTACGGCGAGCGCCGGATGCCTCAGGGCACCCGAGACCTCATTCTCTCCCTCGGCTGGGTCACTCTTCGAGACCCGCGTCGCCACGACCCGACCCTCACCACATGGGCCCGGACCCGCGACATGATGAACGCCGACAACCGCACCATGTGGAAGCTCATCGCCGACGACGCTCCGCGCTACGACTCCGGCATCAGCGAAGCCGGGGACCCGACTGGCTGCCAGGCTCCGATGATCCGCGCGCCCCGCCTCTGCGGCAGGACGACCATGCACGGCTTCAGCGAGTTCGACCCTGCCACGGGCTGGTCCCGGTCCTGGGGGTTCTGCAACCGGCCGCGCTGCCGTGAGTACGCCAAGCCGATCTGGGATCGTGCGCGCCACAGCTTCACCGTCCGGCCCGAGCCGATCCCGAACCGTGGTGGCCTGCTCCCTCTGTTCTTCACCTGGAACTGGCAGGCGAAGTACGAGAAGGCGACGGAGCTCACCGTGGGCGCCAGGGGGTGGACGCCTCCGTCGTATGGGCTGTCCGCCGACGAGTGGCCGGAGGTCGCAGGGCAGGAGAAGCCGAAGGCGTTCCCCAAGCTGAGGCTCATTGCTTCAGGCGGAGAGGTCATCGCCCGCCAAGGGCCTGCACTCGTAGGCGGCCCGCGTGGCTGAGACGCCGTACCTGCCGCAGCAGGCGACGACCCGCACGATCGCCCTGCCCGGCTCCAGCTTGTTCGACGTCGTTCGCCAGAAGCTCCTGGACGACCTCGGCCAAGTCCAGGTCGAGCGACGGGGGCAGGAGCGTATCTACCGGCCGCGCGCCGAGATGCTCGCCGAGGTCGTCACCGCCGACACCTGGATCATGATGCTCGACTGGCTGTCGTCCACCCGTCGCAGCAGCGTGAACACCAAGCGGGCTTACGCCGACGACATCCGCCGAGTCTGGGCCGCCTACGCCCAAGAGCTCGGCCACGAACGCTTCGCCCTCGGCATTTTCACCCGCGACCACATCCGCGCCTGGCGCATCCGAGAGGAGGCCAAGGGGACCCCGCTCACCACGATCGCCCGCTACCTGCGCGCGCTCTCCTCGCTGCACGTGTACGCCTCGGAGCGCATCGACCTGCCCCGGAACCCCGTCACGCAGGACGACACCCCTCGGATCGAGAACGGCAACACCTCCCGCAGCACGCCGGTCCTCGAAGTCGCCGAGATCCAGGCGGTCATCGCCGAGGCCAAGGACGAGTTCGACCTGCTCGTCGTCACGCTGCTGTACGCGCTCGCCGGCCGCATCGGCGAGATGTGCGCCGCAGACGTAACGGATCGGGTCGAGCGGGGCCGCAGGTCGTACCTGGACGTGACGCGCAAGGAGAACAAGGAGCGGCTCCTGCCGTTGCCGTTGTCCGTGGCCGAGCTCCTGGACAAGCACACCGAGGGGCGCGAGTCCGGCCCCCTGCTGCTGGACTCCGAAGGGCGGCGGCTCGACCGGCACGACGTCGGCCGGATGCTCGCACGCATGGGCCGCAAAGCTGGGGTTCTGCCCGAGCGCAAGCTGACCCCGCACGTCCTCCGGGCCAGCCGCATCACGCACATGCTCGACGATGGCGTGCCTCTCGCCGAGGTCCAGGCCTTCGCCGATCACGACAACCCGGGTACGACCATCGGCTACTGGGACCGGCGGAACAAGGGCCAGCGCAACGCTGCCCACGTGGACGCGGCCGAGGCCGTCTTCGCGGACGTGGTCCCCAAGTTCCGGCGCTGACCAGGGGATATGGCATCTTATCTGGGCTCAATTCCCGCGCCGGGCACAGCAAAACGCCCCCACCGCACGGGTGGGGGCTGCTCGCACTCCAGTTCTCACACGTCGATGTGGTGGAGGTAGTCGCGGACGCGATCTGACATCGGCGGAGGCGCTGGCGGCTCCATGCCGGCCTTGCGGATGTAGGCGACGAGAGATCGGACGCGGACGACGAGATAGCTGAGGGCTTCGGCCTGGTCGCCGACGAGCTTGCGCTGGTCCTCCATCTCCTCCTTCAGGTCGTCGATCCGCTCGTTCAGCGCGTCCTTCAGTGTGGTGAAGTCGTCGCGGTTCTCCTGCCGCCTCGACCGCCGTGCCGCGCGGCCGACGAACGCGGCGGCAACCGTGGTGGCTGTACCGGCGCCGAGCTGCACCCACGTGTCAGGGTTCATAAGGGGGTTCCGCTCTCTTACGGCGGGGCGGCTCTGGCCATCCCGCCACGACCAAGACCGGGACGGTGATCACCATCCAGATCGCTGCCGCCACCCAGCCGCGGGGCAGATCCCCGAGCAGCCAGGCGACCAGGTAAGTCGCCGTCCATGGCACCACGATCAGTACCAGGGAGACGAAGCCGACAGCGTCGCGGCCCGGCGGAGCCCACGCGCACGCCAGTGCTATCGCACCAGCGACTATCCAACCCCAGCCCCACACTTCGAGAGGCATCAGCGACAGGGCGAGCCTGAGGCCGCGCTGGTCGGGCTGGGGTGTAACCAGCTGCCCGTACCCGTAGAGGAGCCAGACGGCTCCGTAGCAGGTGAGGATGGTGCCGCGGCGGCCGAGCCTGCGCTTGAGCCGCCGGACCGCACGGCACCGCACCTACACGCCCGAGAGCGGGCGGGCGACCGCGGCGGCCGGCGCCGGCGCTGTGATCTGCGTCCGGTCCCACATGGCCACCACGGCGGCAGCGGCGGCGAGGGCGACAGCCTGCTGCTCAGCAGACCAGTCCAGGCCGAATCCCACGGCCAGAGCGAGAGCGGCCTGGGCGAAACCGAGGACCGCGGCACCGACAGCGTCGTGCGCCATGACGGCGAGGACAAGGCCGACAAGGGCAGCGGCGACCGCGTTGATGACGGCCTGCTGCTCGGCGGACACGTCCATGCCGAACGCGGCGAGGAGCTTGACGGCGATGGCGACGAGGCCGAGCCAAAGTGCAGGTTCTCTCTTGAAGAGCATGGCGATCCGTTTCTAGGCGCGTTCGGCGAGCCAGCGCCGGACGGTCTGGTTGTGGCGGGCGTCGGCGAGCGCGTTGTGCTCGCCGCTCTCCTGCTGGGGCAGGTCATCCCAGGCGAGGCCGAGACGGGACCGTTCCTGCTGGATGTCGTTGGTGAACATCGGGACACCCTCAGGCAGGTCGATCATCCGGCCCCACAGCTGCGCGAGGGCGACGTGGTCGTAGGCCCCGTAGTTCGCCCACAGCTGGACGTTGGGACCGGCC
Organism: Streptomyces sp. NBC_01233; assembly: GCF_035989305.1. Lineage (NCBI taxonomy): Bacteria > Bacillati > Actinomycetota > Actinomycetes > Kitasatosporales > Streptomycetaceae > Streptomyces > Streptomyces sp. NBC_01233. The sequence continues at coordinate 2,899,345 of NZ_CP108514.1, read as the reverse complement.
GCACGGATGAAGTCCATGACCTCATCCGCGATCTGCGCGCGGGGCTTCACCGCAGGGTCCTCGTAGTTGAACAGCCAGGACTGCGGCATGTGGTTGCGCCAGTCGCCGTGGGCCTGCGGCAGGCCGGGGATGACGTTCGCCATGAGCCAGCCGTGCTGCCGAATGCGGCGCCGTAGCCGCCGGCCGCTCCAGGTTCGGGCGCCGAGATCCGCGCTGACCGCGTAGTACTCGCGGCCGTCGTCGCAGACCATGCCGATCGAGATCAGCTCGATCGTGCGGCCGTCTTCCAGGAACTCAAGGTCGTAGTCGATACCCGGCATGCCGACCCTCTCAGCCCCGGAGGGTCTTGTCGTAGGCGAACAGCTGCAGGTACTCGGCGTCGTTGCCGGTGGGGATCCAGTATCCGAAGACGGGCAAGCCCACGCGGGTTGAGACCGAACGGCACGGCCAGGGCAAGCGGTGGCGGGTGGCCGGGATCCCCGGCGCACGCGACCGCAGCTTCGAAAAGCTTGAAGGCCCGGACGGTGCCAAGAAGTGGCTGAAGGACTCCGCCACCGATACCAGCCGCGGGACCTTCTACGATCCGCGTGACGGCAACATGCTTCTCGACGAGTACGTCCGGACGCATTGGTGGCCGAACCTTCGGCAGCCGCCCACCACCAAGCAATCCATGAAATCCCGCGTCTTTCGGCACATCCTTCCCCACGTGGGGCACCTGCCCTTGAACCGCATCGGCCACGACGAAGTCCGGCGCTGGCTCACCCGCGTTGAAGAGGACATCGACGTCAACACCGTGCGCACCACGTGGCGGCACTTCTCCTCGATCATGCAGGCCGCGCACAAAGCCAAGCGGATCCCCGAGAACCCCTTCAGGGACGCTGATCTGTCGGCTCCTGCGTCCCCGCCGTCGAAGGCACAGGCGTGGGCCAAGGAGACGGTTGCCGCGATGCGGAAGGCCCTCGGGTCACGATACGACATCCTCCTGAACCTGGCAGTCGGCGCGGGCCTGCGGCAGGGGGAGTGCTTCGGCTTCTCCCCGGACGACGTGAACGGCGACGAGATCAACGTCGTGCGCCAGGTCGTCTTGGTGGGCGGCCGGCCAGCCTTCGCACCGCCGAAGGGAAACAAGACTCGAACGGCTCCGTGCCCGCCGGAGCTGGCTGCCGCCATTACGGATTACGCCAAGGTATTCCCGACCATCGAGGTGACGCTGCCCTGGGTGGATCCAGACCGGCCCAATCTTGAGTGGGCGAAGCGCCCGAGACGGACAGTACGTCTACTAGTGACCACCGCAAGGACCGGCGGTGCCGGCGGCGGAGCCATCAATCGCAGCACCTTCGACGAGAAGAACTGGAAGCCCGCGCTCGTCCGGGCGAAGGTGATTCCGGAGCCCGAATATGAGTGGGTGCAGGGGAAGGGTAAGAAGCCGTGGAAGCGGACGGCGTGGAAGATGCCGCGCGAGGAGGGCTTCCACGTCACCCGGCACACCTTCGCTAGCGTCGTCCTGGCTGAGGGTGAGACCATTACCCAGCTGGCTGCGTGGCTGGGCCACACCGATCCGGCGTTCACGCTGAGGACTTACGTGCACTTCATGCCGAAGTCGGGGCGCCGGGCGCTCGCGGCCCTGGGCGCCTGGATGGTGCCGGCCGAAGAGGCCGAGCCCCCCGAAGCTTCCTAGGGAAGTGGATCTCCCCAGATTCCGCCCACGATGATTCTGGATCATGAAAAAACGGGCTCCTGGGCAGGTCAGGAGCCCGTTGGGCAGACGAGCCGGCCTGTACGCCGGGTTCTGTCGCCCGGTGACCTCGCGGTCGCCGGGGAGACGGCCATCCATCTAGGACCGGTGTTGCCACCGGCCTCGTGCGGTCTACCCGCGAACTCGGGCGGGCAGCCCTCGATCGTTCGCGCAGACCCGTCCGGGGACGGATCCTCTTGACCTTGCTCCGGGTGGGGTTTACCTAGCCGCCTGAGTCACCTCAGGCGCTGGTGGTCTCTTACACCACCGTTTCACCCTTACCGAGGACCGAAGTCCCCGGCGGTCTGTTTTCTGTGGCACTGTCCCGCGGGTCACCCCGGGTGGGCGTTACCCACCACCCTGCCCTGTGGAGCCCGGACGTTCCTCGGCGGGATCTGAGGATCCCGACGCGGCCGCCCGGCCGACTCGTCTGCCGTGGTGGACATGCTACCTGCAACGTGTCAGCACTTGACCTTGACGCAACGGCAGGGTTTCTACTGGGGCTCATGCGGATCGGAGAGATCGCCGCGGTCGTCGGGGTCACCACCCGGGCGATCCGGCACTACCACCATGTCGGGCTGCTCCCGGAGCCGGAGCGGCGCCCCAACGGATACCGGGCCTACAGCGTCCGCGACGCGGTCCTGCTCGCCCGCGTACGCCGCCTCACCGAGCTCGGGCTCAGCCTCGACGAGGTGCGCGACGTCCTCGCGGACGACGCCGGGCGCGAGCTGGCCGACGTACTCGAAGAGCTCGATGCCGACCTGGCCCGGCAGGAGGCCGAGATCGTGGAACGGCGCCGGCGGCTCGCGGTGCTGCTCGCCGCCGGGCCGGGGGAGGGCGAGCCCCTCTCGCCCGCGCTCGCCGAACTGCTGGCGAAGGCGCCGCCGACGGCCTCGCCGACCGCCGCGATGGACCGGGAGCACCTCACGCTGATCGACGCCGCGGGCACGGGCGGCCAGGAGCTCTACGCCGCGCTCGGCCCGCTGGCCGCCGATCCCGCGGTGCTCGTGCTGTACGAGCGGCTGGACGAGCTCGCCGACGCCGCCGTGGACGATCCGCGGATCCCGCCCCTGGCGGCGGAGCTCGTGGCGGCCGTCCCCGACGAGGTGTTCGCCGCGATTCCCTCCGACGGGGTGGTCGTGCCCGGGTTCAAGGAGGCGCTGCTCGCCGAGTACGCGCCCGCGCAGGCCGAAGTCGTACGCCTGGTCATGGAGGCGTTCATGGAGAAGGGGAGGGGAGGAGCGCGATGAGCACGATACGTGCGGCGCGGATCGCCGCCACCGCCGTCGTCCCGGCGGAGCTGGGGCTCGTGATGTGCCTGGCGGCCGGGGTCCGGCCGCCGGGGTGGGCCCTGGCCGCCGCCGAGGTCCTCGTCCTCGGGGTCGTCCTGCTGGAGGCCTGGGTGCTGCGCGGGTTCTACTCCGCCGCACGCGCCCGCGGCGCCGCCCGCGGGGAGGCCGGCCGGGAGGCCGTGCGCGCCGTGGTCCCGGTTCAGGTCCGGCGGCTGCTGCGGCACGAGCTGCACGCCCTCGCCGCCCTCGGGAGGTGGATCGTGCGCAGGCGGCACGGGGTCCGCCCCGGCGACCTCGCCGCCGCGTACACCGGACCGCAGACGGCCATGATGTACGGGATGCTCTTCGTGTCGGTGGTCGAGACGGTGGCCCTGGCCTTCCTCATCCCCTGGCCGGCGGTCCACCGGGTGGTGCTCGTGCTCGACGTGTACGGGATCCTCATCGTGCTCGCCCTGCACGCCGCCTGCGTCACCCGGCCGCACGTGGTCCGCCCGGACGGGTCCCTGCTGATCCGCTACGGCGCCCTCTTCGACCTCGCCGTACCGCCGGACGCGGTGGCTTCGGTACGGGTGGAGCGCCGTTACCCCGAGGGCCGGCTGGTCACGCTGTCCGAGGACGGGGTGCTCGACCTGATCGTCGGCAGCCAGACCACGGTGACCCTGGAGCTGAACCGGCCCCTCCCCTTCACCCGCCCGCTCGGCGCCACGGCCGAGGCGCGGACCGTCCGCTTCCACGCCGACGACCCGCGCGCGCTGGTCACCGCCCTGCGGCAGCCCGCGTAGGACGCGGAGCGGTCCTCAGGCCGGGGCGAAGAGGACCTTCGCCGAGCCGGGGTCGGCCTCCGTCAGCCGGACCCGGATGCGGTCGCCCAGCGGCAGCTCCCGCGTGGTGGACTCGACGCGTCCGACGACCGCGGGGTCCTCCAGGTGGACGGTGCCGACCAGCGGCTCCCGGTCGTCGACGTCGATGACCGTGGCCTCGAAGGTCTCGCCGACGCGGTCCTTGAGCACGGCCGCCTCGACGAGGTCCACCGACTCCCGCTCGGCCATGTTCGCCAGGCGGGTGCCGACCGCCATCTCCCGGGGGAGCGCGTCCAGGGCCGCCACCGCCCACTGCGGGGGCTCGGCCCCGGCGACCGCCGCCACGCACAGCTCGCCGGCGTACCGGTCGGCGAGCCGGCGCAACGGCGCGGTGCAGTGGGCGTACGGGGCGGCCACCGCGGAGTGGATCGCCGGGTCGGGGGTCTCGCCGCCGGTGAAGACGGTGTAGCCGGCGCCCCGCAGCAGGGCCGTGCACTCCTGGAGGAAGGCGGCGTGGACGGGGCGGTGCGGATCGAGTGAGCGCACGAGTTCGGCGTACGGGACGTGGTGCGGCCAGTCGATCCGCAGCGCCTTCGCCGCCCGGCGGAGCCTGCCGACGGCGCCGTCGGGGGCGCTCGGCAGCGTACGCAGGATGCCCGTGCCGGTGGCCAGCATCAGATCGGCCGCGGCCATGCCGGCCATCAGGGAGATCTGTGCGTTCCAGCCGTCCGCGGGGAGCGGGGCGCGGTAGGACAGGGAGTACGTGCCGTCGTGCTCGACGACCTCCTGCTCGGGCACGCTGAGCGAGATGCCGCCGCGCTCCTGTTCCAGGGCCTCGCGGAGCCGGCCGACGTCCTCCAGCAGGGCGAGCGGCTCCTCGGCCGTGCCGGTGTCGATGGCCTTCTGGACGCCGTCGTAGTCGAGCTTGGCCCGGCTGCGGACGAGGGCGCGCTGCACGTCGACGGTCTCCACGCGGCCGTCGGGGTCCAGGTCGAAGCGCCACAGCAGTGCGGGACGGGTCTGACCGGGCAGCAGGCTGGCCGCGTCCTCCGAGAGCACGGGCGGGTGCAGCGGGACCCTCCCGTCGGGGAAGTAGAGGGTGGCGACGCGGCGGTGGGTCTCCTCGTCGAGCGGGCCGCCGGGGGTGACGAAGGCGGCGACGTCGGCGATGGCGTAGTGGACGCGGTAGCCGCCGGAGGAGCGCCTCGCCAGGTGCAGGGCCTGGTCGAGGTCCACGGAGGACGGCGGATCGATCGTGAAGAAGCGGATGTCGGTGCTGTCCAGGGCTGGGAGGTGGGGGTGCGCGGCCGCGTGCTCGGCCTCCGCGAGGAGCGCCGCCGAGAAGTCCGCGGACACCTCCAGCTCCGTCCGCAGTTCACGCAGTGCGGCCCGCAGAGCAGCCCCGTCTGCGCCGGTCATGTGCATCTGACGGCGTGGCATGGACCGAGCCTATGGTCGGGCGGCCCGGACGGCACGGCGAGCCGTCTACCCTGGCCGGGGGCCGCATCCCCTGCGCCGTGTCGTATTGAAGGAGAACCACCGTGCTCGTGCTGCTGCCGCCGTCCGAAGGAAAGGCCGCCGGCGGCTCCGGCGCACCGCTGAAGCCGGAGTCGCTGTCGCTGCCCGGTCTGGCCCCGGCCCGTGCGGCGGTGCTGGAGGAACTGGTCGAGCTGTGCGCGGCGGACGAGCCGAAGGCGCGCGAGGTGCTGGGGCTGAGCGAGGGCCTGCGGGGCGAGGTCGCGAAGAACGTGGAGCTGCGCTCGGCGGTGGCCCGCCCGGCGGGGGAGATCTACACGGGCGTGCTGTACGACGCGCTGGGTCTGGCCGACCTGCCCGCGGCGGCACGCAAGCGCGCGGAGGACGCGCTGCTCGTCTTCTCGGGGCTGTGGGGCGCGGTGCGGGTCACCGACCGGATCCCCTCGTACCGCTGCTCGATGGGCGTGAAGCTGCCGGGGCTCGGCGCGCTCGGCGCGTACTGGCGGGGGCCGATGGCTTCCGTCATGCCCGAGGCGGCGGGGGAGGGGCTGGTCCTGGACCTGCGGTCTTCGGCGTACACGGCCGCGTGGAAGCCGAAGGGGGAGGTGGCGGGGCGGACGGCGACCGTGCGGGTGCTGCACTCGCAGGTGGTGGACGGGGTGGAGAAGCGTTCGGTGGTGAGCCACTTCAACAAGGCGACGAAGGGCCGCCTGGTCCGGGATCTGCTCCTGTCGGGCTCCGCCCCCCGCTTGCCCGCCGAACTGGTCACGGCCCTGCGGGACCTGGGCTACGTGGTCGAGGCCGAGGCCCCTGCAAAGCCGGGCAAGGCGTGGTCCCTCGACGTGGTCGTCACCCAGATCCACCACTGACGCGCCGTTGCCGGGGGCTCTGCCCCCGGTCTGGGGCGGAGCCCCAGGAGGCCCGGGCGCAGCCCGGGGACGCTTGCGCAGTGGCGTCGTACCCGGGCTGGGGCGGAGCGCCGAAGAGTCAAGCGGCGGCGGCCGCCGGGGCTAGTGGCCGAGGGGCCAGGCGACCGTGGCCGGGGTGCGGTCGGCGGCGCCCGCGTACGTGGCGCAGGCGTCCGTCAGGGTTTCGAGGAGGGTGAGCGGGTCCGGCAGGGGGTGCTCCATGCCGCGCAGCCAGGTCACCGCCAGGTCACCGGGGAGGGCCGCCGGCGGGACCAGGACGTAGCTGCCGCGGCAGTGCCAGCGCAGGCCGGGGTGTTCGTCCATCGTCTCGGGGTGGCAGTCCAGTTCGCACGGCCACCACTCGTCCTCGTCCTCGGGGGTGCCGCGGGTGGCGGTGAAGAAGAGCATCCGGGCCTGCTCGCCGGTGCCGCCGGACTCGGCGACGGGGCCGACCTCGATGCCGGCCTCCAGCAGGCGGGCCAGCGCGGCGGTGCCGGCTTCCAGCGGGACGTCGAGCACGTCGTGGACCATGCCGGTCGCGGTGATGAAGTTGGCCTGGGGCTGGTTGCGCGCCCAACGTTCGACCTGGGCGCGGTCGGTGGTCGACTGGGTCTGCCAGGCGAAGGAGACGGGGTGCCGTGCGGGCGTCGGACAGCCGATCCGGTCGCACGAACATCGGTAACCGGCGGGATGGGCGGCGGGGGCGAGCGGCAGACCGGCGGCGGCGACGGCCAGGAGGAGCGCCTCACGCTCTCGTGCGGGGTCCTCGGCGGTGGGTTTCTGCCGCCGGCGCAGCCACTGGGAAATCCTGCTCTGCTCGCCGCGTTTGACGCGGCCGGACTCAGACCCCATCTATCCCCTCACCTCACCGTATCCCCGGCGGACCTTCACATCGTCCCACCATCCTGCGCCCCGGGTGACCGCTCTTGACGACCGGGGGGCCGGGGATGGGTGAGCGGTAACCCCCGTATACCCCCATCATCAGGGCAAATGGTCTCGGGTGGTCGCCGGTCACCGGCCGGCTAGCGGGCGGTGACGTTGGCCACCCCGCCCAGCACCCGGTCCACCAGAGCGTCGGTGTAAGCGTGCGTCAGGGGCGCGGTGCGCATGAGCCAGCGGTACGTCAGCGGTCCGAGCAGCATCTCCACCGTCAGCCGCAGATCGGTGTCCGGTGCGAGTTGGCCGGCCTCCCGGGCCGTCTTCAGCCTGGCCTCGTACAGGGCGAGCTGTGGCTCCAGCAGCTGCTCGGTGAAGCGGGCGCCGAGTTCGGGGTCGGTGGCCCCGGCCGCCGTCAGGGCGCGCGCGGGAGCCTCGTACTTCTCGTCGTTGAACTCGTCGACCGTGGCCCGCAGCACGGACTTCAGGTCGGCCGCGAGGTCCCCGGTGTCGGGGAAGCCGGTCCACCCGCCCTCGGTCTCCGCGTCGCCGGCGAGAGCCAGCGAGGCGTCGAGGAGGACGGCGGCCTTCGACGGCCACCAGCGGTAGATGGTCTGCTTGCCGACGCCCGCGCGGGCGGCGATGGCCTCGATGGTCAGCTTGTTGTAGCCGACCTCCCCGACGAGGGTGAGTGCGGCGTCGAGGATGGCGCGCCGGGAGCGGTCGCTGCGGCGGGTGGCGTCAGGGGTCTTGGTCATGGCCCGAAGCTATCAAAGCGAGACGTCTCGTCTTCCTATGGTTGCGTAAACCACCCGGTCAGTTCACTGTGTCGTCCAGCGGGAGGAGAGACGATTCTCTTCCGCACTCGTCCCGAGTCGTGAAAGTCGTGAGGAGCCTTCTTTGCGCAGAGACGCCACACCCCGGCGCTACCTGATGTGCGCACCCGCACACTTCAAGGTCACGTACTCCATCAACCCGTGGATGGATCCCACGAAACCGGTGGACCTGCCCCTCGCACACGCCCAGTGGGAAGACCTGAGGGACCGCTACCGCGCCCTCGGCCACACCGTCGAGACCCTCGTACCCGAGCCCGACCTGCCCGACATGGTCTTCGCGGCGAACGGGGCCCTGGTCGTCGACGGCCGGGTGCTCGGTGCCCGGTTCGCCTACCCGGAACGGGCCGCCGAGGCCGAGATCCACCTCGACTGGTTCCGCAGCCACGGCTACCAGGACGTCCACGAGCCGTCCCACGTCAACGAGGGCGAGGGCGACTTCGCGGTCACGGCCACCTACATCCTGGCCGGCCGCGGCTTCCGCTCCAGCCCCCTCTCGCACGACGAGGCCCAGGAGTTCTTCGGCCGGCCCGTCATCGGCCTCGACCTGGTGGACCCGCGCTACTACCACCTGGACACGGCACTCAGCGTCCTCGACGGCGACGAGATCATGTACTACCCGGACGCCTTCTCGCCCGGCAGCCAGGGCGTGCTCAGGCGCCTCTTCCCGGACGCCCTGATCGCGGACGCCCGGGACGCGGCCGCACTCGGCCTGAACGCGGTCTCCGACGGCCGGCACGTCCTGCTCCCGCAGGCGGCCACCGGCCTGCTGGCGCCGCTGCGGGACCGGGGGTTCGAGCCGGTCCCGATGGACCTGGGCGAACTGCTCAAGGGCGGCGGCAGCGTGAAGTGCTGTACGCAGGAGCTGCGGCCCTAGTCCTCCTCCTCGGAGGGCGGCGGCCAGGCCTGGCCCCAGTCGGCGTCCCGCGCCGCCTTGTAGAGGTCGCCGTGGCGTTTGGTCACGTTGACCCGGGTCAGGCCCTCTCCTTCGGGGCCGCACAGTTCCAGCAGGACGAGCCCCTTCCGGATCTGCGGCCTGCGCGTGATCCGGAAGGCGGTCGGCTCCACCGGGAAGCGGGTCGCGGCGACGTAGCTGAACTTCTCGTCCTCGTACGGGAGCGAGCCGCCCTTGACCTGCCGGTGCAGGGAGGACCGGCTGACCCGCGCCGAGAAGTGGCACCAGTCCTGGCCGACCTCGATCGGGCAGGTCCCGTCGTGCGGGCACGGGGCGGCGACCCGCAGCCCGGCTGCGATCAGCTGGTCGCGGGCCTCGCGGATGCGCAGGTAGCCCTCCGGCGTGCCCGGCTCGATCAGCACCACCGCCTGCCCGGCCCGCGCCGCCTCGGCGACGACCGCCGTACGGGCCTGCGGGGTCAGCTCGCCCAGGACGTACGAGACCGTCACCAGGTCGGCGTCGGGCAGGGACAGCCCCGAGCCGATGACGGCCCGACGCCACTGCGCCGCGCGGAGCACGGGCGAGGCGGAGGCCCGCGCCAGCTCCTGGCCGAGCTTCAGCGCCGGCTCCGCCCAGTCCAGCACCGTGGTCTCCCTCGGGCCGTCCCAGGTGGCGTCCACCGCCCAGGTCGCGGCGCCCGTGCCGCCGCCCACGTCCACGTGCGAGCCCGGCGCCCAGCCCGGCGCCGCCTCGGCCAGCCCGTCCAGGGCGGCCCGTACGGCCTCGAAGGTGGCCGGCATCCGGTACGCCGCGTACGCCGCCACGTCGGAGCGGTCGCGCAGTACGGGCGCGTCGGTCGGGGTCTGCCCCCGGTAGCTGGCGATGAGCCGCTCGACGGCGGCCGCGGCCTGCTTCGGCGGGAGCCCGTCGAGCAGCCCGCCGAGCGTGCTGCGGAGGGTCTCGGCGGTGGTGGGGGCAAAGGCGTTCACCTGCGAAGTTTATGCCGTGGGCTGCAGTGGCACCGCCGGCCGGGCTGCGCCCGGACCCGGGGCTCCGCCCCCGACCCCGCGCCTCACACGCCGGCGGGGCTGGATTGCCAGGGGCGGCAGAGGCCGAGGAAGGCACTCAGGGCCAGGACGGCGCACACCAGTTGCACCAGGGCCATCGGGACGGCCGTGTCCTCGCCCGCGATCCCCACCAGGGGCGAGGCGATCGCGCCGATCAGGAAGGAGGACGTGCCGAGCAGCGCGGAGGCGGAGCCGGCGGCGTGCGGGGTGCGCATCAGGGCCTGGGCGTTGGTGTTCGGCAGGACCACGCCCATCGCCGACATCAGGACGAACAGCGCGGCGGCGATCGGGGTCAGCCCGACCTCCCCGAACACGCCCGTCGACATCAGCAGCAGGGCCACCGTGGCGGCCATGACGGTCCCGAGCCCGACGGCCAGGATCTTGTCCAGGCTGACCCGGCCGACGAGCAGCTTGCCGTTGATCTGGCCGACGATGATCAGGCCGACGGAGTTGAGGCCGAAGAGCAGGGCGAAGGCCTGGGGCGAAGCCCCGTAGATCTCCTGCACCACGAACGGGGAGGCGGAGATGTACGAGAAGAGGGCGGCGAAGGCGAAGCCGCCGGTCAGGGTGTAGCCGGTGAAGACGCGGTCGCCGAGCAGCCCTCGCATCGTCCGCAGGGCGGAGCCGACGCCGCCGGTGTGCCGCCGCTCGGGCGGCAGGGTCTCGCCGAGGCTGCGCCAGACCATCAGGGTGAGGACCGTGCCGACGCCGGTGAGGACGACGAAGACGCCCCGCCAGTCGGCGAAGCGCAGCACCTGGCCGCCGATGAGCGGAGCGATGATCGGGGCGGCCCCGGATATGAGCATCAGGGTGGAGAAGAAGCGGGCCATCTCGTCACCGTCGTACAGGTCGCGTACGACGGCGCGTGCGATGACGATCGCGGCGGCGCCGGCCAGGCCCTGGAGCAGCCGGAAGGAGATCAGCAGCTCGGCGGTCGGCGCGAGGGCGCAGATCGCGGTGGCCAGGACGTAGACGACCATGCCGGCGAGCAGGGGCCGGCGGCGGCCCCACTTGTCGCTCATCGGGCCGATGACGAGCTGGCCCAGGGCCATGCCGGCGAGGCAGGCCGTGAGGGTGAGCTGGATGGTCGCGGCGGGGCTGTTCAGGGCATCGGTGACCTGCGGCAGGGCCGGCAGGTACATGTCCATGGACAGCGGGGGGAGGGCGGTGAGCCCGCCGAGTATGAAGGTGACGAGCAGGCCCGTGCGGCGTGCTGCAGCCAGGGGCTTCGTCGTGGCGGGGGCGGAGGGCGATTCGGGCGACGAGTCGTGCGAGGCGGCCGTCGCGGGGCCTCTCTCCGACATGCGGAACTCCAGTCTTCTCATCTGCTTTACGCACCCCTGACCGACCCATGCTCTCAGCAATCGGAACGTCCGGGGACCGGGCCGCGGTGTGACGTACCCTGCGGCCCCATGGACGAACGTACGAAGAAGATCGCCGTGGTGACCGGCGCCGGATCCGGCATCGGCCGCTCCGTGGCGCTGACCCTGGCCGCGGCGGGCTGGTCCGTGGCCATCGCGGGCCGCCGGACCGAGCCGCTGGAGGAGACCGCCGCCGCGGCCGGAGCCGACGCCGACGTGCTGTGCGTACGGGCGGACGTGAGCCACCCGGACGACGTGACTGCGCTGTTCGAGTCAGTGCGAGCCCGGTACGGGCGCCTCGACCTGCTCTTCAACAACGCGGGCACCTTCGGGCCCGGCGGGGTCCCGCTGGAGGACATCACCTACGAGGCCTGGCGCTCGGTCGTGGACGTCAACCTGACCGGCGCCTTCCTGTGCGCACAGGCCGCCTTCCGCCAGATGAAGCAGCAGGACCCGCAGGGCGGCCGCATCATCAACAACGGCTCCGTCTCGGCGCACGTGCCGCGCCCGAACTCCATCGCCTACACCGCCACCAAGCACGCGATGACGGGCCTGACGAAGTCCCTGTCGCTGGACGGGCGTCCGCACCGGATCGCCTGCGGCCAGATCGACATCGGCAACGCGGCGACCGAGATGACCGAGCGGATGCAGACCGGCATCCTCCAGGCCAACGGACAGCTCGCCGTCGAACCGGTGATGGACGCCGCGGACGTGGCCCGTATGGTCCTGCACATGGCGGAGCTCCCGCTGGAGGCGAACGTGCAGTTCGCGACGGTGATGGCGACGTCGATGCCGTACATCGGGCGGGGGTAGAGGGGGCCCTGGCGGCTCCTGGATCCCGGCTCCGGACCGGACCTAGTCGGTCCCGTGCCGGGTGCGAGCCGTGAGCAGGCCCTGGACGAACGGATCGGCGTCCGGGGCGTACGGGCCCCGGTGCGCGGCCAGGTGTTCCTCAATGCGCTCCCACTCGGCGACGACGGCCGGGTCGGCGCCCTCCGCACGGGCCGCCTCCAGCGCGGCCTCCGCCTGGTGGTGCCCCATCCCGACGGCCTCGGCGCGCACCCGGTCGACGCCGGCGCGCTCTCCCGGGGCCGGGTCGTGCGGCTCGTGGGCGGCCTCCACGGCGGCCTCGTCAGGATGCCCGGTCATCGTCGTCCCCGTTCTCGCGGTGCGTGCCGGTCGCCCTGCGCGTACCCCGCCGCGGGTCGTCCACCCCGCCCGGCACGAAAGGCCTGGACCCCGCACGGCACTCCGGACGATCATGGCCGCATGACCGATACCGAGGTACTGCGCTACACCGCCTTCTCCCACGACCCCGACGGCGGCAACCCCGCCGGGGTCGTGCTCGACGCGGCCGGGCTGGACGACGGCGCGATGCTCGCGATCGCCGCCCGGCTGGGGTACAGCGAGACGGCCTTCCTGACCGCCCCGCCCGAGGCGCTCGGCGCCCCGTCGGACCGGTCCTTCACCGTGCGGTACTTCAGCCCGAAGGGGGAGGTCCCCTTCTGCGGGCACGCCACGGTGGCCACGGCCGTGGCACTGGCGGAGCGGACCGGGCCGGGGGAGCTGCTCCTCGCGACCCGGGCGGGCACCGTGCCGGTGTCCGTCACCGCCGAGGACGGCGGGCGGCTGCGGGCCACGCTGACCAGCGTCGAGCCGCACGTCGAGGAGATCGGAGCGGCCGACCTCGCCGAGGCGCTGGCCGCGCTGGACTGGCCGGTGGGGGACCTGGACCCGGCCTTCCCGCCCCGGATCGCCTACGCCGGAGCCCGCCACCTGGTGCTCGGCGCCGCCACCCGGGCCCGGCTCGCGGACCTCGCCTACGACTTCGCCCGGCTGGAGGCCCTGATGCGGCGCCTGGACCTCACCACGGTCCAGCTGGTGCACCGGGCGGGCCCCGCGGAGTTCCACGTACGGGACCCGTTCCCGGTCGGCGGCGTCGTCGAGGACCCCGCCACGGGGGCCGCCGCGGCCGCGTTCGGCGCGTACGCCCGGGAGCTCGGGCTGGTACCGGCGGACGCCGTGCTCACCCTCCACCAGGGCGAGGACATGGGCCGCCCGGGGGTGCTCACGGTCGAACTGCGTGCGGGTGACCCCCGGGTCAGGGTCGGCGGCGAGGGCGTCCGCATCGCGTGAGCACGTACACCGGCCCCGGGGACAGCCTGCGCGGCCCGACCGCCGGGGCTCCGGCCCAGACCCGGACCGCCGGTCCGGGGCCGAGCCTGCGCGCCGCCACGTGGGCTCCGCCCCGGGGCCGACCGGATGTCAGCCCGTGCGGCCCAGCTGCTGGGGCTCCGCCCCAGACCCCGCTCCTCAATCGCCGGAGGGGCTGGACTTGGCGCGCTGGAGTGCCCGCAGGGCAATTCCAGCCCGCTCGGCGTTCGAGGGCCGGGGGTTCCCCCGGACGAAGCCTGGGGGCGGGGTCCCCGGCAGCGGCGCTGCACTCGAGTCAGAAGGGGCGTCCATGAGGGTGGTCGGTTTTGCCGAGGCGGATCTGCCTGCGGGGCTGGCTCGGCAGGTGGCCGCGTTGGAGGACGCGGCCTGGCCGGGGGCCGAGCCGGGGCACGATCCGGCCCTGGCTCCGCGCGCCCTGCTCCTGCTGGCCGCCGACGGCACCGTGGCCGCCTCGCTGGCGCTGCTGTTCAAGGAGGTCCGGCTCGCGGGGCGAACCTACAGGGCGGCCGGGCTGAGTGCGGTCGTGACCCGGCCCGCGCTGCGCGGCCGGGGGTACGGGGCCCGCCTGGTGGCGGCGGCCCGCGCCGAACTCGCGGCGGACCGGGCCGTGGACCTCGCGCTCTTCAGCTGCGACCGCCCGCTGGCGCCGTTCTACGAGGCGGCCGGCTTCGCACAGCTGCCCGGCACGGTGCTGCTCGGCGACGCCCCCGGGGATCCGGAGCCGCTCGCCACCGACGCCCCCGGCTTCGACAAGGTGGTGCTGGCGGCCTTCTTCACGGACGACCCGGGCCGGGACCGCGCGGCCTTCACCGGGGTCCGCGTACCGCTCCACCCCGGACGCACCGACAGGCTGTGGTGAGCGGGCCGAAGAGCCCTCACCACAGCCTGTCGGCCGGTCGGTCGGTCAGCTCGCGGGTGCGGCGTCCGCCGGCTGCGCCTTCGGGCCCGCCGGGCGGCTGCGGTCGACGAGGAACAGCACCAGCACGGGGAGCACGTACAGCGTCCACACCGTGAGCTGAAGGACGGTGGGGTCCGGCTGGAAGTTGAAGACGCCCTTGAGCAGCGTCCCGTACCAGCTGTCCGGCGGGACGGTGGAGCTGACGTCGAAGGCCTTGTTCCCGAGGCCGCCCAGGAACCGGGCCTCCTGGAGGTCGTGGACCCCGTACGCGAGCACGCCCGCGGCCACGACGACCAGCATGGCGCCGGTCCACTTGAAGAATTTCGCCAGATTGATCTTCAGGGCGCCCCGGTAGAACAGGTAGCCCAGCACGATCGCCGTCGCGATGCCCAGCAGCACACCGATCAGCGGCGCCGAGGAGCCCTCGCCGCTGGCCCGTACCGACGCCCACACGAACAGCGCGGTCTCCAGGCCCTCGCGGCCGACGGCCAGGAAGGCGGTGGCGACCAGCGCGCCGGTGCCCATGGCGAGTGCCGTGTCGAGCTTGCCGTGCAGCTCGGCCTTCAGATGCCGCGCGGTGCGCTTCATCCAGAAGACCATCCACGTCACCAGAGCCACCGAGATGATGGAAAGGGTGCCGCCGAGCAGCTCCTGCGCCTCGAAGGTCAGCTCCTGGGTACCGAATTCGAGCATCGCGCCGAAGGTGAGCGAGAGCCCGCAGGCGATCCCGATGCCGAGCCACACGGGACGCAGGGCGTCCCGGCGCTCGGTCTTCACCAGGTACGCGACGAGGATGCAGACGACCAGGCTGGCCTCCAGCCCCTCGCGCAGGCCGATCAGATAATTGCCGAACACGGCGGTTCCTTCTCTCCGACTGGCTTACGCGAACAGCGTCCGGCCCCACCAGTCGTCCTTGTCGCGGACGCCCGGCGGGACGGCGAAGATCGCCGAACCCACGTGCTGGATGTATTCGTTGAGGACGTCGGCCTTCGCCAGCTGGCGCTGGATCGGGATGAAGCCCTTGCGGACGTCGCGCTGGAAGGCGAGGAAGAACAGGCCCGCGTCGAGGCGGCCCAGACCGTCCGTGCCGTCGGTGAAGGAGTAGCCGCGGCGCAGGATCGTCGCACCGTTGTTGGTGTCCGGGTGCGCCAGGCGGACGTGCGCCTCCGGCTTCATCGCCTTCAGGAAGGGCTCGTCGCGCTCCTTTGACTTGCCGACGGGGGCGCCCTCGCCCTTGTCGCGGCCGAAGATGTCCTCCTGCTCCCCGAGCGGAGTGCGGTCCCAGGTCTCGATGTTCATCCGGATCCGACGGGCCACCAGGTACGAGCCGCCGGTCAGCCAGTCGCTGCCGTCGCCCGCGCCGACCCACACGTGCTTCTCCAGGGCCGCCTTGTCGGTGCCCGAGATGTTCCGGGTGCCGTCCTTGAAGCCCATCATGTTGCGCGGGGTCTGCTCTTCGGGCGTGGTCGACGAGGTCTTGCCGAAGCCCAGCTGCGACCAGCGCACCGCGGTCCTGCCGAACCCGATGCGGGCCAGCTGGCGGATGGCGTGCACGGCGACCTGCGGGTCGTCGGCGCAGGCCTGGACGCACAGGTCGCCGCCGGAGCGGGCCGGGTCCAGGTTGTCACCGGGGAACAGCTCCAGGTCGACCAGCGCCTCGGGGCGCTTGCCCTCCAGCCCGAACCGGTCCTTGGCGAACAGGCCCGGTCCGAAACCGATGGTCAGGGTCAGGCGGGAGGCCTTCAGGCCCAACGCCTCGCCCGTGTCGTCCGGCGGGGCCTCCGGGAGACCGCCGAAGCCGCCCTCGCCGACCGGCAGACCGGCCGTCATGCGGCGGGCCGCCTCGGTCCACTCCTTCAGGAGCTTGACGAGCTCCTCGCGGCTCTTCGTCTTCACGTCGAAGGCCGCGAAGTGCAGGCGGTCCTGCACGGCGCTCGCTATACCGGCCTGGTGCTCGCCGTGGAAGGGCACGGCGGCCCCGGCCGCGGCGGCCGAGACCATGTCCGACCCGCCGCCGAAGGCGGCCACCGCGCCGCCGGCCGTGGCCGCGCCGAGCGCGAGCCCGGCACCGCCCCAGCCCAGGACGGAACGCCGCGAGGGCGCCGCCTGCGGTGCGGCGTCGGCCGGGGACGCGCCGGCCTCCTGATGGGGGTGCTGCGGCTCGGACGCCGTCGGCTCCGACTGCGACTGCGACTCGGTCATGGTGCTCTCCTGCCTCCCTCTGTCCCTGCTGTTACTTCGTGACCGCGGCGGCGAGCTTGGAGAGCGGCTCACCGAGGGCGCTGACCGCGTCCGAGAGCTCCTTGCGCTCCAGCTCGCCGACCTTGTCGTACGCGGTGAACTCGTAGGACGCCTTGTCCGTCCGGTACTTGTCCAGCAGCACCGTCATCGCCGCGAACTGGGTGTCCAGCTGCTTGACGAGCTCCGGGTCGTTCTTCGTGGCGATCGGCTTCAGCAGCTCGTACGCCTTCTGCGCACCCTCGATGTTGGCCTTGAAGTCGACCAGGTCGGTGCGGGAGTAACGCTCCTCCTCACCCGTGACCTTGCCGGTGGCGACCTCGTCGAGGAGCTCCTTGGCGCCGTTGGCCATCGAGCTGGGGGTGATCTCCGCCGTGCCGACCTTCTTCTGCCAGTCGGCCAGGTCCGCCATCAGGGTGTCGGCGAGCTTCTTCTCGTCGTCGCCGATCTTGTTGTCGGCCCACAGGGCCTTCTCCAGACGGTGCCAGCCGGTCCAGTCCTTCGCCGGGTCCTGGCCGGCCTCCAGACCGTCCTCGCGGACGTCGACCTTGGGGTCGATGTCGCCGAAGGACTCGGCGACCGGCTCGGTGCGCTCCCAGCCGATGCGCGAGGGGGCGTACAGCTTCTTCGCGGCCTCGATGTCGCCGGCCTTGACGGCGTCGGCGAAGGCCTGTGCCTTGGGGAGGGTCTCCTCGGCCTGGGCGATCACGTAGGCGCGGTAGGCGGCGACCGCGGCGTCCGCCTCGGGGCTGCGCTTCTCCTCGGCGGCGCCCTTGCCGGTGGCCTTGACCTTCTTGGCTATGCCGTCGCCCTTCATGCCGGGCTTGCAGACGATCTCGTAGTCGCCCGCCTTGATCTCGGCGGTGATGGAGGCCTTGGTGCCGGGGCCGATGTTCTCGCGCTCGGTCACGATGCGGGCGTCCGGGAAGAGGACGTAGACCTCGGTGACCTTCGAGCCCTTGTTCTCGACGTCGATCTGCACCTTGCCCGACGGGAACTCCGTCTTCGACACGTCGCAGGCGCTGTCGGAGGCCGCGACCTTGATCACGTCGTCGCCGCCGGCGTCGCTCTTCTGGGAGCAGCCGGTGACGGCGGTCAGGGCGGCCGCGACGGAGGCGGCGGCGATGACGGTGAGGCGGGCGGGGCGCATGGCGGGCTCCTGGGCGTCGGACGATGGGGCCGTCCCAAGGGGGAGAGGCCGGTGAGGCGGACCTAACTTAACCGAGGCTTACCTGAGTCATACCCACGCGTCCAGTGATTCAGCTCTCACCTTCCCGCGGCGGGCACCGGCCGGACACGGGCCCGTCACGGACCTTCCACGGCCACCCCATGGCCAGGTCAAGTCGAGGTCAAGCCGGCTGGTCCTTCCGTACTGCGGAAGGCTCCGCCGCCCGTACGGGGACCACCAGCGGGGCACCGGTGCGCGGGTGCGGGAGCACCTCCACCGGCTGCCGGTAGACCCGGCTGAGCAAGGCGTCCTCGAACACCTCGGCCGGCGGGCCGGCCGCGGCGATCCGGCCGTCGTGCAGGACGGCGGCCCGGTCCGCGTAGGCGGCGGCCAGACCCAGGTCGTGCAGGACGACGACCACCGCGTCCCCGGCCGCGGCCCGCTCCCGGCAGATCCGCAGCACGAGCTCCTGGTGGCGCAGGTCGAGCGCGGCGGTGGGCTCGTCGAGCAGGAGCAGCGGGGCCCCCTGGGCCAGTACGCGGGCCAGTGCCACCCGGGCCCGCTCGCCGCCGGAGAGGGCGGAGAAGGGGCGGGCGGCGAACTCCGTCACCTCGGTGGCGGCCATCGCGGTGGCCACCGCCTCCTCGTCCGCCTCGGCGAGGAGAGTGCCGGCCCAGGGGGCGCGGCCCATCCGTACGACGTCCTCCACCGGAAAAGGGAAGGACAGTGCGGCCGACTGGGGGAGTACGGAGCGGCGCAGCGCCAGATCCGGGGTGCTCCAGTCGCCCACCGGGCGGCCGTCGATCCGGACCTCCCCGGAAGCGGCGGGTAGGTCGGCGGCGAGTGCGGCCAGCAGGGTGGACTTGCCGGCGCCGTTGGGGCCGACCAGCGCCAGTACCTCGCCGGACCGGGCGGTCAGGTCGATGCCCGAGAGGACCTCGCGCCCGCCGAGGCGGACGTGCAGGTCCACGATCTCGGCGAGGGGCGTGCCGGGGGCGGGGCGGGGTGGGAAGGTGCGCTTGTTCCGGGCGATCAGCCCGATCAGCCTGCTGGTCACGCCCAGCCTCCTTGCTTGCGGCGGGTGCGGCGCAGCAGCCAGAAGAAGAACGGGCTGCCGATCAGGGCGGTGAGCACACCGAGGGGCAGCTCGGCGGGCTGGGCGAGGGTCCGGGCGGCCAGGTCGCCCGCGACGAGGACCACGGCTCCGGCGAGCGCGCTGCCGGGGACGAGGAAGCGGTGGCCGGGGCCGTTGGCCATGCGCAGCAGGTGCGGGACGAGCAGCCCGATGAAGGTGATGACCCCGGCGACGGCCACGGCGGCGGCGGTCAGCAGTGCGACGACCAGGATGAGGGCGAGGCGCAGCCGCTCGACGTCGATGCCGAGGTGGCGGGCCGGGCGTTCGCCGAGGGAGAGCAGGTCGAGGCGGCGGGCGTAGAAGGGGGCGATCAGCAGGCCGGCGAGGGCGCAGGGCAGGACGGCGAGCACCTTGGGCCAGGTGGCCTGGGCGAGGGAGCCGAGCTGCCAGAAGGTGATCTGGTTGACCTGGCCGCTGTCCGCGAAGAAGACGAACAGGCCGATGAGGGCGCCGGCGAAGGCGTTCACGGCGATGCCGGTGAGGATGAGCGTGACGACCTCGGTCTTCCCGCCGTTGCGCGAGAGGAGGTAGACCGAGCTGACGGTGATCAGGCCCGCGATGAACGCGCAGACGGTGATCGTCCAGTTGCCGAGGAAGCCGAGGCCGAGGCCGATGGCGGCGACTGCGCCGACGGCGGCGCCGGCCGAGATGCCGATGACGCCGGGCTCGGCCAGGGGGTTGCCGAAGACGCCCTGCATGAGCGCGCCCGCGCAGCCGAGGCTGGCGCCGACGAGCAGCGCGAGGACGACGCGGGGGAGGCGTACGTTCCACAGCACGCTCTCGCCGACGCGGTCGAGGGGGGTTCCGCCGAGGCCGATGCGGTGCTGGACGGAGGCGAGTACGTCGGGGGTGGGGATGCGGTAGGCGCCGGTTCCGGCGGAGACGAGGGCGAGGAGGAGCAGGGTGGCGACCAGGGCCGCCGTGAGCAGGAAGGCCTTTCGGCCGCGCGGCTTGGCGGGGGCTGTTCCGCCGGGGCCCGGCGGTTGCGGCAGGGCCGAGCCCCGGGCGGCCGTGCCGTTGTCCGTGCCGGGGGCGGTCGGCGGGGTGGGGCCGGGCACGCGCCGGGGCGCCTCCTCGGGCGCCGAACGTGGCGGGGGGTCGGAGGGCCGGGCCACCTTGCGTTCGACGCCCTGCGGGGAGCGCCCCGGCACACACCCGTCCCCGGCGGGAGCGGTGGGCGGGTCGGTGTCGGGCGGCGGCGCCTGCGTGGCCCCGTCGGAGCCGGTGGTGGGGTGCGTGGGGTCGTAGAGGGGCACTTCAGGCGGCCTTGCCGTAGAGCTGGGTCACCAGGGAGGACAGCACCTGGTCGGTGCGGGGGCCGTAGTTGAGGAGGACGCCGTCGTCGACCGTGACCACTCGGCGGTCCATGCCGGCCGGGGTCTGGGCGACGCCCGGGATCTTCACCAGGCCGTCGATGCCGCCGACCGATTCGAGGCCCTTGGACATGACCAGGATCGCGTCGGGGGCGGCGGCCGCGAGGGCCTCGCTGGTGATCGGGGTGAAGTCCTTGCCGAGGCCGGACTCCTTGCCGGTGTCGACCGCGCCGGCCGCTTCCAGCAGGGAGGCGGCGCCGGAGTCCGAGCCGCCCAGCAGGTAGACGGAGGCGGTGCCGCGGAGGTAGAGGAAGGCCACCCGGGGCTTCTTTCCGGAAGCGGTCGGAATGTCCTTGCGGGCCGCCGTGATCCGGTCGGCGGTGCGCTGGGTCAGCAGGGTGCCCGCGTCCTTGACGCCCAGGGCGGTGGCGACCGTGTCGATGCGCTTCGGCACGTCGTCCAGGGACGTGGCCGGGGCGACGACGAGGACGGGGATGCCCGCGTCGCGGATCTGCTGGATCGCTTCCGCGGGGCCGCTGGTGGTCTCCGCCATGACGAGGGTCGGGCGGAGGGACAGGACGCTCTCGGCGGAGACGTCGTGGCCACGTGTCACCACCGGCAGGTCCGCGGCCTGTTCGAAGGTGGCGGTGATGTCCCGGGCGACGACCTGCTTGCCGAGGCCGAGTGTGTGGACGATCTCGTTGAGGCTGCCGGTCAGCGGGACGACGCGGTCCGCGGAGGTGATGGTGACCTGGGCGCCGTCGGCCGAGGGCACCGTCACCGGCAGTGCGGGCTGCGGCGCCGGAGCGAGTGGTTCCACCCGGTCCGGGACGGCGGCTGCGCTGGGGGCCGATGAGCCCGGGGTGGTGGCCGTACCTCCGCAGCCCGTCAGTGCGAGTGCCAGTGCTGCCACGGCGACTGCGAGACGGGGAATGCGGTGTGACGCGGCGGGCGTAGGCACGAAGGCACCGTCCTGGTCGTCCGACTGAGGTTCTGGGGACCGGGGGGTTACGAACCCGGCCGCGCTTAACTTAGGTTAGCCTAACCTTGCTTAGCCAGACCCGGGAGGGGACGTTCATGTCCGCAAGACCCGTCCGCGCGTTCGCCGTCACGCTGTTGGCGGCCCTGTTGGGGGCCCTGCTCCCGGCGACCGCCGCCCACGCGGGCACCGTGCAGGGGGGTCGGCTCGACTGGGGTATCAAATCGTCTTTCCAGAGTTATGTCACCGGTCCGGTCGCAAAAGGCGGTTTCACGCTGAAGAGCGGAGCCGCCACGGTCGGCGGCAGTCTGTTCCGGTTCCACTCGGCGGCCGGCTCCTACGACCCGGGCTCCGGCACCTTCGAAGCCTCCTACTCGGGCGGGGTGACCTTCCGGGGACACCAGAAGCCCGACGGGGTCCACGAGCTGGACATGACCGTCAGCCGCCCCACCGTCAAGATCAGCGGGGGCAGCGGCACCCTGTATGTGGACGTCTCCAGCAAGGCCAAGGACACCGGCGCGGTCAGCAACCAGTCCCAGGTGCCCTTCGCCACGCTCGGCCTCGGCGGCATCAACATGAAGGGCGGCGCCAGCCCGCTGACCCTCGCGAACATCCCCGCCACCCTCACCGCGCAGGGCGCCCAGGCCTTCGCCGGCTACTACGCGGCCGGCACGCAGCTCGACCCCGTCTCGCTCTCCGCCGACGTCAAGGCCGCCCCGGCCGAGGAGCCCTCGCCGTCGGCGACCCCGCAGCCGGGCGCCACGGCGCAGACCCCGCAGACGCAGGGCGCCTTCGCCGACGCCGCCGTCGACTGGGGGGTGCGCCGCACCTTCCGCGAGTACGTCACCGGCTCGGTCGGCCAGGGCGAGTGGACCCTCGCCGAGGGTGCCCAGGACGGCGGCGCGCTGTTCCGCTTCCCGCAGGGCAAGGGCGCGTACGACGGCGGGAAAGGCACTCTTGACGCGGCCTTCTCCGGCACCGTCCAGTTCACCGGCGCCCATCTGGACCTCAAGCTCGGCAAGGTGGGCGTCAAGGTGGACAACGGCAAGGGCGTCCTGTCCGCGGACGTGACCACCGGCGGCGAGACGAAGAACGCCGTCCCGCTGGTGGAGTTCGACGCCAAGGGCCTGAAGACCGAGGGCGGACTGGCCACCCTGACCGAAGCGCCGACCGTCCTCACCGAGGGCGGATCGCAGGCCTTCAACTCGATGTACAAGGCGGGCACGGAGATGGATCCCGTCTCGCTCGCCGTCGCCCTCGACGCCACCGCGAAGCTGCCGGCGCTGCCCGACCTGGGCTCCACGGCCTCGCCCGCGCCCGCGTCGCCGGCCGCCGAGCCCGCTCCCGCCGCGAAGGCCGAGCAGTCCTCCAGTACCGGGCTGTTCATCGCCCTGGCCGTGGCCGTACTGGTCCTGGCCGGCGGCGCCGCCTTCCTGGTGGTCCGCAAGCGGCGTGCGGCCGCCGAGTAGTTCCCCTTCCTCCTTCCCCTTCCTTGTCCCCCGGGAGTCCCCAGCCATGTCGTCCATCCGCCGCCCGATCGCCCTCGCGGCCGCCGTCCTCACCGCCGCCGCGCTCGGCTCCACCGCCTTTGCCCTGCCCGCCACCGCCGCGGGCGGGCCCCCGACCGCACCGATGGAGATCATCGGAGGCTCCCTCGACTGGGGCGTGCTCGCGAGCTACCGCGCCTACGTGACCGGCATGGCCAAGGGCACCATCACCGTGGCGGACGGCGCCAGGCAGAACGAGGACGGCACGCTGCGCTTCGTCGAGCCGACCGGGCAGTACGACCCGGCCGGCGGCCACGTGGTGAAGGCGGCCTTCAAGGGCAGCGTCACCTTCTCCTCGCCGGCCCCGCCGACCGGCCACGGCTTCGAGGTCACGCTCTCGGACTTCCGTATCGACACCGGCACCGGGAAGCTCACCGCGGACGTCACCAAGGCCGGTACGACGACGCAGGACGTGCCGCTGGCCAAGGTGGCCTTCGCCGGCCAGGCGATGACCAACCTGGCGACCACGCTCACCAAGGAGGCGGCCGACGCGCTCGGTTCGCCGGGCTACGAGGACAAGGCGGGCGACCCGCTCACCGCGAAGCTGGACTTCAAGCAGCCCACCCCGGACCCCGAGCCCACCCCGCCGAAGCCCACCCCCACGAAGCCCGCGCCCACCGCCCCGCAGCCCACCGCTCCGGCCGACGGCGTGCAGAAGGTCCTCGGCGGCAAGCTGACGTGGGGCGTGAAGGAGTCCTTCCGCAGGTACGTGCTGGGCGCCGGCTCGATCACCCCGGCCGGCGGGGCCGCCAGGAACGGAGAGCTGTACGACTTCGCCTTCGGCAAGGGTGAGCTGGACGTCAAGAAGCAGAAGCTGAACGCCTCCTTCGAGGGCAACCTCCGCTTCCAGTACGCGGCCCACGGCATCGACATGACCTTCGCCAACCCCCGCATGGACGCCACCGGCAAGGCCGGCACCCTCTATCTGGACGTCAAGAACGCCTCGGGCAGCAAGACGGCCGTCCCCTTCGCCACGCTCGACCTGTCAAAAACCGACTACAAGACCAAGAACGGCGTGCTCGCCCTGAACGCCGTCCCGGCCGCCTTCACCGCCGAGGGCGCGGCGGCCTTCGCCAACGACACCACCGGCTCCATGTACAAGGCGGGCGACGCGATCGACCCGCTCACCTTCTCCGTGGCCGTGGACAAGGACGCCACCCTGCCGACGACGACGGGCGGCACGACCGGCGCTGCGGGGGGCACCGGCACCACGGGCGGTACGGGCGCCAGCGTGGGCGGTGGCGGCTCCGCCGGCGGCAACCTCGCCGACACCGGCGCCGAGATCCCGGCCGCGGTCCTGCTCACCACCTCCGGCGTGGCCGTCGCGGCCGGCGCGGGCGCGATGTTCCTCGCGCGCAGGCGGCGCACGGCCCAGGTCTGAGCCGTGCTTGAATTCCCGCGTGAACGATCTCGACGTGCTGAAGGTCTTCTGCGCGGGTGACGGCCGGTACGGCAACCTGCTCGGTGTCGTACGCGACGGCCGGACCTGCCCCGACGACGCGTCCCGGCAGGCGCTGGCCGCCGAACTCGGATACAGCGAGACGGTGTTCATCGACGACCCCGAGCGCGGGGTCGTCGACATCCGCACCCCCGGCACGCGGATGTCCTTCGCCGGACATCCGCTGGTCGGGGTCGCGTGGTTGCTGGACATCGAGGAGCTCCAGCCGCCCGCCGGATCCGTATGGGCCCGGGACGACGGGGAGTTCACCTGGATCACGGCCCGCGCCGAGTGGGTCGAGGGCAAGCGCACCGAGCAGTACGGATCCGTCGCCGAGGTCGAGGCGCTCCCGGCCCCGCCGCCGGGCGAGGGCTGGCTCTACGCCTGGGCGTGGGAGGACGAGACCGCGGGCCGCGTGCGGGCCCGAGGCTTCCCGCGCCGCCCCGACGGGATCATCGCCGAGGACGAAGCCACCGGCTCGGCCGCGATCCTGCTGACGGCCCAGCTGAACCGCGCCCTGAACATCACCCAGGGCGCCGGCTCCCAGATCCTCACCGCCCCCGGCCCCGACGGCACCGTCGAGATCGGCGGCCGCGTCCGCTTCGCCCGGGCGGTCACACCGGTGGCCCCCCACGGGTGATCGTCTGCCGTCAGGCTGCCGCGCGTGAGCGGAATGGCCCTCGGCCCCCTGCGCACCTCCGCCCTCATCGTCGACGGGGACGGGCGCTCGGTGATCTCGCCCGGGTCCGTCGCCGCCCGGGTACTGGACGGCGACGTCGAACCGCCCGCGGAGATGCCGGCCTGGCGGGAGGAGATCGCGGCCGAGGAGGACCGGGTGCGCGAGGCGGGCGACCGGGTCCCGGTGTGGAACGGCCCGCGCTGTGCCGTCGAGTCCCTCGACGTCTCGCGGACGGCCCTGCGCCGGCTCCGCTGATCGGCGGGGGCCGGTCCACTGATCGGCGGGGCCGGCCCCGCCGGGGCTACGCGCTGAGCCGGAACTCCTCGCCCAGCTCGCGGAAGACCGCGCCGTTGAAGTCGAAGGCGCGCTTGCACTCGTCGATGATGCGCTGCTTCTCCAGGTCGTCCGCGGCGATCGCGTCCAGCAGCTCGCGGTAGGTCCGCTTGAAGGCCGCCGGATTGGAGATGTCCGCGAAGACGTAGAACCGGACGCCGTCGCCCTTGCGCTCGAAGCCCCAGGTGCGCTCGGCCTTGTCGCGGATGATCTGGCCGCCGGAGAGGTCGCCCAGGTAGCGGGTGTAGTGGTGGGCGACGTACCCGCCCGGCCACTCGGCCGCGCACTCGGCCACGCGGGCGGCGTACGCCTGCGTCGCGGGCAGCGCCACCACGTTCTCCCGCCAGTTTGGGCCCAGCAGGTGGGCGAGGTCGCGCTCGATCTCGGCGACGCGCATCAGCTCGGGCCGGATGAACGGGCCGGCCACCGGATCGTTCCTGAGGGACTCGGCCGCATCCTCCAGGGCCCGGTACACGAACCACAGCTGTTCGGTGTAGCGCGTGTACGCGTCCACGCCGAGCCGTCCGCCGAGCAGGTCGCTCATGAAGGTCGACGTCTCGGCCTCGGTGTGCTGCTCGTGCGAAGCGACGCGGATGACCGTAGAGAAGGCGTCCAAGGCGGACCTCCAGGAAGAGGAAACAGGCGTGGCGGCAGTGCCGCCACGCCTGATCCTCCTACTTAGGCTTGCCTAAGTCAATGTGTTCCCGACGTCTTGTCGGCAAAAAGGTCCGCCCCGGGGATCCGGCTGGGATCCCGCCGGGACCCGCTACGGCAGGGTCAGGATCTCCGCCCCCGAGTCCGTCACCACCAGCGTGTGCTCGAACTGCGCGGTCCGCTTGCGGTCCTTCGTGACGACGGTCCAGCCGTCCGCCCACATGTCGTACTCGTGGGTGCCCAGGGTCAGCATCGGCTCGATGGTGAAGGTCATGCCGGGCTCGATGACGGTCGTGGCGTGCGGGCTGTCGTAGTGCGGAATGATCAGGCCGGAGTGGAAGGAGGAGTTGATGCCGTGGCCGGTGAAGTCCCGGACCACGCCGTAGCCGAAGCGCTTCGCGTACGACTCGATGACCCGGCCGATGATGTTGATCTGGCGGCCCGGCTTGACGGCCTTGATGGCGCGGTTCAGCGCCTCGCGGGTGCGCTCGACGAGCAGCTTCGACTCCTCGTCCACCTCCCCGCACAGGTAGGTGGCGTTGTTGTCGCCGTGCACCCCGCCGATGTACGCGGTCACGTCGAGGTTCACGATGTCGCCGTCGCGCAGGACGGTGGAGTCCGGGATGCCGTGACAGATGACCTCGTTCACGGAGGAGCACAGCGACTTCGGGAAACCGCGGTAGCCGAGCGTCGAGGGATAGGCGCCGTGGTCGCACATGTACGCGTGGGCGACCCGGTCGAGCTCGTCGGTGGTCACCCCCGGCGCGATCAGCTTGGCGGCCTCTTCCATCGCCTGGGCGGCGATCCGGCCGGCGATGCGCATGGCCTCGATGGTCTCGGCCGTCTGCACCTCCGGTCCGGTGTACGGAGTGGGCGCGGGCTTGCCCACGTACTCGGGCCGGCGGATGTTTCCGGGAACGGAACGGACGGGAGAAAGCTCGCCTGGTACGAGCAGCGACTGGCCAGACATGCAAGCGAGTGTATCCAGCGGGGATGGGGCAGCATGGCGGCAGAGAGCGGTAACGAGAGGAGCCTGACAACGATGGCCCTGTTCAAGAAGCGCCAGGTGGGCAAAGCGGGCGAGTGGTACTACTGCCTGGTCCACAACAAGGTCGAAGAAGGCCCCGAGTGCCCGGCGAAGGACCGTTTCGGCCCGTACGAGACGCCCGAGGCGGCGGGCCACGCCATGGAGACGGCGCAGGAACGCAACCTCGAATGGCAGAACGACCCCAAGTGGAACGACAAGACCCGCGAGGAAGAAGAGGGCACGCCCTCCTGACGGTCCGGCGCCACCGGCGGCCGGGCAGCGCGCGCGGTCCCGGCTACCAGCGGCTGGGCGGCGGCGCGGTCAACTGGTCGGCCAGCCGTGCCAGCCGGTCCCGGAAACGGCGCGGCCCGCGCTGCACCGGCAGGCCGTTCTCCCCGGCCGCCGCGCTGACCAGGTGCTGCACCGTGTCCAGGTTCAGTTCGGCGCCTGCCTCCGGCACCGACAGCACCTCGTGCGCGAGCGTGCCCAGATCCGGATCCCCGCCGTCCAGGGACAGGACGGTCGCCCCCGCGCGCCGGGCTTCGTGGACGCGCTCCAGCAGCCCCTCGCCCGGCTCCCCGGGCGCCACCACCAGCAGCGTGTGCCCGCGCCGGGCCGCCGCCAGCCTGCCCAGCCCCACCGACAGGTGCGCCGGCTCTCCGGGCCGCACCCGGTGGCGTACGAGCGTGGGCGCCAGCTCCGGCAGACCCGACCATGCGGCCTCGTCCACCAGGTGCGCCGCCAGATGCCAGGGCTCGTAGCCCTCCGTCCCCACCAGCAGCAGGTTCCCGCCGGCCGGTACGACGGACCGGCGCAGCGAACCTGCGAAGCGGCGGGCGGCGCCCGGCCACTGCGTACCGGCGAGCACCTCGCGCAGCAGCGCGACCCTCACGGCGTCCATGGCGGCATCCTGCCGCATGGAAGGGACATAGGGGAGCAGTACGGGAGCGTTCCCTCCCCTTCGACTGTGGCCTACCCGGCAGTACCCTCGCCCCCATGACTTCCTCAGACAGCACGCAGAAGCCGCCGGTCAAGGACCCGTGGGAGCTGCCGGACGTGTCCGGCCTCGTCGTCGGCGTCCTCGGCGGCACCGGCGACCAGGGCCGGGGCCTCGCCTACCGGCTCGCCAGGGCCGGCCAGAAGGTGATCATCGGCTCCCGTGCCGCCGACCGCGCCCGGACCGCCGCCGGCGAACTGGGCCTCGGGGTGGAGGGCGCCGACAACGCCGAGTGCGCGCGCCGCAGCGACATCGTGATCATCGCGGTGCCGTGGGAGGGCCACGCCAAGACCCTCGAAGCCCTGCGCGAAGACCTCGCGGGCAAGCTCGTCGTGGACTGCGTCAACCCGCTGGGCTTCGACAAGCAGGGCGCCTACGCCCTCCAGGTCGAAGAGGGCAGCGCCGCCCAGCAGGCCGCCGCCCTCCTCCCCGACTCCCGCGTCACGGCGGCCTTCCACCACCTCTCGGCGGTCCTCCTGCAGGACGAGTCGATCGACGAGATCGACACCGACGTGATGGTCCTCGGCGAATCCCGCGCCGACACGGACATCGTCCAGGCCCTCGCCGCCCGCGTCCCCGGCATGCGCGGCGTCTTCGCGGGCCGCCTGCGCAACGCCCACCAGGTCGAATCCCTGGTCGCCAACCTCATCTCCACCAACCGCCGCTACAAGGCCCACGCGGGCCTGCGCCTCACGGACGTCTGAGCCGGGCGGCCGGACCTTACGGCAGCACTGCGGGGCATGGGGGACACTGGAGGGGCTCGACCCCGTTCAGTGTCCCCGAGGAGCTCTTCCCATGCCCCGCCTTGCCGTCTTCGCCGTTGTCGTCTGCGTCCTTGCGGTGGCCGCGGCCGTCGTCGCCTTCGTGGAGGGCAGCTACCTCGGGATCGTCTGGGTGCTGCTCGCGGGGCTCACGTCCAACCTGGCCTGGTACTACCTGCGCAAGGCGAAGGCCGAGAAGGCCGCGCGGACCTCGTAGGGGGCCGGGCGGGGCCGCGTCAGGGGGCCTCGCAGAAGCTGCCGGCGTCCTGCCAGAAGCGGTAGAGGGCGTGGCCGCAGTCCGTCTCCAGGCCCGACACGCCCAGTGCGGACAGCAGGTCGCGCACCACGCCGAAGAAGAAGACGTTGACCTCCGGGATCCACAGCAGGGCGAAGACGGCGATCAGGCCGAACGGCGCCAGCGGCTCCACCTCGCGGCGCACCCGGTGCGACAGCCAGGGTTCGATGACCCCGTAGCCGTCGAGGCCCGGAACCGGCAGGAAGTTCAGGATCGCCGCCGAGACCTGGAGCAGGGCCAGGAAGGCGAGGGCGTAGCGGAAGGGCATCGGGACCCCGTCGAGGGCGTCCAGCCAGAACGGCGCCGTGCAGATGACGGCGAACGCCACGTTGGTCAGCGGGCCCGCCGCCGAGATGAGGCTGTGCTTCCAGCGCCCCCGGATCCGGCCGCGCTCGATGTAGACGGCGCCGCCGGGCAGGCCCAGCCCGCCCAGGATCACGAAGAGCACCGGCAGCACGATGCTGAGCAGCGCGTGCGAATAATTCAGCGGATTCAGCGTCAAGTAGCCCTTGGCGCCCACCGAGAGGTCGCCGCTGTGCAGGGCGGTGCGGGCGTGCGCGTACTCGTGCAGGCAGAGGGAGACGATCCACGCCGACGTCACGAAGAGGAACACCGCGAGCCCGGTGCTCGTCGAGTACCCCGTCCACACGGCCCAGCCGGTGACGGCCATGACGGCGAAGATGCCGAGGAATACCGAACTGATCCGCCGCTCGCCGCGGCTGCCCTGATGACCCATGCCGGGAAACCTATCCCGGCCGCCGAAGGGAAAATTGTTCGGGTCCGGGGCGGGCTGCGGGGACAATGGGCCGGTGCGTTACGGAATTCTCGGCACCGCCCAGGCCATCCACGACGACGGGACCCCCGTCGCCGTCGGCGGAGCGCGCCTGCGGGCGCTCCTGACCGCGCTCGCGCTGCGGCCGGGGCGGGTGGTGCCGGCCGCGCTGCTGGTCGCCGAGGTGTGGGACGGCGACCCGCCGGCCGACGCGGTGGCCGCCCTGCAGGCGCTGGTCGCCCGGCTGCGGCGGGCCCTCGGGCACGCCGCCGTGCGCTCCGCGGAGGGCGGCTACCAGCTCGCCGCCGAACGCGAGGACGTCGACCTGTACCGCTTCGAGCGCCTCGCACGGTCCGCGGCCGAGACGCGGGACCCGGCCGAGGCCGCCGCCCGGTACGAGGAGGCCCTCGCCCTGTGGCGCGGACCGGCCCTCGCCGACCTGCCGGACCCGGGCGCGGAGTCCGCGCGCTGGGAGGCCGTACGGATGGACGCGCGCCGGGGCCGGCTCGCGGCGGCCCTGGCCCTGGGCGGGGCCGAGCGGTCCCTGCCGGAGCTGACCGCGCTGTGCGCGCAGCAGCCGCTGGACGAGCCGCTGCAGGCCCTGCGCATCCGGGCGCTGCGCGACGCGGGCCGCCCGGCGGAGGCGCTGGCCGCGTACGACGCCGTACGCCGGGACCTGGCGGCCCGGCTCGGCACGGACCCGGGCCCCGCCCTGCGCACCCTGCACACCGAGCTCCTCACCCCCTCGACGCCCCGTCGACCCGAGCCCGCCCCCTACCCGGCCGACACCGGTGCCGCCGCGCACCCGGCACCGCCCGAGCAGGACCCCGCCGCCGGAACGCCGCCCGGACCCGGGCCGCACGGCGCCGCACCCCGCGCCGCACGGCAGCCGGGCGCCCCCGACCCCACCCCGGGCGGGCATCCGGCGCAGCCGGGCCAGGGCGCCGCCCCCTACGCCGCGGGTCATCCCGGGTCCGGGCCAGGCCCGTATCCGCCGTCGGCGCCCGGGGCGATAGGGCAGCCGGGCCAGGGCGCCGCCCCCTACGCCGCGGGTCATCCCGGGTCCGGGCCAGGCCCGTATCCGCCGTCGGCGCCCGGGGCGATAGGGCAGCCGGGCCAGGGCGCCGCCCCCTACGCCGCGGGTCACCCCGGGTCCGGGCCAGGCCCGTATCCGCCGTCGGCGTCCGGGGCGTCCCGGCAGGCCGGTCGGGGGAGCGGGAATCTGCGGGCTCGGCTCACCACCTTCGTCGGCCGTGAGGACGACATCCGCGTCATCGGGGAGGATCTCGCGCGGGCGCGGCTCGTCACGCTCCTCGGGCCCGGCGGGGCCGGCAAGACGCGGCTCTCGCAGGAGGCCGCCGAGGCGCACGACGCGCACGGCGGATGGCCCGACGGCGTGTGGTTCGTCGAGCTGGCCCCCGTGGACGACCCGGAGGACGTCGCCGAGGCCGCGCTCGCCGCGCTCGGAGCCCGGGAGACCAAGCTGCGCGGCGCCGCCGCCGAGGAGCTGCGCGCCCTGACCGACCGGACCGGCGACGCCCCGCTGGACCGGCTCGCCGAGCACTGCGCGCGGCAGCGGCTCCTTCTGCTGCTCGACAACTGCGAGCACGTCATCGGGGCGGCCGCCGAGCTGGCGGAGGAGCTCTTGGCACGCTGCCCGGGTGTGCAGATCCTGGCGACGAGCCGTGAACCCCTGGGCGTGCCGGGGGAGTCGCTGCGCCCGGTGGAGCCGCTGCCCGATCCCGTGGCGCTGCGGCTGCTCGGTGACCGCGGGGCCGCCGCCCGCCCGGGGTTCCGTACCGACGACGACCCGGCCGCGGCGGCCGAGATCTGCCGGCGCCTGGACGGTCTGCCGCTCGCCATCGAGCTGGCCGCGGCCCGGTTGCGGCTGCTCACCCCGCGTCAGATCGCCGACCGCCTCGACGACCGTTTCCGGCTGCTGACCAGCGGGGCCCGTACGGTCCTGCCCCGGCAGCAGACCCTGCGTGCCGTCGTCGACTGGTCCTGGGACCTCCTCGACGAGCCCGAACGCACCGTCCTGCGCCGTCTGTCCGTCTTCGCCGGCGGCTGCGACCTCGCCGCCGCCGAGGCCGTCTGCGCCGACCCGTCCTACGACACCGCAGACGTCCTCGGCTCCCTCGTCGACAAGTCCCTCGTCGTCGCCGCCCCCGGACCCGACGGCTCCGGCATGCGCTACCGCCTCCTGGAGACCGTCGCCGAGTACGCTGCCGAGCGCCTCGCCGCCGCCGGGGACGACCGCGAGCACACCGAGCGCCGCCACCTCGTCCACTACCGCGAACTGGCCCGCACCACCGAGCCGCTGCTCCGCGGTCACGGCCAGCGGGCCGCCACCGAGCGGCTCGTCACCGAGTACGAGAACATCCGTACCGCCCTGCGCCGCGCGGTCGCCGCCCGCGACGCCGGCGAAGTGCTGTGCCTCGTCCACTCCCTGGGCTGGTACTGGCACATGCACGACCTGGCCACCGAGTCCCGGCACTGGTCCGAGGCGGCCGCCGCGCTCGGCCCCAACCCCTTCGCGGCGCCCTCCGTCCCCGCCGAGCCCGTCCACGAGCGGATCGTCGACACGCCCCCGCCGTACAGCGGCGAACTCCTCACCGAGGCCTGGCGCGGCATCCAGCTGATCCGGCTGGCCGCCCGCGACCAGAACAGCGACACCTGGGACACCCCCGAGGTCCGTGCCCAGATCGACGGCGTGCTCGCCGCCTACCGGCCCGGGCTGCCGCAGACCTGCCGGTCCCCTGCCTCCCTCTGGATCTACGCCGTCATGATCGCGGGCGACCCCCGGCTGCTGCAGCGCGTCGTGGACGAGACCGTCGAGACCGCCCGTTCCTTCGGCTACCGCTGGGAGCTCGCCTCCGCCCTGCAGCTCCGGGCCAACATCCTCGCCAACCGGGCGGACTGGGCCGGCGACGCCTCCCGCGACGCCGAGGAGAGCCTGGCCCTCTTCCGCGAGCTCGGCGACGACTGGGGCTGCGCCGAGGCGCTGTCCGCGCGGGCCGAGTCCCGGGAGAAGCGCGGTATGTACGCGCCGGCCGCCGAGGACTTCCGGGCCGCGATCGAGCACGCCGAACGCCTGGGTGCCAAGGCCCAGGTGACGGTGTTGCGCGTACGGATGGCCGGAACGCTGGTCGAGAACGGGGAGGCCGAGGAGGCCGAGGCGATCCTCACCGAGATCACGGCACGGTGGCAGGGGTACGGCAACGAGGCCATGCCCGCCGCCCGGATGTTCCTCGCGGGCCTCCTCGGCCGCACCGGCCGGATCGCCGAGGCCCGGGCCCAGCTCGAGGCGCTGCGCGAGGACTTCGCGCTCGGCGCGT
Organism: Streptomyces sp. NBC_01233; assembly: GCF_035989305.1. Classification (NCBI taxonomy): domain Bacteria; kingdom Bacillati; phylum Actinomycetota; class Actinomycetes; order Kitasatosporales; family Streptomycetaceae; genus Streptomyces; species Streptomyces sp. NBC_01233. Next base: position 2,866,355 of record NZ_CP108514.1, on the reverse strand, counting down.
ACGCCGTCTTCGACGTGTTCCTCCTCGCCACGATGGCCTGGCTGGACAACCAGGACGGCGAGTACGAGGAAGCGCTGGTGCGGATCCGCGAGGCCGCGGCCAGGGTCCGGGACCCGCTCGTGATGATGGTCGCCCCGCAACTGCCCGCCGTGTACCTGCTGACCGGGGCCGTCTCCCTCGTCTCGCTCGGCGGCCCGCGGCGCGAGTACGACGCCGCCCGGCTGTTCGGCGCCTACCGGACCCACCTCCCGCCCGGGCACTTCCCGATCACCACGGAACGCGAGGACGCCGCCCTCGTCGAGGAGCTGGCGAGGGCGGCGCTCGGCGACGCGGCCTACGAGAAGGCGTACGCCGAAGGCGGCGGCCTCACCATGGAGGAGGCCACCGCCCTCATCTGATCCGGCCCCCGGCCGGTGTCCGTCCGGGACGCGATCCGAACGGATCGGTCCGCGGATCAGGTCTTCTGGCGGAACTTCCGTACCGCGAGCGGCATGGTGACCGCGGTGATGGCGACCGACCAGGCCAGGGTCATCCACACCGAGTCGCCGACCGGCGCGTCGTTGATCAGGGCTCGGGCGGCGTCCGCCAGGTTCGACAGCGGGTTGTAGTCCGTGAAGGACTGCAGCCAGCCCGGCATCGTGGTCGGCGGGGCGAAGATCGAGCTGCCGAACTGCAGCGGCATCAGGACCATCATCGCCATGCCCTGGACCGCCTGCGGGGTCTTCAGGGTGAGACCGAGCAGGACGAAGATCCACATCAGCGAGGCGCCGAAGACGGCCGAGAGCCCGATGGCGAGGAACAGGCCCAGCACCGGTCCCTTGATCGACAGGCCGAGCAGGAAGCCCACGGCCAGCAGGATCGCGATGGCGACCATCATCCGGCCGAGCTCGACGACGATCTTGGCGATCAGTACCGAGGACCGGGCGATGGGCATGGACCGGAACCGGTCCATGACACCCTTCTTGAAGTCGTCGTTGACACCCGTGCCGACGCCCATGGCGATGTTCATGCCCATCATGGCCATGAGGCCCGGGACCACGTAGTTGACGTATTCCGCCTGGTTGCCCTTGCCGGAGATCGCGCCGCCGAAGACGAACACGAACAGCAGCGTGAAGATGATCGGCATGAACACGACGTCGAACATCGACTCGGGGTCCTGCTTGATCTGGAGGGCGTTGCGACGCACCAGGGCGCCGATGTGCCGCAGGTTGCCCCGCAGGCCGATCCGGCCCTCGCCGGGGTCCGCGGCCACCGGGGCCGGACCGGGCGCGGTGGGCGCGGGCTTCGTCGTGGTTACGGTGCTCATGCCGCGACCTCCTCGGTCTTCTCGGTGGGGACGGAGTCCTCGACGACGGTGGGCTTCTGGCCGGTGATGGCCAGGAACACCTCGTCGAGGCTGGGCAGGTAGGTGCCGAGATCGGCGATGGCGTACCCGCGGGCGGCCAGCAGGCCGACCACGGCGGTCAGCTGCTCGTCGCTCAGGATCGGGACCAGCAGCACGCCCTCGTCCGGTACGGCCTGGGTGCCGGCCACGCCGTCCAGTCCGGCCTCGGCCAGCGCGCGGGCCATGCCCGGCAGGTCGGCGGAGGCCACGGGGCGGATCTTCAGGGTGCGGCCGCCGACGCGCGCCTTCAGCTCGTCGACCTTGCCGTTGGCGATGACCTTGCCGCGGTCGATGACCGTCAGCTCGCCGGCGAGCTGCTCGGCCTCCTCCATGTACTGGGTGGTGAGCAGCACGGTGGCGCCCTCGGCGACCAGCCGCTGGACCTCGTCCCACACCTCGTTGCGGGTGCGCGGGTCGAGACCGGTGGTCGGCTCGTCCAGGTAGAGCACGGCCGGGTTGCCGATCAGGGAGGCGGCGAGGTCGAGCCGGCGGCGCATGCCGCCGGAGTAGTTCATGGCGGCCTTCTTGGCCGCCTCGGTCAGGGAGAACCGCTCCAGCATCTCGTCCGCGCGGCGGCGGGCGTCCTTGCGGGAGAGATCGAGCAGCCGCCCGATCATGTAGAGGTTCTCCCAGCCGGAGAGCTTCTCGTCGACCGAGGCGTACTGGCCGGTGAGGCCGATGGTGCGGCGCAGCTGCCGCGGCTGGCGGACCACGTCGTACCCGGCGACGACGGCCGTGCCGGAGTCGGGGGTGATCAGGGTGGAGAGGCAGCGGACCAGCGTCGTCTTGCCGGCGCCGTTGGGGCCGAGGACCCCGAGGACCGTGCCCTCCCGGACGTCCAGGTCGACACCGTCGAGGGCCTTGGTCTCGCCGTAGTGCTTGACCAGCCCCCGTACCTCCACGGCGTTGGGCTTGTTGTCGTTTCGCGTCATGCCCCCATGGGAGCAGCCGCCACTGACAAAGCACCGACAGCCGACCGACAAACGTACGACAGGCATACGACAGCCCGCCGACACACGGTCGGCGGGCTGTCGGTGGAGCGGTCGACGAGCGGTCGACGGGCGGTCGGCGGGCCGCCGGAGCGGCCGCCCCCGTCAGTGGAAGGCGTGCTCTTCCTGCGGGAACGTTCCGCCGACCACGTCCTCGGCGAAGGCCTTCGCCGCGTCGCCCATGGTCGCCCGCAGGTTCGCGTACTGCTTCACGAACCGCGGCAGCTTTCCGCCGGCCAGGCCCATCATGTCGGTCCACACCAGCACCTGCGCGTCGCACTCCGAGCCGGCGCCGATGCCGACCGTCGGGATGTGCAGGGACCGGGTGACCTCGGCGGCCAGCTCGGCCGGGACGAGCTCCAGGACCACCGCGAAGGCGCCCGCGTCCTGCGCCGCCTTCGCGTCGCGCAGCAGCTGGTGCGCGGCCTCGTCGCCGCGGCCCTGCACCCGGTAGCCCATGGCGTTGACGGACTGCGGGGTCAGGCCCAGGTGGGACATGACGGGGATGCCCGACTGCACGATCAGCTCGGTCTGGTGCAGCGAGCGCTCGCCGCCCTCCAGCTTCACCGCTCCGACCCCGGCCTCCTTCACGAGACGGGTGGCGCTGCGCAGCGCCTGCACGGCGCCTTCCTGGTACGAGCCGAACGGCATGTCGCCGATGACCAGGGCGCGGCTCGTGCCCCGTACGACGGCCGCCGAGAGCATGGCCATCTGGTCCATCGTCACCGGGACGGTGGAGTCGTAGCCGAGGTGGCAATTGCCCATGGAGTCGCCGACGAGGATGACCGGGATGCCGGACTCGTCGAAGACGGACGCGGTCATCGCGTCGTAGGCCGTGAGCATGGGCCACTTCTCGCCGCGTTCCTTGGCGAGGGTCAGGTCGCGGACGGTGATGCGCCGGGTGCCCGTGCCTCCGTACAGGGTGGGGGAGGCCGCGGATGCGGGTTCGCGGGCAGGCGAAACGGCATGCGTCATTGCAACTGCTCCTTGTGTCATCTCGAGGCGCCCTCACGGCGTCCCCGGACTCACCCACCATGGTGGCATCCGCGGGGCCGAAGGCGGAAGTGGTGTGGGGCGCACACCGGCCCGGAGGATCCAATGTGCGCGTTTCGTGACAAGCGGAACCCCCTGCGCACGGCCGTTCGTCTTCCCGGACGTACGAGCGCGACGGACGGTCGTGACGTACGACACGGAAGGCTTCGTGCATCGCCTAGGGTCAAGGGGCGGGGACGGAGCGCGAGCACGGCAGTGAGGGCAGTGGCATGGCACAGGCGTACATGACGGAATCGGGGAACGGCGGCTCGGAGCCCGAGCCCTCCGGATCCCGCTTCCGGCGCCGGCTGGCCGAACTGAGCAAGGACCCCGGGATCTGGCGGCGCGGAGGGGTGATCGCCGCGATCGCCGTACTGATCTCGCTGGTGATGATCTTCCACGCGGAGCTGCCCAACGACGTGGGCAACCTCGGCAGCCTCACCGAGACCTTCCTGCCCTGGCTGGGCCTGGCCGTCCCGCTCCTGCTGGCCGGCGCCGTCCTGCGCAAGTCCGCGACCGCGCTCATCGCCCTCGTGCTGACGGGCGCGGTCTGGGTGAACCTCTTCGGCGGCCTGGTCACCGACAAGTCCGGCTCCGGCGGCAACCTCGTGGTCGCCACCCACAACGTCGACGCCGACAACCCCGACCCGCGCGGCACCGCCGAAGCGGTCGCCAAGTCCGGGGCCGACATCCTGGCCCTCACCGAGCTCAAGGGGAGCGCCGTCCCCGTCTACGAGAAAGCCCTGGCGGGCACGTACAAGTACCACGCGGTCGAGGGCACGGTCGGCGTGTGGAGCAAGTACCCGCTGAGCGCGAGCGCGCCCGTCGACATCAGGATGGGCTGGACCCGGGCCATGCGGGCCACCGTCGACACCCCGCACGGCAAGGTCGCGGCCTTCGTCGCGCACCTCCCCTCGGTCCGGGTCAAGATGAACGCCGGCTTCACCGCGAACCAGCGCGACGACAGCGCCGACGCGCTGGGCGCCGCGCTCGCCGCCGAACCGCTGAAGAAGGTCATCCTGCTCGGCGACCTCAACGGCACCATGAACGACCGCGCCCTGTCCGAGGTGACCTCGCAGATGCGCTCCACCCAGGGCGCGGCGGGCGACGGCTTCGGCTTCAGCTGGCCGGCGCAGTTCCCGATGGCCCGGATCGACCAGATCATGGTCCGCGGGATCCGGCCGGAGGCCTCGTGGACCCTGCCGCGCACGGGCAGCGACCACCTTCCGGTCGCCGCCCGGGTCACGGTCAAGCCCTGACCAACGCGGCTCCGGGCCCGGCAGCCGGGCCCGGAGCCGGGCCCGGAGCCGCGTGCACCAGCCGGGCGGGCCGCTACGCCTGCTCGCGCCAGCCGTTCGTGATCGGCAGCCGGCGGTCCTTGCCGAAGCCCTTCGCGGAGATCTTCGTGCCCGGCGGGTACTGGCGGCGCTTGTACTCCGCCGTGTCCACCATCCGCAGGGTCCGGGCGACCAGCTCACGGTCGAACCCGGCCTCCACGATCGCCTCCATGCCCTGGTCGCGGTCCACGTACAGGGCCAGGATCGCGTCGAGCACCGGGTAGTCCGGCAGCGAGTCGGTGTCCACCTGGCCCGGGCGCAGTTCGGCGCTCGGCGGCTTCACGATGGAGTTCTCCGGGATCGGCGGGCTCTCGCCGCGTTCGGCGGCGGCCCGGTTGCGGTACTGCGCGAGCCGGAAGACGTCCGTCTTGTAGACGTCCTTGATCGGGCCGTACGCGCCCACCGAGTCGCCGTAGAGAGTGGAGTAGCCGACGGCCAGTTCCGACTTGTTGCCCGGGGCCAGCACGATGTGGCCCTCCTGGTTGGAGACCGCCATCAGCATGGTGCCGCGCAGCCGGGACTGCAGGTTCTCCTCGGCCAGGCCGGTGAGGCCCAGCGAGCCCATGTACGCGTCGAACATCGGCTCGATCGGCACGGTCCGGAAGTTCAGGCCGGTCCGCTCGGCCAGGTCGGCCGCGTCCCCCTTGGAGTGGTCCGAGGAGTACTTCGAGGGCATCGAGACGCCGTACACGTTCTGCGCGCCGATCGCGTCGCAGGCGATGGCGGCGACGAGGGCGGAGTCGATGCCTCCGGAGAGCCCGATCAGGACGGAGCGGAACCCGTTCTTCTTGACGTACGCGCGCAGGCCCACGACCAGCGCGTCGTAGATCTCCTCGTCGTCGTCGAGGCGGTCGGCGTAACCGCCGGTGACCACGGCCTCGTACGGCTCCACCGGCTCCTCGGACAGGATCACGCGGTCGATGCGCAGCCCGTCGTCCACCACGCCCTCGGGGGCGTCGGCGCGCGCGGCGGGCAGGTCGAGGTCGACCAGGACGCAGCCCTCGGAGAACTGCGGGGCGCGGGCGATGACCTCGCCGTCGGCGTCGACGACGATCGAGTCGCCGTCGAAGACCAGCTCGTCCTGGCCGCCGATCATCGCCAGGTAGGCGAGGGTGCAGCCGGCCTCCTGGGCCCGCTTCTGGACCAGTTCGAGGCGCAGGTCGTCCTTGTTGCGCTCGTACGGTGACGCGTTGACGGAGATCAGCAGTCCGGCCCCGGCGGAGCGGGTGGCCGGGACCCGGCCGCCCTCCTGCCAGAGGTCCTCGCAGATGGCCAGGGCCACGTCGACGCCGTGCACCCGGATCACGGGCTGGGTGTCGCCCGGCACGAAGTACCGGAACTCGTCGAACACCCCGTAGTTGGGCAGGTGGTGCTTGGCGAAGCGCAGGACGACCTGCCCGCGGTGCAGCACGGCCGCCGCGTTCTCGGGGGAGCCGGCCGGCTTGCCGAGCCGGGGGACGGCCTTCTCGGTGCGGTCGAGGTAGCCGACGACGACCGGCAGTTCGCCGAGGCCCTCGGCCGCCAGCCGCTCCGCGAGCCCGCGCAGCGCGGCGCGGGAGGCCTCGACGAAGGAGCCGCGCAGGGCGAGGTCCTCGACGGGGTACCCGGTCAGCATCATCTCCGGGAACGCCACCAGGTGGGCACCCTGCTCGGCGGAGTGCCGGGTCCAGTGCACGACCGAGTCGGCGTTGGCGGCGATGTTGCCGACGTGCGAGTCGATCTGATTCAGAGCGAGGCGTAGTTGAGGCACGGGGCCCAGTCTAATCGTCTTTCTGACGCGATGTCCTGGGCCCCGCCTGTTTTCCCTTGCGGGGACTGCTTCGTCAGCCGATCGGGCCGGCGTACTTCACGTCGTCGAGCAGGGTTCCCGCGGAGATGTCCGCGGTGATGCTCTTGGTGCCCTCGGGGACCTCGAAGGCCACGATCCCGCTGGCGGACGCGCCCGGCAGGATGGACCCCTTGATCATCTTCGGAACGCCGCCGCCGGAGCCGCCGCTGTCGAAGACCATCTCGGCGGTCATCCCCTGCTCGTCGCGGACGTTGGGCATGGCGTAGATGACCTCGTGCGGCGAGGACGAACCGTTGGTGATGGTGACCGTCAGCTGGATCGCGTTCTTCACCTGCTCGCGGGCGATGATGCCCTTCGGCTCGTACTTCGTCGGCGCCGACAGGCTCACCTTGACGCCGTTCGGGTAGGTGAAGGTCTCGCCGAACGGCAGCGCGCTGGTCAGACCCGGAACCTGGGAGGGCGACCGGGAGGCGGACGGCCAGGGCTCACCGCTGGGGTAGAGGCCCTCGAGGTCCATGTCGTCCTCGCCGATGTCGATGCCCTGCTCGTGGCGACCGGAGGTGTTCTCGAGGAAGGTGGTCGTGATGAAGAAGCCGCCGATCGAGGCGGCGAGGCCGAGCACGCCGAGGGCGGTGCCGACGACCGCCATCGTCTTGTTCGGGGCGCCGTTGTTGGCGCGGACGACGGCGCCGATGCCGAGACCCGTGGCGACGACGGCCATCAGGGCGCCGGCCCAGAAGAAGAAGGGCACGACGGCGGTCATGACGCCGAAGCTGGCCACGATCACGGCGGCGACGGCCAGGCCGTTGGTGGCCGGCTTCGGCTGCGGGTAACCGCCGTACGGGCCCGCGCCGAAGCCGGGCTGGCCCCAGGCGGGGGCGCCGGGCATGCCGGGGGCGGTCGGGGCGCCCGGCACGGTCGGCGCGCCCGGGGCGGGCGTGGCGAACGGGGACGGGGTGGAGCCCGGGGCGGGCGTGGCGAACGGCGACGAGGCGGCGCCCGGGGCAGGGGTGGCGAACGGCGACGGCGCGGGCGGGGCGAACGGCGACGGGCCGGGGGCGGCCGGGGCCTCGGGGGCGGCAGAGTCCGCAGGGGCGGCCGGGGCCTCGGGGGTTGCCGGGGCGGCGGGCGCTTCGGAAGTCGCGGGAGCAGGAGTTGCCGGGGCCTCGACGGGGGCCGGTGACTCCGCGGGGGCCGGCTGCTCCGCGGCTGCCGACGCCTCGGGAGCCTCTGCGGCCGATGCCTCGGGAGCCTCGGTGGCCGCCGAGGGCGGGGTCTTGTCGAGCGACAGCGGCTGCACGGGCGCCGGTATGGAGGCCGTCTCGGGTATCGGGGTGTCCGCCGGCTCCGTCGGGGGTCCGGCGGGGGTGCTGGGCGGGTTCGGCGGGGTGCTCATACCGGCGGGGGCGTCCTTTGTCGCAGCTGCTGTGATCACCGCAAGGGTGCCATGCCCACGACCCGCGCCCATCCGAATTCCCGCCCGGCCCCCGCCCGGGGCCCGCCCGGCCCCCGCCCCGCCCCGCCCCGCCCGGGGCCCGGGTCGGCCCGCCGAAGGAGCCGGCCCGGGACCGTACGGCCGCTGCCTACAGCTGGTAGCCCAGTACCGTCATCATTCCGGACTCCGAGTGGTAGACGTTGTGGCAATGGACCATCCACAGCCCGGGGTTGTCCGCGTCGAAGTCCGCCGTCAGCCTCCCGCCCGGCAGGACGATCGCGGTGTCCTTGCGCGCCCCGCCGGCCCCTCCGCCCAGCGCGAAGGTGTGGCCGTGCAGATGCAGCGGGTGCCACATCGGCGTCGCGTTGCGGAACTCCAGCCGGACCCGCTCGCCCGCCTTCACCGGGTGCCGCTGGTCCGGTGTGTACGGCTTGCCGTCGAAGGCCCAGTTGTACCGGGTCATGGAGCCGGTCAGGCGGATCTGCACCGTACGGTCCGGCTCGCGCGAGGCCAGTACGGCCGCACCGGCGGCCTTGAACGAGTCCGCCGCCGGCGGCCGCGCGTCCAGTTCGGCCGGCCGGGTCGCGGCCGTGGGCGCCGTACCCGCCCCGGTGCGCAGCACCGCCAGCGCCGACTGGCCCTTGCCCTCGGCCAGCGCGGTGAGCGGGAACACCCCGTCCTGGGCGGTGACCAGGACGTCGTACCGCTCGCCCATGCCCAGGAGCAGCGAGCCCGTCTTCACGTGCTCCACCGGGTAGCCGTCGGTGTGCGTGACCGTCAGCTCGTGTCCGCCGAGGGCGATCCGGAAGGCGGTGTCTGCGCCGGCGTTGATGATGCGCAGCCGGATCCGGTCCCCGGGGCGGGCGGTGAAGACCGACGGGTCCTGCGCCACCCGGCCGTTGATCAGGTAGTAGGGGTAGGCGACGTCGCCCGCGTCCTTGCCGAGGATATCGCTGTCGGCGCCCATGAGGACGTGCGAGCGGCCGCCGGGGCTGCTCGCACCCGGGGCGGGCGGGGCTCCGTGCCCGGCGTGGCCGCCTCCGCCTCCGCCCCCGTTGCCGTTCCCGCTGTCGCCCATGCCCTTGCGGAGTTCGGCGAGGACGGCTTCCGGGGTGGCGCCGTCCACTCCGTCGATCCAGTCGTCCAGGACCACCACCCACTCCTTGTCGTAGGAGAGGGGTTCCTTCGGGTCCTCGATGACGAGCGGGGCGTAGAGGCCGCGGTCCTGCTGGACTCCGGTGTGCGGGTGGAACCAGTACGTCCCGGGCTGCGCGACGGCGAACTTGTACGTGAAGGATCCGCCCGGGGCGATGTCCCGCTGGGTCAGCCCGGGGACCCCGTCCATGTCGTTGCGCAGCGCGAGCCCGTGCCAGTGCAGGGAGGTGGCCTCGGGGAGGTTGTTGGCCAGGGTGAGGGAGAGGGTGCCGCCGGCGGTGGCCCGGATCTCCTGGCCCGGCAGCTTGTCCCCGTAAGCCCAGGAGCGGACGGTCCGCCCGGCGCCGAGGTCGAGCGGGGTGGCGGTGGCGGTGACCTTGACCTCGGTGAGCGGGCCGGTGGCCTTGCGGGCCGCCTCGGCGGCGCGGACCTCGGGTCCGGCCGGGTCCACGTACCCCTCGGGGCCGTCGGCGGCGGAGCCGCCGTGGTTCATGGAGCCGTGGTCCGTGCCCGAGGAACCGGATGAGCCGGAACAGGCGGCGAGCAGTCCGGAGCCGGCGAGGGCCGCGGATGCGCCGAGGACGGCGCGGCGGGTGGGGAGAGAGCGCATGGGAGCACCTCGTGGGTCTGGTGTTACGGATTCATGGGCGCGGTTCGGCGCCGCCTCGCGGGCGTACGGGCGTACGGGCGTACGGGCATGCGGGAGTACGGCATGCGGGCGTACCGGGACTGGGGCACCGCGGGCGTGCGGGTGCCTTGCGCACGGGCACGAAGGCATGCGGGCGCACAGACGTACGCGCATGCGGACGTACGGACGCATGGGCATGCGGAGGCGACGGCCGGGGGCCGGGCCTATACCCGCAGGACCGCCAGCCGGGTCAGGAGCTCGCGGGGCGAGGGCGGATCCGGGCCACCGGACCGGCCCGGTATGCGGGCCGCGCCCCCGAGCGGCGCGGCGTCGCGGGAGCCGGCCGGTCCGGCGCCGAGGTACAGCAGGACGAGCCCCGCGAGCACGGCGGAGCAGACGGACATGGGGTCCATGCCGGTACCGGGCCACTGTGTCCCGGCGGCCTGCGCCGGTTCCAGGCCCGCTTCCAGGGCCGGGGCCGGGACCGGGGCGGGTACCGGGGCCTGGGCCGGTGCGTGCGCCGGTTCCACGACCGGCAGGTGGCCCTGCTCCCGGTCCGGCGCCACCGGCACGGACGCCGGGGTGTGGTGCGCGCCACCGTCCGCCGCAGGCCCGGGCGACCCGGCCGAGGCAACGGAGTGGGCCGCGGACACGTCCTCCATGGCATGGGAGGCGGACGGATGGCCGAGGGTGTGCATGGTGACGATGCCCAGCAACAGCGCGGCGAGCAGCAGCAACCGGGACCCCGGGGCGGCTCGCTCAGCACTGCGCGTCATGGCCGGAACCCTACCCGGGGCGGGTATCCGATCATAGGACCGACCCCCGGGTCTGCTTAGGATCAGTCACACTATGTCCCCACATGGCCTCTCTCCGCGGACCGCTTGGCCGGTCGCCGTCCTGATCGGTCTCGCCGGCGCCGCCTACACCGCGTGGGTCCTCGAAGTCGTCGTCTCCACGGGCCTCAACCCCATCGAGACGTACGTCAGCGAGCTCGCCGCCCAGGACCAGCCGCTCGGCGGCCTCTTCCGGGCCACCGACTTCACCGCCGGGCTGCTCGCCTTCGCCGGCGGACTGCTGGCCCTGTTCCGGCTGCTGAAGTACGCCGAGTCGCGCCGCCTCTGGGCGGTCGTCGGCTGGGCCGGGGTCACCCTCTTCGGCGCGGCCACCGCCGCCGACGCCTGGCTGCCGCTGAGCTGCACGCCCACCGTGGACCCCGAATGCGCCGCCCTGGAGACCGCCGGCCTGGTCCCCGCCACCCACCGGGCCCATGCCGTCAGCAGCAGCCTCGCCATGACCGGTGCCCTCGTCGGCCTGGTGGCCCTGACCGTCGCCGCCCGCCGCTACGGCTGGTTCGCCCCGCTCGCCCGCTACGGCCCCGCCCTCGTCGCCCTCGAACTGCTCGCCACCGCGTGGACGCTGACCGCCATCGCCATGTTCACCGCGGGGCACGGGACCTGGGCCCTCGGCGCCGGGCAGCGGCTCCAGGTGCTGCTCGTGGCGCTCTGGCTCGGCCTGCTCGCCTACTCGGTCCACAAGGAAGGCCGTACGTGACGCCGCCCGTGCCGGGCCCCGAGCCACGGCCCGAGCCGCCGCGCGTGCCGCCGTACGCGACTGCCTACGCGGACTCGCACGCGACTCCGTACGCGGCTTCGTACCCGGCTTCGTACGCGCGCGCCACCGGCCGGTTCGTCCGCGTGGACGGGGTGCCGCTGCACGTCGTCGTCGAGGGCCGGGGGCCCGTGTGCGTGCTCAGCGCCGGGCTCGCCATGGCCTGGTTCGACTGGGACCCGGTCGCCGAGCTGCTCGCCGCCGCGGGCCGCACCGTCCGCTTCGACCGGCCCGGCCACGGCCTCAGCGGCCCGGCCGTCGAGCCGCCGACCACCGCCGGGGAGGCCCACCGGATCGCCGGCCTGCTGGACGCGCTGGGCTTCACCGGCCCGGTCACCGTCGTCGGGCACTCGATCGCCGCGTTCCACGCCGAGGCCTTCGCCCGCCTGTACCCGCGGCGCACCGCCGCCCTGGTCCTCCTCGACGGCAGCGTCGAGGAAGACCCCCGTACGGTGCTGCCCGCCGCGCTCCGCACCGGCGCCGCCCGTGCGCTCGGCCGGGCGGTGACCGCCGCCGGGCTGCCGGCCGCCCTGGGGCCGCTGGCCCGGCGCGCCACCGTACGGGCCTCCCGCACCGGCGGTCCCGACCCGGCCGCACGGGACCTCGTACGCCGCTGCTACCGCACCGGCCGCGTCTGGCGCGGCGCCCTGCTGGAGAACTCCCGCTACCCGGACATGGCCGCCGAGCTGCTCGCCCTGCGCGGGACGCACCCGCTGGCCGCCCCCGCCACCGTCCTCGCCGGTCACGGCGGCTCGGCCGGGCGGTCCGCCCTGCGCTGGCTGGCCCGCCAGGCGGACCTCGCCGACGTGCTGGGGGCCCGCTTCGAGGTCGCCGAGCCCTCCGGGCACCTGGTCATGCTCGACCGCCCGGACCAGGTGGCCCGGGCGGTCCGCGAAGCCGGCGGTCAGCTCCTCGCGTAGACCTTCTCGGCCCAGCCCGCGATCTGCTCCTCGGAGAGGTGCTTGGCCAGGTCGGCCTCGCTGATCATGCCGACCAGCTTCTTGTTCCTGATCACCGGCAGCCGGCGGATCTGGTGGCTCTGCATCTCCTCCAGCACCTCGGAGACGTCCGCGCCCGCGTCGATCCAGCGCGGCGTTCCCCGGGCCATGTCACCGGCCGTGATCTTCGACGGGTCGTGGCCCTTGGCCACGCAGCCGACCACGATGTCGCGGTCGGTCAGGATCCCGCAGAGCCGTTCGTCGGAGTCGCTGATGGGCAGCGCGCCCACATTCAGCTGACTCATCAGCTGGGCGGCCCGGTCCAGGGTCTCGTTGGCGGGGATCCACTGGGCCCCCTTGTGCATGATCTCTCCGGCGGTGGTCATCGCATCAACCTCCTGAGCGCCGTACGAGCGGCGGGGCGCGGCTGCGCCCGCCTCGGCGCCCCCCGCCCAGGGCTCGTCGTGCGACTCCACGCGCGGGAGCGCGGGAGCACACGCCCGTACGGGTGAGAGGGCGCCCTCTCACCACCGTACGGGCGTGTCCCGGCACTCGCGCGGCGCGTCTCCCGTCACCCGCGCGGCGCAGCCCCGCGCTTCCCCAGCATGTCCGCCATCAGGGTGAGCTCCGAGCGCTGCGCGTCGACCATGCCCTGGGCCAGCGCCCGCTCGACCGGGGTCACGCACTGCTGCGCACAGCCCTCGGCCATCGCGACGCCGCCCTTGTGGTGGTCGGTCATCAGCTGGAGGAAGAGCACCTCGGCGTCCCGCCCGGAGGCGGCTCCCAGCTGCTCCAGCTCCTCCTTGGTGGCCATGCCGGGCATCAGCGCGCCGGGCTTGGCGGCGCCGTGGCCCGCATGGTCTCCGTGGCCTCCCGAGGTCCCCATCCAGGACATCGGGGGCTCGTCGGCCACCACCTTCGGCAGCCCCCACAGGTCCAGCCAGCCGAGCAGCATGCCCCGCTGGTTGGCCTGGGTGTTGGCGATGTCGAAGGCGAGGGTGCGTACCGGCTCGTCCCCGGTGCGGTCCCGCACGATGAAGGACATCTCCACCACCTGCTGGTGATGCACCGCCATGTCCCGGGCGAAGCCGGCGTCCGGGGAGTGGAGCCCCGGGGTGGCGGGGGCGGGCCGGGGGCGCGCCGCACCGGGATCGCCGTTCGCGGCGGCGACCGTGGCCGCCGCCGCGAACAGCAGCGCCAGCAGGACGGCCGTGCCCGCGACCCAGTACGTACGGGGCGTGCGGCCGGTCACTTGGCGGCCAGCCCGCTCGTGCAGGCCGCGCCCGGTTCCGGGGTCTGCTCGCCCTGCACGTACTTGGTGAAGAACTGCTTCACCCGCGGGTCGTCCGCCGTCTCCACGGTCAGCTGCTTGCCCCACGCGCTGAGCATGATCGCCCCGGTCTGCTCCTTGATCGGGCTCATCAGCGTGTACGGGGTCTTGCCGACGGTCGCGGCGAGCTTGTCCACGTCGGCCTTGGCGGCCTTCTCGTTGTACGTGACCCAGACGGCCCCGTGCTCCAGCGAGTGCACGGCGTTCACCTCGGGCAGCGGGTTCTTGTAGACGTCGCCGTTGCAGTTCATCCAGCGGGGGTGGTGGTCACCGCCGACCGGGGGGTTCGTCTCGTACTTCACCGGGGTCTCGACGTGGTTGCGGCCCAGGTTCTTCGCGTCCCAGACCTGCTCGCCCTCCACCGGCTTCTTGCGGACCTCCTCGGCCTCCTTGCGGATCTGCTCCGCGGCCTCCTTCTTGCGCTGCTCGGTCTGCTTCTGGTCGATCAGCACCCAGGCGCCGAAACCGACCAGACCGGCGACGATGACCGTCGAGGTCGTGATCGCGATGGCCTTGTTGCGCCGCTCCCGGATCTTGTCGGCGCGGCGCATCTCGGCTATGCGCGCCTGGCGGGAGTGCGGGTCGGTGTTCTCGTGGGTCCTGCCGGACTTGCTGGCCATGTGCCCTGGTTCCTTCTGCTGAGGGGGGTGGGTGGAACGCAAAACCGGACCCGTCAGGTCCGCAGCACTTGGAGGGCATGCAGGTCGGGGGCGCGCGCGAGCGGCTCGGGCGGCCGGGTCCGGCCCGCCCCGGAGGCCTCGGCGGCGGGCGGCGGCTCGCCGCCCGGTACGGTTACGGCGGGCGGCGGTACGGGCAGGACGCCCGGGGGCACGTGCGCGAGGGAGGAGCAGCCGGGCAGGTCGTACGGGGACGCGCAGACGGCGTGCGTCGTGCCGTGGGCCCCCGGCTCGGCCTGCACGCCTGCCGGCGCGGGCGCGGAGACGGAGGGCTCGCCCGACCGGGACGCGCACAGGAACAGCGCGCCGGTCAGCACCCCGACCAGCGCGCCGAAGACCGTCAGGAGGAGGGCGCGCCGAAGCCCGGGACGTCCCCGACGCCCCGGCTGTACGTACTGCAGGCCCCCCATGGGCGCAGATGGTAATGCTCATGACCGCTCCGAGGTCAGTGCGGGGGTGCCGTGAGCTTTCCCGGGTGCGTAATGTGGCGGAAACCACCACTGGCGATACTGGGCCGGCCCGACTGTGCCCCGACCCGTGAGGCGGTGGTGCACAGGTCGTCTGAACTGCGAGGATGAAGGTATGGACAAGCAGCAGGAATTCGTCCTCCGGACGCTTGAGGAGCGCGACATCCGCTTCGTGCGCCTGTGGTTCACCGACGTACTGGGCTTCCTCAAGTCCGTCGCGGTCGCCCCCGCGGAGCTGGAGCAGGCCTTCGACGAGGGGATCGGCTTCGACGGCTCCGCGATCGAGGGCTTCGCACGGGTCTACGAGTCCGACATGATCGCCAAGCCGGACCCGAGCACGTTCCAGATACTGCCGTGGCGCGCCGAGGCCCCCGGGACCGCCCGGATGTTCTGCGACATCCTCATGCCGGACGGCTCCCCGTCCTTCGCGGACCCGCGCTACGTCCTCAAGCGCATCCTGGCGAAGACCTCCGACCTGGGCTTCACCTTCTACACCCACCCGGAGATCGAGTTCTTCCTGCTGAAGGACAAGCCGCTGGACGGCACCCGCCCGGTCCCGGCCGACAACTCCGGCTACTTCGACCACACCCCGCAGAACGTGGGAATGGACTTCCGCCGCCAGGCGATCACCATGCTCGAATCGATGGGCATCTCGGTCGAGTTCAGCCACCACGAGGGCGCCCCCGGCCAGCAGGAGATCGACCTCCGCTACGCCGACGCCCTCTCCACGGCCGACAACATCATGACCTTCCGCCTGGTCATGAAGCAGGTGGCCCTCGAGCAGGGCGTCCAGGCCACCTTCATGCCGAAGCCGTTCTCGGAATACCCCGGCTCGGGCATGCACACCCACCTCTCCCTCTTCGAGGGTGACCGCAACGCCTTCTACGAGTCGGGCGCCGAGTACCAGCTCTCCAAGGTCGGCCGCTCCTTCATCGCGGGCCTGCTGCGCCACGCCGCCGAGACGGCAGCGGTCACCAACCAGTGGGTCAACTCCTACAAGCGCATCTGGGGCGGCTCCTCCCGCAGCGCCGGCGCGGGCGGCGAGGCCCCCTCGTACATCTGCTGGGGCCACAACAACCGCTCCGCCCTGATCCGCGTCCCGATGTACAAGCCGGGCAAGACGGGCTCCTCCCGCGTCGAGGTCCGCTCGATCGACTCCGGCGCCAACCCGTACCTCACCTACGCCGTCCTCCTCGCGGCCGGCCTCAAGGGCATCGAGGAGGGCTACGAACTCCCGGCGGGCGCCGACGACGACGTCTGGGCCCTCTCCGACGCCGAACGCCGCGCCATGGGCATCGAACCCCTCCCGCAGAACCTCGGCGAGGCCATCTCCCTGATGGAACGCAGCGAACTGGTCGCCGAAACCCTCGGCGAACACGTCTTCGACTTCTTCCTCCGCAACAAGAAGCAGGAGTGGGAGGAGTACCGCTCGGAGGTCACGGCCTTCGAACTCCGCAAGAACCTCCCGGTCCTGTGACCGTCGGCCGCTGACACGGCCAATGGAGCGGCCCCCGACCTTGGTCGGGGGCCGCTTGTTCTTGACGGCTTCACTCGGCTCGGGAAGGTGGGATCCCTGGGCGCGGCTCCCCGTCGGGAGTGGCTTCCCCACGAGGGGGCGGCAGTTCGGGTCGGTCCGTCTCGCCGCCGGACAACATGATCGGGGGGCTGATCTCGTCCCCGAAGTCAGGAACGTTCTGAACGATGGCTATGAGGTTGCCGATGGCTGACCCGAGGTGCTCGCTTCTCCAGCGCAGGACGCCTTGGAGCCGCATCAACGCCGCGGTCAGCTCGGTGTCGCCGGCTCTCTCCGAGTTTTCGATCAGGAGGACGAGGTCCTCTTGGATGTCCGGGTCCCTCGGCAGGTCGGGAATCTCCGCGTCATGCGTGGCCAGGCAGCGCACGATGTAGGCCAGCTGGTCGATCCCCTCGTACTCGCCCCTCTGTACCGCTCCCTGCCCCCAGAGGACATAGCCGACCATCCATGCGTGCAGGGAGAAGAGCCAGTTCCGAGCCTGCCGGCGGGCCTCTTGTGTCTTCTCGCTCATCAGCGGAGAACCGAGATGCCGAACGGTGATGACACCGGCTGCGAGGGCGAAGGTCGCACCGCTGAGGGCGAGGGCGTCTTCGATGCTCTGGCCGAAGCCCAGGTAACTCGTGGCCATGGTCAACAGACCCGTGGCCAGCGAATTGACCGCGTCCTGGAGCAGCCGGTAGCGCTCGGCGCGGGCGTCGTCCGACATCCCGTGGAGGATCTCGTTCGCCATCTCGATGCGGATGGCTTCCTCGTCATCGGACGGCCCGCGCGAGTCGATCAGGAGCCCGTAGGTGGCCACTGAGAACCGTCGGCCGAACAGGGCCGCCCGCTGAGGACCGGGCGGGACACCCGCGAGGTCGAGGGCTTCGCCTCCTTTCTCGCTCTCGGCGACCCGCTGCCCCCAGAGGGTGAGACGCCTGAAGAACGTGGTGTTCATGCCGTCACGCCACTCCGGGAACCGGATGCCGTGGGTCACGTTTTCCTGGATCCGGCGCCGCATGCCTCTCATGAGCCCGCGGCTGCGTTCCTCCGGGATCTCGACGTAGTCCAGCTCGTCACACAACAGCTTCGCTGCCTGAGAGATGGTGGACGGGATCGGATGGTCCCGCTTGCGGCCCGGATAGAGGGCCTCGACAACTGCTCGGTATCGGATGTCGGCCAGTAGGGATCGCTGGTGGATCACGCGCTTCGCGATCTTGAAACCGCGATACGCCCCCCTACCAGTCCGCCCGGCCTCCCCCAAGGTGGTCATGAGTCAACAGGCTAGTGATGAAAGCCACTTGTGCGCCAATCAATCAAGCAAACCAAGGTGTCGGCTCAGCGGACCGCGCGGTGCCAGGTGGGGCGAGTGGGGGTGGTGGGGGCTGTCGTGGTGTGGAGTTCGGCGTCCAGGCCCAGGACGGCTGTTGTCGTGGTGCCGGTGGGTTCGAGGACGGCCGAGGGGGCGCCTGCGAAGAGCATGCGGGATTCCACCCAGGCAGGGGGGCCGCCGAGGCCCGTGGTGCTGATGGTGCCGCTCTCGCCGCGGCCCGCGACGAGGCGGCCCGCGGCGCCGACCGCGCCGTAGCCGGCCCGGCCGCCCGCCTCGGCGACGCTGGAGACCTGGGGCCTGGCCGCCGGGCCCGCCGTGATCAGGGCGGTGCGTACGACGCCGGAGTCCGGGCGGCGGAAGTACAGGCGGACGCCCGCGCCGTCCGGGGAGGCGGAGAGGGGGACCGTCGTTGCGGGCAGGCCCGTCGGCGAGGGTCCGGCCAGTGCGGAGCCCGGGGCGGGCTGGGTCCAGGCCAGGACCGACTTGGTGGTGGTGGCGTACACGTGGCGCCGGCCGGCGGTGTCGACCGCCGTCACCGGGTCGCCCTGCAGGTCCTCGCCGCCCAGGCGCTGCCAGGGGGAGAAGCCGCCGTCCGGGAGCTGGGCCGTGGCGCGCAGGGTGCGGCGGGAGTCGCGCACGTAGACCGTGAGGAGGCCCTGCGCGTCCACGGCGGCTGCCGGGGCGCTGATCGCCGAGGTGCCCTCCTGGTCGGTCCGTTCGGGGGTGCCGAGCGACTGCCACGGCCCGAACGGACCGTCGGGCGCGGACTGGACGGCGTACACGACGTCGCGCCGGTAGTCGGTGGGCGCGGAGCCGAAGCCGGTGCGGGTGGCGAGGACGGCGATGCGCCCGTCGGGGAGGCGGGCGGTGGCCGCGCCCGGGTCGATGCCCGTGCCCGGGAGGAGGACCGGGCCCGCCCAGTCGCCGCCGGGTCCCCGCGTCCAGTACGCCATCTGGCCGTCGAGCGCGGCGAACGCCCAGAGGCGGCCGGGCGTTCCCTGCGTCAGCCAGGAAGTGCTGTCGGCGCGGGTGTAGCGCAGCGACTGGGCCCAGTTGCGCCCGGTCGGGTTGCCCGCGACCTTGCGGTCGCCGCACCCCGAGGGGCTGCCGCAGTGGTCCTGGTGGTCCTGCCAGGCGTAGGTCCGCAGGTAGCCGGTCTTCGTCTCGGCCGTCTGCGGGTCGAGCGAGTGGGGGAGGGTGCTGTTGTGGTAGCCGAGGTAGCTCTGCACCGAGAAGCGGGGGCGGCGCTGGACCTGGGCGGCGTAGGCGGCGGTGGCGGCCTGTACGAAGCGCGCCCCGTACATGTGGTCCTGGTGGTCGGTGTACCGGCCGTTGTCCCCGTACCGGTTCGGCGTCGGGTCCTGCATCCGTATCGTCGTCGGCCGGTACCGGTCCAGGACTCCGGCCATCGACTGGACGAGCTGGTCCTTCGTGTACGAGAACGGCTGCTTGACCGGGGTGCCGGAGGTCAGCTGGGAGTCCAGCGCGGTTATCCGGCCGTCCCACAGGCCGCGCAGGCTCTCGGGGGTGTCCCCGCCGGTGCTGCGGGCCTCGCGCAGCATCAGCCACACCAGGTTGACCTGCGGCTTCGCTATGAGGACGTCGAGCTCGGCCCGGCCGCCACCGTCGGTGGGTATGACCGTGCGCTTCCACGCGCTGGTGCGGTCGCCGGTGGCCATCTGCGCGTACGCGGAGCGGATGCCGTTCTGCCGGGCCTCCGCGTAGTGGGTGCGGTCGGCGGGCTGCTCGGGGTCCTTGACCGCGCCGCCGCCGGCCTCGTTGCGGCCGTCGGACTCGCCGGAGGTGAGGTACGCGGTGGTGACCTGGGTGCCGGCCAGCAGGGAACGGCTGAGGTCCGGGTTCATGAAGAAGAGGTCGTCGTCGGGGTGCGCGACGATCTGGACGACCGACCCGGTGGTGACGCTCGCGGGCAGGACGGCGGTCGGGCCCTTCTCCTGGGTGGCCTCGGCCGAGGTCTGCTGGCCGGTGGCCACGGAGAGCACGCCGGTGGCGCCGGCTGTCAGCACGGTGAGCAGGGCCGCGAAGCGGCGACGGGTCACGGGCATCGGGTCACGCCTTGGGTTCGGTCGGGGCGGAGAAACCGCTTGAGCAGTCAGAGAGAGGCCAAATCGGGGAACTTGGTTCACCGATTCGGCCGATGACTGCCACTTTCCGAAAGCGACCGGATGTGACGGTGTCCTATTGGGGTTTTGATCCCGGTATGCGACCCGAATGTGGAGGCACTTCGTCCGCCTCTGGCCCCTTTCCGCGAGGCCCCTTTCTGCGGGGTTCCTTCAACAGGCCCGTTCAACAGGCCCGTTCAACAGGCCCCTTCCCCAGGCCCCTTCTACGGCCCTCCTACGGGGCCGTGTTGCGCGGCCCCACCGGCTGCCACGGCGCCAGGTGCGCGTCCGGCGCGTCGGCCGACGAGGTCACGTACAGCCGTGCGTCGAGCCCCACCACCGCCAGGCTGACCATGCTCTTCCCAGTCATCACGGAGGAGGGCGCGCCGACGAACATCAGCGGCGACCGCTCCCACGGCCGGCCCGGGCCGATCTCCGTGCCCAGCTGCCCGCCCGCCGAGCGGCCCGCCAGCACGTGACCGCTCGCCGTCACCGAGCCGAAGCCCTGGAGCCCTCCGAGGTCGGTCATGTTGTTCAGCTTCAGCCCGCCGTCGCCCGTCATCAGGGCCGTACGGACGTTGCCCGACCCGGGCTTGCGGAACCACAGCCGCACCCCGCCCTCGCGTCCCTCCGCGGTCAGCGGGAGCGTGGTGTCCGGCAGCCCCGTGGGCGTGACCGGGCCCAGCGGGGCACCCGGCTTCGGCTGCACCCAGCCCACCACCGTCTTGGAGGTGGCGGAGAAGACCATGCGCCGCCCGGCGCCGTCGGTCGCCGTGGCCGGAGTGCCGTGCAGATCGGCGCCGCCGTACTTCTCCCAGGGCCCCCAACCGCCGTCCGCGCGTTGCACCCGGCCGCGCAGGGTGTACGAACCGTCGCGGACGTACGCCGCCAACTGGCCCGTGCCGTCGATCGAGACGGCCGGGGAGCTGATGTCGGAGGTCCAGGTCTCGTCCGCGGTCTCGGGGGTGCCGAGCGACTGCCACTCCCCGAACTCCTTGGCCCCCGCCGCCTTCTGGACGCTGTGGACGACCTCGCGCTTGTAGTCGGTGGGCTTCGCGCCGAAGGAGGTGCGGGTGCCGAAGACCGCTATCCGGCCGTCCTTGAGGGTGACGGTGCCGACGCCCGGATCCATGCCGGTGCCGGGCAGCAGGTCCGGCCCGGTCCAGCGGCCGACCAGACCGGGCCGGTGCCAGACCGCGACCTGGCCGTCGAGCACCTTGAAGGCCCACAGCCCGTGCTCCTTGTCGGAGGTCAGCCAGGTGGTGCTGTTGCCGCGGGCGTAGTTGATGGAGTCCGACCACCGGTTGCCGGCCGGATGGTCGGCGACCTTGAGGTCGCCGCAGCCCGCGTCGCTGCCGCAGTGGTTCTGCCGGTCGAGCCAGGCATAGGTGTCCAGGATGTCCAGCTTCTCCTTGGCCTCGTCCGGGTCCAGCGCGCTGGGGAGGGAGCCGTTGAAGTAGCCGAGGTAGTTCTGCACCGCGAAGTGCGGGCGGTCCTTGACGTCCTTCGCGTAGGCGGCGGTGGCCAGTTGCACGAAGCGGGCGCCGTAGAAGTGGTCCTGGTGGTCGGTGTACCGCTTGGTGTCGGGGAGGCGGCCGGGTGTCGGGTCCTGGGAGCGGACGGTGGTCGGCTTGTACTGCTCCAGCACGCCGACGAGGGTCTGGACGACCTGGTCCTTCGAGTACGAGAACCTCTGCTTGACCGGGGATCCGGAGGCGAGCATCGAATCCAGCCGGGCGACCTTGCCGTCCCACAGGCCGTGCAGGCTCTCCGGGACGTCGGCGAAGGTGTTGCCGGCCTCGCGGAGCTGCAGCCAGACCAGGTTGACCTCGGGCTTGGCGACGAGGACGTCGACCTCGGCGTGGCCGCCGCCCTTCGTCGGGACGACGCTGCGCTTCCAGGCGCTGCTGCGGTCGCCGGTGGCCATCTTGGCGTAGGCGGCGCGGATGCCGTTCTGGCGGGCCTCGGCGTAGGCGGCCTTGTCGGGGGTGGTGGTGGCCTCCTTGGCGGCGCCCGCGTTGATGCCGTCCGCCTCGCCGGAGGTGAGGTAGACCGAGGTCACGGGGTGACCGGTGGATATGGAGTAACGGAGGTCCGGATTCATGAAGTACAGGTCGTCGTCGGGGTGCGCGATGATCTGGAGCACCCGGCCGGGGTCCGGGGCGTCGGCGACGGCCGCGGGGGCGGAGGCCGCGCTGTCGGGGTCGGTGGGGGAGGCGAGGCCGTCGAGGGCCGCGTTGCCGCGGAGCACGAGCATGCTGCAGGCGGCGGTGGCGGCGCAGAAGGCGACGGTCTTGACGAGGCGGGCCCGGTGGTGGCGGGGGTTGGGCGCTTCGCGGTCGCCCGCCGCCGCCTCGGGACCGGGCCCGTCCGCGCCGCCGGAGCCGTCCTTGCCGCGGGCGCGGCGGCGCCCGCGTGCGGTCCGCGGCGCGGCGGGGGCCTCCGCGCGGCCGCGCCGGCCGCCGCCACCGGTACCTTCGGCCTCACGGGCCGCCCGCGCGGCCTTCCGCCCGCCGGCCGGATCCTCGGCCTCCAGAACCTCGCCCTCCGGATCCTCCGGGGCCTCCTGGGCCTCATCGGGCCGGCGGGCCTGGCGGGGCGGGGTTTCCCGCGGGACCTGCTGTTGCCGGTGAGCCGGGGCCTGCTCGGCCCGGGGAGAGGGGTAGGCGTGCGGGGTCGGCTCCGCGTCATGGTGCAGGTCGGCCTGGTGGGACGGGTGGGTCTGCTGGGGCCCGTGGGCCTGGGCCGCTCCCGCCTGGTGGGGCACGGACGCGTGGGGGGCCTGCCCGGCCTCGGGGTGCGGGTCGGCCTGTCGGGTCTGCCGGGGCCCGCAGGTCTCGGGCTCGCGGGCCTGCTGGGGCGCGTAGGGCTCGCTCGCCTGGTAGGGCAGGCGGGGGTGTTGGGTCTGCTGGGTTCCGTGAGGCGGGTACGCGTGGGCCTCGGCCTCGTGTGGCGGGTACGCGTGAGCGTCGGATCCGTGAGGCGGGTAGGCCTGCTCGGCCTCGTGAGGCCCATGGGCCTGGTAGGCGTGTTGGGTCGGGTCGGCCTGGTGGTACGCGTGGGCCTGCTGGGTTTGCTGGGGCCCGTGGGCCCGGGCCTCCCCGGCCTGGTGGGGCAAGTGGCCGTGCCGGCCCGGCTCTGTCCCCTGGTACGGGTGGGCCTGCGGGTCCTGTTGGGACTGCCGGGGCCGGTACGCCTGGTTCTCCCCGGCCTGCTGAGGCCCGTACGTCTCGGGCTGGTACGCCTCGGGCCCGTACGCCTCGGGCCCGCCCGTCTGGTGGGTCAGGTGGGAGTGCTGGGCCTGCTGGGCCCCGTGCGGCTGGGATGCGTGGGCCTCGACCCCGTGCGGCGGGTAGGCCTGTTCGGCCTCGTGAGGCCAGTGGGCCCGGTAGGCGTGCTGGGTCGGCCCCGCCCTGTGGTGCGGAGAGGCCTGCTGGGTCGGGTCGGTCTGGGGGTACGGGTAGGCCTGTTGGGGCTGTTGAGGTGCGTAGGCATGGCCGGGCTCGTCGTGCGCGCAGGCGCGCTCGGCCTCGTGCGGTGCGTGGCCAGGCTCGGGCTGGTGCAACGCGTAAGGGTGTTGGTGTTGGTGAGAGTGGTGGGTCGGGTGGGGCTGGAGGGGATCGGCCTGGTAGGTCTGGTAGGTCCGGTCCTCGGGCCCGTCGGGCGACGGCCAGGCCTCCGGCCGGCCGTTCCGGCCGGGGCGGGGGTGTCCGTCGGACATGGGGCTCCTCCTGGCCGGTCGGCGGGGAGCGGGCCCCATCACACACCAAATATTCGGATAATCCGATAATCCCCGTCATGGTACTGCCGGTGAGTCGAACGCCTGCTCCGGCTACGCTCACCACAGGCACGCCAGGGCAGTGGCAGCGACAACCGCAGGAGGCGGCGGGATGACAGTCCCGGGACGCAGGAGCAGCACCTTCATCCGGCTGCTCCGCAGCGGTTTCACCGACCCGTCCGCCGCCGCCCGGCTGCTCGACGCCGAAGCGCTGGCGGCCGTACGCGCCGATCCGGTGCTGCTCGACGCCCTCGGGGCGACCGCCGACCCCGACCTCGCCCTCCTCGGACTCGTCCGCCTCGCAGAGGCGCAGCCGTCCGGCGAGCTCCCCGGCCTCCTCGACACCCTCGTCAGCGCCAAACCGCTGCGCGACCGCCTCCTCGGCGTGCTCGGCGCCTCCGAGGCCCTCGGCGACCACCTCGCCCGCCATCCCCGCGACTGGCTGACCCTCGTCACCTACGAGGCCGCCGACCTGCACCCCGGACTCCCCGAGTTCGAGCGCGGGCTCGCGGACGCGCACGACCCCGTCGCCCTGCGCGTCGCCTACCGCCGCTGCCTGCTCTCCATCGCCGCCCGCGACGTCTGCGGCACCATCGACGTCGCCGAGACCGCCGCCGAGCTCGCCGACCTCGCCACCGCCACCCTGCGCGCGGCGCTGCGCATCGCCTCCGCCGCCGCCCCCGAGGACGCGGCGCAGTGCCGCCTCGCCGTCATCGCGATGGGCAAGTGCGGCGGCAACGAGCTCAACTACGTCTCCGACGTCGACGTGATCTTCGTCGGTGAGGCGGTCAACGGCACCGACGAGGGCAAGGGCATCCAGGCCGCCACGCGCCTGGCCTCCCACCTCATGCGGATCTGCTCCGAGACCACCGTCGAGGGCACCATCTGGCCCGTCGACGCCAACCTCCGCCCCGAGGGCCGCAACGGGCCCCTCGTCCGCACCCTCGCCTCCCACATCGCCTACTACCAGCGCTGGGCCAAGACCTGGGAGTTCCAGGCCCTCCTCAAGGCCCGCGCCGTGGCCGGCGACCCCGACCTCGGCGGTCAGTACGTCGACGCCATAACGCCCCTGGTCTGGCAGGCCGCCGAGCGCGAGAACTTCGTGCCCGACGTCCAGAAGATGCGCCGCCGCGTCGTCGACAACATCCCCGCCGCCCAGGTCGACCGCGAGCTCAAGCTCGGCCCGGGCGGCCTGCGCGACGTCGAGTTCGCCGTCCAGCTGCTCCAGCTCGTGCACGGCCGCAGCGATGCGACCCTGCACTCCGGCACCACCCTCGACGCCCTGCACGCCCTCGCCGCCGGCGGCTACGTCGGGCGCGCCGACGCCGCCCAACTGCACGACGCGTACCGCTTCCTGCGCGCCATGGAGCACCGCATCCAGCTCTACCGGCTGCGCCGCACCCACCTCGTCCCCGAGGACGAGAACGACCTGCGGCGCCTGGGCCGCTCCATGGGCCTGCGCACCGAGCCCGTCGCCGAACTCAACAAGGCCTGGCGCCGGCACGCCTCCGTCGTCCGCCGCCTGCACGAGAAGCTCTTCTACCGGCCGCTGCTCGACGCCGTCGCCCAGCTCACCCCCGGCGAGACCCGGCTCTCCCCGCGCGCCGCGGGCCAGCGCCTCGAAGCCCTCGGGTACGCCGACCCGGCCGCCGCCCTGCGCCACCTCGAAGCGCTCGCCTCCGGCGTCACCCGCAAGGCCGCCATCCAGCGCACCCTGCTGCCGGTGATGCTCGGCTGGTTCGCCGACTCCGCCGATCCGGACGCCGGCCTGCTGAACTTCCGCAAGGTCTCCGACGCCCTCGGCAAGACCCCCTGGTACCTGCGGCTGCTGCGCGACGAGGGCGCCGCCGCCGAGAACCTCGCCCGCGTCCTGTCCGCCGGCCGCCTCGCCCCCGACCTGCTGATGCGCGCTCCCGAGGCCGTGGCCCTGCTGGGCGACCCCGAGGGCCTGCAGCCCCGTACGCACGAGGCCCTCGAACAGGAGGTCATGGCCGCCGTCGGACGCGCCGAAACCGCCGAGGCCGGCGTCGCCGCCGCCCGCGGTGTGCGCCGCCGCGAGCTCTTCCGCACGACGGCGGCCGACATCATCGGCTCGTACGGTACGGAGGACAATCCGGCCGAGGATGACCACGGCGCCCTCGTCGACCGGGTCGGCGGCGCCGTCTCCGACCTCACGGCCGCCACCGTCGCCGGAGCCCTGCGCGCCGCCGTCCAGAACCACTACGGCGACATGCTGCCCACCCGCTTCGCCGTGATCGGCGTCGGCCGCTTCGGCGGGCACGAGCTCGGCTACGGATCCGACGCCGACGTCCTCTTCGTCCACGAACCCCGCGAGGGCGTCGACGAACAGGAGGCCGCCAAGGCCGCCCAGACCGTCATCGCCGAGATGCGCCGGCTGCTCCAGCTGCCCACCGCCGACCCGCCGCTCCTCATCGACGCCGACCTGCGCCCCGAAGGCCGCTCCGGCCCGCTGGCGCGCACGTTCTCCTCCTACGCCGCCTACTACCGGCGCTGGTCCCTGACCTGGGAGAGCCAGGCCCTGCTGCGCGCCGAACCCGTCGCGGGCGACGCCGACCTCGGCAGCCGCTTCATCGAGCTCGTCGACCCGCTGCGCTACCCGATGGAAGGCCTCGGCGAGGACGCCGTACGCGAGATCCGCCGGCTCAAGGCCCGCATGGAGTCGGAGCGGCTGCCGCGCGGCGCCGACCCGACCCTGCACACCAAACTCGGCCGCGGCGGCCTCAGCGACGTCGAGTGGACCGTGCAGCTGATCCAGATGCAGCACGCCTGGGCCGAACCGGGCCTGCGGACCACCCGTACCCGCGAGGCGCTCGCGGCCGCCCACGCGGCCGGACTGATCCCGACCGACGAGGCGCAGATCCTCGACGAGGCCTGGGTCCTGGCGACCCGGGTCCGCAACGCTGTGATGCTGGTCCGCGGCCGCGCCGGGGACACCTTCCCGTCGGAGGCCCGCGAACTCGGGGCGGTCGGCCGCTACCTCGGATACGCCGAAGGCACGGTCGGGGAGATGCTGGACGACTACCGGCGCATCACCCGCCGTGCGCGGGCGGTGGTCGACGAGCTGTTCTACGGCGCGTAGCCGCTCCCGGGGGCACGGTCGGATGCCGCCCGGGGCCGGGGGTCGGGGCGCCCAACTGGCCGCCAGGCTCTGGCCGATGCGTTCGCATTTGCATATGATCACCCTCAACTACGGGGAGGCGTGAGCATGTCAGATGATCTCGGCCAGGTGGGTATGCGGTTAAACAGCGGGCCGCCGGTGGGCCCGTACGCTCCGGGCGTCACCGCACCGCCGCCCGGCCCGTACGCTCCGGGCGTCACCGCGCCGTCGGTGGTTCCGTACGCTCCGGGGGTCACCCCGCCGTCGTCGGGGCTGTTCACTCCGGGCGGCTCCAAGGACTTCGCCTCGACGCCCGCGGAGAAGAGGGCGGCGGCGGAAACGATCGAGAACGAGCTGGAGCACGCCACCAAGACGGCCGCGGAA
The DNA here is from genome assembly GCF_035989305.1 of Streptomyces sp. NBC_01233. Taxonomy (NCBI): domain Bacteria; kingdom Bacillati; phylum Actinomycetota; class Actinomycetes; order Kitasatosporales; family Streptomycetaceae; genus Streptomyces; species Streptomyces sp. NBC_01233. The sequence continues at coordinate 2,839,337 of NZ_CP108514.1, read as the reverse complement.
CACGCGGACGACGCCACCGGCAACGCCCAGAAGGGCTTCGAGGGCTGGGAGACGGCCGCCGGCCTGAAGAAGGTGGCGGACACGTGGGACCAGCAGGTGAAGACCTTGATGGGCCGCCTCGCCGGGGAGAAGACCGCGCTGCGCGGCGCCTCGGGCTACATCACCCGCAACGACACCGGGCTCGGCAACCAGTTCCTGTCGCAGTCGCAACTGCACGGCGTGTAGGGGGCTGCGGTGCTGACCTATCACGAAGTCATGACCACGGACCTGGGCCTGTTGACGACGGCCGCCGCCAAGTGGGAGGCGATGGCGGGCGAGCTGAAGAAGGTCGAGACCCGCTACGGCGACACCGTCCAGAGGATCACCATGGGCGACAGCTGGTCCGGCCTCAGCGTCGAAGCCGCGCGGGTGAAGTTCACGGCGACCCGCTACGAGTACTCCGCCGCGCAGAACCAGGCCAAGGCGGTGGCGAGCCTGTTGCGGGGCGCCCACGAACAGCTCGTCGACCTCAAGAAGAAGCTGGAGAGCGCCCGCGACGACGCGATCGCCGCCGGCATGACCGTCTCGGAGCAGGGGCGCGTCGCCTTCGACTACTCCAAGCTCACGCCCGCCGAGCGCAGTGCCTACCACCACGACCCCGACGGCCAGGAGACCATCCGCACCGCCGTCGGCAAGTGGCAGAAGCACGTCGACGACCGGGTCAAGGCCGCCTCCGACGCCGACCAGCACGTCAAGGACGCCCTCGTGGCGGCCGTGAACGACAGCAACAGGGATGCCCTGGGCCAGGGGACCGGCGCCGACGAGACCCTCACCGGCTTCAACAACTACGCCGAGGGCGACCTGGCGAAGGCCAAGAAGCTCGAAGAGGTCAAGATCAGGACGAGGACCGACGGCTGGGATGCCGGCGTGAGCACCACCGGCCCGGGCCAGTACGGCAAGGAGGCCTCGGTCAAGGCCTACGTCGACCTCTTCCACGAGACCGCGAAGGGAGAGGGGAGCCTCGGGTCGTTGAAGCTGTCCGGGATCGCCGACATCTACGAGGGAGCCCGGGCCACCGCGAACGTCGGCATCACCGACAAGGGTTTCGTGGCCAAGGCCGAGGGGTCCGCGGGAATCCGGGCACTGGCCGAGGGCCGGGCCGGAGGCGAGTACCAGAGCGTCTACGGGCGGGCCGAGGGATTCGTCGGTGGCGAAATCGGAGGCAGCGCCAAGGTCACCAGGGAAGAAGTGACGGTCGGCGCGAAGGCGTTCGCCGGGGCGAAGGGCAGTCTCACCGGAGGCGTGGAGTCCGGCGGCATCGGCGTCGGCCTGACGGCCGAAGGATGGGCGGGTCCCGGTGCCGAGGCCTGGTGGGGCTACAAGAAGGACGAGGAGACCGGCGTGTGGAAGCTCGGCGGCAAGGCAGGCGCCTCACCCTTCCTCGGCGGCTCCCTGGGCCTGGAGATCACCGTCGATCCTGAGAAGGTGGCCAAGACCGCCGGTGACGTGGCCGACGCGGTGGGCGATACGGCGCACGCGGTCGGCGACGCCGCAGGCGACTTCAAGGACTGGTTGCTCGACTGATGTCCGTTTCCATGGAAGGAGGGCCCCGGATGCCCACGACACTGCCGGTGCCGATCGAGTTCCGGCTGCCCGAGGGCTGGCTCCCGGCCCGTCCGGAGGGGTTCGACCCGGGAGTGGCCTTCGCCGCGGTGCATCCGCAGCCGGACGCCGGGTTCACCGCCAACATCACCGTCGACGGCGGGTTCCCGAAGGACGGGGTGACCCTGGCCGAGATCGCCGACGCGTCGGTGGAGCGCCTGCGTGAGTTCGCCGAGTCGGTGGAGGTGGTCCACCGCCGCGAGGTCGGTTCCGAGGACGCGCCCGCCCTGACCCAGCGGCTGAGCTTCTCGGCCGTGGCCGACGGCGCCCGCCACGAGCTCGTCCAGTCCCAGGTGTACCTGTCCCTCGTGGACACCGGGGACCCGCACAAGCGGGCGATGATCCGCCTGGCCCTGACCGCCACCACGGCCCGGCACGACGAAGTCCTGGAACAGTTCCAGGACTTCGTGCGCTCGGTGCGCCCGGACAACGGGGCGGGGAGCTGACGGTGGGCCGTTTCTGGGACAAGCGCACGGGCACCAGGCACCCGGCCCGTAGTGTCACGCCGGGGGCCGCCGCGGAGCTCCGGGACGCGCTGCTCGCGCTGGGTGGCCCGGACGGGCTGTTCGCCGTCCGTGAGGGCACCCCGCGAGAACGTGCCGACCTGGTGGTGGAGTGCCGCGTCAGCGAGATGCGCCTGACCCTCAAGACCAGCATGCGACTGGTCCCCGCGAAGCACGAGGTGCGCGTACTCGAAGAGCGGTGGGAGCCCTCATTGGAGCACTCCGGCGAGCAGTACGGCCGGGGGCCGGGGAAGGCGGTCTACCGGCAGTGGGAGTTCCAGCGGGGCGCTGACGGCCGCCGCCGCAAGGTGGAGACGTTCCGCTTCGACACGGGGCTGATGAAGAACCCCCTGCAGAACACGGTCCTCAGGGCTGGCTGGACCTGGCGCGGAGTGCTGTTCAGGCTGTGACCGGCCCGCGCCCGCCACGGCGCCCGGTGGTGCGACCGGCAGGGTGTGCCGGTCGCACCAGCGGTCCGGCGTGGGGTCAGCGCGCCGTGCCGAAGTCCTGAGTCCAGTAGTTGCCGGGCTGGGCCAGGCCGATACCGATCTCCTTGAAGGAGCAGTTCAGGATGTTCTCCCGGTGGCCGGGGCTGTTCATCCAGCCCTCCATGACCTTCTCGGGCGTGCTGTAGCCGTAGGCGACGTTCTCGCCGTACGTGCTCCAGGTGTACCCGGCGCGGGTGATGCGCGCGCCCGGGTCGGAGCCGTCGGAGCCGGTGTGGGACATGTTGCTGTGGGAGGCCATGTCCGCACTGTGGTCCTGCGCGGCCTTCGTGAGCTTCGCGTTGAGGGCGACGGCCGAGCATCCGGCGGCGGCGCGCTCCTGGTTCACGAGGGCGAGGACCGCGGCGACGGAGCCGGAGGCCGGCGGGGCCGACGGGGCCGAGGTCTTCGGGGGCTCGGGCGCCTGCGGCTTCTCGGTGGCGACCGGCGGCTTCGCCGGCTTCGGCTGCGCGGGCGGGGAGGTCTGTACGACGGGCTGCGCGGGCGCCGCGGCGGGGCTGCTCGGCTCGGCGGCCGGGGCGCTGCTCGGCGCCGTCGGGACGTCCACGGGGGCCGGGGTGCTCGGCGTGGCCGAGGGCGCGTAGCGCCACGGGCGCTGCCCCTGGTGGCTCGCTGCACGGGTCCGGCCGCGGTCGTCCGTGTCGAAGCAGGCCATGGCGGCCGTCGGAACACCCACGATGGCCAGGGCGCCGACGCCGATGACTATTTTCCGGTACGGCTTATTCTTCCGATGCTTCTGCATGCGTGACCTCATTCGGTGATCGCGAAGCTCCCGGCGCCGGAACTGCGGGACGCCGGAATAGCCGCCATTCTTAGAACTCGGCCAATGACCTGGCAAGTTTCCGCTTCGCGTTGGCGCTGGGCATTCGACACCCGGCTTGAAACGGGCCGATGATCGTGCATGGTCACGATCAGGTCACTTGCACAACCATGTGATGTGTCTTCAGGAATGCCCGTGACCAGGGAAGTCGACGACAAGTCCGGCGGTAGCACGGATTCCGTTCCCCCCGGAGAGGGGAATGTCGAATCCAAAACGGACAAATGTCGAAATGTCGATGACGTGGCGTACTCGGGAAGATGGCCGGCGCCGAGGTGTGCACTGTGACGCATGTCACGCAACCGTGCGTCGGGTCATGGCGTCGGCGGGCGCGGTGAAGAGCGCGCCGAGAGCGTGCCCATTTCCCGCGGCTCCATTCGGAGGAATTGCCCGGGGGTCAGAAAAGATCGGCGAGGCGCTTGCCGATGGCCCAGGCCTCGCCGACGGAGCAGGCGGCCAGATCGCTGTCGCGTTCCGCGGCTGCCCCGGCGAGATGCGCAGTGGCATGGAAGTTCACGCGGTTGCAGAAGACTTCGCGAATATCCGCGCCGGTGGCGGGAGCGAGGGTGATCGACGCGGTGGAAGGACTCGGGTCGTGTACCCCGTCCGGATTGACGGTGAGCGTGATCGGCTCGCCGGTGGTGGCGCAGTACGAGGTGACCGTACTCGCCGGCTCCTTGAGGACGACGGGGAACATCAGCACGTCCATGGCGCACCAGCCGTACACGCGCTGCCCCTGGAGCTGCATGCAGTGGGGACGCCGGTCGTCGAGGGAGACGCCCGCGCCGATCACGCGGCCCCGGTCGTCGGTCTCCAGGTCGAACTCCATGGCGTGGAAGCGGTCCAGGACCTCGTCGGCGGGCCAGTCCAGCAGCCTGCCGGCCTCCTGGAGGCTGAGCGGCCCGTAGGCGAGGAGGCCGCCGACCAGGACGGCCCCCGCGACCATCAGCTCGACGCCCTGCGGCGAGGTCCACTTGGCGACCAGTTGGTCGGACAGCTGCCGCACCCGAGCATTCGACATTTCGGTCCTTTCCCGTGAACCGAGCCTCTCTCTCAGCCTGAGGGACCGTGGAGCGACGCGGCCGACGTCACTCCCGTCTCATTCGTTCGGGGGTGGCTTCGTTCGGCATACCGGCATCTCGACGATCGGCGGATGCCGTGCTTGCTACTCCAGGGGTTTGCGCGCCGCCGCCACGATCCTCTCCAGCGCCGAGGCGTGCCGCTGGAATGCCTGGCGCCCGTGCGGGGTGAGGCGGAGGTGGGTGTGCCGTCCCGTGCGGTTCCGTGTTTTCCGGGCCTCGACGTACCCGGCGTCCGCCAGCGCGGCGACCTGCTTGGACAGGGCCGAGTCGCTGGTGCCCACCGCGTCCCGGACGAAGCCGAACTCCACCCAGTCGGCCGGAGCCAGGAGCGCGACGATCGAGAGTCGCGCCGGAACGTGCAGGAACTCGTCGAAGTCGGGATCCATCAGCCGTGGCCGTTCCTGCGGAGGATGGTCCCGAAGACCGGGCGCAACGCGTACGAGGCGACCACGGCCGCCAGGGCGGTGACAGCTGCGGCGAGCGTGTGCCGCGCCGGGAGGCCGAGGAAGTGGGCGGCGATCGCCACCGTCCAGAAGAGTGCGAGAAGGAGGACCCCCAGGGCCACATAGAACAGCGCCTCCGACCCGGCGGCCTTCCGGCGGACGGGGGCCCGGCGCTGGTGCACGAACAGCCCGCCCAGAGTCAGGCCGTTCCCCGCCAGGATCGCGGCGGTGTTCCAAGGGCTCGGGAGATCGAAGGACGAGCACACGGCGAACAGGCCCAGCGCCGAAATGATCAGGTAGGGACGGGACTGGGCGTGGCGCACGTAAGCGTCGAACGTCTGCTCCCGACGGTGGTGTATGGCGTCGAGGGCGGTCTGGGCGTCGTAAGCGGTCATGGGTGGCGTCCCTGGTCATCGATCTTCCGAGTACTTTCTCGTGAGGAAAGTACCACCTTCTTTCTGGACGGGAAAGAAGGTCTAGGCGGCAGGTGCCGCCGTGGCCGACGGCGGGGCGCAGTTCCGGCAGCGGCCGGGGGCGGGGGAGCGGAAGGCGCGTTCGCAGCCGTCGCACGTGCGGAGCGGGTGGACGGCGCGGTCCGGGCCGGGCGCGTGGGCTGCCCAGGGGTCCGGCAGCCGGGGCGGCAGCAGTTCCCGCAGGCGGTGGGCGAGCAGCGCGGCGGGCGCGTGGATCGCCGCCGTCGGAAGCGAGCGCGTGAGAGCCGCCGTGACGGCGCTCGGCGCCAGCCCGCGCTCCAGCCATACGGCCGCGGCGGGCGCCAGCCGTACCGTGTCTCGCTCGGACAGCAGCAGCCGCGGGTCGCGCAGGCGCAGCCGGGCCAGCAGTTCCCGCGCCTCCCACTCGACCTCGGGCGCGACGGGTTCGGGCGCGGGTTCCGGGCCGGGCTGAGGCTCCGGTTCGGGCTCAGGCTCCGGTTCGGGCTCCGGATCCGGGTCCGGCTGGGGGGCGGGCTTCGGCTCGGACCGCCGGGGTGGGACCTGCGGCCCGCGGGTCGCGTCGGCCATCGCGGGCGGGTTGTTGTACGAGACCGTGCAGGTCACGACGCGCCCCGACGGAAGCCGCTCCTGGAAGCGGGCCAGGTAGCCGTGCCGCTCCAGCTCGCGCAGGGCGGTGGCGATGCGGACCTCACCCTCCGGAAAGCGCTCGGCGAGGGCCTTGATGGTCACCTTGGAGCCGGTCGGGAGCGACTGGATGTGCGTGGCCAGGCCGATCGCCGCCATGCTCAGTTGGCGGTGCTGGGCAAGGTGGTTGCCGATCTTGACGTAGCCGCGGCGGTGGTCGTGGTTGACGTGTCGGATTCCCGACGGGACGCGCGCAGGCGCGCTAAGCTGCTGGTCAGCCATGGGGAAGGTCTACTGCTTCCGCTGTGGTCAGGCCCTCGCCCGGGATTGCCGTCCCGGCCGGGGGCCGAATGCGTTTATGGGGTTGTCGGGAGTCAGAGTGCCCGGCGAATTGCCCTGCGCGCCAGCCCGGTTGAGGTGATTCACCCGACCGGGTGAGAGGGGAGGGGGAGGTATGGAAGGTCATTTCCCCCGGTTATTAGTCTTTAGGCGTCGTGCGGCACCGGGTATTGATCCACCGGGTCGTGGAAACCTCGATCCGGTGAAATCGGACTCGCCACATCAATTTCCGCCCAGACCGTCTTCAGCGGCGCAGGCCCGTGATCCGTTCCCCACCGCACGGCGAGCGCGGACACCAGCACCAGCCCCCGCCCCGACTCCGCCTCGGCGTCCGGCGCCCCGTGGGTCGTGGGCGGCCCGAACTCCCTGCGGGTGTCCGAGACTTCGATACGGAGCGTAGGCCCGGGCGCGAGGCGCAGCGCGAGCCGGAAGTCCCGCCCGCGCACCCTGCCGTGGGTCACGGCGTTCGCGGCGAGTTCGGCGACGACCTGTGCCGCATCCTCGAACGGAAGCCTTCGTTGCGCGAGTTGGGCCACGGTGAGAGCGCGGGCGGCGCGGGCGCCGCGCGGGGTGGAAGGGAGCGTGGCGACGAGGGAGATTTTCTGATTCACGTGACTCAGCGTGCCCATCCGTGCGTACGCTGAACAGAGTTGAGGATGCTGTGTACGACGGTTGTCCAGAGCGGTCCCGTGGTGTCCTCGCGGTCCAAGGGGAGGCGGATGTGAACACGGACGGCGCCGACGAGTCGAGCTGGGAACTCGACCCGGAGGACGAATCCGGGGCGGTCATCGCCACGGTGGGACGCCAGTTGAAAATGTGGCGCGAGGCGGCGGGGCTCGACCGGGCCACGTTCGGTGAGCGGATGGGATACGGGGCGAACCTGATCTACAAGATCGAACGCGGAGCCCGTATTCCGCGCCCGGAGTTCCTGGACAAGGCGGACGAGGTCCTTGGGGCGGGCGGGAAAATCGCCGCCATGAAGGCGGACATCCAGCAGGCCCGATATCCCAAGAAGGTTCGGGATCTGGCCAAGTTGGAATCCGAGACGGTCGAGATCGGCGCGTACGCCAACATCGTCGCGCATGGGCTTCTGCAGACAGAGGAGTACGCCCACGCCCTGTACGGGTTGCGGCGTCCCGCCTACCCCGAAGAGGAGGTCGCGCGCCTCGTTGCCGCTCGCATGGACCGCCAGAAGGTACTCCGCCAAACTGCGGCCCCGTTGCTGACCGTTGTGCAGGAAGAAGCCGTGCTTCGACGGCCCATCGGGGGCAGGATGGTGTTGCGTCGCCAACTGGAGCACCTGCTTGAGGTGGGCAGGCTACGGCACGTCGAGATTCAGGTGATGCCCACGGCCGTCGAGGAGCACGCCGGTCTCGCCGGATCGCTCCAGCTGATGCGTCTCAGGGATGGAACGACGGTCGGGCACAACGAAGTTCAGCTGGTCAGCCGTTTGATCACTGAACCCAAGGAGGTCCAGGTCCTGGACATGCGCTATGGCATGATCCGAGCACAGGCTCTGACGCCTCGCGAATCGCTGACGTTCATCGAGAAGGTATTGGGGGAGACATGAGCATCAAGCCGTCGGGCGAGGACCTCTCCGCACTGACGTGGGTGAAGAGCAGCTACAGCACCAACGACGGGCCTGAGTGCATCGAGGTCGCCTGGACCAAGAGCAGCTACAGCACGGCCGATGGGCCCGACTGCGTCGAGGTCGCCCACACGACCGGCACGGTCCTCGTCCGGGATTCCAAGAGGCCTGCGGGCGCCCGCCTCACCGTCACCCCGGACGCCTGGACCGGTTTCGTCGCTCACGCCGCCGCGTGACCCGACTTGCCGAAACTGCCAAGGCCGTCCTCGCTACCGGCGGTCCGAGCCGTGGTGCTGGGAGGTCGTGGTCGAAGCCGTCTGCGGCGACACGCACGCCGGCTTAGACGCCGATTACGCGGTGTCGCAGGCTGGCAGAGCCGTCGCCGGGCACGTCGACCTGATCGCCGAGTGCCTCGGCCGCGGCTCCGCGTACACCGGCGAAGTGCTCACGCTCGCCCTCGCCGGGATGGGCGACTCCGTGCGCTGCCCGTCCTGCGGCGGCTGGCCGATGCCAACCAGCTACCGTCCGACCGTCCCGGCGCACGCATCCTGGCCGCGCTGCCCGCCGCGGAGCTGCTCCCCGTCGTGCGGTCCGTCCTGCGGCGCAACCCGGAGAACACCGCCCTCCTCGAACTCCTCCCCCTCTGGGAACCCGCTGCCGCGCCCGCCGTGCCCGAGGTGGTGCGGATCCTGGATCCGCCGTACCCCTACGACACCCCCGGCCGCCGTCGCCGCCGAGCGGCTGGCAGCGTACGGCCGCACCCACCTGCGGCTGGCCGCCTGGGCGCACTGGAAAGCCACCGGCGACCCCACCCTCGCCCTCGCCGTGCGTGGAACGGCCGTGCGGTCCGGGACGGCGAGCCACGGCCTGCCCTACCTCGCCGATCTCGGCCCCTGGCCGCCGTACACGCGGACCCAGTGCGCCGCCTGATGGAGTCGCCCGGCGCGTGGACCAGGACCTACGCCGCGCACGCGTACTGGCGGATCACGGGCGACCCGGAGCCGGTCGTACCGGTGCTGCTGGCGGAGGTGGACCCGGCCTGGACGGGCCGGCCGGGCCTGTCGGTGCCGGAGGCGGTCCGCCGCCGCGGGGAGGTCGGCGCCCCGGCCGAAGCCGCGGTGTCCCGGCTGCGCCGGATCCTGGCGCAGCAGGAATGGCTCAGCCGGCCCGTCGCCGGGGTACGGATCCTCGCCGACCAGGCTTATGTCCGTACGCTCACCGAGGCCCTGGAACGGATCAACAGGTGGTGGAAATGACGTTCACGGTTCGTCGCGCAGGCCCCTACGACGGGGACGTCCTCGGCGAGATCCATGCCGCCGCCTGGGAGGCGGCGTACGCGCCCTTCTTCGATCCCGGGTTCGCCGCGGACGGGATCGCCGGCAGGCGTACCCGCTGGCACGCACGGCTCGCGCGGCAGGACTCCACGATCCTGCTGGCCGAAGGGGAGGACGGCCGGCCGGTGGCCCTGTCCGTCCACCGCTCGTCCTCGACCCGGCCGGGCTTCGCCGAGATCCTCTCCTTCTACAGCCACCCCGACAGCTGGGGCAGCGGCGCCGCCGCCGTGCTCATGACGGGAACGCTGGAGGACCTGCGCGGCGCCGGGTTCGCCCGGGCTCACCTGTGGACGCTGCGCGACACCCCCCAGTCACGGCGCTTCTACACCAAGGCCGGTTTCACCGAGAGCGGCGCCACCCGCACCTACGACTTCGGCGACGGGCAGCCGCTGACCCAGGTCGAATACGAGCGCACGAGCCCCGTGCCGAACTAGCGGGTGCGGAAGCGGTTGAGCATCTGCGCCGCCGGGTGCGGGCCCGTGTGCTCGGGGTGGCGGGGCAGGCGGTGCGGCATCGAGCCGTACCAGGACCGCGAGACCGTGTAGCCGAAGGCCAGGCAGATCATGCCGCCCACGGCGTCGAGCCAGAAGTGGTTGGCGGTGGCCACGATGACGACGAGGGTCGCCGTCGGGTAGAGCAGGCCCAGGATGCGGGCCCACGGGGCCGAGGCGACCGCGAAGATCGTCAGCCCGCACCAGAGCGACCACCCTATGTGCATGGACGGCATCGCAGCGTACTGGTTCGACATCTGCTTGAGGTTCCCGGAGGCCATCGAGCCCCAGGTGTGGTGGACCAGCACGGTGTCGACGAAGTTCTGCCCGTTCATCAGCCGGGGCGGCGCGAGCGGATAGAAGTAGTAGCCGACCAGGGCGACACCGGTGGTGGCGAAGAGGACCAGGCGCGTGGCGGCGTACCGCCCCGGATGGAGACGGTAGATCCAGACCAGCACGCCGATGGTCACGACGAAGTGGAGCGTGGCGTAGTAGTAGTTCATGCCCACGACCAGCCACGTCACGGAGTTGACGGCGTGATTGACCGACTCCTCGATGGCGATGCCGAGGTTCCGCTCCACCCCCCAGATCCAGTCGGCGTTCGCCAGGGCGATCGTCTTCTGTTCGGGCACCGCGTTCCGGATCAGCGAGTACGTCCAGTAGCTCACCGCGATGAGCAGGACCTCGAACCAGATCCGAGGCCGGCGCGGGACGCGCAGCCGGGAGAGGAGGGCGCTGTCGGAACCCGGGCGGGTCTCCGTCTCGACCGCAGTGGGTGAGGAGACATCCGTCCGGGTTTCCAGTGTCTTCACGCTCGATTCACCCATGGGGAGAGAGTCTGCCAGATGCGTTCTCGCCTCCGATCATCCCTCGGGACGGTCTTCGGCGCAGCCGGTCCCTCTCAGGTACGAGACGCTGCGCGCCGCTGCCCCGGGCCGGAGGCCGTGGAGCCGCGCACCACCAGTTCCGGCAGGAACACGAACTCGCTGTGCGGGGCCGGCGTACCGCCGATCTCCTCCAGCAGGGTCCGCACCGCCGCCTGCCCCATCGCCTGCACGGGCTGGCGGATGGTGGTCAGCGGCGGGTCCGTGAACGCTATGAGCGGGGAGTCGTCGAAGCCGACCACCGACACGTCCTGCGGCACCCTCAGCCCCTGCTGGCGGGCGGCCCGGATCGCGCCGAGCGCCATCATGTCGCTCGCGCACACCACCGCTGTGCAGCCCCGCGAGATCAGCGCGGCCGCGGCGGCCTGGCCGCCCTCCAGCGAGTAGAGGGAGTGCTGGATGAGCTCCTCGATCTCGGCCTCGCCGAGTCCGAGCCGCTCCTTCATCCCGAGCCGGAAGCCCTCGATCTTGCGGAGGACCGGCACGAAGCGCTTCGGACCGACCGCGAGGCCGATCCGGGTGTGGCCGAGCGCGGTGAGGTGGGTGACGGCCAGCTGCATCGCGGCCCGGTCGTCGGGGGAGACGAAGGGGGCCTGCACCTTGTCGGAGAACCCGTTGATGAGGACGTACGGGACGCCCTGCCCGCGGAGTTGGTCATATCGACCCATATCGGCCGTGGTGTCGGCGTGCAGGCCGGAGACGAAGATGATCCCGGAGACCCCGCGGTCGACCAGCATCTCGGTCAGCTCGTCCTCGGTGGACCCGCCGGGCGTCTGCGTGGCCAGCACCGGCGTGTACCCCTGCCGGGTCAGGGCCTGGCCGATGACCTGGGCGAGCGCCGGGAAGATGGGGTTGTCCAGCTCGGGGGTTATCAGACCGACGAGTCCCGCGCTGCGCTGGCGCAGGCGTACGGGCCGTTCGTAGCCGAGTACGTCGAGTGCGGCCAGTACGGATTCACGGGTGCCGGCGGCCACACCGGGCTTGCCGTTGAGCACGCGGCTTACTGTGGCTTCGCTGACCCCCGCCTGGGCTGCGATGTCGGCTAGCCGTGCGGTCACGGGATTGGACTGTACCGGGCGGACACTCAAATTGCCCACCACGTGCACGAATCCGGCGGAAGGCGGACGGTGCGGCCGTCCGTCTCCACGGGGGAGCTGGAGAGTACGGGACGTCCGGGCGCGGGAAGTTCGACCGGGTCGGGGCGGCTGTTGAGGGTGCAGGCGAAACCGGGGCGGGTGAAGAGGAGCACTCCCTCGGGTGCGGGCAGCCAGCGCATCCCGGAGAGGTACGGGGCTTCGGCGGCGGGACCGGTGCCCGCCTCCGGGGCGCCGAGGCCGGGCATCGCCCGGCGCAGTTCCAGGGCGGCGCGGTAGAGCTCCAGGGTGGAGTGCGGGTCGCCGGTCTGGGCGGCGACGGTGAGACCGCCCCAGCCGGCCGGCTGCGGGAGCCAGCTCCCGGTCGGCCCGAAGCCGTACGGCGGCTCCGCGCCGCACCAGGGAATCGGCACCCGACACCCGTCCCGCAACCCCTCCTGCCCGTCGGCCTCCGGCCCGGACCGCAGATCGACTCCTGGCCCGACGCCTACTCCGGCCTGCGGCCCGGCACCCGCCTGCGCGTGGGCCTCCGGCCCGGTCTGCGGCTCGGCCTCCGGCCCGGCACCTACTCGGGCCCGCGGCCCGGGACCCCTCCTGGCTTCGGGCCCGGTGCCTGCCCCGGCCTGCGGTCCGGTGCCTGCCCCGGCCTGCGGTCCGGTGCCTGCCCCGGCCTGCGGTCCGGTGCCTGCCCCGGCCTGCGGTCCGGTGCCTGCCCCGGCCTGCGGTCCGGTGCCTGCCCCGGCCTGCGGTCCGGTGCCTGCCCCGGCCTGCGGTCCGGTGCCTGCCCCGGCCTGCGGTCCGGTGCCTGCCCTGGCTTCGGGTCCGGTGCCTGCCCCGGCCTCGGGCCCGACGCCTGCCCCGGCCTGCGGTCCGGTGCCTGCCCCGGCCTGCGGTCCGGTGCCTGCCCCGGCTTCGGGCCCGGTGCCTGCCCCGGCTTCGGGCCCGGTGCCTGCCCCGGCCTCGGGCCCGGTGCCTGCCCCGGCCTCCGGCCCGGTGACCACGTTGGCCTGCGGCCCGTCGGTGCGTCCGGCCTGTGCCGTCGGACCCGGCCCTGCGGGGGACTGTGCCTGCGGCGCGGGTGCCGATACGGACGCGGTCCGGCTCGTGGCCGCTTGCACGGGAGCGATGGGGCCGGTGCCCGCCCCGGCCTGCTGCCCGGCGTGGACGCCGGTTCCGGCGGCGGGTTCGGATACCACCCGCTGCTCGACGATCGGTCCGGCGGGGGACTGTGCCTGCGGCACGGGTGCGGACACGGACGCGGTCCGGCTCGTGGCCGCGTGCGTGGCGGTGGCAGCGGCGGGGCCGGTTCCGGCCTGCGGCTCGGCCTGGACGCCGGTTCCGGCGGGGGCTCCGGGCACGCCCCCCGGGCCGGCAGCGGGCTCGGCCGGCGGCGCGGCTCCGCTGAGCGGAGATGCGGCTGGCCCGGTTCCCGGGGCGAGCTCGGGCTCGGCCCCGGGGATCTGCCGGCGGCGCCCGCGGCGGAAGGCCGGGTCGCGGCGGGATTCGTCCGGGAGGTCCAGGACCTCCGGGAGGCCGAGTTCCTCGCCCTGGTAGAGGTACGCCGAGCCGGGGAGGGCCAGCATCAGCAGGGCGGCGGCCCGGGCCCGGGCCAGGCCGCGGGCTCCGCCCCCGTACCGGGTCACATGGCGTACGACGTCGTGGTTGGACAGCACCCACGTCGTCGGGGCGCCGACCGAGGTGGTGGCGGCCAGTGACTCGTCGATGACGGTGCGCATCGCGGCGGGGTCCCACGGGCAATTGAGGAAGCGGAAGTTGAAGGCCTGGTGGAGTTCGTCGGGGCGGACGTACAGGGCGAGGCGCTCGGAGGTGGGAGCCCAGGCCTCGGCGACGCCGATGCGGTCGCCCTCGTAGGAGTCCAGGAGCCGGCGCCACCCGCGATGGATCTCGTGGACCCCGTCCTGGTCGAAGAAGGGGAGCGGTTCGGTCCCGATCAGGGTGGCCTGCGCGCCGCGGCCGATGTCCGGCAGGCCCGCGGCCTTGACCATGCCGTGGGCCACGTCGACGCGGAAGCCGTCGACGCCGAGGTCGAGCCAGAACCGCAGGACGGACGCGAATTCGGCGGCGACCTCCGGGTGGTCCCAGTCCAGGTCCGGCTGCTCGGGGGCGAAGAGGTGCAGGTACCACTCTCCCCCAGCCTCCGGCTGGGAGGTGCCCCCATCGCCTGCCGGCGCCGCGACCCGGGTCCAGGCCGGGCCGCCGAAGATCGACTCCCAGTCGTTCGGGGGCTCCGAGCCGTCGGCCCCCCGCCCCGGGCGGAAGAGGTAGCGCGCCCGCGCCGCCGGATCCCCGGCGAGGGCGGCGCGGAACCACGGGTGCTGCGCGGAGGTGTGGTTCGGCACCACGTCCACGATGACCCGCAGCCCCTGCTCGTGCGCGGCGCGGACGAGCTCGTCGGCGTCGGAGAGGTCCCCGAAGAGCGGGTCGACGGCCCGGTAGTCGACGACGTCGTAGCCGCCGTCCGCCTGCGGGGAGACGTAGAAGGGGGTGAGCCACACGGCGTCGACCCCGAGGCGGGCGAGGTGGGGGAGGCGGGAGCGGACCCCGCGCAGGTCGCCGACGCCGTCGCCGTCGCTGTCGGCGAAGGAGCGCACGTACACCTGATAGATGACTGCATCGCGCCACCAGCCACCCCTCGCGGTCGCGTTGCTGGAAGAGCTTGCAAGCTGGACGGCCGTCGACTCGTGGGTCATATCGGGGTCAACGCGGATACACGCCCCCTGGTTGCGGGCCCGGGCAGTCGAAGGTGACTCGAACTAACAGCAAGCTGCGGCAACCGTACGGACACACGGATGTAACGATCGCCTCCGCTTGCAGAAAGTTTGCGCAAGGTCTTTCGGTCCTCTTTCAGTCTTGTTACGTTCCTGGCAACTCGGGACCGCGAGGGCGCGGCCGGGATCATCGAAGGAGTTCATATGCGGCGTGGCATAGCGGCCACCGCGCTGGTCGCGACCCTGGCGCTCGCGGCGACGGCTTGCGGCGGTGACACCAAGGACGACGGCGGGACCAACGCCGGCGGCGAGCTTTCCGGCACGGTCACGTGGTGGGACACCTCGAACGACGCCGAGAAGGCCAGCTTCCAGAAGATCGCCGAGGCGTTCACCGCGAAGCACCCGAAGGTGACCGTCAAGTACGTCAACGTTCCGTACGGCGATGCGCAGAACAAGGTCAAGAACGCCTTCAGCAGCGGCTCCGACGCGCCTGACGTGATCCGCGCCGATGTCGGCTGGGTCGCGGACTTCGCCTCGCTGGGCTACCTCGACGAGGTCCCGGCCGAGACGGCGAAGAAGGTCGACGCCGAGTTCCTGCCGCAGGCCGCGGCCAGCGGCAAGTACGAGGGCAAGACCTACGCCGTGCCGCAGGTCATCGACACCCTCGGCCTCTTCTACAACAAGAAGATGCTCGCTGACGCCGGCGTCCAGCCCCCCAAGACGCTGGAGGAGCTGAAGAGCACCGCCGCCGCGATCAAGGCGAAGTCCGGCAAGGCCGGCCTCTACCTGCGCGGCGACGACTCCTACTGGTTCCTCCCCCTGATCTACGGCGAGGGCGGCGACCTGGTCGACGCGAAGAACAAGACGGTCACCGTCGACAACGCGGCGGGCGTCAAGGCCTTCAAGACCGCTCGTGACCTGGTCACCTCCGGCGCGGCGGTCACCAACGCCACGGACGGCTACACCAACATGCAGACGGCCTTCAAGTCCGGCGAGGCCGCCATGATGATCAACGGTCCGTGGGCCGTCGCCGACACCTACGCCGGTGACCAGTTCAAGGACAAGGCCAACCTCGGCGTCGCCGCCGTCCCGGCCGGCTCCGTCAAGGCCGGCGCCCCGCAGGGCGGCCACGACCTCGGCGTCTACGCCGGTTCCAAGAACCGCGCCGCCGCGCACGCCTTCGTCGAGTACATGACCTCGCAGGAGGTCCAGGTGCAGTCCGCCAAGGACCTGAGCCTGCTGCCGACCCGTACCGCCGCCTACGAGCAGCCGGACGTCAAGGGCAGCGAGATGGTCCAGTTCTTCAAGCCGGCCGTGGACAAGGCCGTCGAGCGCGCCTGGATCCCGGAGAACGGCTCCCTCTTCGAGCCGCTGAAGGTCGAATACACCAAGGCGATCACCGGGGCGTCGAGCCCGGAGGACGCGGCCAAGACGGCCGGCGTCGAGTTCCGCAAGATCCTCAAGGGCTGGAAGTAACGAAACCATGGCTGCTCACACCAGCCAGTCGGTGGCGAAGGCCGCGGGCGACGACGTCGAGAACGACGCCGCCGCCCGCGGCCTGAGCCGCAGGACTGACAGCAAGGCCCCCGGTGGGACCAAGGGGGGACTGGGGCGCGCCCTCGCCACCCACTGGTACGCCTGGACGATGATCGCCCCGGTGGTGCTCGTCCTCGGCGTGATCATCGGCTGGCCGCTGGTCCGCGGCATCTACCTGTCGCTGACCGACGCCAACGAGCGCAACGTCTCGCGCACCATCGGCGCCCGCCACATCGAGGCCACGTACGAGTTCGTCGGACTCGACAACTACGCGGCCGTGCTCAGCGACCCGGTGTTCCTGCAGCGGCTGGTGTGGACGGTGGTGTGGACCGTCGCGTGCGTGTCGATCACCTTCACGCTCGGCCTGGTCCTGGCCAACATGCTCAACCGGGACTTCCGGGGCCGCGCCGCATACCGGATGGCGCTGATCCTGCCCTGGGCCGTCCCCGGCTTCGTCTCGGTCTTCGCGTGGCGGTTCCTGTTCAACCGCGACAACGGCATCCTCAACAAGATCCTCGACGGCGGCGGCATCGCCGCGATCCCGTGGCTCGACGACCCGACCTGGGCCAAGTTCTCGGTCGTCGCCGTCAACGTCTGGCTCGGCGTCCCGTTCATGATGGTCGCCCTGCTCGGCGGACTGCAGTCCATCCCCGGTGAGCTCTACGAGGCCGCCGAGATGGACGGCGCGAGCGCCTGGCAGCGCTTCCGGCACATCACGCTGCCCGGGCTGCGCGCGGTGAGCATGACGGTGATCCTGCTCTCCACCATCTGGACCTTCAACATGTTCCCGGTGATCTTCCTGCTCACCCGCGGCGGACCCGGTGACTCCACCGAGATCCTGGTGACGCAGGCCTTCCGCGAGGCGTTCGTCGCGAGCCCGCGCGACTTCGCCGGCTCCGCGACCTGGGGCGTACTGATCCTCGCCCTGCTCATGATCTTCGCGCTGGTCTACCGGCGCTCGCTGCGCAAGCAGGGAGAGGTGTGGTGACCATGACCACCCGCACTCGGGGCGCCCGCGCCCCGCTCGCCTCCGTCGGCCTGCACCTCACCCTGCTCGGCGCGTCCGTCATCGCCGTGTTCCCGGTGCTGTGGATCCTGCTGACCTCGCTCAAGCCCGCCGAGCACGCGGTCACCACGGACTTCATCAAGGAACCGTCCCTCGGCAACTACACGTACCTGCTGGAGTCGAGCCACTTCCTCAGCTGGTTCGGGAACTCCGTCCTGGTCGCCGGCGTCACCACCGTCCTCGGTGTGTTCATCGCCGCCACCACCGGATACGCGGTCAGCCGCTTCAAGTTCCCCGGCATGAAGCCGCTCATGTGGACCCTGCTCATCACGCAGATGTTCCCCATGGCGATCCTCATCGTGCCGCTCTACAACCTGATGGGCGACCTCGGCCTGCTCAACCAGCCGGTCGGCCTGATCATCACCTACCTCACCATCGCCGTGCCGTTCTGCGCCTGGATGATGAAGGGCTTCTTCGACACCATCCCGGTGGAGATCGACGAATCCGGCCGGGTCGACGGGCTCAACCCCTTCGGCACCTTCTGGCGGCTGATCCTGCCGCTGGCCAAGCCCGGCCTCGCCGTCACCGGCTTCTACGCCTTCATCACCGCCTGGGGCGAAGTCGCGTACGCCTCCGCCTTCATGGTCGGCGAGGAGAACCTCACCCTGGCCGGCGGACTGCAGACCTTCGTCACGCAGTACACCTCCAACTGGGGTGCGATGAGCGCCGCCTCAGTCCTCATCGCCATCCCCGCGGCGATCTTCTTCGTTTTCGCCCAGCGTCACCTCGTCGCCGGAATGACCGCAGGCGCCACCAAGGGCTGACCACCCGCCTGCTCCCGCATCACCGCCCCGACCTCTCCAAGGACGACATGACCCAGCACCTCGCCGACGCACTTCCCACCTCCACCGGCACCCTGCCCGGCTGGTGGAGAGACGCGGTGATCTACCAGGTCTATCCGCGCAGCTTCGCCGACTCCAACGGGGACGGCATGGGGGACCTCGAAGGCATCCGCAGCCGCCTGCCCTACCTCAAGGAGCTGGGCGTCGACGCCGTCTGGCTCAGCCCCTTCTACGCCTCCCCGCAGGCGGACGCGGGCTACGACGTCGCCGACTACCGGGCCATCGACCCGATGTTCGGCACCCTGCACGACGCCGACGCCGTGATCCGCGAGGCCCACGAACTGGGCCTGCGCATCATCGTCGACCTCGTCCCGAACCACTGCTCCGACCAGCACGAATGGTTCAAGCAGGCACTGCGCGAAGGCCCCGGGTCCCGGCTGCGGGAGCGCTTCCACTTCCGTCCCGGCAAGGGTGAGAACGGCGAACTGCCGCCCAACGACTGGGAGTCGATCTTCGGCGGGCCCGCCTGGACCCGGATCGCGGACGGGGAGTGGTACCTGCACCTCTTCGCACCCGAGCAGCCCGACTTCAACTGGGAGCACCCGGCCGTCCGGGACGAGTTCCGCTCGATCCTGCGCTTCTGGCTCGACCTCGGCGCCGACGGTTTCCGCGTCGACGTGGCCCACGGCCTGGTCAAGGCGCCCGGCCTGCCCGACCTCGGTGGCAAGGACCAGCTCAAGCTGCTCGGCAACGACGTCATGCCCTTCTTCGACCAGGACGGCGTCCACGAGATATACCGCTCCTGGCGCCGGATCCTCGACGAGTACGAGGGCGACCGCGTCCTGGTCGCCGAGGCATGGACCCCGACCGTCGAACGCACGGCCCGCTACGTCCGCCCGGACGAGATGCAGCAGGCGTTCAACTTCCAGTACCTGACCAGCGACTGGGAGGCGACCGCGCTCCGCGAGGTCATCGACGGCTCGCTGGCCGCGATGCGCCCCGTCGGCGCCCCCACCACCTGGGTGCTGTCCAACCACGACGTCACCCGGCACGCCACCCGCTTCGCCAACCCCGCCGGCCTCGGCACCCAGCTGCGCGAGCCCGGCGACCGCGAGCTCGGTCTGCGGCGGGCCCGCGCGGCGAGCCTGCTGATGCTGGCGCTGCCCGGTTCGGCGTACGTCTACCAGGGCGAGGAGCTCGGCCTGCCCGACGTCACCGACCTGCCGGACGAGGTCCGCCAGGACCCGTCGTTCTTCCGCGCGGCGGGACAGGACGGCTTCCGCGACGGCTGCCGGGTCCCCATCCCGTGGTCGGGTACGCAGGCCCCGTACGGCTTCGGCACCGGCGGCAGCTGGCTCCCGCAGCCGGACTCCTGGGCGGAGCTGAGCGTGGAGGCGCAGACCGGCGACCCGTCCTCCACCCTGGAGCTGTACCGGGCCGCCCTGCGGCTGCGCCGCGAGCGCGACGACCTGGGCGCGGGCGAGTCGGTGGACTGGCAGGAGGCTCCCGCCGGCGTTCTGGTCTTCCGCCGCGGGGACTTCCTCTGCACCGCCAACACCACCGGCACGGCGGTACGGTTCCCCGTCGCCGGCGAGGCCCTGCTGTCCAGCGGCGAGGCGGTCGCGGACGGCGTGCTGCCGGCCGACACCACGGTGTGGTGGCAGGTGACGTCGGGGTGACCTCCCCCCTCCGGCTCACGGACATCGCCGCGCAGGCCCAGGTCAGCGAGGCGACCGTCAGCCGCGTGCTCAACGGCAAGGCGGGCGTCGCGGCCGGCACCCGGCACAAGGTGCTGGCCGCCCTCGACCTGCTGGGCTACGAGCGGCCCGCACGGCTCAAGCGACGCAGCAACGGCCTGGTCGGGCTGCTGATCCCGGAGCTCACCAACCCGATCTTCCCGGCCTTCGCGCAGGTCATAGAGCAGGCGCTGGCCGGGCACGGATACACGCCGGTGCTGTGCACGCAGACCCCGGGCGGGGCCACCGAGGACGAGCTGGTGGAGCAGCTGGAGGAGCGCGGCGTCACGGGGATGGTCTTCCTGTCGGGCCTGCACGCGGACTCCCACGCGGACCCGTCCCGCTACCAGCGGCTCGCCGCGCGCGGGGTCCCCTTCGTACTGATCAACGGCTTCAACGAGCAGATCAGCGCGCCCTTCGTCTCCCCGGACGACCGGGCGGCGGCCGACATGGCCGTGCGGCACCTGGAGGACCTGGGCCACCGGAGGATCGGTCTGGCGATCGGCCCGACGCGGTACGTGCCGTCGGCGCGCAAGGAGCAGGGGTTCCTGGCCGCCGTGCCGGAGGCCGAGGCGGAAGGCCTGATCCAGCGCACCCTGTTCACGGTGGAGGGCGGCCACGCGGCGGGCATGGCCCTGCTGGACCGCGGCTGCACGGGCATCGTGTGCGGCAGCGACCCGATGGCGCTGGGCGTCATCCGCGCGGCGCGCGAGCGGGGCCTGCGGGTGCCGCAGGACGTGTCGGTGGTCGGCTTCGACGACTCCCCGCTGATCGCGTTCACGGACCCGCCGCTGACGACGGTCCGCCAGCCGGTGCGCGCCATGGCGACGGCGGCGGTGGGCGCCCTCCTGGAGGCGGTCTCGGGCACCCCGGTCCAGCGCACGGAGTACGTGTTCCAGCCGGAGCTGGTGGTCAGGGGCTCCACGGCGCAGGCACCGTAGACCTCCCGGCGGGGCGGTGCGGGCCTGTTCCGCCCCGCCGGGAGCCCGCTGGACGATCGATCCCGTCAGTGGCCGTGGCCGCCGCCGTGGCCGCCGTCACCGCCCGGTTCCACGTCGGGGGCGTCGGGGTCGACGATCGTGAACGGACGCATCAGGTCGTCGTCCTCGTGTTCGAGGAGGTGGCAGTGGTGGACGTACGTCGCCGGGAGCTCCGTCCCGCTGTCCGGAATCGACGCGATCGGCTCCATCGGCGGGCTCCACGGGTCGGTGATGATCCTGGTCACCGTCTCCGGATAGGACTTGACCGTGTCCTTGTAGGACAGTGCCTCGTCCGGGTCCGGCGGGATCGGCGGGCCGGTGAAGTACCTCGCCAGCACCGGCTTGTCCGCCGCCTTGCGGCCGCCGTCGATCCACTTCTCGTAGTCCGCCTGGTAGGCCGCCGCGTCGATCGGCTGCCGGTTCAACACCTGGAAGTTGACGAGGTGGACGTGCATGGGGTGGGCGTCGTGGTTGGGATTGACGTACTCCCAGATCTCCTTCGAGCCCGCCTCGATGAAGTCCTGGGACGGCTCCATGAAGGGCACCGCGTTGAACGTCATGGTGCTGAAGAGCTTGTGCTGGTACACGACCCATTCGCGTCGGCGGATCTGCGGTTCCGGCTCGTTGGGCACGACCGCCGGCAGCTTGAGCTTCCCGGGCGGCGTGGTCCTGTCCGCACCGGACAGCTCTTTGGTGACCTGGAACTGCATGACCTCCGAGATCTCCGGTCCCTGGCCGGGCACGCCGGGGTAGTGCACCGGCGCGTGGTAGTTCGTCAGCGTGACCTTCGAGCCCATGGGCAGCCGACTGAAATCGACGATCAGGTCGTACCGTTCGGCCGGCCCGATCAGGAAGTTCAGCATCTGCAGCGGAGCGCGGAATCCGCCGTCGGTGCCGATCAGCCAGAACGGAAGATTGGGCTGGAGCACCACGTCCCGGGGAGGGTCGAACCTCAGCCGCCAGAAACGCTCGTTCGAGGCGTTGAGGATGCGCAGCCGGTAGCGCCGCGGCTCCACGGCCAGGAAGGGGTACGCCTTGCCGTTGACGACCGGGGTGTCCTCGCCCTCCTGCTGGGTCATGGTGTAGGCGAGTCTGCCGTCCGGGTGGAAGGTCCGGTCCTGCAGGATGAGGGGGACCTCGAATTCGCCTTGCGGCAGCCCGAGCCGCTCGTCGGCGGGGTCGCGGATGAGGTACAGGCCGGCCAGGCCCGCATAGACGTTGACGCTGGTCATCCCCATGCCGTGATCGTGGTACCAGAGCATGGACGCGCGCTCGTGGTTGGTGTACGCGCAGATCGCTTCGTTGCGCTTGACGCGGTCCGGATCCAGGGTCGTGTAGGACTCGGCGTGGATGCCGTCCGGGCTGAACGAGTGCAGCGGCATGCCGTCGGACTGCGGTGGTGTGAAACCGCCGTGCTGGTGCACGACGTTCCAGACGTTGACGTTGTCGGGAAAGGGCGGCTGGCTCTCGTAGGGAGGCGGGGCGATCGGGGCGAGCTCGGGGTTCCCGCTGCGGATGTCGTCGATCACGAACTGGAACAGGTGCGTGGTCGGCAGCTTGTTGCGGTACTTGACGACCGTCGGCTGGTCCTTGATCACGCTGATGGTCGGCCCGAGATAGCCCATGCCGATCGGCTGGTGACGATCGTCCGGGTTCCTGGCCCAGTAGCCCCACACGTCCGCCGGCCCGAGGTCCCGGTGGAATCGCCAGGTGCCCGGCCGCATCGTGAGCTCGTAGTAGTCGGCGCCCGGATAGGCGGACGTGTCCGGGACGGCCGTCTCCGGCGTGGGCAGCGGGTCGACGAACTTCTCCAGCGGAGGGGTCTTCGGCACCGGGGCGTCCCCGGGCGCCGGTTCGTGGCCGTGATGACGGCCGGGACCCGGATCCGCGTGCGCCTGTGCTCCCGGACCGCTCCCCGCGAGCATGGCCGCACCTCCGGCGGCACCGGCCATGAGGAAATTCCTTCGCTCGACCATCGTCTCCAGCCTTCCGCAGACGCCGTGTGTCACGGCAGGCATACAGCGGTGGTCGCGGGGCGTCGCCGCAGCGCGCCGGTCCGGTTCGAGAAGCGCCCGATGAGCCCATATGGGCAGTAATTGGGCAGGAATTGGGATCGAGTGATTGTCACCGGTCTCGCCGTGCCGGGGCCGGTGTCCAGGAGCCCCGTCCGACAGGACACGCCTCGGAAACAATTCTGCAATCTCTTGCGCAAACTCTTGCAGGGCTCCTACCTGGCCCCTACGGTCGCTCCAATCCCCACCTCTTCCGCCAGGAGGCCCCCGCATGCCTGCCAGAGCCGTCAGAGCTGCAACTCTTTTCGCCACCACCGCACTTGCCGCCGCCACGCTCACGGCCCTCGGGCCGCAGGCCGCCGCCACGCCCCCCGGCGACAAGGACGTCACCGCCGTCCTCTTCGAGTGGAAGTTCGCCTCCGTGGCCGCCGCCTGCACCAACGCGCTCGGGCCCGCCGGGTACGGCTACGTGCAGGTGTCGCCTCCGCAGGAGCACATCCAGGGGCCCCAGTGGTGGACCTCGTACCAGCCCGTCAGCTACAAGATCGCCGGGCGGCTGGGCGACCGCACCGCCTTCAAGGCCATGGTCGACACCTGCCACGCCGCCGGTGTGAAGGTCGTCGCCGACTCCGTCATCAACCACATGGCCGCCGGCGACGGCACCGGGACCGGCGGGAGTTCGTACACGAAGTACAACTACCCCGGCGTCTACTCCGGTTCCGACCTGGACGACTGCCGGGCCACCATCTCGAACTACCAGGACCGTGCCAACGTCCAGAACTGCGAGCTCGTGCAGCTCGCGGACCTGGACACCGGCGAGGACTACGTGCGGGGCCGGATCGCCGGGTACCTCAACGACCTGCTCTCCCTCGGCGTCGACGGCTTCCGGATCGACGCCGCCAAGCACATGCCGGCCGCCGACCTCGCCAACATCAAGTCCCGGCTGACGAACCCCGGCGTCTACTGGAAGCAGGAGGCGATACACGGCGCCGGCGAGGCCGTCTCGCCGAGCGAGTACCTCGGCACCGGGGACGTGCAGGAGTTCCGGTACGCCCGGGACCTCAAGCGGGTCTTCCAGAACGAGAACCTCGCCTACCTGAAGAACTTCGGCGAGGCCTGGGGCCACATGCCCAGTGGCCAGGCCGGGGTCTTCGTCGACAACCACGACACCGAGCGCGTCGGCGACACCCTCAGCTACAAGGACGGTTCCGCCTACACCCTCGCCGGCGTCTTCATGCTGGCCTGGCCCTACGGCTCCCCGGACGTGCACTCCGGCTACGAGTGGACCGACAAGGACGCCGGCCCGCCGAACGGCGGTGCGGTGAGCGCCTGTTACGCCGACGGCTGGAAGTGCCAGCACGCCTGGCGGGAGATCTCCTCCATGGTCGGCTTCCGCAACGCGGCCCGCGGCCAGTCCGTCACCAACTGGTGGGACAACGGCGGCGACCAGATCGCCTTCGGGCGCGGCTCCAAGGCGTACGTCGCCATCAACCACGAGGGCTCGGCCCTCACCCGCACCTTCCAGACCTCCCTTCCCGCCGGCGACTACTGCGACGTCCAGAGCGGGCGCGCGGTCACCGTGGGCGCGGGCGGGCAGTTCACCGCCACCCTCGGCGCCGGTACCGCCCTCGCCCTGCACGTGAACGCCCGGACCTGCTCGGGCACCCCGGCCGGACCCGCCGGAGCCTCCTTCGCCGTCAGCGCCACCACCGTCCCGGGCCAGAACATCTACGTCACCGGTGACCGGGCCGAGCTCGGCGGCTGGAACACCGCCGCCGCCCCCAAGCTCGACGCGGCCGCCTACCCGGTCTGGAAGCTCGACGTCACCCTCCCGGCCGGCACGTCCTTCGCGTACAAGTACGTCCGCAAGGACGCCGCCGGCAACGTCACCTGGGAGAGCGGCGCGAACCGTACCGCCACCGTCCCCGCGAGCGGCAAGGTCACGCTGACCGACACCTGGCGCAACTGAGCCGCCGCTCCACCGACCAGGGCCGCCCGGCACCACTCTCCCCGCCACCGCCGGGCGGCCCTCATCCGTGCGACACGTACACAAGGAGACCAGCCTTGATACGCCCTGCCGCAGGAGTGCTCGCCGCCGCCCTGGCCGTGACGCTCCTGCCCGCCCTCCCCGCCGCGGCCGATGCCGCCGCGAAGCCGCCCGCCCCGCCCTCGGACGCGAAGCTGGCCGCCGAACCGGCCCGGCACGACCTGACCCGGGATCAGTTCTACTTCGTGCTCCCCGACCGGTTCGCCAACGGCGACCCGCGCAACGACCGGGGCGGCCTGACCGGCTCCCGCCTGGAAACCGGCCTGGACCCGACGGACAAGGGCTTCTACCAGGGCGGCGACCTCAAGGGGCTCACCGACCGGCTGGACTACATCAAGGGGCTCGGCACCACCGCCATCTGGATGGCGCCGATCTTCAAGAACCAGCCGGTGCAGGGCAAGGGCGACGACGTCTCCGCCGGCTACCACGGCTACTGGATCACCGACTTCACCCAGGTCGACCCGCACTTCGGCACCAACGCCGACCTGGAGCGGCTGATCGACACGGCGCACGGGAAGGGGATGAAGGTCTTCTTCGACGTCATCACCAACCACACCGCCGACGTCGTCGACTACCGGGAGGCCTCCTACTCGTACCTGTCGAAGGGGGCGTTCCCGTACCTGACGAAGGACGGAGTGCCGTTCGACGACGCCGACCATGCAGGCGGGAAGGGGAAGTTCCCCAAGGTCGACGGGGAGTCCTTCCCGAGGACCCCCTTCGTGCCGGACGCGAAGAAGAACCTCAAGGTCCCCGCCTGGCTCAACGACCCGACGATGTACCACAACCGGGGCGACTCCACCTTCGCCGGCGAATCCTCCGACCAGGGAGACTTCTTCGGCCTCGACGACCTGTGGACCGAGCGTCCCGAGGTCGTCGAAGGGATGGAGAAGATCTACGGGAAGTGGGTCAAGGACTTCGGCATCGACGGCTTCCGGATCGACACCGTCAAGCACGTCAACACCGAGTTCTGGACGCAGTGGGCGACCGCACTCGACCAGTACGCGGCGAAGCGCGGCCGTGACGACTTCTTCATGTTCGGCGAGGTCTACTCCGCCGACACCGCCGTCACCTCCCCCTACGTGACGCGCGGCCGCCTCGACGCCACCCTCGACTTCCCGCTGCAGGACGCGATCCGCGCGTACGCCTCGCAGGGCGCGGGAGCCGGCCGGCTGGCCTCCGTCCTGGGCGACGACTACCGGTACACCAGCGACAAGGCCAACGCCTACGAGCAGGTCACCTTCCTGGGCAACCACGACATGGGCCGCTTCGGCACCTTCCTGAAGCAGGACCGGCCGGGCGCGGGGGAGCAGGAGCTGCTGGACCGCTACCGGCTGGCCAACGAGCTGATGTTCCTCTCCCGGGGCAACCCGGTGATCTACTCCGGTGACGAGCAGGGCTTCACGGGCGCGGGCGGCGACAAGGACGCCCGCCAGCCGCTCTTCGCCTCACAGGCCGCCGACTACCTGGACGACGACCAGCTCGGAACGGCGCGCACGCATGCGAGCGATGCCTACGATCCGGAGCACCCCCTCTACCAGCAGATCAGTGCTCTCGCGAAGCTGACCAAGGCCCACCCCGCCCTGCGTGACGGCATCCAGAGCGAGCGCCTCGCCGACGGCTCCGTCTACGCCTTCGCACGCACCGACGCGCGCAGCCGCACCGAGTACCTGGTCGCCGCCAACAACGGAGCCGAGTCCCGCACCGTCGAGATCGACGCCCCGGCCGGCGCCCAGTACCGCACCCTCTACGGCGGCACCGCCCTGCTCCGCGCCTCCGCGGCGGGCAAGCTCACCGTCGTCGTCCCCGCCTCCGGCTCGGTGGTCCTCCAGGCCGTCGCCCCCCTCGCCGCCCCCACCGCCAAGCCCGCCCTCACCCTCAAGGCCCCGGCCCCCGGCGCCACCGGCACCGTCGAGCTCTCCGCCGACGTCACCGGCGGCGGCCTGAACCGGGTCGTCTTCGCCGCGCAGAGCGGCAACGAGAAGTGGCAGGTGCTCGGTTCCGCCGACCACGCCCCCTACAAGGTCACCCAGCACGTCACCGCCCCGGCCGGCACCGCCCTGCGCTACAAGGCCGTCGTGATCGACGCCGCGGGCCGCACCGCGAGCGCCCTCGCCGAGTCCGCCGCCGGCCAGGCCCCGCCCGTCGGGACCCCCACCGCCACCCAGCGCGACTACGCCGTCGTCCACTACAACCGCCCCGACGGCGACTACGCGAACTGGCGGCTCTACGCCTGGGGCGACCTCGCCGACGGCGAAGCCACCCCCTGGCCCGAGGGCCACGGCTTCACCGGCCGCGACGCCTACGGCGCCTTCGCGTACGTCAGGCTGAAGCCCGGCGCCTCCTCCGTCGGCTACCTCGTCATCGACAAGGACGGGAACAAGGACGTCGCCGCCGACCGCACCATCGACGTGACGAAGACCGGCGAGATCTGGCTGGAGCAGGGCAAGGAGCCCGCCCGCACCGACCGCCCGGCCTACCCGCCGCAGGACCAGGCCAAGGCCGTCCTGCACTACCAGCGCCCCGACGGCGCCTACGACGGCTGGGGCCTGCACGTCTGGACCGGCGCCGCGAGCCCCACTGACTGGTCCAAGCCGCTGCTCCCCGCCCGCACCGACTCCTACGGCGCGGTCTACGAGGTCCCGCTCGCGGCCGGCGCCACCAGCCTGAGCTACATCCTCCACAAGGGCGACGAGAAGGACCTCCCCTCCGACCAGTCCCTGGACCTGAAGGCCACCGGCCACGAGGTCTGGATGCTGGGCGGAAAGGAGAAGTACCTCCTGCCGCAGCCCGCCGGCTCCTCCGCCGCCCTGGACCTCACCAAGTCCCAGGCGGTCTGGATCGACCGCGACACGCTCGCCTGGAACGCCCCCGCGGCCGCCGCCTCCGTACAGCTCCTCGCCTCCCGCGAAGGCGCCGTCAAGGCGGACAACGGCACGCTGACCGGGCCCGCCCGGTGGCTGCGGCTGAACCGGGCCGAGCTCACCGCCGCCCAGAAGCAGAAGTTCCCGCACCTGGCCGCGTACGCCGCGTACACCGTCGACCCGCGCGACCGCGACCGGGTCCGCGAGGCCCTGCGCGGCCAGCTCGTCGCCAGTGCCCGCGCCGCGAACGGCGCCGTCCTCGCCGCCACCGGCGTCCAGCTCGCCGGCGTCCTGGACGACCTGTACGCGACGACCACGGCCCTCGGCCCGGTCTTCAAGGACGGCCGCCCCACCCTCTCCGTCTGGGCCCCCACCGCCCAGCAGGTCTCCCTCGAACTCGACGGCCGCACGGTCGCCATGCGCCGCGACGACGCCACCGGCGTCTGGTCGGTGCGCGGCGAGCGCTCCTGGACCGGGAAGCCGTACCGCTACGCCGTCACCGTCTGGGCCCCGAGCACCGGGCAGATCGTTCGCAACCTCGTCACCGACCCGTACTCCACCGCCCTGACCGCCGACTCCACCCACAGCCTGGCCGTGGACCTCGCCGATCCGAAGCTCGCCCCGCCCGGCTGGAAGGACCTGCGCAAGCCCGCGCCCGTCCCCTTCACCTCCGCGCAGATCCAGGAGCTGCACATCCGCGACTTCTCCGTCGCGGACCGCACCAGCACCCACCCCGGCCAGTACCTCGCCTTCACCGACACCGCCTCGGCGGGCATGCGGCACCTGCGCGACCTGGCCACCGCCGGAACCTCGTACGTCCACCTCCTCCCGGCCTTCGACATCGGCACCATCCCGGAGAAGCCGGCGGACCGCACCGAGCCCGCCTGCGACCTCGCGGTGTACGCGCCGGACTCGCAGGAGCAGCAGGCCTGCGTGGCCGCCGCGGCCGCGAAGGACGCGTACAACTGGGGCTACGACCCGCTGCACTACACCGTCCCCGAGGGCAGCTACGCGAGCGACCCGAACGGCACGGCCCGTACCGTCGAGTTCCGCAGGATGGTGCAGTCCCTGAACGGGTCCGGGCTGCGCACCGTGATGGACGTGGTCTACAACCACACCGTCGCCGCCGGCCAGTCGGACAAGTCCGTCCTCGACCGCATCGTCCCCGGCTACTACCAGCGGCTGCTGGCCGACGGCTCCGTCGCCACCTCCACCTGCTGCGCGAACACCGCCCCCGAGAACGCCATGATGGGCCGGCTCGTCGTGGACTCGGTCGTCACGTGGGCGAAGGAGTACAAGGTCGACGGCTTCCGCTTCGACCTGATGGGCCACCACCCGAAGGCCAACATCCTGGCCGTCCGCAAGGCCCTCGACGGCCTGACCCTCGCCAAGGACGGGGTCGACGGCAAGAAGATCGTGCTCTACGGGGAGGGCTGGAACTTCGGCGAGATCGCCGACGACGCCCGCTTCGTGCAGGCCACGCAGAAGAACATGGCCGGGACCGGCATCGCCACCTTCTCCGACCGGGCGCGCGACGCGGTCCGCGGCGGCGGCCCCTTCGACGAGGACCCGCGCGTCCAGGGCTTCGCCTCGGGCCTGTTCACCAGCCCCAACTCCTCGCCCGCCAACGGCACCCCGGCCGAGCAGAGGGCCCGCCTGCTGCACGCCCAGGACCTCATCAAGGTGGGCCTGTCGGGCAACCTCGCCTCGTACGCCTTCACCGACACCACCGGCCGCCGCACCAAGGGCTCCGAGCTGGACTACAACGGGGCCCCGGCCGGCTACGCGGCCGCCCCCGGCGACGCCCTCGCCTACGCCGACGCCCACGACAACGAGACCCTCGCCGACGCCCTGACCTACAAGCTCCCGCCGGCCACGAGCAACGCGGACAAGGCCCGCATGCAGGTCCTGGCCATGGCGACGGCCACCCTCTCGCAGGGCCCGTCCCTCTCCCAGGCGGGCACGGACCTGCTGCGCTCCAAGTCCCTGGACCGCAACTCCTACGACAGCGGCGACTGGTTCAACGCGATCCAGTGGGACTGCCGCAGCGGGAACGGCTTCGGCCGGGGCCTGCCCCCGGCCGCCGACAACGCCCCGAAGTGGCTCTACGCGAAGCCGCTCCTGACGGGACCGGCCCCCACCTGCGGGGACATCACCGCCACCGCGGCGGCCCACCGCGACCTGATGAAGATCCGCACCACCGAGCCGGAGTTCGCCCTCACCACGGCGGAGACGGTCCAGTCGCGGCTGGCCTTCCCCCTCTCGGGCAAGGACGAGACCCCGGGCGTGATCACCATGACCCTGGGCGACCTGGTGGTGGTCTTCAACGCCACCCCCACCGCCCAGCCCCAGCGCGTCCCCGCCCTCGCGGGCACCGCCTACCGGCTGCACCCGGTCCAGGCCGCCGGCTCCGACCCCACGGTCAAGCAGTCCGCGTACGACACCACGACAGGAGAGTTCACGGCCCCCGCCCGCACCGTCTCGGTCTTCAAACGACGGTGAGTTCGTCCAGCCGCTTCTCCATCAGGATCACCCCGTAGGTCCTGCCGTCCTTCCCCTCCTTGTTGGGGAGCTCCCCGACCACCCGGTAGCCCGCACCCCGGTAGTACGCGAGCAGCCGGGGGTTGGTGGAGACGCAGTCCAGCCGCGCCCGCTCCCGTCCGGTCCTGGCGATCCGCCGCTCGGCATGTTCGAGCAGGCGGCGCCCGGCGCCGGCGGGGGCGGCCTCGCGCTCCACCATCAGGCGGTGGACGTACCCGGCGACCGGAGGCTGGACGCCCCAGGCCTCCTCGTCGGACCACCACAGCTCGTACGCCCCGACCACCCGGCCGTCGGAGTCGCCGCCGAGCCACACCTCGCCGTCGCCCATGCGCGCGCGGAAGTGGGCGGCGTCCTTGTCACCGGGCTTCCACTGGTCGATCCCGTGCTTGCGCATCCAGCGGGCGGCCTGGTCGTACAGCCGCACCAGCGTGCCGGCGTCCTTCTCCGCGGCCCGTCGGAACAAGATCCCGTCGTCAATGATCACGCGGGCATTATCGGTGATCGGGTGCCGCCGATGATCAAGGGATGCCGATGATCGGGGCCGCCCCGGCACCGGCCCGGTCACCGCGGCTGCGGCACCTCGCCCGGGACGAGCGCGCCGAGGCGCCCGACCAGCTCCCCGAACGGTCCGTCGGCCGGCTCGTCGGCCAGGATCCGTACGAGGATCCCCGCCATCTCCGCGTCGTAGGCGGCGCTCACCGCGGCCAGCGCGGCGAAGTCGTGCACCAGCTGCAGTTCCAGCTCGCCCCGCGGGATCCTGCGCCCGTCCAGCCAGATGAGGGCCGTGGACTCGGCGAGCGACACCCAGGACCGCACCACGAGCTCCAGCCGCGCCGGGGGATCCTCCAGCCCGATGCCCAGGTGCGTGAGGATCTGCTCGTACGCCGCCTGCCGGACCTCGTCGATCATCGCGTTGGCCCGGCTGCTGCCGGCCGCCGGACCGCCCCGCATCAGCGCCGAGAAACCCGGCCCGTGGTCGTCGACGAAGGCGAAGAACCGCCCCATCACCCGCAGCAGCCGCGCCCCGAGCGGCCCCTCCCGGGGCTCCACGAACCGCAGTGCCAGCTCGTCGGCCGCCCGGCGCAGCGCGGCCTCGTACAGGCTCAGCTTGCCGGGAAAGTAGTGGTAGACGAGCGGCCGGGATATCCCCGCGGCCGCCGCGATCTCGTCGATCGACACATCGTCGGGCGAGCGGTGGCTGAACAGCTCCAGGGCCACCCCGATCAGCTGTTGCCGCCGCTCCTCGACACCCATCCTGCGTCGCACCCCGGTTGTCATGCGGACACCCTACTGGGGAGCGTTCACAGGTCCAGGACGAGGCGGTCCCCCTTGGCGCGCGAGACGCACAACAGCATCGAGTCCGCCCGCTCCCGGTCCGTGAGCAGCTCGTCGCGGTGGTCCACCGCGCCCGACAGGACGCGGTGTTGGCAGGTCCCGCAGAAACCCTGCTCGCAGGAGTACGGGGTGGCGGGCAGCTCCCGGCGCACCGCGGCCAGGGTGGTCTCGTCCGCCGCGACCTCGACGACCCGTCCCGAGCGGTGGAGTTCGACGGTGAACGGCTGCGCCGGGCCGGGCTCCGCCGCCGGAGAGAAGCGTTCCAGGCGGACCGCCGCCGTGTCCGGGGCCGCCGCCGTGACGGCCAGCATCAGGGGTTCCGGCCCGCAGCAGTAGACCAGGGTGCCGGGCGGCGCCGCGGCGAGCGGGGTCAGGTCGGGCAGGCCCACCTCGTCTTCGGGATGGACCGTGACCCGGTCGCCGTAGGTCGCGAGGTCGTCCAGGAAGGGCATCGAGTCGAGGGAGCGGCCCCCGTACAGGAGGGTCCAGTCGGCGCCCGCCGCCGTGGCGGCCCGGAGCATCGGCAGGATCGGGGTGATGCCGATGCCGCCCGCGACGAAGACGTACGAGGGCGCCGGGACCAGCTCGAAGCGGTTGCGCGGCGGGCGCAGCTCCAGCTCGGCGCCCTCGACCAGCTGGTCGTGCGCCTCGCGGGAGCCGCCGCGGCCGTCCTCGACCAGCCGGATCGCGATCGTGTACCTGCCGCCGTCCGCCGGGTCGCCGCACAGGGAGTACTGGCGGACCAGGCCCGAGGGCAGGGTGACGTCCACGTGCGCGCCCGGGGTCCACGCCGGGAGGTCCGGGGATTCCAGTGCCAGGTGCAGCACGCCCTCGGCCGGCTCCGTACGGGAGACGATCAGTGCGCGCAGCGCACGGCGCGGGGAGTGGCCCGAGACCGGTGTCTCCAGGGCGGGCAGGGGCCAGAGCGGGGACTTCCCGATGCGGCGGTTCAGGGCGCGCCTGGTCACCCAGGCCGCACCGGCCACCGCCGTGACCGCGAGGGCGCGCTTCATGCCCGCGCACCGCCGTTCGCACCGGGGGAGGCGGCGAGGTAGGCCACCGCCTGGGCCGTCGAGCCCTCCTGGGAGGGGTGGTACGTGCGGGAGAGGTACTTCGGTATGGACTTCAGCATGGCGCCGGTGGACGGCAGGACTCCCTGCTGCCCCGCCCGGAAGAACTGGCCGAAGGAGGCCTTGGAGGCCACCAGTTGCGGGTCGTTCTCCATGAAGAAGCGCACGCCGCGCTGCCACAGGAAGACCAGGGCCGTGAAGGCGGTGGCCCAGGTCCGGGCCCGGCGGCGG
Source organism: Streptomyces sp. NBC_01233 (assembly GCF_035989305.1). Taxonomy (NCBI): domain Bacteria; kingdom Bacillati; phylum Actinomycetota; class Actinomycetes; order Kitasatosporales; family Streptomycetaceae; genus Streptomyces; species Streptomyces sp. NBC_01233. Next base: position 2,806,610 of record NZ_CP108514.1, on the reverse strand, counting down.
TAGTTGCCGTCGACGTGCATGAAGAGGTCGAAGGCCACCGAGCGGTGCTCGACCTCCTCCGCCCCGTGCCAGCGCAGCAGGTCGAGCATGGTGGGGTCGGCGCCCCGCCGGTCCAGGGCGTCGGCGTTCAGCACCCAGTCGCCGAGGAACGCCGTGTAGTGCTCGATCGCCGCGATCATCGCGACCCGTTCCATCAGCCACCAGTGCCGGGCCCTGCCCGGCGGGAGGGTCCGGTCGCCGAGCAGCTTCTCGAACAGCCAGTCCACCTGCGCGGTGTACGGGGTGGGGTCCAGCCCGAGCCTCTTCAGGTGGGGGAGCACGTCGTCGTGCGCGGCGGCGTGCATGGCCTCCTGGCCGATGAAGCCGACCACGTCCGCCCGCAGTCGCTCGTCCTTGATGTGGGGGAGGACCTGCTTGTAGACGTGCACGAACCAGCGCTCCCCCGCGGGGAGCAGCAGGTGCAGCACATTGATCATGTGCCCGGCGAAGGGTTCGCCGGGAAGCCAGTGGAGCGGGGTGTCCTCCCAGCCGAAGGACACGTTCCGGGGCCTCAGGTCCACGTGTTCCGACGCCACGGGGGCGGGCGCGAGCGGCGTATTAGACATGATGTCAATGTACTGATGGGTACAGGGGGTGAGAAGCCCCCTGCGCCGACTTCTCGCGCCCGCCCGCCGCCGCGCGGCTACCGCCCGGTGCTTCCGCTCGCGAGCGCCCACTCGCGGTTCAGGGCGCCCAGCGGGATCTTGCGCTCGAACACGGGCGTGCCGAACAGGGACAGCTGGAGGTGGAGCTGCCCGCTCAGGTCGAATCCGCCGTACAGCGCCCAGGCGCCGTTGAGGGAGGTCTTGCCGTCGCCGGACGCGGTCGCCTTGGCGTCGGCCTCGCCGCGCAGGTAGGGGGCGAAGTCGGCGGTGACGCCGACGGCGCCGTAGAGGCCGACGGACGCCTCGGCGCCGAGCGCGCCCTTGACGCGCCCGGTGGCGGTGACGGTCGCCTGGACCGGCGTGCTCTGGACGTTCGACGTGCTGACCGGCGTCCAGCCCTTGCCGGAGGCGTAGCTGCCGCCGACCTTGAAGTCGCCCTTGACGTCCTGCTGGACGTCGAGGGTCACGCGGCCGTCGGCCTCCACCTGGATGTAGCAGGTCAGGTCGAGGTTGACGACGACCGGAACCGGGCCGACCTGGATGACCGGAGAGCTGTGCAGCTTCGCGAAGGGGATCCGCTTGGGGGTTCCGGTGCTCGCGGCGGCGCGGCCCTGGAGCTTCCACTGCGAGGACCAGTCGCCGCTCATCCCGAGGAAGGCGCCGCGCGGGCCGGCGCCGCCGCCCGGGGTGCCGTCGTACGAGAACTCGACCTGGGGGGCGAGCTGGACGAAGCCGGTCACCGAGGCGCCGGCCGAGGCGGGCGCGTCCGGGGCGGTGTCGACGGAGGCGTCGACGTCGAGCCGCAGGTTCCCGAGCGGGAGCTTCGCGCCCTCGGGGCCGAACTTCAGGCCCTGGCTCTTGGCCCAGGAGAAGGTGACGCCCTTCATCAGGGGCTCGACGGTGACCGATGCCGGGTCGACGGGGACCTTGCCGTCGGCCTTGTCGTCGCCCAGGACGGAGTTCAGCGTCGTGGCGGCGGTCTTGACCTCGGTGCCCCGGTCGGTCTTGCCGACGACCTCGGTGACCTTGGCGAGCAGGCCGTTGGGTGCGCCCGGTGCCGGGGCGCTGGCGATGACGTCGCCCGCCGCGACGGGCTTGGCGGCCTCGGGGGACTTGCCCGTGGACGGCGCGCGGGTGGGCCCCTCGGGGGCCGTGGATATGACGGCCCGTCCGCTCTTGCTGTCGTAGGAGGCGACCTTCAGCGAGGACTTCTCGGTCTTGCCCTTGCCGTCTGCCCGGGACACGGCCGCGGGTGTGGGCGAGCCCTGTGGCGCCGCGGCCACGTCGAGCTGCTGGGACGCGCCGTCGGCCGACGGGGTGAGGGGGGCGGGGGCGGCCGGTTCGGCGGCGCCGGTGTGGGGTGTCGAGGAGCAGCCGGTGGCGGCGAGCGCGAGGGCGGTCAGGCCGGGGAGCAGGAGGCGTCGGGCGAGCATGCGCACGTGGTTGACCTTCAGGCGGGTGAGGGGTGTGGGGGATTACCGAGCGGTAACCGGAATCCGATCATGCCATGTGCGCGCTACGACCGTCATGTCCGGATCCCGCCAACTCCTCGGCCGGGCTTGGTCGTTGAATCTTCACCCGCCTCTGCAGCCCGGCCCGCCGCCTCCTCCTGGTGCGGTCCCCGCCTAACGCAGCGTCCCCGCCTTCGTCCCGTCCGTCAGCCTGCCCGACAGGTCCACCTGCGCGCCGGCCGGAGCCTTGACCGCCAGCCGGCTGCCGTTCGCCGTCCCGCTCACCCCACCGCCCGACACCGACAGCGAGGCGAACTGTGCACTGCCCGCCGCCAGGACGTACCACTGGCCCGCCCGCGACTTCCACAGCACGCCCGCCAGCACCCGAGGCTCCCGCAGCCCGCACGCCGCGGACCCCTCGGACTTGGCCGCCTGCGCCGCCATCGCCGAGCCCGGGGCCAGGAACTGCACCTGCACCCGGTCCGCCGCGCCCTGCCAGGTCTCGGCCCGGGTGCAGAGCCAGGTCGCCGTACCGTCGCCCTCCGGCAGCGGCTGCTTCGCGTACGTCCAGGCGTTGACCGTACGGACCCCGTGCGAGCGGACCGAGGGCAGCAGACAGGCGATCTTCGACCAGTCCCCGAGTTCCGCGGCCTCCGTCACGTCCCGCTCGGCGCCCGGCGCGCCCGACGTCAGCCGGGCCGGGGTCAGTTCGCCGAGGTCGGTGATCAGCCGGGTGGCGCCGTCACCGGTCAGGGACAGGGCGTTCCAGCTCGTACAGCTGCCCGCCGGGGCCGGGCTCGCGACCGGCGGGGTCACCCCGTCCGGGGCCGGCTTCAGCACCGCCGCCGGGCCGCCGGGCTTGAGCAGGTCCCGCAGGGCGGCGCCGGTGACCCAGGGGGCGGTGAGGTAGCGGACGTTGCCGTCGACCCGGCTGAGCACCAGCGCGGTCGCGGTGTCGGCCGAGGCGCCGTCGGTCCGGGCGAAGTCGAGGGCGGCGCCGGCGGTCCCCGTGCGCGGTTCGGCGTAGCGGACCACCCGCAGGCCGTCGTGGAACAGGACCACGACGGCCTGGTCGACGGCGCCCGCGAACAGCAGCTGCGCCGGCCCCATCGGCGGTCCGGCGGGCGTCCCCGGCGTGGCCGAGACGACCACGGAGGAGCCGGGCCGGGCCCAGGCCGCCAGCGCCCGGCGCAGCAGGGCGGTGTCGTCGGCGCGGTCCCCGCGGGCGGGCCAGGTGGAGAAGTCCGTACGGGAGGACGTGCGCCACAGCGCGGGCGCGGCCCGGACCAGCTTCCCGGGATCCAGGGCCTGCTCGGCCGCGGCGTTGCGGGAGTAGAGCGGGGCGGCGGCCCCGTCCGAGCCCCAGCCCCCGCCGGGCAGCGCGAGCAGCGCCCCGCACACGGCGAGGGCGGCCGCGGCGGCCAGCGCGGCCCGGCCGAGCCGGCGCCGCCGCAGCAGGTCGGTGGGACGGGCCTGGAGCACGCACGGGTCGAACTCGGGGGAGGCGAACAGGGCGTCGTTCGCCGGATCCCCGGACTCGGCGACGGCGGCGGCCGGATCCGGCACCCCGGCCTCGTCGAGCACCCGGAGCACCTCCGGCTCGGGCAGCCGCTCCAGGGCCCGCAGCACGCAGGCGGCCCGGCCGGGCCCGTCGAGGGTGGCCAGCCACTGGTCGAGGGCGAGTTCCTCGGCCCCGCCCGAACGGGGGAACAGCCGCAGCCCCCAGACCTGGGGGAGCAGCGGCGGGAGCTGCGCGCGCCGGGGCAGCGCCCGGAAGGTCAGCGCGATCCCCGCCTCCAGGGCGGCGCGCAGCACGCGCAGCCGGACGTAGGCGTAACCGGAGTCGGCCGCCCCGGCCCGCTGGCCCGGAACCCCGCCCTGTACGGCCGCCGCGGCCGCCGCCGAGTCCCGCCGCCCGCGCGGCAGCGCCCGCTGGACAAGCGAGTGGGCGGTGAGCACCCGCCGGTTGCGGCCGAGGGCGGGCGGCAGCACCAGATAGGCGAGCCGCACCAGCCGCGGATAGTGCTCGACGATGGCGGCTTCGGCCTGCTCGACGTCCGGCGGCACGGGAGGCAGGGGGCGGTTGGCGGTATCCGGCGCAGTCACGTTCAGCAGAACGAGCGAATCGTCGGATGGTCACCCGTCCGGAGGGCCTCTCGCCCCCTCCGCGGGGGTGCCGGGTCGGGCCGCAGGGCGGGCGACCCGGCTACGGGGTCAGGCCACCAGGCGGGCGCGCAGTGCGTCGACGGTCTCGTCGGGGACGCCGAGTCCCTCGCGGACGTACTTCTCCATGGAGCCGTAGCGCGTCTCCATCTCGTCCAGCGCCGCCTCCAGGTAGGAGGGGAAGACGCCGATCAGGGCGAGCGCGATGTCCGGGTCGCCGCCGGCCGCGGTGAAACCCTCGATCATCGGGGCGAAGGCCTGCTTGACCGCGGGGTTGACGGAGAGGTACTCGGCCATCAGGGTCTCGTCGTCCGCGCCGAGCAGCGCCAGGATGACCGTCGCGCCCCAGCCGGTCCGGTCCTTGCCGGCCGTGCAGTGGAAGAGCAGCGGGCCGGCCGTGGGGTCGGCTGCCTCGGTGAGCAGCATGCGGTACGCGGCCTGCGCGGAGACGGAGTTCACGAAGGACCGGTAGGTGTCGGCGAACAGGGCCTGGGCCTTGCCCCCGCCCAGGTGCTCCTCGGCCACCGCCGGGTCGGACAGCAGGTGCTTGAGCTGCGACGCGGCGGGCTTCTTGCCGGCCTCCCTCAGCTTGTCCGCGAGGACGTCGCCGATCAGCAGCCGGGCCCCGCCGGGTATCCGGTCGGGGTGGTCGGCGCGCTCTGCGTCCGTGCGGAAGTCGATGACGGTCCGCACGCCCAGCGCGGCCACCACCGGATCGGCGTCGAGGTCGAGCCGGTCGAGCTGGCCGGAGCGCAGCACCAGGCCCGGGCGGACGGTGCGGCCGCCGGGGAGCGGGGTGCCACCCAGGTCGCGGAGGTTGGCGACGGTGGTGGAGGGAGTGACGGTCATCGTGGCGGCTCCAGCGGTACGGTCATGCGGCGATTCAGGCAATTTTCTGATGTTTCGCACCGGAAAGACAATCGAGGGCCAGTGAGACCCCGATGCCGATCCCGAGCGCCGCCAGGTGTCCGGCGTCGGTGAAGGTCCGCCCGCGCTTCAGTACGGGCGCCGCGGCGAGCGCGAGCAGGCCGGCCCGGGCGGCGGTGCGGACCGCTCCGCGCGGCAGGGCCGAGGTCAGTGCGCCGAGCACGGCGTTGAAGCCGTAACTCGTCCCCACGTCCAGGGCGCGCCGGGTTCCCGGATCGGCCGTCCTGCGCAGGGCGCCGTACACGAGGAGGGTCGCCGTGGCGTGCCCGAACAGGAACACCGCGGCCGTCCACCAGGCGCCGTACGCGTACTCGGCGTACCCGAGGACCGCGACGAGCAGCAGGGCGTAGGGCAGGGGCATCGGCTCCTCGACGACGACGGCGCTGCTCAGCAGCGTCTCCCAGCGCCCGGCGGCGAGGTTGTCGACGTTCGTCGAGCAGTTGCGCAGCAGCCGATCCCGCTCCGCCGCCCCCATCCGCTCCAGGGCGTACGCCCCGAGCTGGACTCCGCCGGCGTACACCGCTCCCAGTGGAATTGCCTTCACGCTTCCATGATCGGATACCGCCCTCTGGCGGGCGCCACCGGGCCGCCCCGTGCGAACATGTCCCGGCCATGTCTGAGGAATCCGCGCCCCTGCGCGCCACGCGGGCCGCAATATTCGCGGCGATGTGCGTGGCTTTGGGTGCGGTGGGGCATTCGTACATGTCCGGTACGGATATCCCCCTGGTCGGTCTTCTGAGCGCTTTCGCCGTGACCGGCGGGCTCGCCTGCCTCGCCGCCGGGCGGCGGCGGGGGCCCGTGGGGATCACCGCGGCCGTGCTCGCCGTCCAGGGGGTGCTGCACCTCGTCTTCTCGGGGAGCCGGGCCGCGGTGCACGTCGCCGCCGCCCCCGCGGCGGCGGAGGGGCACCACCACCACATGCCCGCGGCCGGCATCCCCGGTGCGGGGGACCCGGCTGATGTGGCGGGCATGGCCCACGCGGCCGGGACGGCCGATGCCGCCGGGGTTGCGGACGCGGCTCGGACGGCCGATGTCGCCGGGATGCCGGACGGGGCCGGGATGGCCGATGTCGCCGGGATGCCGGACCCGGCCGGGATGGCCGATGCGGCCGGGACGGCCGATCTGGCGGGCATGGCCGACATGGCCTGGATGGCCGCCGACGGCGGCGTCGGGATGATCGCCGCGCACCTGCTCGCCGGACTGCTCTGCGCCGCCTGGCTGGCGCGCGGCGAGGCCGCCGTCTTCCGGCTGGCCCGGGTCCTGGGCGCCGCCGCACTGCACGCGGCCCGACCGCTCGCCCGCGCACTCGCCCTGGTGCGGGCGCGGGCGGCCGCCGTACCGGCCCCGCCCGCCTTCCCCGCACCCTGCGAGCGGCCGCGCCGCCTGCGCGGGGCCGTGCACGCCCACGCCGTGGTGCGCCGCGGGCCGCCCGGATCCGGCCCGGTCCCCCGCTTCACGGCCCCCGGCCGTCCTGCCCGCGCCTGAACCGGCGCTCCCTCGGCGAGAGGGGTGGCGAGACCTGGGGCCGATGTCCCCATGCCTTCGCCGACACCGAGGAACCACCATGTCTCTTGACGAGGTTCAGGACGTCCGGACCCCGGACGCCGACCCATCCGGCATACCCAAGAGCCGCGGCGGCCGGGCCGCCCTGCGGCCGCTGCTCCTGCGCATGCACTTCTACGCGGGCCTGCTCATCGCCCCCCTGCTGTTCCTCGCCTCCGCCACCGGCCTGCTCTACGCGGCCTCCTGGCAGGCCGAGAAGATCGTCTACTCCGACGAGCTGACCGTCGCCCGCGTCGGCGAGAGCGTCCTGCCGCTCAGCGCCCAGGTCGAGGCGGCCAAGGTCGCCGCCCCCGAGGGCTCGGTCGTGTCCGTGTGGCCGGCCCCCGACGCCGAGGCCACCACCCGGGTGATCATGGAGAGCGAGGGGCTCCCGGAGGGCGGGACCCTCACCGTGTTCGTCGATCCGTATACGGCCGAGGTCCGCGGGCAGATCGAAACCGTCGGTGACGCGCTGCCCCTGCGCGCCTGGCTGAGCGAGTTCCACTCCAGCCTCCAGCTCGGGGAGTTCGGCCGGAACTACAGCGAACTCGCCGCGAGCTGGATGTGGGTGGTCGCGCTCGGCGGCCTCGCCCTGTGGATCGGCCGCCGCCGCAAGCGGAAGTCGCTGGGGGCACCTCCCAGCGGTAGCTGGGGGATCGTCCTCCCGGACCGCAAGGCCACCGGCCGCCGCCGCACCCTGTCCTGGCACGGGGCCGTCGGCCTGTGGTCCGTCGCCGGGCTCGTCGTCCTCTCCGCCACCGGCCTGACCTGGTCGAAGTGCGTCGGCGAGAACATCGGGCAGCTCCAGGACAGTCTCGGCGGGGCCACGCCGGCCGTCTCCGCCAAGCTGAAGCCGGGGGCGGAGTCCGGCGGCGCCGACGAACACGCGGGCCACACCATGCCCGAGGGCACGCAGATGCCCGCCCATGCGCCCACGGCCGACGTCGGCCTCGACCGGGCCGTGGACGCCGCCCGGGACGCCGGAGTCACCGAGGCGATCCGCGTGACCCTGCCCGCCAAGGGCAAGGGGTACGTGATCAAGGAGCAGGACAAGCAGGTGCCGGTGCACCTCGACGCGGTCGCGGTCGACCCCGCGGACGGCCGGATCATGGACGAACTGCGCTTCGCCGACTACCCCCTGCTCGCCAAGATGACCCGCTTCGGCATCGACCTGCACATGGGCCAGACCTTCGGGCTCGCCAACCAGATCGTGCTGGCCGCGCTCGCCGTCGCCGTGATGTTCCTCGTCTTCTGGGGCTACCGCATGTGGTGGCTGCGCCGGCCGACGAAGGACCGCAAGCTGTCCGTGGGCCGGGCGCAGCCGCGCGGCGCCTGGCGGAAGCTGCCGGTGACCACGCTGCTGCCGCTGGCCGCGGTGACGGGCGTGGTCGGCTGGTTCATCCCGCTGCTCGGGATCAGCCTGGCCGTCTTCCTCGTGGTCGACGTCCTGCTGGGCTTCGTCGCGGGCCTGCGCGCCAAGGCCGCCGCCCGAGCCGCCTCGGCCGCCTGAGCCGCCTCGGCAGCTGACCGTCCGACGCGCGCGGGCCCGTACTCCACCCGGGAGTACGGGCCCGCCGCGTACGGTCGACCGGCCGGTCAGGGGGCGTACTTGTAGCCCACCCGGCGCACCGTCTGGATCGCACCGCGGTGGGCCGCGCCCAGCTTGCGGCGCAGACGGGCGATGTGGACGTCCACGGTCCGGCCGTCGCCGACGTGCCCGTAGCCCCAGACCGTGGTGACCAGCCGGTCCCGGCTGTGCACCCGGTGCGGGTGCTGCACCAGATGGGCCAGCAGCTCGAACTCCAGGTACGTCAGGTCGAGCACCCGGCCGTCGACCTCGGCGGTGCGCCGCGCCGAGTCGATGCGGACCAGGGCGTCGCCCGCCAGGGCCGTCGCGGTCGGGGCCGGGGCGGGCGCGAGCGGGGCGGCCACGGTGTGCGGGGCGAAGCCGATCGGCGGCTGCTGGTCGGCCGGTACGAGCACCAGGTAGCCGACCATCGGCGGCTGCCCCGGGAGCGTCGGGAGGGTGTGCTGCGGCGCGGGCAGCCAGGTGGCCCCGGGCGGGAGCAGGTCCACGACCCGGGCCGCCTCGTCCCGGTCCACGGAACGCAGCCGGTGGCGCGGATGAGGCGGATAGGTCAGGGAGGCGGTCGCAGCGGGGGCGGAGGTGAGGGAACGGGTGTTCGCCATGAGTGGTCAGCTCTTTCACGCGGAGTGGTCGGCAGGGAGACGTACGTACGTCATCGATGTCGCACCGCGCAGACCGAAGGCCTGGGGGAAGGTCGGTAGGAGATCCCGGAGGCTTTAGAGGGCCGGCGCGTTCTTCGCGCGGCAACACTCCCGGTCGTAGTCGTGATCCTGACGGGAGGGCCAGAACGGCTCGAGGTCGCTGCGACCTGACGAGGTGTGCGAATGGCTGGCCATGGCCCCATTCAAGCAGATGTCCTCCCGCCGGGGCAGGCTACGTCTCATATCATGGATCGGAATCTCACATCCCGCCCCAAGTGCCATCCAAACCGGGACAATCCACCAACCGCCCGGCCGCTTCCGCCAGTCCAGCTCGACCATCCGTATCGCATCGTGGGCAGAACGTGGGCAGAACGTGGGCAGAACGTGGGGACAACGTGCCGAGCGCGGGCCGCTCGCAGGACTCGCCGCGTTCCGTCTGGATCCTGATCGCCGGCATGAGCACACCGTGGCACGCGGCACCGACAACGCCCGCCGGGCCTGTGGGGGCTCGGCGGGCGTCGGGGGTGGGCTCGGGTGACCGGACGGTCAGACCAGGCCGTCCTTCTCCAGGCCGGTGCAGCAGGTGTCCGTGATGAGGCGGGTCACGACGTACGGGTCCACGTTCGCGTTCGGGCGGCGGTCCTCGATGTAGCCCTTGCCGTCCTTCTCCACCTGCCACGGGATGCGGACCGAGGCGCCGCGGTCCGAGACGCCGTAGCTGTACTCGTTCCACGGGGCGGTCTCGTGCAGGCCCGTCAGGCGCTCGTCGATGCCGGCGCCGTAGTTCTTCACGTGGTCGAGCGGCTTGCTGCCCTCGCCCAGTGCCTCGCAGGCGGAGATGATCGCGCGGTAGTCCTCGCGCATCGCCTTCGTGGAGAAGTTGGTGTGCGCGCCCGCGCCGTTCCAGTCGCCCTTGACCGGCTTCGGGTTCAGCGTCGCGGAGACGTTGAAGTCCTCGGCGGTGCGGTAGAGCAGCCAGCGCGCGATCCACAGCTGGTCGGAGACCTCCAGCGGGCCGACGGGGCCGACCTGGAACTCCCACTGGCCGGGCATGACCTCGGCGTTGATGCCGGAGATGCTCAGGCCCGCCGCGAGGCAGTGGTCCAGGTGCTTCTCGACGATGTCGCGGCCGAAGATCTCGTCCGAGCCGACGCCGCAGTAGTAGCCGCCCTGCGCCGCCGGGAAGCCGTTGACCGGGAAACCGAGCGGGCGGGTGCCGTCGAAGAACGTGTACTCCTGCTCGATGCCGAAGATCGGCTCCTGAGCGGCGAACTTCTCGGCGATCGGACGCAGCAGCGCGCGGGTGTTCGACTCGTGCGGGGTCATGTCGATGTTCAGGACCTCGCACAGTACGAGGAGGTTGTCCCCGCCGCGGATCGGGTCCGGGCAGGAGAACACCGGGTTGAGCACGCGGTCGGAGGCGTGGCCCTCGGCCTGGTTGGTGCTCGATCCGTCGAAGCCCCAGACCGGCAGCGCGTCGCCGTCCGCCAGGATCTTCGTCTTGGAGCGAAGCTTCGCCGTCGGCTCGGTGCCGTCGATCCAGATGTACTCAGCCTTGTAGCTCACGGGCCCCATCCTCAGACTCTGCGGGTGCTGCTGGTCGCTGCTTCATCGCTGCGGTGATGACCGCAGCGTGCCCGCCCGCGATTTCCCCTCCGTTGCCCGTGTGTGAACCCCGTGTTACCGAGGTTTACGCCGCAGGTCGGGTGGGCTGTGCGGGGCGCGAGCGGGTTGGTGGCGGAGTGCCCGTCCGGGTGGGGCAGACTGAACGCGTGAGCATTTCGTCTGATTTGAACCCTGCCGGAGACCCCCGACCGCGGGTCGGACTACTGGGTACGGGCCCCTGGGCCCACCGCACCCACGCGCCCGCCCTCGCCGCGCACCCCGGCTCCGACTTCGCCGGAGTGTGGGGCCGCCGGCCCGAAGCCGCGGCCGAGCTGGCCCGCGCGTACGACGTGAAGGTGTACGAAGACCCCGACGAGCTGTTCGCCGAGTGTGACGCCGTGGCCTTCGCCCTGCCGCCCGACGTCCAGGCCCCGCTCGCCGTGCGCGCGGCCGCCGCCGGCTGCCACCTGCTGCTCGACAAGCCCGTCGCGACGACGGCCCGGGACGCCCGGGCCGTCGTCGACGCGGCCGCCCGCCACGGGGTCGCCTCCGTCGTCTTCCTCACCCTGCGCTTCGCCGAGCCCACCGCCGGCTGGGTCGCGGAACAGGCCGGACGCTCCGGCTGGTTCACCGCGGCCGCGCACTGGCTCGGTGCCGTCTTCCCGCCCGACGGCACGCCCAGCGCGTACGCCGACTCGCCCTGGCGCAAGACCAAGGGCGGGCTGTGGGACGTCGGCCCGCACGCCCTCTCCGTGCTGATCGCGGTCCTCGGCGACGTCACCGGGATCAGCGCCACCCGCGGCCCCTCCGACGTGGTCCAACTGGCACTGCGGCACGCCTCCGGTGCGGCCAGCACCGCCGTCCTCAGCCTGGGCGCGCCGCGCGCCGCCGCCGGAGTGGGCCTGGAACTGCGCGGCACCGAGGGCGTGTACGAGCTGCCCGGCTGGAGCGACGTACCGGGCGCCTACGGCCGCGCCCTGGACGCGCTCCTCACCGCGGCCCGCACCGGCGTGCCGGATCCGCGCGGAGCGGAGTTCGGGGCCCGGCTGACGGAGATCCTCGCGGAGGCGGAGGCGCAGCTCCCCGGGTGACGTGAGGGCCGCGCTACTTGATGACCGCGTTCGCCACGATGATGGCCAGGCCGATGGTGGCGTCCGCCAGGCCGATCAGCAGGGCGGAGGTCATCCGGTAGCCCACGCGGAGCGCCACGACCGAACCCCACGCGAACAGCAGCGCGGTGTTCAGGCCGAGCCCGACGGCGGTCACCCCGTACGAGTCCCAGTCGACGATCCCCGAGACGACCAGCAGCAGGACCGTGGGGAGGGTGGCCGCGATCATCGGCCACTCGTGCCACAGCGCCAGGACCAGCAGCCGCCACCGGTGCGAGGCGGAGTCCTGCTGGTGGGAGGCCATGTGGTGTGCGTAGCCGTGTGCGAGCGCGGCGGTGGCGGCCGTGACGAGCACCCAGCTGGCGTCGTAGAACGGGGTGAAGTCCCCGCCCTTCTGGTCCAGCGCGGCCAGCAGCCCGCTGGCCAGGACCGTTCCGTAGACCCCGCCGAACATCCAGTCGGCGCCCCGCCGTCGCGGCGCGACCGGAGGTACGCCGGGGCTGGTCTGCGGCTGCTGCTGCTCGTTCACGACAGGTCCTTTGGTGTGCTTCGTCCCTCTTTGGTACGGAGGCCACCCTACGAGGTGCGAGGTGGGGGCGAGATGAAGGCCGTCGCGCCCGTCCCCGCGAACACGGCGTGGGTGGCCGTCAGGAAGCGGCGTACGGTGTCCCGTTCGGCGGGTTCGAAGGAGTCGAGCACCTGGAGCACGCCGTCGATCAGGGGGCCGAAGAACTCCCGGCCCAGGCGGATCGCGGCCGGCTCCACGCGCAGCAGGATCCGCCGCCGGTCGCGCTCGTCGCGGATCCGGGCCACGTGGCCGAGCCGCTCCAGCCGGTCGATCACGGAGGTGGTGCCCGCCGAGTTGAGACCGAGCCGGGCGCCGAGCAGGCCGGCCGTGGCCGGTTCGTCCGCGCGGGCCGCGTCGAGCAGGCAGATCAGAGCCCGCACGTCGGTGGCGTGCATGCCGTTGCGGGCGGCGAACTCCGCCTGGCGCAGGCCGAACTCGACGGTCACCGCCCGCAGGAGGTGCACCAGCTGCAGGTTGTCGGGCTCCCGGGTGCCGGGTTCCTGGTTGTCGTCCACATCGCCTCCGCCTAAGATCTCTCGCTGAGCGAGATTATCGCCCAGCGAGACATCGGAGCCAGTCATGTCCCGGACCTCCTCCTTCCGCGCCGCCTACGACGAGGTGCTCGGCCAGTGGCCCGGGCCCGTCGAGACCGTCGACCTGCCCACCCCGTACGGGGTCACCCGCGTCAACAGCTGCGGACCGGCCGGCGCCCCGCCGCTGGTGCTGCTGCCCGGCGGCGGGTCCACCTCCACCGTGTGGGGCGCCTGCGCCGCCGCCGGGGCGGCCCGCACGCACCGGATGCACGCCGTGGACCTGGTGGGCGACCCCGGGCTCAGCGTCCCGGCGCCGGGGCGGCGCTCCGGTCCGTCGCGGACCTGGTCGGCTGGCTCGACGCGGTCCTGGACGGGCTCGGCCCGCACGGGCCGGTCGCGCTCGGCGGGCACTCGTACGGGGCGTGGATCGCCGCCCACTACGCCGCCGCGCGCGCGGCCCGGCTCGGTCGCCTCGTGCTGCTCGACCCGACCCGGGTCTTCGCCGGGCTGCGCCCCGGGTACGTACTGCGCGCGCTGCCCGTACTGGTGCGGCCCACCCCGGAGCGGATCCGCTCCTTCCTCGGCTGGGAGACCCGCGGGGCCGCCCTCGACCCGGCCTGGCTGCGGCTGCAGGACGAGACCGCCGACTTTCCCGCCGTACGCCCGGTCGCCGGGCCGCGCCCGGACCTGGGCGCGCTCGCGGAACCGCCGGGCGTGCAGGTCGACGTCCTGTTCGCGGAGCACGCCCGCTGCCACGACGCGGGCCGCGCGGCCCGGGCCGCCCGCCGGGCGCTGCCGGGCGCGCGCGTCGACGTACTGCCCGCAGTCGCGCACCACGCGCTGCCGCTGACGGCGGCCGGGGAGATCGCCCGCCGGCTCGCGGGGCAATACAGCTAGGCCTTGCGGGAGAGGGCCTCGCGGACCGCGTCCTCGGAGCGGGCGACCACGGCCGTGCCGTCCTCGGCGGTGATGACGGGGCGCTGGATCAGCTTCGGGTGCGCTGCCAGGTGGGCGATCCACAGCCCGCGCGCCGCCTCGGTCTCCTCGCGCGGCAGCTCCCGCACGCCGGTCTCCTCGGCCAGCGGGTCCGAGGTGCGCGTGATGTCCCACGGCTCCAGCCCGAGCCGGCCGAGAACCTCACGGATCTCCTCCTCGGAGGGCACGTCCTCCAGGTACCGGCGCACGGTGTAGTCGGCGCCCTCCGCGTCCAGCAGGGTCAGTGCGCTGCGGCACTTGGAACAGGCGGGATTGATCCAGATCTCCATGCCGCCAACCCTATCCAGGGCCTGTCTGGCCAGGGGCTTTTGTCAGTGGTCCCCGGTAAAATCGAGGGAGAACGACAGGAAGCCAACTACCGTTTGGGAGGCTGTAGATGGCCACTGCCACCACCGTCCAGCCCGTCAGGAAGAAGCCGCTGCCGGCGGGCCTGCCCCGCGAGTGGTACGAGAGCCACAACCGCCGCCTGAAGGCCATGCGGCTGGCGATATCCCTGCTCGACTCGGGGACGTACGACCCTCGTCGCGCCACCAACCGGAAGATCCGGACGATGGCCGTCCGGACGGGGATCCACCGGCCGTCCAACGTCACCTGCAAGATGGTGCGCGCGTTCATCAAGGAGTCGTAGGCCGGGCTGCCGGGTCATCCCGGTCCGTCCAGGGAGAGCAGCAGCAGGGCCACGTCGTCGCGCGGACCGCCGTCCGTGAAGGCCGCGAGGTCCCGCCACACCGCCCGGACCAGGCCCCCCGGGTCCCGTGCCAGTACGGGCACCCGGGCGGCCAGCGGGTAGAAGTGCCCCGCCGCGTCCCGGGCCTCCGTCACGCCGTCGGTGTGCAGCAGCAGCTGGTCCCCGGGCCGCAGCGGCAGCTCCGCCACCGTCGCCGGCGTCGGCCCCGCGAACCCCAGGCCCAGCGGCGGGCCCGGCTCCACCGCCAGTTCCTCCACCGCCGCCCCGCGCAGCCGCAGGGCGGGCGGATGCCCGCACGACACGATCCTCACGAGGTCCAGCCCGGGCGGGAACTCCAGCAGCACCGCCGTCGCGAACAGCTCCGGGTGCTCGACGGAAGCGGCCCTGGCGTCCGCCACCAGCCGCCGGTCCAGCCGGCCCGCGACCGCCGCCAGCCCGGCGTCGTCGATCACGCCCTCGCGGAAGGCCCCGAGCAGCGCCGCCACGGTGGCCACCGCCGCCAGGCCGTGTCCCTGCACGTCCCCGACCAGCGCCCGCACACCGTGCGGCCCGGCCCGTACGTCGTACAGGTCGCCGCCGACCAGGGTGCCGCGCTGCGCCGCCCGGTAGAGGCCCGAGCAGCACACCCGGCCCACCCGTTCCGGTACCGGCGGGAGGACCGCCAGCTGGGCCGCCTCCGCCACCGTCCGCACGCTGACCAGCTGTGCGTCCCGGCGCTGCCGGACCAGGGCGATCACTACGCTCAGCACGCAGACGACGGCCACCGTGGCCAGGTCCGTCCCCCGGGCATGGGCGACGCCGAGCTGGTGCACACCCAGCAGCAGCAGGACGATGGCGGCGAAGATCGCCGTCCCGAGCGCCCCGTAGGCGAAGGCGGCCACCGGTGGCAGAGCCGCCAGGAAGAACCCGAGCTCCACATCGCCCGGGGTGAGCACCTGCGCGAGGACGAGCACCACCAAGGCCACCACGGGAGCGATGCGGGCCCAGCGCGGCGGCGGCTCCCCGCGCAGCCAGCCCGGCTCCTCGCGTCCGCGTTTCACCCTTCCACCCTGGTACGCGGGACGGACCCGCGCACCCCGGACCGGCCCGCCGGGTGGCCTCGTACGGCCCCAGCCGGGAAAGTGGTGGCGTGACGGCAGACGAGGGCTCGGGGAAGGCGCCCAGCCGGGCGCACATCGAGGCACACGGCACGGGCGACGGCGCGCAGAGCGCGGAGATCAGCACGCGGCTCAACTGGCTGCGCGCGGGAGTGCTCGGCGCCAACGACGGGATCATCTCCACCGCGGGCCTGGTCGTCGGCGTGGCCGGGGCCACCACCTCCCGCTCCGCGATCCTGACGGCGGGCGTCGCCGGGCTGCTGGCCGGCTCGCTGTCGATGGCGGCGGGGGAGTACGTCTCCGTCAGCTCGCAGCGGGATTCGGAACGGGCCGCGCTGGACCTGGAACGGCGGGAACTGGCCGAGGAGCCGGAGGCGGAGCTCGACGAACTCACCGAGCTGCTCGCCGCGCGGGGGCTGAGCCGGAGAGTGGCGCGGGAGGCGGCCGAGCAGCTGACGCGGCGCGACGCGTTGCGGGCGCATGCCCGGGTGGAGCTGGGGATCAACCCCGACGAGCTGGCCAATCCCTGGCACGCGGCCTTCGCCAGCCTCGTCGCCTTCACGGTGGGGGCGGTGCTGCCGCTGCTGGCGATCGTCCTGCCGGGGCCGTCCGCGCGGGTGCCGGTGACGGTGGCGGCCGTTCTCGCCGCGCTCACCCTGTGCGGGGTGCTCAGCGCGCGGCTGGGCGCGGCACCGGTGCCGCGGGCCGTCCTGCGCAACGTGGCCGGGGGCGCGCTGGCGATGGCCGTCACCTACGCGGTGGGCACCTGGCTCGGCACCGTCTGAACCGGGCTCCGCCGGCCCCGGGGCGCTGCCCTGGACCCTCCCCCAGACTCCGTCCGGGGGGACCCCCACGCCTCAACGCCGGCGGGGCTGGATTTTCCAGCCCCGCCGGCGTTTGAGGCGCGGGTGCGGAGCGCCGTGTCGTGATGCCCGGCAGGATGGGGGCATGCGTATCGCAGTCACCGGCGCGACCGGGCTCATCGGCAGTGCACTCGTGCGGTCCCTCCGGGCGGACGGGCACGAAGTGGTGCGGTTCGTGCGGCGGGAGCCGGTGGGCGCGGACGAGGCGCGGTGGGATCCGGCGCGCGGGTCCGTCGACCCCGCGGGGCTGGCCGGCTGCGGGGCCGTCGTGCACCTGGCCGGGGCCGGCGTCGGGGACCACCGGTGGACGGCCGCGTACAAGAAGGAGATCCGGGACAGCCGGGTGCTCGGGACCGCCGCGATCGCCCGGGCCGTGGCCGCGCTCGACGAGCCGCCGGCCGTGCTCGTCAGCGGTTCCGCCGTCGGCTACTACGGGGACACCGGCGACCGGGCCGTCGACGAGGACACCCCCGCCGGGCAGGGCTTCCTGCCCTCGGTCTGCGTGGAGTGGGAGGCGGCCGCCGCGCCCGCCCGGGACGCCGGGATCCGGACCGCCTTCGCCCGTACCGGCCTGGTCGTCGCCCGCGAGGGCGGCGCCTGGGGCCGGATGTTCCCCCTCTTCCGTGCCGGTCTCGGCGGCCGGCTCGGCAACGGCCGCCAGTACTGGTCGTACATCTCCCTCCGGGACGAGGTCGCGGCCCTGCGCCACATCATCGACACCCCCGGCATCGAAGGCCCCGTCAACCTCACGGCCCCCGAGCCGCTGACCAATCGCCAGGTCACCGCGGCCATGAGCCGGGTGCTGCGCCGGCCCGCCCTGCTGCACGTCCCGGCGCCGGCCCTGCGCATCGTGCTCGGTGAGCTCTCCGGGGACGTGCTGGGCAGTCAGCGGGCCCGTCCCGCGCGGCTGCTGGAGTCCGGCTTCGCCTTCCGCGACCCCGGCATCGAGCAGGCCATCCGCGCCGCCCTCTGAGCGACGGGACCACAGGACCCGCGGCGTGCGACCGCCGTGCGACCGTTCGTGACCCGGATGCGACCGTCGTGCGACCGGAGTTGACCGTAATACCCGACCGAACTCGGGTTCCCGTGGAGCCGGTTGGGGGAAGGAGGATCCCCACACAGCCGCGCCGACCTCGGGGAGGGGCACGTGCTCAGCAGCGCACACCATGCCGCGCACCATGCGGACGTCGTCATCGTAGGAGCCGGAGTCTCAGGACTCGCGGCCGCGCAGCACCTGATCGCAGCGGGAGTCACGGTCACCGTCCTGGAGGCCGCGGACGACCCCGGCGGCCGGATGGCCACCGAGTCGGCCGACGGGTTCCGGCTGGACCGGATCGGCCAGCTGCTCAACACCTCGTACACGGAGCTCGAACGCACCCCCGGCCTGCAGGCCCTGGCCCTGCGCCCCTTCGTGCCCGGGGTCCTGGTCCACACCGACGGCAAACAGCTGCGGGCCGGGGCGCTCACCCCGGCCCGGGCCCTCGCCAGCGGCTCCCTCGACCAGGCCCGGCTCAGTGCCGCCCTCGGCCGGCTCGCCGCCCTGCCCGAGGACAAACTGCTCGCCCGTCCCGAACGCACCGCGCACACCGCCCTGCGCTCGCGCGGGTTGCCGCCGCGCACCCTCAACGGGGTGCTCCGGCCGCTGCTCGCGGCCCTGCTCCGCGATCCGGAGCTCACCACCTCCAGCCGGGTCGCGGACCTCGCCCTGCGCACCTTCGCCCGCGGCCGCCTCGCGGTGCCCGAGGGGGGCGCGGCGGCCCTGCCCGACCAGCTCGCCGCCGCCCTGCCGCCCGGAACCGTCCGGACCGGGGTCCGGGTCCGGTCGGTGGCGACGAACCTGGTCACCACCGAGGAGCACGGCGACTTCAGCTGCCGCTCCGTCCTCCTCGCCACCGGCGCCCGCGCCGCCGCCGAGCTGCTGCCCGGCCTGCGCGTGCCCGCCTTCCACGAGGTCACCGTCCTGCACCACGCCACCGCCGCACCCCTGCCCCGGGACGGCTCGCTGCTCCTGGACGGGGCCCCCGACTGGCCCGTCTCGCACACCGCCGTGATGAGCGCGGTCGACCCGACACGGGCCCCGGCCGGCCGGAGCCTGGTCACCACGACCGTGCTCGGGCCGCCGCCGCCCGCGCGCACGGTCGCCTCGCGCCTCGCCCGGCTCTACGGCACCGCAACCCGGGAGTGGGAGCTGCTGGCCGTCCACCACACCCCGGAGGCCGTCCCCGCCATGCCCCCGCCCCACGACCTGCGACGCCCGGTACGCGTACTGGCCGGGCTGTACGTGTGCGGCGACCACCGGGACGCCAACACCGTCCAGGGCGCCCTGCACTCGGCCCGCCGGGCCACCGGCGCCCTCCTGCGCGACTTCGGCATCCCGCTCCCGGCCACCCCGGAGCCCGCACTTCCGGTGGCGGCCTGAGAACCACCCCACAACCGCCCCGCGCTTCAGGGCCGCGCACGGCGATTCCAGCCCGGCCGGCGTCTGAGGCGCGGGGGACCGGGGCAGAGCCCCTGGCAGCCGACCCGCAGGGTCACGACAACGCTGCCACCCGGTCCCGGTACGTCCGCACGGCCGACGCGTCCCGGTACGGCTCCAGCCGCCGCTCGAAGTCCCGTACGTACTCCACCGCGCGCACCGAGCGCATCTCCGACGCCTGCTGCGCCGCCTCCGCGCCCAGCGCGCACGCCTGGTCCAGCTCGCCCAGCCCCAGCCGGGCCGTGGCCAGCACCACCCGGCAGAACAGCCGGGACCGCGCGTACCCCGGCGCCCTCAGCTGCAGGGACCGCTCCGCGTGCTGGGCCGACGCCCGGTACTGCTGGAGGTCCCGGTGGCAGTGCCCGAACTCGTCCGCGAGCTGCGCCTCGTCGTAGAACCGCGCCCAGTGCGGTACGTCGTCCCCCGGCCGGGCCGCGCCCAGCGCACGCTCGGCCCGCACCAGTGCGGCCGTCGACGCCCGGACCTCGCCGAGCACGGCGTGCCCCCGCGCCTCCGCCGCGTGCAGCAGCGCCTGCACCACCGGCGGCGGGCCGGAGCCGACGCCCTGCTGGGCCACCCGGGCCAGCTGCACCGCCTCCCGGCCGTGGCCGAGGTAGACCGCCTGCCGGCTCATGGTGACCAGCACGTACGAGCCGTAGGGGCGGTCCCCGGCCGCCTGCGCCAGCCGCAGGGCCTGCACGAAGTACCGCTGGGCGAGCCCGTGCGCGGCGATGTCGTACGAGGTCCAGCCCGCGAGCCGGGTCAGATCGGCGGCGGCCGAGAACAGCCGCCGCCCGGTGGTCTCGCCGTAGGTGCCGCGGAGCATCGGCTCGGCCTCGTGTTCCAGGTAGCGCACCAGCGCCTGCCGGGCGTGCCCGCCGCCGTAGGCGTGGTCGAGGGTGCGGAACAGCTCGCTCACCGACCTCAGCGCGGCGATGTCCCCGCCGGTCACCCGCTGCCCGGGCCCCCGGTCGATCTGCCGCTGCCGGGGCACCGTGGCCCGGCCCTGCACCGGGACGCGGGCCGCCGCCTGGTCCGCGCCCCGGCCCACCCGCTCGTCGGACCGCCCGATCAGCCAGTCCCGGCTGGGCACGACCAGCCCGGCCGGGGTGAAGGCGATCTTCCGGAGCTCGGCGTGCGAGCCGGAGTCCTTGCGCCACAGACCGCTCGCGATGTCCACGGCCTCCTCCGGCGTGGCCGCGAACTCCAGACCCGCGTACACGGGCGCGCAGGCGTCCAGCCCCAGGTCCTGTGCGGACAGCCGCCGCCCCAGGCGCCGGGTGAAGACCTCCGCGATCAGTGCGGGGGTGGTCCCCCGCGGCTGCTGCCCGCGCAGCCATCGGGTCACGGAGGTCTTGTCGTACCGCAGATCGAGACCGTGCTCCAGGCCGAGCTGATCGACGCGGCGGGCGAGCCCGGCGTTGGAGAACCCGGCTTCCGCGATCAGCGCCGCGAGCTGCCGGTTGGGGACGCGCTGGGCAGGTCGTTCCGTCATCGGCTCCACGGTCTCCTGACGTGACGGACCGGAGTCCCGGCCCTGTGAACGGCGTGAATGTAGCGGCGAACTTCGCTCATGCCGCCCTCTCTGCCCCACATTCATCCGATCGTGTGCAGAATGCGGAGGGCTCTTTACGGACCGCCCCCCCTCCGCCCGCATAGGCTGCGGGCCATGACCCCTCGGCCCCACAGGGCGCACCTCCCCGAGGAGCGAACCGAATCCACCGCACCGCTGCCGCCGCCCGAACTGACCGAGGCGGAGTGCCGGCGCTGCGGCACCTACATCGCGGGGCTCGACGGGCGGTACGCGTGCGGGGTGTGCGGCTGGGTCAACGACCATGCGGAGGGGCACCGGCGGCTGCCGCGCGCGGACGAGGACCCGGACCGGCCGCCGAAGGGCCGGCGCCGGCCGAAGCAGCTGCCGTGGCCGCCGCCGTCGCCCGGCCCGGAGCTCGCGCCGGGGCCCGCCGCGGAGCCCGGCCCGGGGCCCTGAAGGGGCCCGCACGGGTCGCCGTACCCTTGCTCAGTGAAGTACGTGCACACAGCAGGTTCAACGAGGAGGCGCTGCGGTGGCTGAGCTTGGGTTTGTCCATCTGGGCTTCGGGCCGGAATCCGTCGAGTACACCCGGGCCTGGGAAGAACAGCGCAGGGTGCACGCGGCCCGCTTCGCGGACGAGATCGACGACACCTGCCTGCTGCTGGAGCACCTGCCGGTCTACACGGCGGGCCGGCGCACCGACCCCAGCGAGCGCCCGCTCGACGGCACGCCCGTCGTCGACGTGGACCGCGGCGGCAAGATCACCTGGCACGGCCCGGGCCAGCTGGTCGGCTACCCGATCATGAAGCTGCCCCGCCCGGTGGACGTGGTCGCGCACGTCCGCCGCCTGGAGGACGCGCTGATCCGCACCGCCGCCGAGTTCGGCCTGGAGACCACCCGGGTCGAGGGCCGCAGCGGCGTCTGGGTCCTCGGGGACCCGGTCGAGGACCGCCCCATGATCGGCGGGCTCTCCCTCGACCTCGACCCGCGGCTGCACGACGAGGAGTTCGACGCCCGGCTCAACGGCCCCGAGTACGCGCCGTCCAACGCCGGCCAGCGCCGCGAGGACCGCAAGCTCGCCGCGATCGGCATCCGGGTCGCGAAGGGCGTCACCATGCACGGCTTCGCGATCAACGTGAACCCGGACAACACCTGGTTCGACCGGATCGTGCCCTGCGGCATCCGGGACGCCGGTGTGACCTCGCTCTCCTGCGAGCTGGGCCGCGAGATCACCATCGCCGAGGTGCTGCCCGTCGTCGAACGGCACCTGAAGGACGTACTGGAGCACGCGGAGCTGCGGCCCCGCGAAATAGAGCCGGCGGCCGGCGCCTGACACGTCGGGAATGCGGTCGGCCCCTCGCAGGTTGGCCGACGTAAGAGCGTACGAAATTACGGGCGTACCCTGGTGGGCGCCCGAACAATCGAAGTCACAGGGAGCCGGTCGTGTCCGCAGTCGCACCCGACGGACGCAAGATGCTGCGCCTGGAGGTCCGTAACGCCCAGACCCCCATCGAGCGCAAGCCCGAGTGGA
Source organism: Streptomyces sp. NBC_01233 (assembly GCF_035989305.1). Taxonomy (NCBI): domain Bacteria; kingdom Bacillati; phylum Actinomycetota; class Actinomycetes; order Kitasatosporales; family Streptomycetaceae; genus Streptomyces; species Streptomyces sp. NBC_01233. The sequence goes on along the minus strand of NZ_CP108514.1, from coordinate 2,784,654 downwards.
TCAAGACCCGGGCGAAGATGGGTCCCGAGTACACCAAGATGCAGGCCCTGGTGAAGGGCGAAGGACTGCACACGGTGTGCCAGGAAGCCGGCTGTCCGAACATCTACGAATGCTGGGAGGACCGCGAGGCCACCTTCCTCATCGGTGGCGACCAGTGCACCCGGCGCTGTGACTTCTGCCAGATCGACACGGGCAAGCCCGAGGCCCTGGACCGGGACGAGCCGCGCCGTGTCGGCGAGTCCGTGGTCACCATGGACCTGAACTACGCCACCATCACCGGCGTCGCGCGCGACGACCTGGCCGACGGCGGCGCCTGGCTGTACGCGGAGACCGTGCGCCAGATCCACCAGCAGACGGCGGGCCGTGAGACCGGCCACACCAAGGTCGAGCTGCTGGCCCCCGACTTCAACGCGGTCCCCGAGCTGCTGGAGGAGGTCTTCGCCTCCCGCCCCGAGGTCTTCGCGCACAACGTCGAGACGGTGCCGCGGATCTTCAAGCGGATCCGTCCCGGCTTCCGCTACGAGCGCTCGCTCGACGTGATCACCAAGGCCCGCGCCTACGGCCTCGTCACCAAGTCGAACCTGATCCTCGGCATGGGCGAGGAGCGCGAGGAGGTCTCGCAGGCCCTGAAGGACCTGCACGAGGCCGGCTGCGAGCTCATCACCATCACCCAGTACCTGCGGCCCTCGCCGCGGCACCACCCCGTCGAGCGCTGGGTGAAGCCGGCCGAGTTCGTCGAGCTGGCGAAGGAGGCCGAGGAGATCGGCTTCTCCGGTGTGATGTCGGGCCCGCTGGTCCGCTCGTCGTACCGGGCCGGGCGTCTCTACAACCAGGCGATGGAGAAGCGCGCCGCGAGCGTGTGAACTCGGGCACAAAGGCTTACTAGTCGGTAACACCGCGTCGGCGCGGCCCCTAGGCTCTTTTCAGGAAGAGCCCGGCGGGCCGCGTCAATGTTTCGTCACGTTTGACCGACAGGTCATGCGCTGGTAACACCAATCAGTGACGCTGGGTCCACGCACCGCACACACTGCGGTACGCACGTACCGCAGTACGCACGCACGCACGCACGCACGTTAGAAGCACTGCCGACGCGAGTTCCGTGAAAGGGATCGACATCATGCAGGCCGCGCCCGTACGCGCCATCGCCATCCCGTCCTTCTCCGACGCCTTCCGGGGCATCGAGTCCCTGTTGATGAGCGGCGCCCGCCGGAACGCCTGGACGGCGGTCCTCGAAGACCGCCGCAGGGCCAAGGACCGGGTCGAAACCGAACACGTACTTGAGGCCGCGGCTACCCGAACCCCGCAGGCCACGTAAACTTCGCTGTATGGCGAGGAAGTCAAACGCAGAGACTGCTGCGAACCCCGGGCGACTGAAGCAGATCGCCCTCACGTACAAGATGACGCGCAAGGCCGACCCGAAGGTCGGTCTGATCGTCGCGGGCGTGGGAATTGTCACCTTCGGTGTCCTTCTTGCGATCGGGTTCCTGTTCGGGCACGAGCTCTACCTGGGCATCCTGGGCCTCCTCGTGGCGTTCCTCGCGATGGCGATCGTCTTCGGACGACGGGCCGAGCGAGCTGCCTTCGGGCAGATGGAGGGACAGCCGGGCGCGGCCGCGGCCGTATTGGACAACGTGGGCCGTGGCTGGACGACCACCCCGGCCGTCGCGATGACCCGGCAGCAGGACATCGTCCACCGTGCCGTCGGCAAGGCCGGTGTCGTGCTGATCGCCGAGGGCAACCCCAACCGGGTGAAGCCGCTGCTCGCGAACGAGAAGAAGAAGCTGGCCCGGATCATGCCGGACGTGCCGGTGCACGACTTCATCGTGGGTACGGGCGAGGGCGAGGTGCCGCTCAAGAAGGTGCGCACCACCCTGCTCAAGCTGCCGCGCGTGCTGTCCGGTCCGCAGATCACCGAGATCAACGACAAGCTGCGTGCCATGGGCGACCTCATGAGCAACATGCCGCTGCCGAAGGGCCCCATGCCCAAGGGCATGAAGATGCCGCGCGGCGGAAAGATGCGCTGATCCGCTCACCTGATTTTCGTATACGACACAGAGGCGCCCCCCGAGCCGACCGGCTCGGGGGGCGCCCCTGTGTCACGTGCGTGAGGGCCGCTGCCGCTAGATGCGGACCTGGACGGCGCGCGCCAGCCGGTCGTGCAGACCGCGGCCGTCGCGGTCCCAGATCAGCGCCGGGATGACCAGGGCCAGCAGCAGCGTGCGCAGGAGCACCCGGAAGACGCCGAGGCGGCCGCCGTTCTCCGAGATCACCCGGAGTCCGAGGATCCGCTTACCGGGGGTGAAGCCCACGGTGCCGATCGTCAGGACGCTCAGGGCCAGGAAGAGCCAGAGGGTCCAGTTGCCCGCGGCGGTCAGGTTGCCGCCCGTGATCAGCCCGTACGCAATGAGCTGACAGCCGATCCAGTCGATCGCGACGGCGCCGAGCCGGCGCCCGAAACGTGCCACCGAGCCGGGTCCCTGCTGGGGCAGGCCCAGCCGCTGACCCGGATGGCCGAAGTCGACGCCCATCTCCTCGGCGGCCGCGCGGGGGCCGGAGAGCCAGGATCCGATTGCCTGTCTGTTGTCCACCCGACCACGGTACCGGTGGCGTCGCACGGCACTCCGGCGGGACCCTGGTTAACTTGTGCGAAACAAATGGGTCATGCTTGAGAAATCCCTTGTGCTTATGGTCGGGTCAGCGTGCGGCACCGCACTGACGCACCACGAGCTATAAAGCCCGCCCTGCCCCGGGGCCGGGAGTAGGAGGAGTTGGATGTTCCAGAACGCCGACGAAGTGAAGCAGTACATCGAGGAGAACGACGTCAAGTTCGTCGACGTCCGCTTCTGCGACCTGCCTGGTGTGATGCAGCACTTCACCATCCCGGCGCGGGCGTTCGACCCGGCGGAGGAGCTCGCCTTCGACGGCTCCTCCATCCGCGGCTTCCAGGCGATCCACGAGTCCGACATGGCGCTGCGCGCCGACATCACGACCGCGCGCCTGGACCCGTTCCGCAAGGACAAGACGCTCAACATCAACTTCTTCATCCACGACCCGATCACGGGCGAGGCCTACAGCCGCGACCCGCGCAACGTGGCGAAGAAGGCCGAGGCGTACCTCGCCTCCACCGGCATCGCCGACACCGCGTACTTCGGCCCCGAGGCCGAGTTCTACGTGTTCGACAGCGTGCGCTTCGCGACCACCGCGAACGAGAGCTTCTACCACATCGACTCCGAGGCCGGCGCCTGGAACACGGGCTCCGAGGAGAACAACCGTGGTTACAAGGTCCGCTACAAGGGTGGTTACTTCCCCGTAGCCCCGGTCGACCACTTCGCCGACCTGCGCGCCGAGATCTCCCTCGAGCTGGACGCCCAGGGCCTCCAGGTCGAGCGTCAGCACCACGAGGTCGGCACCGGCGGCCAGGCCGAGATCAACTACAAGTTCAACACGCTGCTGGCCGCGGCCGACGACCTGATGCTCTTCAAGTACGTCGTGAAGAACGTCGCCTGGCGCAACGGCAAGACCGCGACCTTCATGCCGAAGCCGATCTTCGGTGACAACGGCTCGGGCATGCACGTGCACCAGTCGCTGTGGGCGAACGGCGACCCGCTGTTCTACGACGAGGCCGGCTACGCGGGCCTGTCGGACACCGCGCGCTACTACATCGGCGGCATCCTCAAGCACGCCCCGTCGCTGCTGGCCTTCACCAACCCGACGGTGAACTCCTACCACCGCCTGGTGCCGGGCTTCGAGGCGCCGGTCAACATGGTGTACTCGCAGCGCAACCGCTCCGCCGCCATGCGCATCCCGATCACGGGCTCGAACCCGAAGGCCAAGCGCGTCGAGTTCCGCGCCCCGGACCCGTCCTCGAACCCGTACCTGGCCTTCTCGGCGCTGCTGCTCGCGGGCCTCGACGGCGTGAAGAACAAGATCGAGCCGATGGAGCCGATCGACAAGGACCTCTACGAGCTCTCGCCCGACGAGCACGCGAGCGTCCCGCAGGTCCCGACCAGCCTGGACGCGGTCCTCAAGGCCCTGGAGGAGGACCACGAGTACCTCCTGGCCGGCGGTGTCTTCACCCCCGACCTGATCGAGACCTGGATCGACTACAAGCGCACGCACGAGATCGCCCCGATCGCACTGCGTCCGCACCCGCACGAGTTCGAGATGTACTTCGACCTCTAGGCCGTGATCGCTCGGAACGAGCGTCATGCCTGATGGGAGGCCCCCCGCCACTCTCCACGGAGAGCGGCGGGGGGCCTTTCCCTTTGACAGGGCCGCGGGGGCGGGCGAGGGTGGAATTACCTAAATACCGTATAAGCGAGACACGTACGGAGGTGCATGAAGATGCGCCGAAGGATCGTTGCAGCATGCCTGGCGGGGGCGGCCGGAGTCACGATCGGCCTGATGCCGGTCGCCACCGCGTCGGCGAGCACCGTCACCGGGGGCGGCGGCAGCTGGAGGTGCTCGGACAACAACTGGCGCGACTGGCGCTGGGACGAATGCTGCAACCGGGACTGGCGCGACCGTCCGAGCTGGTGCTGGGACGACAGCGGGGTCGGCGGCAACGGCGGACGCCACTACTGGAACAACTGGAACGACTCGAACTGGCGTGACTCGAACTGGAACGACTCCGGTCGCGGCGGCAACGGCGACTGGGGCTGGAACGACGGTGACTGGGGCGGCGGTCGAGGCGGCGACGGTGGTCGCGGTGGCGACGGCGGCTGGGGCGGTGTCCGCGGAGGCGACGGCGGCGACGGCGGCGACGGCGGCTGGAGCGGTGGTCGCGGAGGCGACGGCGGCAACGGCGGCGGCAGCGGCTGGGGCGGCGGTCACTGAGGCCGACCGGGACGCGCAACACACGCAACACGCGCAACACACGTAGGACCGCGGGTCCGGGCCGATGCCCCTGCCGCGCTGGACTCAGCGCAGCAGGGGCATCGCGCCGGTGAGGTCGCGCAGGCACCGGACCGCGAGTTCGGCGGGGGAGCCGGGGCCCGAGACCGGTGCGTCGGTGGTCGACCACAGCTCCAGTGCGACGCGGATCGCGTCCGTGGCCGCCGCGGCGAGCAGGCGGACCTCCAGGGGATCGGCGTCCGGCCCGGCCAGCCGGGCGATGACCGGGACCAGGTGCTCCTCGGAGTCCTGGTTCACGCGGTACCAGACGGCCCGCAGGGCCTGGTCCCCCGCCGCCGCACGCAGCAGGCCGCGGGTCACCTCCAGGCCCTCCTCCACGGCCTGCAGTCCGCTCAGTGACCGGGTGACGGCGCGCTCCAGCGCCTCGGCGAGGGGCGTGCCGGGGTCCTCCTCGGCGAGCAGTGCGCGCCAGGCGTCACCGCCGCCCGCGAGCAGCGGCGCCACCGCCTCCTGCTTGTTGCGGAAGTAGCGGTAGAACGTGCGCAGTGCCACCCCGGCGCGGTGGGCGATGTCCTCGGCGGTGGTGCCGTCGGGGCCGTGTTCGGCGAAGAGTTCGCAGGCCGCGCGAGCGATGTCGAGCTGGGTGGCCGCCTTGCGGCGCTCGGTCAGCGACTGGGCTCCGGGGCCGGCCTGGGGAGAGTACGGGCGAGGGGATCTCACGGGGTGAAGCGTACCCCCCGCGCCCCGCGGCAATGACATTTCCTGACAGCATGGCAAAATGTGCCATTCCTTCGGTACGCTCGCGCCATGAACCGTTACGAAGGACGTCGTGTCCTCATCACCGGCGGCGGCTCCGGCATCGGCCGGGCCACCGTCCACCGCATCCTCGCCGAGGGCGGCCGGGTCCACACCGTGGACGTCAGCGAGGCCGGGCTGAAGGTCACCGCCGACCGCGCGGCCGCCGAGGGCCACCAGGACCGGCTCACCACCGCCGTCCTGGACATATCCGACGAGAACGCGGTCAAGGAGGGCGTGGCCGCCGCGACGCTCGCCCTCGGCGGGATCGACGTGCTCGTCAACGCCGCGGGCATCCTGCGCTCCGCGCACACCCACCAGACCACGCTCGACCTCTGGAACCAGGTCATCGGGGTCAACCTGACCGGCACCTTCCTGATGATCCGCGAGTCCCTGTCGGCCCTGCTGGCGGGCGACCGGCCGGCCGTCGTGAACTTCAGCTCCACCTCGGCGTCCTTCGCGCACCCCTACATGTCCGCCTACGCGGCCAGCAAGGGCGGCATCCAGTCCATGACCCACGCGCTGGCCGCCGAGTACAGCAAGCAGGGGCTGCGCTTCGTCTCCGTCGCCCCCGGCTCCATCGAGTCCGGCATGACGACCGGCAACGGCCCGGGCCTGCCCGAGGACACCGACTGGAGCCTGTTCGCCAAGCTCGCCCCGGCCCTCGGCCAGGGCTTCGCCGGTCCCGACACCGTGGCCGGCGTCGTCGCGATGCTGGGCTCCGAGGACGGCGCCTTCATCACCGGTACGGAGATCCGCATCGACGGCGGCACCCACTACTGATCACGCGCGAAACCGGTCCCACAGCCGGGGGAAGCGCTCCGCGAGCACGGCTTCGTTCTCGAAGTCCAGCGGGGCGCCCTCCGGCTCCGCCGCCTGCAGCGGGATGCCCAGGTCGGGTGCCACCGCCCCGGTCAGCTGCTCGTACGCCTCGTCGGCCGCGTACCCCAGCTCCTCGCCGTCCCCGTCGATCTCCTCGTCGAACTCGCCCAGGAGCTCCGCCAGATGGTCCGGATCGTGCACTCCGCCCTCGAAGACCTCCCGCCCCTGCCCGATCAGCCAGCAGCGGAAGTAGTCGAAGGCGTCGTCGCTCGCCCCGTCGAGCAGCACCCAGGCAGCACCCCACAGGTCCCAGGTGTACGCCCGGTTGTAGCGCGACTCGAAGTGCCGGGCGAAGTCGAGGACGGAATCCGGGTCGAGCTGGGCCAGCCGCTCCACGAGCAGCTCGGCGTGTTCCTCGGGGTCGCCGTCGGCGGCCTCGCGGGTACGGTCCACGATCTCCCAGAACTCCGTCTCGTCCATCACCGCTCCAGCATCACGGGTGCGCCCCCGCGCCGCCACCGCTCATACGGCGAAAGGCCGGTGTCCGACCCCCGCGGGGGTCGGACACCGGCCTTTCGCCTGTCACTCGGAGCCTCAGAGGCCGTAGCGCTCCCGGGCCTCCTTGACGGCTGACGCCGGCACCTCGCCGCGGCGGGCGAGCTGGGCCAGCGCGGCCACCACGATCGACTGGGCGTCGACACCGAAGTGGCGGCGGGCGCCCTCACGGGTGTCGGACAGGCCGAAGCCGTCCGTGCCCAGCGAGGTGTAGTCCTGCTCCACCCACTGGCTGATCTGGTCCGGGACCTGACGCATCCAGTCGGAGACGGCGAGGACCGGGCCCTGGGCGCCTTCCAGCGCGCGGGTGACGTACGGGGTGCGCACCTCGCCGCGCAGCAGCGCCTCGTCGCACTCCAGCGCGTCGCGGCGCAGCTCGCCCCAGGAGGTGGCGGACCAGACGTCGGCCGACACGTTCCAGTCGGCGGCCAGCAGCTGCTGCGCCTGAAGGATCCAGTGGATCGCCGTACCGGAGGCCATCAGCTGGATCTTCGGGGCGTCCGCCGCCGGGGCCGCGTCCGCCAGGTCCGCCGCCGTGTTGAAGCGGTACAGGCCCTTGAGGATGCCTTCCTCGACGCCCTCGGGCATCGCGGGCTGCACCTTCGGCTCGTTGTAGACCGTCAGGTAGTAGAAGACGTCCTCGGGCTGCTCGCCGTACATCCGGCGCAGACCGTCCTTGACGATCACCGCGATCTCGTAGGCGAAGGCCGGGTCGTAGTTGAGCGACGCCGGGTTCGTGGACGCGATCAGGTGCGAGTGGCCGTCCGCGTGCTGCAGGCCCTCACCGGTCAGCGTGGTGCGGCCGGCGGTGGCGCCGACGATGAAGCCCTTGCCGAGCTGGTCGGCGAGCTGCCACATCTGGTCGGCGGTGCGCTGCCAGCCGAACATCGAGTAGAAGATGTAGAAGGGGATCATCGGCTCGCCGTGCGTCGCGTACGACGTGCAGGCGGCGATGAAGTCGGCCATGGCGCCGGCCTCGGTGATCCCCTCGTTGAGGATCTGGCCGTCCTTGGCTTCCTTGTAGTACATGAGCTGGTCGCGGTCGACCGGCTCGTACGTCTGGCCCAGCGGCGAGTAGATGCCGGCCGACGGGAAGAGGGACTCCATACCGAAGGTGCGGGCCTCGTCGGGGACGATCGGCACCCAGCGCTTGCCGGTCTCCTTGTCCCGCATCAGGTCCTTGACGAGGCGGACGAAGGCCATGGTGGTGGCCATCTCCTGCTTGCCGGAACCCTTGAGCAGCGGGGCGAAGGAACGGTCGGCCGGAGCCGGCAGGGCGACCTGCTTGACCTTGCGGGCCGGGGCCGGGCCGCCGAGCGCCGCGCGGCGCTCGTTCAGGTACTGGACCTCGGGGCTGTTCGCGCCCGGGTGGCCGTAGGGCACGACGCCGTCGGCGAAGGCGCTGTCCGGGATCGGGAGGCCAAGGAGGTCACGCATGTCCTTGAACTCGTCGATCGTCAGCTTCTTCATCTGGTGGTTCGCGTTCTTCGACTCGAACCCGGCACCCAGCGTGTAGCCCTTGACGGTCTGCGCCAGGATGACCGTCGGCGCGCCCTTGTGCTCCAGGGCGGCCTTGTACGCGGCGTAGACCTTGCGGGGCTCGTGGCCGCCGCGGGAGCTGTGGAAGCACTCGGCGATCTTCGCGTCGGAGAGCACGCCGGCCAGCTGCACGAGCTCGGCGTTGGCGCCGAAGAAGTGCTGGCGGATGTAGGCCACGTCGCGGGTCGCGTACGTCTGGAACTGCGCGTCCGGTACCTCGCGCAGGCGGCGTACCAGGGCGCCCGTGGTGTCGAGCTGGAACAGCTCGTCCCAGGCGGAGCCCCACAGCGACTTGATGACGTTCCAGCCGGCGCCGCGGAACTGGGCCTCCAGCTCCTGGACCACGCGGAAGTTGGCGCGGACCGGACCGTCGAGGCGCTGCAGGTTGCAGTTGATGACGAAGGTCAGGTTGTCGAGCTGCTCGCGGGAGGCGAGGGCCAGGGCGGCGGTCGACTCGGGCTCGTCCATCTCGCCGTCGCCCAGGAAGGCCCAGACGTGCGAGTTCGCGGTGTCCTTGATGCTCCGGTTCTGCAGGTAGCGGTTGAAGCGCGCCTGGTAGATCGCGGAGAGCGGGCCGAGGCCCATGGAGACCGTGGGGAACTCCCACAGCCACGGCAGGCGCCGCGGGTGCGGGTAGGACGGCAGGCCGTTGCCGCCGGACTCCTGGCGGAAGTTGTCGAGCTGCTGCTCGGAGATGCGTCCGTCGAGGAAGGCACGGGCGTAGATGCCGGGGGAGGCGTGGCCCTGGATGTAGAGCTGGTCGCCCGATCCGTCGGCCTCCTTCCCGCGGAAGAAGTGCTGGAAGCCGGTCTCGTACAGCCACGCGGCGGAGGCGAAGGTGGCGATGTGGCCGCCGACGCCGTACTTGGAGCCGCGGGTCACCATGGCGGCCGCGTTCCAGCGGTTCCACGCGGTGATCTTGGCTTCCATCTCCTCGTCACCGGGGAACTCGGGCTCCGCGGCGGTGGGGATGGTGTTGACGTAGTCCGTCTCCAGCAGCTTGGGGAGCGCGAGGCCGGCGGCCTCGGCGTGCTGGAGGGTGCGACGCAGCAGGTATTCGGCCCGGCGTGTACCGGCGGCCTTGGCGACGGCGTCGAGGGAGGCCGCCCACTCGGCGGTCTCCTCGGTGTCGCGGTCCGGGAGCTGGTCGAGCTCGCTCGGAAGCTTTCCTACGGGGTCGGACATCGCTGTGCGCCGCCTTCCGGGTAATGGAGAGGTGGTGAAAAAATCCCTGACGGGCAGGACAGGGTCGGTGGACCTGGTTGAGGTCCGCGACGACTGTAAATCGCTGATCGATGATCGATCAAATAAAAGTGACAAAGAAACGTCCATCTGACGAAAGTCGGCACCGCGTGCCAGTAAGAAAGGCACGCGGTGCCGGTCAAATGGGGGCGAAGCGGACGGATCACGCCCTCGGGGCGCACCCCAGGACATGCCGCTTCACCAGCAGGCCGATGTCCGGATCCTGACTGCGGAACGCCTCGACGAGGGCCTCGTGCTCCTCGGCGTAGGACTTCTGGACGGTTCCCAGCCAGCGGATGGACAGGGCCGTGAACACCTCGATGCCCAGGCTCTCCCAGGTGTGCAGCAGCACGCTGTTCCCGGCCGCGCGGACCATCTCCCGGTGGAACCCGACGGTGTGCCGTACCTGCGCGGTCCCGTCCTCGGTGCGGTCGGCCTCCCACAGGGCCGCCACGTGCGGCTCCAGCGCCGAGCAGTCGGCCGCCAGCCGCGGCGCGGCCAGCTCCGCCGCGATCTGCTCCAGACCGGCCCGGACCGGGTAGATCTCCTCCAGGTCGGCCGCGGAGAGGTTCCGTACGCGTACGCCCTTGTTCGGCGCCGACTCGATCAGCCGCAGGGTCTCCAGCTCGCGCAGGGCCTCCCGTACGGGCGTCTGGCTGACCTCCAGCTCCACCGCGATCCGGCGCTCGACGATCCGCTCCCCGGGCTTCCAGCGCCCGCTGACGATCCCCTCCACGATGTGCTCGCGGATCTGCTCGCGCAGCGAGTGCACGACGGGTGGGGTGATCATCGGCGGTTCATCTCCTGGGTGCGGGTGCAGGGGTGGTCCGGGGCTGATGCGTAGACAATACGGCGGAGTAGGCCGACGCGATGCGTTCCCGGTCAGGGACGCCGGGTGAGGCTGGTTACAGGGAACCGACGCCCCGTCCCGCCCCGCCCGGCCGGAGCGTTCGCGGTAGGGGCGGGAAGACCACGGCGCCCCCGTCCGGAGGGGATTCCGGACGGGGGCGCCGTGGTGCGACAGCCACTGCTGCGCGGTGAGCCTTACAGGCCGAGCTCGACCTCGAACTCGCCGGCCTCGAGGATCGCCTTGACGGCCGAGAGGTACCGGGCCGCGTCCGCGCCGTCCACCAGGCGGTGGTCGTAGGACAGGGTCAGGTACGTCATGTCGCGGATGCCGATGTTGGTGCCCTCGGCGGTCTCGATGACCACCGGGCGCTTCACCGTGGCACCGATGCCCAGGATGGCGACCTGGTTCGGGGGCACGATGACCGTGTCGAACAGCGCACCGCGCGAGCCGGTGTTGCTGATGGTGAAGGTCGCGCCCGACAGCTCGTCCGGCGTGATCTTGTTGCCGCGGACCTTGGCGGCCAGGTCGGCGGTCGCCTTGGAGATGCCCGCCAGGTTGAGGTCACCGGCACCCTTGATGACCGGGGTCATCAGGCCCTTCTCGGAGTCCACGGCGATGCCGATGTTCTCCGAGTCGAAGTAGGTGATGGTGCCCTCGTCCTCGTTGATCCGGGCGTTGACGACCGCGTGGGCCTTCAGCGCCTGGGCAGCGGCCTTGACGAAGAACGGCATGGGCGAGAGCTTGACGCCCTCACGGGCCAGGAACGCGCCCTTGGCCTTCTCGCGCAGCTTCATGATCTTGGTGATGTCCACCTCGACCACGGAGCTGAGCTGAGCCTGCGAGTGCAGGGCCTTCATCATGTTGTCGCCGATGACCTTGCGCATGCGGGTCATCTTGACCGTCTGACCGCGCAGCTCGGAGACCGCGGCGGCCGGAGCCTTGGCGGCCGGAGCGGCAGCGGCCGGCGCCGGGGCGGCGGCCGCGGCCTTGGCGGCCTCGGCGGCGGCCAGGACGTCCTGCTTGCGGATGCGGCCACCGACACCGGTGCCCGAGACCGCGGACAGGTTGACGCCGGACTCCGAGGCGAGCTTGCGCACCAGCGGGGTCACGTACGCGCCCTCGTCACCGGCGGAGACCGGGGCGGCGACCGGGGCGGCGGGAGCGGCGACGGGGGCGGGAGCGGCGACGGGGGCCGGAGCGGCGACCGGGGCCGGAGCGGCGACGGGGGCCGGAGCGGCGGGGGCGGCCACGGCCGGAGCCGGGGCGGCGACCGGAGCGGCAGCCTGGACCGGAGCCGGGGCGGCGGCGGCCGGGGCCGCTGCGGGGGCGGCACCGGCGACGCCGATGACGGCCAGAACGGCGCCGACCTCGGCGGTCTCGTCCTCGCCGATCCGGATCTCCAGCAGCGTGCCGGAGACCGGCGCGGGGATCTCGGTGTCGACCTTGTCCGTGGAGACCTCGAGCAGCGGCTCGTCGGCCTCGACGGACTCGCCGACCTGCTTCAGCCAGCGGGTGACGGTGCCCTCGGTGACGGACTCGCCCAGGGCGGGGAGCACGACATCGGTACCGGACGCGGCGGGCGCGGCGGCGGCGGGGGCCTCGGCGACCGGAGCCGGGGCCGCGGGGGCCTCGGCGACCGGGGCCGGAGCGGCCGCGGGGGCCTCGACAGCGGCGGCCGGCTCGGCGACTGCGGACTCTGCAGCCGGGGCTGCAGCAGCGGCGCCGGAGCCGTCGTCGATGACGGCCAGCTCGGCGCCGACCTCGACGGTCTCGTCCTCGGCGACCTTGATGGAGGCCAGGATGCCGGAGACGGGCGACGGGATCTCGGTGTCGACCTTGTCGGTCGATACCTCGAGCAGCGGCTCGTCGGCCTCGACGCGCTCGCCCTCGGCCTTCAGCCAGCGGGTGACAGTGCCCTCGGTGACGCTCTCACCGAGCGCCGGAAGGGTTACGGAAACCGACATGGTTTCAGTTGCTCCTAACGAATGTGCGGAAGTGGTCGTCGCGCCCGTGACGATTAGTCGTGGGAGTGAAGCGGCTTGCCGGCCAGGGCCAGGTGGGCCTCGCCGAGCGCCTCGTTCTGGGTCGGGTGCGCGTGGATGAGCTGCGCGACCTCGGCCGGCAGAGCCTCCCAGTTGTAGATCAGCTGGGCCTCGCCGACCTGCTCGCCCATCCGGTCACCGACCATGTGGACGCCGACCACGGCACCGTCCTTGACCTGGACGAGCTTGATCTCGCCCGCGGTCTTAAGGATCTTGCTCTTGCCGTTGCCCGCCAGGTTGTACTTCAGGGCCACGACCTTGTCCGCGCCGTAGATCTCCTTGGCCTTGGCCTCGGTGATGCCGACGGAGGCGACCTCGGGGTGGCAGTAGGTGACGCGCGGGACACCGTCGTAGTCGATCGGGACGGTCTTGAGACCGGCCAGACGCTCCGCGACCAGGATGCCCTCGGCGAAGCCGACGTGCGCGAGCTGGAGGGTCGGGACGAGGTCACCGACGGCCGAGATGGTCGGCACGTTGGTCTGCATGTACTCGTCGACCAGGACGTAGCCGCGGTCCATCGCGACGCCCTGCTCCTCGTAGCCCAGGCCCTGCGAGACCGGACCGCGGCCGACCGCGACCAGGAGCACCTCGGCCTCGAAGGTCTTGCCGTCGGCCAGCGTCACGCGGACGCCGTTCTCCGTGTACTCGGCCTTGTCGAAGAAGGTGCCGAGGTTGAACTTGATGCCGCGCTTGCGGAAGGCGCGCTCCAGCAGCTTGGAGCTGTTCTCGTCCTCGACCGGCACGAGGTGCTTGAGGCCCTCGATGACGGTGATGTCCGAGCCGAAGGACTTCCACGCCGAGGCGAACTCGACGCCGATGACGCCGCCGCCCAGGACGATCGCGGACTCGGGCACGCGGTCCAGGACCAGCGCGTGGTCCGAGGAGATGATGCGGTTGCCGTCGATGTTCAGGCCCGGCAGCGACTTCGGCACGGAGCCGGTCGCCAGCAGGATGTGGCGGCCCTGGATGCGCTGGCCGTTCACGTCGACGGAAGTCGGGGAGGAGAGGCGGCCCTCTCCCTCGATGTAGGTCACCTTGCGGGAGGCGACCAGGCCCTGCAGGCCCTTGTACAGGCCCGAGATGACCTCGTCCTTGTACTTCTGGACACCCGCGATGTCGATGCCCTCGAAGGAGGCCTTGACACCGAACTGGGCGGCTTCACGAGCCTGGTCCGCGATCTCGCCCGCGTGCAGCAGAGCCTTCGTGGGGATGCAGCCGTTGTGCAGGCAGGTGCCACCGAGCTTGTTCTTCTCGATCAGGGCAACGTCCAGACCCAGCTGGGATGCGCGCAGCGCCGCGGCGTAACCGCCACTGCCACCGCCGAGGATCACTAGGTCGAAAACGGTGCTGGCGTCGTTCGCCACGTCACGTCCTCCATGCATGTGCGCCGGGCACCGGTCCTCTGTGACCGGGCGGCGGCTGGTAATCGGCCGCTTGTTTCTTCGGCCCTGTGGTGGGGGCCCTGTCCTGCCGAGAACCCATCTTCGCATTTGTCGGGGGAACGCGGGACGCCGGGCCCGGACTGTGGACGGAGCTTCTGTCCGAGGTGAGGGTTACCGATGCGTAGAAACATACGGTTCCCCGATGTTTCGCCATAAGCCGAACGCACCCCGGGCCCTGAAGGGGGCCCGAGGTGCGTCACGTCTCACATCCGGGCCGTCAGCCCAGGTCGCCCGTGGCGGTGCGCTCGGCCAGCCGCACCAGGGTGCGCACGGCCGAGCCGGTGCCGCCCTTGGGGGTGTAGCCGTGCGGCGCGCCCTCGTGGAAGGCCGGGCCGGCGATGTCGAGGTGGGCCCAGGTGATGCCCTCGCCGACGAACTCCTGCAGGAAGAGGCCGGCCACCAGGCCGCCGCCCATGCGGACGCCCATGTTCGCGATGTCGGCGGTGGGGGAGTCCATGGTCTTGCGCAGCTCCGCGGGGAGCGGCATCGGCCAGGAGGACTCGCCGACCTCCTCGGCGATCTCGTGGATCGACGTGCGGAAGGCGTCGTCGTTCGCCATGATCCCGAAGGTGCGGTCGCCGAGGGCGAGCACCATGGCACCGGTCAGGGTGGCGACGTCGACGATCGCGTCCGGGTTGTCCTCGGAGGCCTTGGTCAGCGCGTCGCCGAGGACCAGCCGGCCCTCGGCGTCCGTGTTGAGGACCTCGACGGTCTTGCCGCTGTACATGCGCAGGACGTCACCCGGCTTGGTGGCCGAGCCGGACGGCATGTTCTCGGCGAGCGCGAGCCAGCCGGTGACGTTGACCCGCAGACCCAGCTTCGCGGCGGCGACGACGGAGGCGAAGACGGCGGCGGCGCCGGCCATGTCGCACTTCATCGTCTCGTTGTGGCCGGCAGGCTTCAGGGAGATGCCGCCCGAGTCGTAGGTGATGCCCTTGCCGACGAAGGCCAGGGTCTTCTCCGCCTTGGGGTGCGTGTAGGTGAGCTTCACCAGGCGCGGCAGGTTCTCGGAGCCCTTGCCGACGCCCATGATGCCGCCGTAGCCACCCTTGACCAGGGCCTTCTCGTCCAGCACCTGGACCTTGATGCCGTTCTCCTTCGCGGCCGCGGAGGCGACCGCGGCGAAGGCCTCGGGGGTCAGGTCGTTCGGCGGGGTGTTCACCAGGTCACGGGCGACGTTGACCTCGGTCGCGACGACCGCGGCGCGCTCGGAGGCGGCCTTGTGCTCCTTGTCGCGGGGCTTGGCGCCCAGCAGGGTCACCTCGGCGAGCGGCTGCTTCGGACCGGAGTCCTTGCCGTTGCCGGCCTTCTTCTCGCCGCCCTGGTAGGCGGTGAACGCGTACGCGCCCAGCAGCGCGCCCTCGGCGACGGCGGTGACGGCCGAGGCGTCCTCCAGCGGGAGGGCGAAGCCGGCCTTCTTGCTGCCGTGCAGCGCGCGGGCGGCGGCGCCGGCGGCGCGGCGCAGCACCTCCTCGTCGAACGACTCGTCCTTCTCCGGGACGGAGCCGAGCCCCACCGCCAGCACGACCGGGACCTTGAGGCCTGCCGGAGCCGGCAGCTTGGTGATCTCGCCTTCGGCACCCGAGGCGCCGAGCGCTTCGAGGACGCCGGCGAGCTTACCGTCGTACGCCTTGTCCACGGCCTCGGCGCCGGCGGCCACCAACGGGCCCTTGGGGCCCTTCGCGACGCCGACGACGAGGGCGTCGGCGCGGAGCGTCGCCGCGCCGGCAGTGCTGAGAGTCAGAGCAGTCACGGTGGTGAAGTCTCGCTTCCGTTTGTGTGTGTGGGCCGAGTGGGTGGACGGCCATCCGTAGCGATCGTATTCGGGCCCGACGGCCGCCAGAAATTGAGCCTACGCGTACGGGCTCGCCCGCACGCCACTCGAAGGTTTGGCAAGTTGTTCGATCAAGAGGCTGCCGGGTTCACCCATCCGTGGACTCTGCTCCAGGTTTGCCTCGTAGACCTGACGAGGTCCGAGAGACTCGGTCCACTCTCGCAAGGGGACTCGGGGTTCCTTTGCATGATTTCCACAGAGCCTCCCCGGCCCGGCCATCCGCCATGGGCCGTGTCGAGGGATGCCTGCGGGGGGAAAGGCCGAAATGGTCAACAAGAATCGGATGAACAGGCTTGCCGCCGTCATGGCTGCCGCAGCCCTGGTGTCCGTGGCAGTACCCGCCTCGACCGCTCAGGCGGTCGAGGCGCCGCGGATCGACCTGAAGGTGCTCGTCGTCGACGACGGCGGCAGCTCGGTCCAGGCGGTCACCGCGGAGCTCCGGGACACCGGAGTCCCGTACACCCGCGTCGAGCTGGGCAGTGCGAGCCGCCCGGTCATCAACGCGGCGTTCCTCAGCGACACGCTCGACGGCCGGCCGCGCGCCAAGTACCAGGGCGTCGTCCTGCCGAACGAGAACCCCTTCGGCGAGGGCTCGGCCGAGATGGCCGCGCTCGCCGCGTACGAGACGACGTACGGGATCCGCCAGGTCGACGCCTACACCTGGTCGCACCCGGGCGTCGGGCTGGAGTACACCGACAACGGCGGCTACAGCGGCCAGCTCGACGGCACCCAGGCCGCGGTCACCCCGGCCGGCAAGGCGGGACCCTTCGCCTACCTCGGCGGACAGGTCACCTTCGAGGACAACTCCGCCCTCGTCCCCGAGAGCTTCGGGTTCATGGGCAAGCCGCGCCCCGGCTACACCAGCTACCTCGACGCCCCCGTCGGCTCTGGGCGGGCCTCGCTCGTCGGCCAGTACACCCACGACGGGCGCAACGAACTGGTCGTCACCTTCGGCTACAACCAGTACCAGCAGCAGTTCCGGCTGCTGGCCCGCGGCATCGTCGACTGGCTGACCCAGGGGGTCCACCTCGGCCAGAGCCGCAACTACCTCGCGGTCCACGTCGACGACGTCTTCGCCCCCGACGCCCGCTGGAACAAGGACCTGAACTGCACGCCGGGCGACTACGCCTGCGCGGGCGGAGAGGGCAAGGAGAGCACCATCCGGATGACCGCCGCCGACGCCGTGTACGCGGCACAGTGGCAGACGTCCAAGAACTTCAAGCTCGACATGCTCTTCAACGGGGGCGCCGGCGAGGAGTGGAAGGCCGAGAACGGCGGGGTCGACGCCCTGACCGCCCAGCTCGTCGCCGACCGTGCCAAGTACCGCTGGATGAACCACACCTACACCCACCCGTTCCTCGGCTGCGTCCAGAACACCGCCGTCGTCCCCTGGACGTGCACGAAGAACGCCCAGGGCGTCGTCCAGTACATGAGCCGCGCCGACATCGCCGCCCAGATCCGCGACAACAACAACTGGGCCGCCTCCAAGGGCATCGCCACCGACAGGAGCGAGCTCGTCACGGGCGAGCACTCCGGCCTCAAGACCGCACCGCAGCAGCCCGTGGACAACCCCAACCTGGCCGGCGCCCTCGCCGACACCGGGGTCAAGCGGGCCGGCAGCGACAACTCCCGCGAGCCCGCCCAGCGGGCGGTCGGCGCGGCCCTCACCGTCCCCCGGCACCCGATGAACGTGTACTACAACACGGGCACCAACGCCGAGATGGCCGACGAGTACAACTGGATCTACACCAGCCGCGCCGCCGGCGGCAGCGGCGCCTGCGAGGACAACCCGGGGACCTCCACCTGCCTGCCGGCCGCGCTCGACGTCAACACCGGCTACCTCCAGTACATCGTCCCGCAGGAAGCCCGGACCGCCCTGCGCCACGTGCTGGCCAACGACCCCCGGCCGCACTACGTCCACCAGGCCAACCTGGCCGAAGACCGGACCCTCTACCCCGTGCTCGACCAGGTCCTCGACACCTACCGCACCCTCTACGCGCCCAGCGCGCCAATCGTCAACCAGTCCATGAAGGACACGGGCGTCGAGCTCCAGCGCCGCGCCGCCTGGGACAAGGCGCTCGCGGACGGCAAGGTCACCGCCTACCGCATCGGCACCACCGTCACCGTCAAGGCGCCGTCCGGAGTCGTCGCCCCGGTCACCGCCCCCACCGGGACGAAGAAGCAGATGCTGCTCGGCACCGCCGACTTCGGCACCGCGTACGCCGGCAGCCGCTCCGCCTGGGCCGCTCCGGAACTGCTGCAGAGCGCCGTCACGCTCAAGCTGCCCAGCTGACCGCCCGTCACGCTCACGCTGCTCAGCCGACCGTCCGACCCGCAAGCCGCCACGAGTAACACCCAGCGCCGGCGCTCCGCACACCCACGGGCGCCGGCCCCTTTTCCGTCCTGGGGGGACACACCGTATGAGTCATGGGCGTCACGTCACCATGCTCACCGAAGGCACCTACCCGCACGTCCACGGGGGCGTCAGCACCTGGTGCGACCAACTGGTACGAGGGATGCCCGAGGTCGACTTCAACGTCATAGCCCTGACCGGCTCCGGACGAGAGCCGGTCACCTGGGAACTGCCGCGCAACGTCTACCGGCACACCGCCTTCCCGCTGTGGGGTCCACCCCCGTCAAAGGGGCGTCTCGGCCGCCGTTCGGCCCTGCGCGGCAAGGCCCACCGCCGCTTCACCGAGGTCTACGAGGCCTTCCTGCTCTCCCTGCTCGACCCCGCGGGCGGCCCCGCCCGGCACGGATTCTCCGCGGCCCTGCGCGAACTGGCCATCCTCGCCCGGGCCGGAAAACTGGCCCCGGCCCTGCGCTCCGAATCGGTCCTGCGGCTGCTGATGACCGTATGGACCCGCCCCGGCCTCACCACCGCCGCGGCCGAGCCCACCATCCACGACGCGCTCACCGCCACCGACCTGCTGGAACACGCGCTGCGCCCGCTCGGCGTACGGATCCCGCCCGACAGCGTCGCCCACGCCGTCAGCAGCGGCCTCGCCACCCTCCCGGCCCTCGCCGCCAAACACCTCGACGGGGTCCCCTTCCTGCTCACCGAGCACGGCATCTACCTGCGCGAACGCTACCTCGGCTACCGCAGCGCCGGACAGCGCTGGCCCGTCAAGGCGCTCATGCTCGGCTTCTACCGCGAGCTCAACACCGAGGGCTACCGGCAGGCCGACCTGATCACCCCGTGCAACCAGTACAACCGCCGCTGGGAGGAGCGCGGAGGCGCCGACTCCGATCGCATCCGCACCGTCTACAACGGCGTCGACCCGCACGCCTTCCCCGAGGCCGGCCCCGAACCGGACGTGCCCACCCTCAGCTGGTGCGGCCGCATCGACCCCATCAAGGACCTCGAAACGCTCATCCGGGCCTACGCCTTCATATGCGAGGAACTGCCCGCCCTGCGGCTGCGCCTCTTCGGGCCGGTCCCGGCCGGCTGCGAGGAGTACAAGCTCCGGCTGGAGAACCTCGCCGCCGAACTCGGGGTGAGCGACGGGATCACGTACGAGGGCCGCATCGAGCAGGTGGCCCGGGCCTACGAGGCCGGCCACATCGTGATGCTCTCCAGCATCAGCGAGGGCTTCCCCTTCAGCATCATCGAGGCCATGTCCTGCGGACGCACCACCGTCTCCACCGACGTCGGCGGGGTCCGCGAGGCCGTCGGCGACACCGGCCTGGTCGTCCCGCCGCGCGAGCCCGAGACCATGGCCCGCGCCACCCTCGCCCTGCTCCGCGACGACGAACGCCGCGCCGAGCTCGGCCGGCTGGCCCGCAAACGGGTGGTGGAGAAGTTCACCCTCCACCAATCCGTGGACGGCTTCCGGCACATCTACCGGGAACTCGCCGGCCAGCCCGTGCTGCCCGTCCACGCCGGCGACAGCTGGACCCAGCGGCTCGCCGACCCCTGGTACCGCGAACTCGCCGCCGACGGGAGCCTGTGGTGAGCGGATCCCTCTGGCTCAAGCCGCCCGGCGCGGACTCCGGCGCCGACACGCTCCCGGCCATCCCGCGCCCGCGCCGCGACGGCCCACGCCCGGCCGCCGACCCGATGGACGAACTCGCCGAACGCCTCGGCGCGTTCGTCTCCGCCGCCGTCCACCCCGACGAGATCGCCGCCATCCTCGAATCCGACGGCATGACGGACGAACACATCCGGCTCACCTACGGCCGGCACGACTCCTTCAGCCTCGCCGAGGAGCTCTACGCCAGAGTCTCCCGCTCCTTCCCGGACCCGGGCGCCGCCCCCGACCCCTGGAAGGTCTCCCTCACCGCCTGCCTGCTGCGCGGAGTGATCTTCGCCCTGCCCGGCCTCGCCTACCTCCTCGGCGCGCCCCTCCTCGAAGGCCCGCAGGACCGGCTCGGCCTGCCGGCCGGGACGCTCACCCTGCTCGCCGGGGCGCTCATCGGCTGGGTCTGGGACCAGACCCTGTCCCACCGGGCCTACTCCTGGCTCGGCCTCGGCGACCGGGCAGCCGCCGGGCGCACCCTGCTCGTCGGCGCCCCCGCCGGATCCCTGCTCGGTACCGCCGCCGCGCTGGCCGTGCCCGGAGGGCCGCCGTTCTCGTACGCCTTCGCCGCCGGACAGGCCCTCTACGTCGGGGCCGCGACCGTCCTGCTGGTCCTCGGCCGGGAGCGGGTGCTGCTCGTCGCACTCGGCCCGATGGCGGTCGGGGCGCTGCTCGCGCTCTTCGTCGACCTGCCCGTGCCGGTACGGGTCACGCTGCTCGTGGTGTCCCTGTTGGCCGCCTGCACCCTGGCCGTACGGGAACTGCCGCTGGCCGACGGGATACGGGCCGCCGTGCTCCGGGTCCGCGGCTGGGCGGTGCGCCGGCCCGGCAAGGGCCCGGTGCGCTGGCAGATGCTGCGCGGCGCCGAGGAGGAGATCGCGGCCCGCGGGCCCCGGCTCGGGGACTCCGTGCCGTACGGGGTCTTCGGCCTCGGCACCGGTCTGCTCGTGCTGTACGCCGCCCTCGGGGAGGTGCTCGCCGGCGGCCCCGCCGAAGCGGTCGCCGCCCCCTCGGCGGTGGCCCTCACCCTCAGCATGGGTCCCGCCGAATGGCTGCTCCACCGCTTCCGCAGCGGCAGCCTCTCCGGGCTCCAGGGAGCCCGCTCGCCCGGCGCCTTCCGGCAGCGGATGCTCGGGACGCTGGCCCGGTGCCTCGCCGTCTACCTGGCGGTGCTGCTCCTCCTCGGCCTGGCCGGAACCCTCCTGTGGCCCGGCGCCCCCGGCCTGACCGGGATCCGGGTCGCCACCCTGCTGCTGCTCGGGGCGGTGATGTGGACCGGGCTGCTCCTGCAGTCCTTCGGAGCGGTCCGGCCCGCCGCCGCGGTCTGCGCCTCGGCCGCCGTCGCCCAGAGCCTGGCCCTGCTGACCGGGCTGGGCCAGCCCCGGGCCGTCCAGCTGGTGGTGGCGGGCACCGCCGCCGCCGTCCTGGCCGTCCTGGTCTGCCTGCTCCTCGGCCGCGCCACCGCCCACCGATGACGTACGAGACGTCCGAGACGCAGGAGAAGAAGGACCCCATGCTGCTGGTGCCCCTCTACGAGCACCCCGCCGACCGGCCCGAGGCCTGGGAGCGGCTCATCCACTCCGCCGGCCGGCTGCACTCGGTGGTGCTCAACCCCGACAGCGGGCCGGGCGCCGCCCCCGACGAGCGGTTCGCCCAGGTCGCCGAGCGGCTGCGCGAGGCCGGGGTACCCGTCCTCGGGTACGCCGACACCGACTACGGGCGGCGCCCGCACGCCGCGGTGGTGCAGGACCTGCTGCGCCACCGCGACTGGTACGCCACCGACGGAGCCTTCCTCGACCAGGCGTCCGCCGACCCGGAACTCCTCCCGCACTACGGTCGGCTCGCGGTCGCGGCGCGGGCCGCGGGCGCCCGCACCCTCGTCCTCAACCACGGGGTCCACCCGCATCCGGGCTACGCCGAACTCGCGGACCTGCTCGTCACCTTCGAGGGCCCCTGGGACGCCTACCGGGACGCGGCCGCCGTACCGCCCTGGACCGTGGACCATCCCGCCCAGCGGTTCTGCCACCTCGTGTACGCCGTCCCGCCGGGCGCGCCCGCCGCCGAACTCGCCGAGGAGCGGAGGGCGGGGGTGCACTGCGCGGTCCCCGGCACCGGCGCACACCCGTGGGGGACCCTCCCGTACGCCCTGGAGGCGGCGGGATGAAACGGCTCGGACTCCTGCTGCTCCTGCCCCTCCTGCTTCTCGCCGCCTGTACCGCGGAGCCGCCGGACGACGGCGAGGACGAGCCGTACCGGTGGCCCGACCAGGCGCCGGGGGAGCTGTGGCGGCCCCCGCCGGGCGTCGGCTGGCAGTGGCAGCTCACCGGGAAGCTCGACACCTCGGTGAAGGCGCCCGTGTACGACGTCGACGGGTTCACCACCACCAAGGAGCAGGCCACGGCGCTGAAGAAGGCCGGGCGCAAGACCATCTGCTACCTCTCCACCGGAGCCTGGGAGGACTTCCGTCCCGACGCGGAGGCGTTCCCGAAGGACCTGCTCGGCAAGGGCAACGGGTGGGAGGGGGAACGCTGGCTGGACATCCGCCGCGTGACCGAGCTGGAACCGCTGATGGCCAAACGGTTCGACATGTGCCGGGACAAGGGCTTCGACGCGGTCGAGCCGGACAACATGGACGCCTACCGCAACACGTCCGGCTTCCCGCTCACCGCCGACGACCAGCTGCGCTACAACCGGCTGATCGCGAAGCTGGTGCACGACCGGGGGATGGCGGTCGGCCTCAAGAACGACCTGGACCAGATCCCGGAGCTCGTCGGCGAGTTCGACTTCGCGGTGAACGAGCAGTGCGCGCAGTACGAGGAGTGCGAGCGGCTGACGCCGTTCGTCGAGGCGGGGAAGGCCGTCTTCCACGCGGAGTACGAACTCCCGACGGGCCGCTTCTGCGAGCGCTCGCGCGAGCTGAAACTGAGCTCCGTGCAGAAACACTACGACTTGGACGCCTGGCGCCGCGCTTGTCATTTAACCACTCCGGCCGCGCCGGGCCAACCAGGCTGCGCCGCGCCAACCAGGCTGCGCCGGGCCAAACCGGCCGCGCCGGATCAACCAGGCCGCGCCGGGCCACTCCGGCTGCGCCGCGCCAACCAGGCCGTTCCGCGCCAACCAGGCCGCGCCGCGCCAAACCGGCTGCGCCGGGTCAACCAGGCTGCGCCGGGCCAAACCCAGCCTCTCCGGCGTTTGAGGAGCGGGGTCTGGGGCGGCGCCCCAGGAACCCGGCTCCGCCGGGCACCGGGCTCCGCCCGGACCCTCCCCCAGACTTCGTCCGGGGGGACCCCCACTCAAACGCCGGCCGAGCCGGAAGGGTGCGGGCGGGGCCCGGGGAGGTCAGGCGGGGAGGATGGCGTGTACGCGGTAGCCGCCGCCGAAGCGGGGGCCGGCGAAGCAGGAGCCGCCCAGGGCGCCGGCCCGCTCCCGCATTCCGAGCAGCCCGTGCCCACCCCCCGGCTCCGAGGCGGGCGCGGACGGCTCCGCGCCCCCGTCGTCCAGCACGGTCACCTCCACCGAGGGTCCGACCCGGACCACGCTGACCTCGGCCCGGGCCCCGGAGCCCGCGTGCTTGCGCACGTTGGTCAGCGCCTCCTGGATCACCCGGTACGCCGCCAGGTCCACCGCCGCCGGCAGCGGTCCCGCCTCGGGTTCCAGCTGGACGATGACCTTCACCGGGAGCCCGGCGTGCCGGAAGGTGTCCACCAGCTCCTCCAGGACACCCAGCCCGGGCGCGGGCTCCGTCGGCGCCTCCGGGTCACCGGACTGCCGCAGCAGCCCCACCGTGGCCCGCAGCTCGTTGAGCGCCGACCGGCTGGCGTCCCGTACGTGGGCCAGCGCCTCCTTGGCCTGGTCCGGCCGCTTGTCCATGACGTGCGCGGCCACCCCCGCCTGCACGTTGACCAGGGCGATGTGGTGGGCGACCACGTCGTGGAGGTCCCGGGCGATCCGCAGCCGCTCCTCGGCGACCCGCCGCCGGGCCTCCTCGTCGCGGGTCCGCTCGGCGCGCTCGGCCCGCTCGCGGATGGCGTCGACGAAGGCCCGCCGGCTGCGCACGGCGTCGCCGGCGGCCGCGGCCATGCCCGTCCAGGCGAAGATCCCGATGTTCTCCTGCGCGTACCAGGGCAGCGGCCCGGCGAGCATCGCCACGCCCGTCAGCCCGGCCATCGTCAGCAGCCCGATCCGCCAGGTCGTGGGCCGGTCGGTGCGGGCGGCCACCGTGTACAGGGCGATCACCGTGCACATGGCGACGGGCGCCCGCGGCTCCCCGGTGGTCAGCTCCAGCAGCGAGAGCCCGCAGGTCACGGCGAGCACGGCGCGGGGCTGCCGACGCCGGAACACCAGGGCCGCCGCGCCGAGCAGCATCAGCAGCAGCGAGAACGGATCGGGGGTGCGCGTCCCGAAGGTGGGCCCGTGCGGCCCGTGCGGATCGGCGAAGGAGCCGACGACCATGGCGGTGAACGCCCCGAACGCCAGCACGGCGTCGGTGGCGAGCGGATGGGCCCGCATCCACTGCCGGGTGGGGGCGAACCGCCCGAGGTCTGTCGTCACCCCGATACGGTACGGCCTGCCCCGCACCGGTCACGGCGGCGGTGGCTGCCCGAGGACGGCGCGGGTGCGCACCGGGGGCCACTGGGCCCGCACCACGCACACCGCCATGACCGCGAAGATCGCAGCCAGGTGCTCCTTGCCCGCCAGGTTGTCCTTGACGAGCACCTCGCCGATCATCGCCAGGATCACGAGGGCGCCGGTCAGGTACGCCCGGTAGCGCCAGCAGACGTAGATGGCGAGCCCCACCACCGCCGCCGAGGGCCCGGTGTCGTTGACGATCCGGTCGGACACCGGCAGGCCGAAGGGGTGGTCGTGGCCCAGCGCGAGCCCGATCCGCGCGTACGTGGTCCCGGCGAGGGTGGCGACGTAGCCGATCAGCAGCGTGCGCCACCAGCCGATGCAGATCTCCGAGATCCCGAAGACGAGCAGCACCTGCGCGAGCGCTCCCCACACCGGCAGGTCCAGGGCCGGGACGAACAGCGACAGGGGGGTCCGCAGCAGGGCCAGCCAGAGCGGGTCGGCGGCCTTGACCGACCCGAGGTTCTGGACCGGCTGGAAGCCCCAGGAGGTGTTCTGCACGATCTGGAAGACCGAGGTCAGACAGACCGCGCCGATGGTCATGGGGATCGCCCGCCACTTGTCGCGGACGAGCGCGTTCCGGACGGTCCGGAACAGGGGCCCCCACTCACGGTGGGCGAACCGCCGGAGTGGGGAGGCGTTCCACGCTGTCAACGGCGGGTCTCCAGGTGTCTGCGGTGCAGCCACTTCGGAAGGCCGGGGGCCTCCAGGAAGCCTTCGGCCCGGCCGGCCGCGACACCGATCCGCAGCAGGTCCGAACTCTTCTCGAAGAGCATGAACCGCGGTTCCCAGATCGGCCGGTATTTGGCGTTGGCCCGGTAGAGGGACTCGATCTGCCACCAGCGGGAGAAGAAGCTCAGCAGCGAGCGCCACATCCGCAGCACCGGACCCGCGCCGAGCCGGGAACCGCGCTCGAAGACGGACCGGAACATCGCGAAGTTCAGCGAGACCTGGGTGACCCCGATCTCCTTGGAGCGTTCGAGGAGTTCGATGACCATGAACTCCATCAGGCCGTTCTCGGAGTCCCGGTCGCGGCGCATCAGGTCCAGGGAAAGGCCCTTGGGGCCCCACGGCACGAAGGACAGCACGGCCCGCAGTTCGCCGCTGCCGTCGGTGCACTCCAGCATCACGCACTGGCCGTCGGCGGGATCACCCAGCCGGCCCAGCGCCATGGAGAAGCCGCGCTCGGTCGCGCCGTCGCGCCAGTCGTCGGCGCGCCGCACCAGCTCGGCCATCTCCTCGGCCGGGATGTCGGCGTGGCGGCGGATGCGGACCGTGTACCCGGCCCGCTTGACGCGGTTGAACGCCTGCCGGACGGTCCGCATGGCGCGGCCCTCCAGGGTGAACTCGGCGGTCTCGACGATCGCCTCGTCACCGAGCTCGAGCGCGTCCAGGCCGTGCCGGGCGTAGATCTGCCCGGCCTCCTCGCTCGCGCCCATCACGGCCGGCACCCAGCCGTGCTCGCGGGCCTCGGCCAGCCACGGGTCGATGGCGCCGGGCCAGGCCTCGGGGTCGCCGATCGGGTCGCCGGAGGCCAGCGAGACGCCGCCGACGACGCGGTAGGTGACGGCGGCCTTGCCGGTGGGGGACCAGATGACGGACTTCTCGCGGCGCAGCGCGAAGTAGCCGAGCGAGTCGCGGTCGCCCTGCCGGGCCAGCAGGGCCCGCAGCCGCTCCTCGTCCTCCTCGCTGATCGGGTCGACGGCGCGGCGCGAGCGGAAGGCGGCGAAGAGCACGGCGAGCAGCAGCAGCATCGACATGACGTTGATGACGACGTCCACCCAGCCGGGCGTGGTGATCGCCTCGTAGGCCCGGTCGTCCGGGGCGAGGGTGATCAGGCGCATCACGCCGTACTTCC
Source organism: Streptomyces sp. NBC_01233 (assembly GCF_035989305.1). Taxonomy (NCBI): domain Bacteria; kingdom Bacillati; phylum Actinomycetota; class Actinomycetes; order Kitasatosporales; family Streptomycetaceae; genus Streptomyces; species Streptomyces sp. NBC_01233. The sequence continues at coordinate 2,758,173 of NZ_CP108514.1, read as the reverse complement.
AGCGCGCCAGGAAGGTGGCCTCGGAGCTGTGCGGGGCGGTGTTGGCGGCGCCGACGAGCAGGGCCGCGACCAGCGAGGTGACGAGCAGGCCGACGGCGGCGACGGCGGTGGCGAGCGCCGGGTTGGAACGGTCGCCCTTGGCGTAGAACTCGCGGCGGCCCAGCAGGAGGGCTCCGGCGAAGGCTGCGGTCAGGGCCAGGGAGACCCAGTTCTGCGGATGCTCGCGGATCTCCTCGTACGCGTAGAGCGCGTAGGCGAGCAGCAGCGCCAGCAGGCCGCTGAGGACGAGGTTGAGGATCCAGGAGGCGCGCTTGCGGCGGCCGAGGGTGACGGCGAGCAGCAGTGTGAAGAGCCCGGAGGCGAAGCCCGCCGTGAGCATGTACGGGGTGTAGAAGTCCTCGACGTTGTGGCGCCGCAGGTCCTGCCCGAGCGAAACCCACACCGCGCTGAGGAAGTTGATGAAGGTGACGGCGCGCAGGTACCAGACCGCGAACGCGGCGCCGCGCCGTGAGCGGGGGGTCCCCCGGCCCGATTCCCGTCCGGCCTCCCGGTCCCGTCCGGCCTCCCGGTCCCGTCCGGCCTCCCGGCCGCCCCCAGCCGCCTTGCCGGCGGGATCGCCGCCGGTCTCTTTCCTGCCGGATGACGGACCGGTCGCCGGTGAGGCGGTGCGGTCGGTCTCTGCGCTGGTCAAACGGACCTCTCCCATAAAAAGCGATCATATGGGGCGCCGCTGTCCGTGGTTGGGCGGTCGGGGACCACGGCCTGGTCAGGACCGCGGGCCCCGGTGGCTCATTCCGTCGGCTCCGCCGCCGCCCGCTCAGGAAGTTCCGCCGCGAGTGCGGCGGCCGCCTGGACGAGGGGGAGAGCCAGCAATGCCCCGGTACCTTCGCCCACTGTGACGCCGTGGTCGAGCACAGGGTTGAGTGCCATCCGGTCCAGTGCCTTCGCCTGGCCCGGTTCTCCGCTGGCCTGACCGGCCAGCCACCAGTCGGGCGCCCGGAACGCGGCCCGCTGGGCCACCAGTCCGCAGGCGGCCGAGACGACGCCGTCGAGGATGACCGGCGTACGGCGCACCGCGCACTGGAGCAGGAAACCGGTGATGGCGGCCACGTCCGCGCCGCCGACCGCGGCCAGCAGCGCGACCTGGTCGCCGAGCACCGGGCGGGCCCGGCGCAGCGCGTCGCGGATCGCCGCGCACTTGCGCATCCAGGCCAGGTCGTCGATGGGCAGTCCGCCGCGGCCGGTGACCACCGAGGCATCGGTTCCGCACAGGGCGGCGACGAGGGTCGCGGCGACGGTGGTCCCGCCGACGCTGAGGTCCCCGAGGACGACCAGGTCCGTCCCGGAGTCGGCCTCCTCGTCGGCGATCCGCATCCCGAGCCGCACCGCAGCCTCGGCCTCCTCGGCCGTCAGCGCGTCCTCCACGTCGATCCGGCCGCTGCCGCGCCGGACCCGGTGCCCGGTCACGTCAGCGGGGAGCAGCCCGGGATCGCAGTCCAGCCCGGCGTCGACGACCCGTATCGTGGCGCCGAGCCGGCCGGCCAGGATGGCGACGGGGCTGGTTCCGTCCAGCACGGCCCGCACCAGCTCGTGGCCGGTGGCGGCGGCCCGCGCGGAGACGCCTGCTGCGGCGATCCCGTGGTCGGCGGCGAACAGCACCACGCGGGGGCGCTCGATCGGCTTGACCGGCACCTGCCCCTGCGCGGCGGCGAGCCACTCGGCGAGCTCGTCCAGCCGGCCCAGCGCGCCGGGCGGTACGGCGAGGCGCTCACGGCGTTCCTCGGCATCACGCCGGACGCCCCCGTCGGGGCGCTCGATCAGATCGGAGAAGTCGTCGAGATTCAGCGTGCTCATCTGCCAGAGAGTACAGCCGGTGAGGCACACCCTCAGGCCTTGGGCGAAGGCCCCGCGTTCAGGTCCCGGGAGGCCCGTTCCGGGCCGGCCGCAGGGCGCCGGGACGGACGCCGAACAGGACGAGCGGGGCGCCCGGCGGCAGCGGACCGGCCGTCAGTCACCCCGGTGGTTCCTTGAGTACGTCCACCTGCCCCGCGACGACCAGCAGCACGTGCTCGCACTCGCCCGCGACCCTCGCGTTCAGCCGGCCCAGCTCGTCGCGGAAGCGGCGGCCCGAGGACGTCGCGGGGACGACGCCCGATCCGACCTCGTTGCTGACCAGCACCATGTGGCGGCGGGTCGCGCGCACCGCCGCCACCAGCTCGGCGATGCGCTCGCCGAGCTGCTGCTGCCCGCCCTTGGCCCAGACGGCGTCGTCCCAGGCCCCCGCCCGGTCCATCGCGTCCGTCAGCCACAGCGCCAGGCAGTCGATCAGCAGCGGCGGCCCGGCCTCGGCCAGCAGCGGGACCAGTTCACAGGTCTCCACCGTCCGCCAGCTCACCGGCCGGCGTTCCCGGTGCAGGCCGATCCGCTGCGTCCACTCCGCGTCACCCTCCCGGGTGCCGCCGGTGGCCACGTAGACCACCTCGGGGAAGGACTCCATCCGGCGCTCCGCCTCCACGGACTTGCCCGAGCGGGCCCCGCCCAGCACCAGGGTCCGGCGCGGCGGTTCCGGCACCGCGCGGTACTCCCCGACGGCCACGGTGGTCCCGTCCGGCACCGCCCGGGCACCGGCGGCCGCGCACCGGCGCTCCAGCTCCCGGCCCGGCGCGACGTCGTGGTCCAGGTGGACGGCGATCACGTCCGTGGCGGGGCCGACGGCGCCGCTCGCCCGCAGCCGGGCCAGCGCCTCGGGCCGCCCCAGCACGTCGGCGAGCACGATGTCGTACGGACGCCGGCCCGTCGCCCCGTTCGTTCCCGCCGGAGCCCCACCGGGCGGCAGGTACAGCATCCGGCCGCCGTCCGGGCCGGTCACCTCGTACCCGGTGCCCGGCGCGTCCATCGACACGGCCCGCACCCGGTGTCCGGAGATCACCGCGAGCTCCCGCCCGTCCGGGACCCGCCCGGCGGCCGGCAGACCGGGCGGCAGCTCGACCGCGGGTCCGTCGTGCGGGTGAGTCAGCAGGACCTGCCGCACGCCGGCCAGCGAATGCCCGGCCCGGGCGCCGGCCAGCACCGCACCGGGGGTCAGGTCGAGGAGCAGTGCCCCGTCGACCAGGACGGCCGTCGCGGCGCGGGAGCGCCCGCCGACGGAGACCGCGCAGGCCGCACAGGGGCAGCCGGGGCGGGGCAGGCCCTCGGGTGTGCCGGTGCCGAGCAGAGTGAGTTCCACAGGATGATCCTCCCGCGTCGCCGAGACTGCTGCGCGCCCGGTTACTCTGCGGGCAGACTCAAGGCAGAAGCGTGCGAGCAGCGGACGAGCAACGGAGGCGGACATGGCGTGGACGTGGCGGTTCGAGACGGCCGACGGCACCGAGACGAGCCCGTCGGTGGTACCCGAGGAGTTCACCACGCAGGGGGACGCGGAGTCCTGGATCGGCGAGTACTGGAAGAACCTGCTGGAAGGCGGCACCGAGCAGGTGAAGCTGTCCGACGACACCGGGACCGAGCTCTACACGATGAGCCTGCGCTCGGCCCTGGAGGCCTGACCCTGCCGGGGGCTCGGCGGCCGTGATCGGGAGCCGCCGGGCAACCTCGGCCTCGCCGGCGTTTGAGTGGGGGTCCCCCGGACGAAGTCTGGGGGAGGGTCCGGGCAGAGCCCGGTGCCCGGCGGAGCCGGGATTCCTGGGGCTCCGCCCCGGACCCCGCTCCTCAAACGCCGGAGGGGCTGGGTGTGCCGCGGGGGTCAACCCCGTACACCGCACAGGTGCAGCAGCGCGGCGACGCCGCGGTACGGGTCGGTCCGCCCCGCGCGGTCCTCGGCGGCCAGCAGCCGCTCCAGCTCCTCGTCGGGCGGCAGGACCTCGCCCGCCTCGGTGCCGTCGGTGAAGACGCGTACGCCGTACCAGGCCCCCAGCGGTGCGCCGATCCCGGACAGCGTGGCCGTGAGCCCGGCCAGCCGGTCGGCGCGCACGTCCAGGCCCAGCCGGTTCGTGTAGTCGGTGCCGTCGAAGGCGTCGAGGGCGCCCTTCCAGTCGCCGTCCAGCCCGGGCCGCATGGCGAGCGCGTCGCCGTTGCGCACCAGCAGGGACAGCAGACCGCCGGGTGCGAGCATCCGGGCCAGCCCGGCGAGCATGGCGTCCGGCTCGGGCACGTACATCAGCACCCCGTGGCACAGCACCACGTCGAAGCTGCCCGGCAGGAAGTGGGCGCCGGTCTCGCGCCCGTCCCCCTCCAGGAGCTGCACGCGGTCGCGGATCCCGGAGGGCTCCTCGGCCAGCGCCTCACGGGCGACGGCCAGCATGCCGGGGTCCTTCTCCAGGCCCGTCACCTTGTGACCGGCGCGGGCCAGCCGCAGCGCCTGGGTGCCCTGGCCCATGCCGACGTCGAGGACGCGCAGCCGCTGCCCGACCGGGAAGCGGTGCGCGATCTGCTCGTCGACCTGGCGGCCCACCAGTTCCTGCCGGACGGCGTTACGGAGTCCGCCCAGGCCCTCGAGCCAGATCCGCGCGCCCTCGGAGAATCCGCTCAGGGCCTTTCCCCGCGCTTGACCTGCGGCTTCGGCAGACGCAGCCGGCGCATCTGGAGGGTGCGCATGAGGCCGTACGCGATGGCGCCGCGGCGGGGCTCGTCCGGGAAGCGCGTGCTCAGTGCCTTGCGCAGGCGGAACACCAGGCCGATGGAGTCCAGGATGATCAGGGCGATCACGCCGAGCCACAGCAGCAGCGCGATGTTCTGGATCTGCGGCTGCCGGACCATGCTGAGGACCAGGATGACCACGGCCAGGGGCAGGAACATCTCGGCGACCGAGAAGCGGGAGTCCACGAAATCGCGGACGTACCGGCGCACGGGGCCCTTGTCCCGGGTGGGCAGGTAACGCTCGTCGCCGCTGGCCAGCGCCTCGCGCTGCTTGGACATCTCGGCGCGGCGGCGCTCACGGGCTCGCTTGGCATCCTCCTTGCGGTTGCCGGTCGAGGCCACCACGGCCTTGCGCTGCGACTGGGCCACAGCACGCTTCGGCGTAGGGCGGCCCTTCGGGGCCTGCGGGTCACGGGGCTGCGAGAGGTCGGCGCTCACCTTGTCGGTGGCGGCGGCCTTCTCTTCCTTGGAGGAGCGGCTACCAAACACAAAACCCAAGCCTACGTGGTTGCGGGCACGGGCCCCACCCCGCTGGGGAACGATCCGGCAACGGCGGGCGTCTTCCCATTGCACGGTGTGTGCGGTGGCCGCCTCTCCTGGGATCACCTACTCCTTACGCCTGATACGGCGCGGGTGTAGTCGTCCTGGAGGAGGAGCGCATCCGTACTCGAACAGTGCGGTAATGGAGACAGGGCCCGTACTGTGGGTTCTGTCGGTGACCTGGAGCACAGTCCGTCTAGAAGGGGGCGCGCGAAGCCCATGAGCGGTGTCATGAAGCGTATGGGGATGATCTTCCGCGCGAAGGCGAACAAGGCCCTTGACCGGGCCGAGGACCCGCGCGAAACCCTCGACTACTCGTACCAGAAGCAGCTGGAGCTGCTGCAGAAGGTGCGCCGCGGGGTCGCCGACGTGGCGACCTCCCGCAAGCGCCTGGAGCTGCAGCTGAACCAGCTCCAGGGGCAGTCCGCCAAGCTGGAGGACCAGGGCCGCAAGGCCCTCGCCCTCGGCCGCGAGGACCTGGCCCGCGAGGCCCTGTCCCGCCGCGCCTCGCTCCAGCAGCAGGTCAGCGACCTGGAGGTGCAGCACCAGACCCTGCAGGGCGAGGAGGAGAAGCTGACCCTCGCCGCCCAGCGGCTCCAGGCCAAGGTGGACGCCTTCCGGACGAAGAAGGAGACCATCAAGGCCACCTACACCGCGGCCCAGGCGCAGACCCGGATCGCGGAGTCCTTCTCCGGCATCTCCGAGGAGATGAGCGACGTCGGCCTGGCCATCCAGCGGGCCGAGGACAAGACCGCCCAGCTGCAGGCCCGCGCCGGCGCGATCGACGAGCTGCTGGCCTCCGGCGCGCTCGACGACCAGAGCGGGCTGGGCTCCAAGGACGACATCCAGGCCGAGCTGGACCGCCTGTCGGGCGGCACGGACGTGGAGCTGGAGCTCCAGCGCATGAAGGCCGAGCTGGCGGGCGGCCCGTCCGCGCAGCAGCAGGCCATCGAGGGCGGTGCCCCGGGCAGCGCCCAGCAGCCGCAGACCCAGCACCGGTTCGACAAGCAGTAGGACGGGGCCCGTCATGATTGTCCGCATCATGGGGGAGGGCCAGGTGGAGCTGGCCGACAGCCACTTCGCCGAGCTCAACAAGCTGGACGACGAACTGCTCGCGGAGATGGAGAGCGGGGACTCGGAGGGCTTCCGGCGCACGCTGGGCGCCCTGCTCGAAGCGGTACGGCGGCTGGGCGAGCCGCTCCCGGACGACGCGCTGGAGCCGTCCGAGCTGATCCTGCCCGGTCCCGACGCGAGCCTCGACGAGGTCAGGGAGATGCTCAGCGACGACGGGCTGATCCCCGGCTGATCCCGGGCGGACGTACCGCACACACGGACACACCGACGACACGACGGGCCCTTCCCTTCCGGGGGAGGGCCCGTCGGCGTCACTGCCCCGTCGGCGTCACTGCGGGGGCGGCTTCTCCAGGGAGACCGCGGTCCGCTCGGGGTCGGGGGTGCCGCCGATGAAGTTCTCGAACTTGCGGCGCGGCCCCGCCCACCGCCGGTCGTGGTGGAAGGCGCGCAGTCCCGATTTGGCGCGGGCGCGCGGGCGGTTCGCGTAGAACCTCTTCGCGTACGGGGAGCCGGGCCGGGCCAGCCGGATCGCACCGACCAGTGCCACGAACGGGACGATCACGCCGAAGAGCGCGGTGCGCGCCTTGCCCTTCCACAGGGCGATCAGGGCCAGGAAGAAGTTGCCGGCCGCGTTCATGGCGACCAGTCCGCGGCTCTGGCGTTCCTCGGGGGTCAGGTCGTTCACCCCGAAGGGCACGAACCCGCCCAGGACGAGGGCCACGACCGCCGCCGTCACGACCACGATCTCCACGCTCTTGCGGCCCTGCTCGCTCCAGTAGACGTCGTCGAGGTGCAGGATCAGCGCGAACTCGTCCAGGACCAGGCCCGCGCCCAGCCCGAAGATCACGGCCGAGAGCGCCCCGGCGAAGCCGTACCGGCCGGCGCCGACCGCGCCGAAGCCGCCGATGATCACGAGGATCACGCCGGGGACGACGTGGTGGATGTGCAGACCGCCGGGGGTGACGTTCTTGAACGGGCCCCGGCCGGCCCGGATCATCCGGGTGATCACACGGGTGACCAGGAACGACATCACGAAGGAGACCAGAGCGAGCAGCAGGGGGAGCTTGCCCGGTTCGACGATGTTCCGATACCACCAGTGACCCATCCCACGGACTCCCTATTTGGCACGTAATGGGTAATTTACCGCTCACGCCGAGGGGGTAGCGTTCCCGCCGATGACAGATTCGTTCGATGGTCCGCCCCTGACGCCGCCCCCGGAACGCGCCTCGTTCCCCGACGGCCTCCGCTTCGCGTTCGGCACCCTCACCGTGCTGCCCGCCCGCATCACCCGCTGGGACCGTCCCGCCGCCCGCACCGGGATGGCCTGCGCCCCGCTCGCCGGGCTGGTCGTGGGCGTGCTCGCGGCCGTGCCCGGGGTGCTCCTGCTGGTGCTCGGCGGGGGCCCGCTGCTCGCGGCGGCCGTCACCGTCGCCGTACCGGCCGCGCTGACCCGGGGACTGCACCTGGACGGGCTCGCCGACACGGCGGACGGCCTGGGCAGCGCCAAACCGGCCGACGAGGCCCTGCGCATCATGAAGCAGTCCGACATCGGCCCCTTCGGCGTCGTGACCCTGGTGATCGTGATGCTGGTGCAGGTGGCGGCCCTGTCCGACGTGTACGCCGACAGCTGGATCCGCGGCGCCCTCGCCGCCGTGGTCGCCGCCGTGACGGCCCGCCTCGCCATGACCCTGGCCTGCCGCGAAGGCGTCCCGGCCGCCCGCCCCGGCGGGCTCGGCGCCGCCGTCGCCGGGGTGGTCCCGCGCGCCGTCGCCGCCGCGATCGCCGTGCTCGTCGTCGCGGCGGCCGCGGCCGCGGCCCTCCCGCTGGGCCTGCCCGCCGCCGGCCGGCAGGCGGCGGCGGTCCTGGTGGCCCTGCTCGCCGCGCAGTTGCTGCTCCGCCGCTGCGTACGCCGCTTCGAGGGGGTCACCGGCGACGTCTTCGGCGCCCTGGCCGAGGTCGCGGCGACCGCCGCCCTGATCGTCCTGGCCCTGGGCTGATCCACCCGAGCGTCGTCCGGTCCGGCGGGACCCGTGCGGCCGGCCCGGGCGGGCCCGCGTACGCTCACCCCGTGGACGACACGCCGACGGACCTGCCCGCCGCCGCGCCCATCAGGGTGCTGCTCGCCGACGACCAGGCACTGTTGCGCAGCGCCTTCAAGGTGCTCGTCGACTCCGAGCCCGACATGGAGGTCGTCGGTGAGGCCTCCGACGGGGCGCAGGCCTTCGAACTGGCCCGCCGCACCCGCGCCGACGTCGTGCTCATGGACATCCGGATGCCCGGTACCGACGGACTCGCCGCCACCCGCATGATCAGCGCCGACCCGGAACTCGCCGCCGTGCGCGTGGTGATGCTGACGACCTTCGAGGTCGACGAGTACGTGGTCTCGGCCCTGCGGGCCGGCGCCTCCGGCTTCCTCGGCAAGGGCGCCGAGCCCGAGGAGCTGCTCAACGCCATCCGCGTGGCCGCCGCCGGCGAGGCACTGCTCTCCCCGGCCGCCACCAAAGGCCTCATCGCCACTTTCCTCGCGCAGGGCGGCGGCGCCGACCCGGCCGCCGGCGGAGCCTCAGCCGGGATGCACGCGCAGCGGCTCGCCGCGCTGACGGTCCGGGAGCGCGAGGTCCTCGTACACGTCGCCGCGGGGCTGTCCAACGACGAGATCGCCGGACGGCTGGAGGTCAGCCCGCTCACCGTCAAGACCCACGTGAACCGGGCCATGGCCAAGCTCGGCGCCCGCGATCGGGCGCAATTGGTGGTCATTGCCTACGAATCGGGCCTGGTCCGGCCGCGCGCGGAGTCCGCGGAGTAGCACCGCAGTACTGCGGCGTACTGCGGACGCGGTATGCCGCACATAAGGACGGCACCTGGGAGCGACGAAAACGCGCCGCCGTGTGGGACAGGGTGGGAGTGCCCTCGCGTTCGTTCCCTGCAGAGAGATCTCATACCCATGTCGTGGCTGTCCCGCTTCAGCCTTGCCCAAAGAGCGTTGGTCGGCCTCGTGTCGATCGTCGCGCTCCTCTTCGGCGCCATCGCCGTCCCGCAGCTCAAGCAGCAGCTGCTGCCCTCCATCGAACTGCCGATGGTGTCCGTGCTCGCGCCGTACCAGGGCGCCTCGCCCGACGTGGTGGAGAAGCAGGTCGTCGAACCGATCGAGGCCATGCTCAAGGGCGTCGACGGCATCACCGGCATCACCTCCACGGCCAGCGAGGGCAACGCCCTCATCATGGCCACCTTCGACTACGGCGACAGCGGCACCAAGCAGCTCGTCGCCGACGTCCAGCAGGCCGTCAACCGGGCCCGCGTCCGGCTGCCCGCCGAGGTGGACCCGCAGGTGGTGGCCGGTTCCACCGACGACATCCCGACCGTCATCCTCGCCGTCACCTCCGACAAGGACCAGCAGGCGCTCGCCGACCAGCTGGAACGGTCCGTCGTCCCCGTCCTGTCGGACATCGAGGGCGTCGGCCAGGTCAGCGTCGACGGCGTCCAGGACCTCCAGGTCACCGTCACCCCCGACGAGGCCAAGCTCGCGGCCGCGGGCCTCGACGGCGCCGCGCTCGCCCAGGGCCTCCAGGCGGGCGGCGCGGCCGTACCCGCCGGCTCCTTCGACGAGGCGGGCAAGAACCGCACCGTACGGGTGGGCGCCGGCTACACCTCCCTCGCCCAGGTGGAGGACCTGCGCCTGAGCCCCGGCCCCGGCAAGCCGGCCGTCCGCCTCGGCGACGTCGCCACCGTGAAGCAGGAGGCGGCCAAGGCCGACTCCATCACCCGTACCAACGGCAAGCCCAGCCTCGCCCTCGTCCTCACCATGGACAAGGACGGCAGCGCCGTCGCCATCTCCGACGCCGTCAAGGACAAGCTCCCCGAGCTGCGTTCCACCCTCGGCGCCGGCGCCGACCTGACCGTCGTCAGCGACCAGGGCCCGGCCGTCGCCAAGTCCATCTCCAGCCTCACCACCGAGGGCCTGCTCGGCCTGCTCTTCGCGGTGATCGTGATCCTGGTGTTCCTGGCCTCGCTGCGCTCGACGCTGGTCACCGCGGTCTCCATCCCGCTGTCCGTCGTCCTCGCGCTGATCGTGCTGTGGACCCGCGACCTGTCGCTCAACATGCTGACCCTGGGCGCCCTCACCATCGCCATCGGCCGCGTCGTCGACGACTCGATCGTGGTCCTGGAGAACATCAAGCGCCACCTCGGCTACGGCGAGGAGCGCGAGGCCGCCATCATCACCGCGGTCAAGGAGGTCGCCGGCGCGGTCACCTCCTCCACGCTCACCACCGTCGCCGTCTTCCTGCCCATCGGCCTCACGGGCGGCATGATCGGCGAGCTCTTCGGCTCCTTCTCGCTCACGGTCACCGCGGCCCTGCTGGCCTCGCTGCTCGTCTCGCTGACGGTCGTGCCGGTGCTCTCGTACTGGTTCCTCAGCGCACCCAAGGGCGTCACGGCCGGGGACGCCGAGAGCACGGCGAAGGCCCGGCGCGAGGCCGAGGAGAAGGAGGCGCGCAGCCGCCTGCAGAGGTTCTACGTACGGGTCCTCGGCTTCGCCACCCGGCGCCGCCTGACCAGTGTGGCCATCGCCGTGGTCGTCCTCTTCGGCACCTTCGGGATGACCCCGATGCTGAAGACCAACTTCTTCGACCAGGGCGAGCAGGAAGTCCTGACGGTCAAGCAGGAGCTCGCCCCCGGCACCTCGCTGGCCGCCTCCGACGAGGCGACCCGCAAGATCGAGAAGGTGCTGGCCTCGGTCGAGGGCGTCAAGAGCTACCAGGTCACCGTCGGCTCCTCCGGCTTCCTCGCGGCCTTCGGCGGCGGTACGGGCTCCAACCAGGCCTCGTACCAGGTCTCGCTGAAGGACGCGGGCGACGGGGAGGCCGTGAAGAAGCAGATCGAGGACAAGCTGGCCGGGCTCGACGGCATCGGCGACACCCGGATCTCGGCGGGCGACGCCTTCGGCAGCCAGAACCTCAGCGTGGTCGTCAAGGCCGGCGACGGCGAGGTCCTCGCCAAGGCCGCCGAGCAGGTCCGCGCCGAGGTGGCCGAGCTGGACAACGTCACCGACGTGCAGAGCGACCTGTCCCAGTCCGTGCCCCGCATCTCGGTGACCGCCACCCCCAAGGCCGCGGAGGCGGGCCTGAACCAGGCCGCCCTCGGTGCGATCGTCGCGCAGGCCGTACGGGGCAACCCTGCGGGCAAGGCCGTACTGGACGACACCGAGCGGGACATCGTCATCAAGTCCGCGCAGCCGGCCACCACCCTGGCCGAACTGCAGGCGCTCCCGGTCGGCCCGGTCAAGCTCGGCGACATCGCCGAGGTCAAGGAGGTCCCCGGCCCGGTCGCGATGACCCGGATCGACGGCGCCCGCGCCGCGACCGTCACCGCGAGGCCGCAGGGCGACAACACGGGCGCGGTCAGCGCCGAGCTCCAGACGAAGCTCAAGGCCCTGGACCTGCCCGAGGGCGCCACCGCCTCCATCGGCGGCGTCTCCGAGGACCAGGACGAGGCCTTCGGCTCGCTCGCCCTGGCCATGCTCGCGGCCATCGCGATCGTGTTCATGCTGCTGGTCGCGACCTTCCGCTCGCTGATCCAGCCGCTGATCCTGCTGGTCTCCATCCCGTTCGCGGCGACCGGCGCACTCGGCCTGCTCCTCGTCACCGGCACCCCGATGGGCGTCCCGGCGATGATCGGCATGCTGATGCTCATCGGCATCGTGGTGACCAACGCGATCGTCCTGATCGACCTGGTCAACCAGTACCGCGCCCAGGGCCTGGGCGTCGTCGAAGCGGTCATCGAGGGCGGCCGGCACCGTCTGCGCCCCATCCTGATGACGGCCCTGGCGACGATCTTCGCGCTGCTCCCGATGGCGCTGGGCGTCACCGGCGAGGGCGGCTTCATCTCGCAGCCGCTCGCGGTCGTGGTGATCGGCGGCCTGGTCAGCTCGACCCTGCTGACGCTGCTCCTGGTGCCGACCCTCTACACGATGGTCGAGCTCCGCAAGGAGCGCCGCCGTGCGAAGAAGCGCGCCCGCCTGACGGTGGTCCCGACCCCGCAGGAGTCCGCGGACGAGACGGACGGCGAGCCCGCGAAGGTCTGACGGCAGGCGCGGGCCCTCGGGCCCGCGCCTGCCCACCGACCGGAACGCCGGAGGGGCGCCCCCAGCTGGGGGCGCCCCTCCGGCGTTCCGGCACGACGGTTACGGCAGGGCGAGCATGCGCTCCAGGGCGAGCTTCGCGAAGCTCTCCGTCTCCTTGTCGACCTGGATCTGGTTGACCAGGGTCCCCTCGGCCAGGGACTCCAGGGTCCACACCAGGTGCGGCAGGTCGATGCGGTTCATGGTCGAGCAGAAGCAGACCGTCTTGTCGAGGAAGACGACCTCCTTGTCCTCCGCGGCGAATCGATTCGCCAGGCGCCGGACCAGGTTCAGCTCGGTACCGATGGCCCACTTGGAGCCGGCCGGGGCCGCCTCCAGCGCCTTGATGATGTACTCCGTCGAGCCGACGTAGTCCGCGGCCGCCACGACCTCGTGCTTGCACTCGGGGTGGACCAGGACGTTCACGCCGGGGATGCGGGCGCGGACGTCGTTGACCGAGTCGACCGAGAACCGGCCGTGGACCGAGCAGTGCCCGCGCCACAGGATCATCTTGGCGTTCCGCAGCTGCTCGGCGGTCAGGCCGCCGTTCGGCTTGTGCGGGTTGTAGAGCACGCAGTCGTCCAGGGACATGCCCATGTCGCGGACGGCGGTGTTGCGGCCCAGGTGCTGGTCCGGGAGGAAGAGCACCTTCTCCCCCTGCTCGAAGGCCCACTCCAGGGCCTTCTTCGCGTTGGACGAGGTGCAGATCGTGCCACCGTGCTTGCCGGTGAAGGCCTTGATGTCGGCGGAGGAGTTCATGTAGGAGACGGGAACCGTCGCACCGGCGATGCCGGCCTCGGTCAGTACGTCCCAGCACTCCGCGACCTGCTCGGCGGTGGCCATGTCGGCCATCGAGCAGCCTGCGGCCAGGTCCGGCAGGACCACCTTCTGGTCGTCCGAGGTCAGGATGTCCGCGGACTCGGCCATGAAGTGCACGCCGCAGAAGACGATGTACTCGGCCTCCGGCTTGGCGGCCGCGTCCTTGGCCAGCTTGAAGGAGTCGCCGGTGACGTCGGCGAACTCGATGACCTCGTCACGCTGGTAGTGGTGGCCGAGGATGAAGACCTTGTCCCCGAGCTTCTCCTTGGCCGCGCGGGCACGCTCCACGAGGTTCGGGTCCGAGGGCGAGGGCAGGTCGCCGGGGCACTCCACCCCGCGCTCGCTCTTGGGGTCGGCCTCGCGGCCGAGCAGCAGCAGGGCAAGGGGCGTCGGCTGGACGTCCAACGGCTGGGCGGTGGTCACGACACGCACCCTTTCTGTTCTGCGACAAGGGACTTCTGGATCATCGCTTCGACTTCTCGTCTACTTGACGTTATCTATCATAACCGCTTCACGTCAGTTTGACGATGCCCGATAGTGTCAATGTGACGCATCAGCCCTCGATTCGTCGAACCCGCCCCGCGCGCGGTGTGCGAGCATGGAATATCTGAAACAAGCGTCGGGTCCCGGAATGAATCCGCGGTCCCGCTCGTTGCCACCGACGGCAAGAGTCCGACGTTTCCCCGTCTCCGGCGGGGAGCCGCCCACTTCGGGAGTGAATGCAGATGTCCGTACAGGACGACAAGACCACCGTGAGCGACGGCATCCTCCTGTCCGACGCCGCCGCCGAAAAGGTCAGGACCCTGCTGGAGCAGGAAGGCCGCGATGACCTGGCGCTGCGCGTCGCCGTCCAGCCCGGTGGCTGCTCCGGCCTGCGCTACCAGCTCTTCTTCGACGAGCGCTCCCTCGACGGCGACGTCGTGAAGGACTTCGACGGTGTGAAGGTCGTCACGGACCGGATGAGCTCCCCGTACCTCCACGGCGCGTCCATCGACTTCGTCGACACCATCGAGAAGCAGGGCTTCACGATCGACAACCCGAACGCCACGGGCTCCTGCGCCTGCGGCGACTCGTTCAGCTAAGCCCCGGACGCTCCGTACGTCCTAGGACGAGGGCCCGCCTCCGGTCGCATCGACCGGAGGCGGGCCCTCGTCGCATGCCCGGGAGCCGGGCGCCCGCTCCTACTGCCGGGGGAGCGGCTTGCCCGAGGTCGCGTCGAGCACCTTCCGGTCGCCCAGCGGCTGCTGCAGCGTGGCCGTCAGGGACATCTCCTGCGCGAGCATGATGCAGGCCTGACCCGGCTTGTTCGGGGTGTCCGTGATCTTCACCAGGACCGAATCGGCCGACTCCCGCGCCTCCAGGGCGTAGGTGCTGCACACGCTGCCCCAGAAGTTCACGGTCAGCTTCCGGTCGGCTTCCGCGTACGAGAATCCGGGCACGGTACGACCGCCCTTCGGGCCGGGGGCGCTCTCCTCGGCGGCGGCCGGCTGGGCCACCGTGTGCGCGGGCGCCCCGCCGCGGCCCGCCACCTCGAAGAGCCAGGCCGGGACCAGGCCCCGCGAGCCGTTCACCGTGCCCGGGGCCAGCCCGAGCACCGCACCCTGGACCGTCTCCGTCCGCGGGGGCTTCATGGGCCGCGGCTCCGGGTTGCACGGCACCGTGTCGGTGGCCGCCACCGGGGCGTCCGGCCCCAGCGGGACCGCGGTGGCGCAGCCGCTGGGGTCGGGGCCGCCCTCCCTGCCGCTCGACTTCGCGTTCAGTTTGGCCAGCGCCTCCACGGCCCCGACCACCGGCTGCTCGGCCGCCCGTACGGGGGCCTTCAGCTCGCCGCTGCCGCCCACCACCGAGCCGTCGCCGGCCACGCTCACCTTCGTGGACCAGCCCTGCGTGGGCAGCCCGCCGAGCACCGGATCGGCGCTCACCACCCGCACCGAACCCTGGGCCAGCCGGGCGTCCAGCTTCGCCCCGTCCAGCCCCGCGGCGGCCAGTACGGGCGCCGCGGCGGCCTTGGCCGCCTCCTCGGACACCGGCTTGGCCGAGGCCGCGGGCTTGTCCGCGCCCGGTACCGCGCCGCCGTCCTGCGGGACGGTCGCGGGCCCGCAGGTGTCCTTGCCGCGGGCGCAGTCGTCCCCGGTGCCGTTGGTCGGCGCCTGGAAGCGGGCGAAGTTCCAGGTCCCCGGAGCCGTACGGCTCACCGTGAGCCGGGGACCGGAGCCGTCGGCGGCCTCCCCGGCCAGCCAGACGTCCCCGGCGAGCCGCGGCTCGCCCGGAATGCCGAGTGCCGCGGCGAGCCGGGCCACCTCCGCCGAGGTGACCTCGCCCGACGCGGCGAAGGCCGGCGCGGAGGCCGGGCCCTCCGGGAGCTTCACGTCGGCCCGGTAGACCACCCCCTCGCCGGAGGGATCGGGCTCACCGGGCGCGATGCCCGGCCCCGAGGGGTCTCCCGCGTCACGGGGCGCGGAGGCCGCGCTGTCACCCGTACGGTTGCCCGGCCCGCCGTCGCCGTGGGCGGTGGACGCCCAGTACGCGGTGCCGCCGCCCGCGAGCAGCACCGCGGCCGCGATCGAGCCGACGGCCCAGGCGGGCCGCCGTCGTGTGCCGCGTGATGTGTCGGGTTGTTCGCTGGTCACCGCATCGCTCCTTCACCGGTCCCGCCGTGTCTGATGCGGGTGTGACGGAACAGGGGCGCAACCGGTTCCCCGGCCTCCTACTGGTCCCCGTACGCCGCGGTGGAGGCGATCAGCCGCGCCGAGGCCGAGGGGACGCTGATCCCGTGGATCTGCGAGGGCGCCACGCGGGCCGGACGGGGGTCCGCCGGGACCGCCCAGTGCGGGGCCATCCGGGCGCAGTCGCCCAGCAGCCGGGCGAAGCCGGGCTGCCGGGGGGCTTCCGTGCCGCGCTTGTCCGCGGTGTACTCGCCGTAGCCGTAACCATCGGTATAGGTCATGAAGGCACCGTAGGCATCGGGGCTCTCGCGAAGAAAGAGCTACTAAGGGGTAGTTTCTGGGGTTCGGCCTGGGGTCGCTTACCGGGTAGTTTTGACTGTCCCTCGCCGTCCTCAGCAGGAGCGTCCACGCCGTGCGCATTGCAGTCACCGGCTCCATCGCCACCGACCACCTCATGACCTTCCCCGGCCGTTTCGCCGACCAGCTGGTCGCCGACCAGCTGCACACGGTCTCCCTCTCCTTCCTCGTCGACAACCTCGACGTGCGACGGGGCGGCGTCGGCCCGAACATCTGCTTCGGCATGGGGCAGCTCGGCAGCCGCCCGATCCTGGTCGGAGCCGCCGGCTCCGACTTCGACGAGTACCGCGCCTGGCTGGACCGGCACGGCGTCGACACCGAGTCCGTCCGGATCTCCGAGGTGCTGCACACCGCGCGCTTCGTGTGCACCACGGACGCCGACCACAACCAGATCGGCTCCTTCTACACGGGCGCGATGAGCGAGGCCCGCCTGATCGAGCTGAAGTCCGTGGCCGACCGGGTCGGCGGGCTGGACCTGGTCCTGATCGGCGCGGACGACCCCGAGGCGATGCTGCGCCACACGGAGGAGTGCCGGACGCGGGGGATCCCCTTCGCCGCCGACTTCTCGCAGCAGATCGCCCGGATGGACGGCGACAACATCCGCACCCTGATGGAGGGCGCGACGTTCCTCTTCTCGAACGAGTACGAGAAGGGCCTCATCGAGTCGAAGTCGGGCTGGACGGACGCGGAGATCCTCGCGAAGGTCGGCACGCGGGTGACCACGCTGGGCTCCAACGGCGTCAAGATCGAGCGGGTCGGCGAGGCCCCGATCGTGGTCGGCTGCCCGGAGGAGACCGCGAAGGTCGACCCGACGGGTGTCGGCGACGCGTTCCGCGCCGGGTTCCTGACGGGGCTGGCCTGGGGTGTGGGCCTGGAGCGGGCGGCGCAGCTGGGCTGCATGCTCGCGACGCTGGTCATCGAGACGCTCGGCACCCAGGAGTACACCCTGGCCCGGGCCCACTTCATGGAGCGCTTCACGAAGGCCTACGGCGAAGAGGCCGCCGCCGAAGTCCGCGCCCACCTGGCCTAGTCGCTGCCGCTGTGCCCGAGCGGTGGGGGTCTCCCGCCCCCGCCGCCGGGACGCGCCCCGGACCCCGCTCCGCCGAACGCAGAGCTTGCGCTGCGCGCACGCGAGGGCTGACGCCGGCAAAATCCGGCCCCGCCGGCGATTGAGGCGGCGCGGGTCCGGGCGGAGCCCGGTGCGCCGGCGGAGCCGGTGGTCCTGCCCGATGCCGGGTGCGGCGCCGCCGCCGGGGGCGCCGCACCCGGACCCCCACTCAAACGCCGGCGAGGCTGAAACACGGGCGGAGCCCCGGGTTACAGCAGGCGGCGGACCGTGTAGGCGGAGCCGGTGTCGCGGGGGGATTCGCCCACGTACTCGTGGCCCCGCATCGCGCACCACGCCGGAATGTCCAGCCGGGCCACCTCGTCGTCGGAGACGACCGTGACCGTGCCGCCCACCGGAACCCGGAAGATGGCCCGGGCCAGTTCGATCACCGGCTGCGGGCACCGCAGGCCGAGCGCGTCGAGTTCCAGGAAGTCCGCCACCGGCTGCACCGCCGGCGGCTGCGAGACGCCGAGCCGCTCCCGTACGCCCGCCACCGCACCCGGCAGCACCTCCAGGAACGCGTTGACCTCCTCCGCCGTGGTCCCCGGCGGCAGGGACACCCGTACGTTCCCCTCCGACAGCACGCCCATCGCCCGCAGCACGTGACTGGGGGTCAGTGTGGAGCTCGTGCACGAGGAGCCCGAGGAGACCGAGAAGCCCGCCCGGTCCAGCTCGTGCAGGAGCGTCTCCCCGTCGACGTACAGGCAGGAGAAGGTGACCAGGTGCGGCAGCCTCCGGTCCGCGTCGCCGACCACCTCCACGTCCGGGACCAGCCGCACCACCCGCCGCCGGATCCGGTCCACCAGGATCCGCAGCCGGGCCGCCTCCGCGTCGGCCTCGGCCCGTACGGCCCGCAGGGACGCCGCCGCCGCCACGATCGCGGGGAGGTTCGCGAACCCGGGGGAGCGTCCCGACTCCCGCTCGTCAGAAGGGTGTTGGGGGGCGAATCGGGCCCCCTTGCGGACCGCCAGCAAGCCCACGCCGGGCGGGCCGCCCCACTTGTGGGCGCTCGCGGCCAGGACCGACCAGGCGCCCTCCACCGGACCCCAGCCCAGCGACTGCGCCGCATCCACCAGCAGCGGCACCCCGGCCGCCGCGCAGACCTCGGCCACCTCCGCCACCGGCTGGACCGTGCCCACCTCGTGGTTGGCCGACTGGAGGCAGGCGAGGGCGGTCGTCGGGATCAGCGCGTCCGCGTACCCGGCCGCGGTCACCGCGCCCGACCGGTCCACCGGGACCTCGGTCACCGTCCCGCCGTGCGCCTCGTGCGCCGCCGCCGCGTGGAGCACGGAACTGTGTTCGACCGCGGACACGGCCAGATGACCGCCGACGCGCCGGCGCCCCGCGAGGACCCCCGCCACCCCCGTGTGAACCGCGTGCGTCCCCGAAGGAGTGAACACGAGCTCGTCGGGGCGGCATCCAGCCGCTTCCGCCGCGGCCTCCCGCGCCGCGTCCAGCAACAGCCGGGCACGCCTGCCCTCCCGGTACAGCCTGGCCGGATCGGCCCAGCCCTCGTCCAGGGAGGCCTGCAACGCCTGCCGGGCCACGGGGTGCAGGGGGGCGGCGGACGCGCTGTCGAAGTACGGCATCCGGCCACCGTAAGGCAAGGCGGCGGGTCTGGGAGCGTCCGAGGTCAGGGGGCGTCAGTTGTGCTCCGGAGTCCGCCATTCAGGGCCGCATCCGCCGTCCCCCGGACGGCGGATCCATCCCTTCGGGGGCTGTAGCGGCGCGTTGGGCACCCTCCCCGCGCGACCCCAAATAGCGTCCAGTAGGGTTTGGTCCGCATAAACATCCAAACCCCTGCCTGCGTCAGGGCCGGCGACCGACCCGAACACGGCCGCGGCCGGCCGCGCGGGCCGAGACTCTCGGGAAGGCGCTACGTGAGTCCCTACGGCTCCGACCGCTCGCCGCGGCGCCCGATGCGGCGGAAGCTGCTGCAGGCGCTGACTGCGGGCGTGGTCCTGGCGACCGCCACTGGTTGCTCGTATACATGGCAAGACTTTCCCCGCCTCGGAATGCCGACTCCGGTAACCGAGGAGGCGCCGCGCATCCTCTCCCTGTGGCAGGGATCCTGGGCGGCCGCGCTCGTCACGGGCATCCTGGTCTGGGGCCTGATCATCTGGAGCGTCATCTTCCACCGGCGCAGCCGGACGAAGGTGGAGGTCCCCCCGCAGACCCGGTACAACATGCCCATCGAGGCGCTGTACACCGTGGTCCCGCTCATCATCGTCTCGGTGCTCTTCTACTTCACCGCGCGTGACGAGTCGAAGCTGCTCGCCCTCTCGAAGCCGGCGCACACGATCAACGTGATCGGCTTCCAGTGGAGCTGGGGCTTCAACTACGTCGAGAACGTCGACGGCGATGCGGCGACCCCGAGGACGGGCGAGGTCCCCAAGGAGCTCGCCTCGATCCCGGACCGCTTCACGAAGGCCTTCCCGGCGGGCGCCGAGGGCGTCTACGAGAAGGGCGTCCCGGGCGACAAGAACCCCCAGACGGGCAACCCGGGCCCGACCCTGGTTCTGCCCAAGGGTGAGAAGGTCCGCTTCATCCTGTCGTCCAACGACGTCATCCACTCCTTCTGGGTGGTCCCCTTCCTGTTCAAGCAGGACGTCATCCCGGGCCACACCAACGTCTTCGAGGTCACCCCGAGCCAAGAGGGAACCTTCATGGGCAAGTGCGCCGAGCTCTGCGGCGTCGACCACTCCCGGATGCTCTTCAACGTCAAGGTGGTCTCGCCCGAGAAGTACCAGGCGTACCTGAAGGAGCTGGCCGAGAAGGGCCAGACCGGCTTCCTGCCCGCCGGCATCCAGCAGACCGACCCGGCCCGGAATGCGGAAGTGAACAAACTGTGAGCATCCTCAACGAATCCCAGGGTGCCGCCGCAGCTGACTCGTACGAGAGCGAGCTGCCGGTACGGCGCAAGCAGCCGGGCAACGTGGTCGTGAAGTGGCTCACCACCACCGACCACAAGACCATCGGCACGATGTACCTGCTCACGTCGTTCGTGTTCTTCATCATCGGCGGCATCCTGGCGCTCTTCATGCGCGCCGAGCTGGCCCGTCCGGGTACGCAGATCATGTCGAACGAGCAGTTCAACCAGGCGTTCACCATGCATGGCACGATCATGCTGCTGATGTTCGCGACCCCGCTGTTCGCGGGCTTCGCGAACTGGATCATGCCGCTGCAGATCGGCGCGCCCGACGTGGCGTTCCCGCGGCTGAACATGTTCGCGTACTGGCTGTACCTCTTCGGCTCGACCATCGCGGTGGCCGGCTTCGTGACGCCGAACGGCGCCGCCGACTTCGGTTGGTTCGCCTACTCCCCGCTGTCGGACGCGGTCCGCTCGCCGGGCATCGGCGCCGACCTGTGGATCATGGGTCTGGCCTTCTCGGGCTTCGGCACGATCCTCGGCTCGGTCAACTTCATCACCACGATCATCTGCATGCGCGCACCCGGCATGACGATGTTCCGCATGCCGATCTTCACCTGGAACGTGCTGCTGACCGGTGTCCTGGTCCTGCTCGCCTTCCCGGTGCTGGCCGCCGCGCTCTTCGCGCTGGAGGCCGACCGCAAGTTCGGTTCGCATGTGTTCGATGCCGCGAACGGCGGCGCATTGCTGTGGCAACACCTCTTCTGGTTCTTCGGACACCCAGAGGTGTACATCATCGCGCTGCCGTTCTTCGGAATCGTTTCCGAGATCATTCCGGTCTTCTCGCGCAAGCCGATGTTCGGTTACATCGGTCTGATCGCCGCGACGATCGCGATCGCCGGCCTCTCGGTGACCGTGTGGGCCCACCACATGTACGTCACCGGCGGTGTGCTGCTGCCGTTCTTCTCCTTCATGACCTTCCTGATCGCGGTACCGACCGGTGTGAAGTTCTTCAACTGGATCGGCACCATGTGGAAGGGCTCGCTGTCCTTCGAGACCCCGATGCTCTGGACGATCGGCTTCCTGGTCACCTTCACCTTCGGTGGTCTGACCGGCGTCATCCTGGCCTCGCCCCCGATGGACTTCCACGTCTCCGACTCGTACTTCGTCGTCGCGCACTTCCACTACGTCGTCTTCGGCACCGTGGTCTTCGCGATGTTCGCCGGCTTCCACTTCTGGTGGCCGAAGTTCACGGGCAAGATGCTGGACGAGCGCCTCGGCAAGATCACCTTCTGGACGCTGTTCATCGGCTTCCACGGCACGTTCCTGGTGCAGCACTGGCTGGGCGCCGAGGGCATGCCGCGTCGTTACGCGGACTACCTCGCGGCCGACGGCTTCACCACGCTGAACACGATCTCCACGATCAGCTCCTTTCTGCTCGGCCTGTCGATGCTTCCGTTCATGTACAACGTCTGGAAGACGGCCAAGTACGGCAAGAAGATCGAGGTCGACGACCCGTGGGGTTACGGCCGTTCGCTCGAGTGGGCGACCTCCTGCCCGCCGCCGCGGCACAACTTCCTCACCCTGCCGCGGATCCGCTCCGAGTCCCCGGCGTTCGACCTGCACCACCCGGAGATCGCGGCCCTCGACCACCTCGAGGACCACAGCGCGGCCGCCCAGGCCGTCACCGGTGGCAAGGAGGCCGGCAAGTGAAGATCCAGGGCAAGCTGTTCCTCTGGCTTTCCGTCTTCATCCTGATCATGGCCGTCGTGTACGGCGTGTGGTCGAAGGAGCCCGTCGGTACCACCGCGCTCTTCCTGGGCTTCGGCCTGAGCGTCATGATCGGCTACTACCTGGCCTTCACGGCCAAGCGCGTCGACGAGATGGCCCAGGACAACCTGGAGGCCGACGTCGCCGACGAGGCCGGCGAGCTGGGGTTCTTCTCCCCGCACAGCTGGCAGCCGCTCTCGCTGGCCGTCGGTGGCGCGCTCGCCTTCATGGGCGTCATCTTCGGCTGGTGGCTCATGTACTTCTCGGCCCCGATCATCGTGATCGGCCTGTGGGGCTGGGTGTACGAGTACTACCGCGGTGAGAACGCGAACCAGTAGGCAGCACCCGCGCGCGGCCGTGCCGCGCGAGCACTTGGGGCCCGGACACCTCTTCGGAGGAGTCCGGGCCCCTCGTTTGCAGTCATCCCGCGCGCCGTAATTGTCATATCTTCATAGCGTTGGCCCCATGAAGCACTCACCGCGTCTTTGGACGGTACTCGGCTGCTCCCTGCTGGTCGCGTCCCTCGGGGCCGGCGCCACCGCATGCGGGTCCGGCGACAAGAACCCGCTGTCCGCCCGCCCGTACGACGCGGGCGATCAGGTCGCCTCCAACCAGACCGCCGGCAGCCGCCCCGTGGATCCCGACCGACCCCTCGAAATCACCGCCAAGGCCGGTGGCGGCCGGATCACCGACGTGCTGGCCGTGGACACCCACGGCCGCCGCCTGGCGGGCGAGCTGAGCGCCAACGGCGACCGCTGGCACAGCACGGTCCCGATGGCCTCAGGAGTCCGCTACACGGTCACCGTGAGCACCGAGGACGAGCGGGGCGCCCCGGGGCAGCGCACGCTCACCTTCAACACGACCCCGTCGAAAGGGGTCCTGAAGGTCGAATTCGGCCCGGACGAGGGCAAGTACGGCGTCGGACAGCCCCTCACCGCCGAGCTCAGCGAGCCCGTCAAGGACAAGGCCGCCCGCGCGATCGTGGAACGGGGCCTGATCGTCGACGCCCCGCCCGGAGTCGAGGGCGCCTGGCACTGGGTGGACGACAAGAACCTGCACTACCGCCCGAAGGACTACTGGCCCGCCAACTCCGCCGTCTCCGTACGGAGCAACCTGGAGGGCATCAGGATCACCGACGAACTCCACGGGGTCGCGTCGAAGCCGCTGAAGCTGGAGATCGGGGACCGGGTCGAGGTCACCACCGACGCCTCCTCGCACTACCTGACGTTCAAGCGCAACGGAGAAGTGATCAACACCATTCCGGTGACCACCGGCAAGCCCGGTTTCTCCACCCGCAACGGGGTCAAGGTGGTCCTCGGCAAGCAGTACTTCGTCCAGATGCGCGGCGACACGGTCGGCATCGGCGGCAGCGAGTACTACAACCTGCCCGTCTACTACGCCACCCGTGTCACCTGGAGTGGTGAATACGTCCACGCCGCGCCGTGGTCCGTCGGCTCCCAGGGCTACGAGAACGTCAGCCACGGCTGCACCGGTATGAGCACGGGCAACGCCGCCTGGTTCTACGAGAACATCACCGAGGGCGACATCGTCCAGGTGATCAACAGCATCGGCGACGACATGGACATCTTCGGCAACGGCTTCGGCGACTGGAACATGGACTGGAAGGACTGGCGCCAGGGCAGCGCCCTCCTCAAGGGCACCCAGGAAGGCCGCCACCCGATGGACCAGGCCCGCCTGCGGCCCACTGTGTGACGGGAAGCGCGCTGCGGGCCCACGGGAACCCGTGGGCCCGCAGGCGCTCCGTCAGGCGGCCGAGGAGGAGAGGCGGGAGCGCAGAACGCCCGCCAGGGCCTCCGCGAACTCCACCGGGTCCACCGGAAGGGTCACGGCGGCGTCCGCGCGGCTCCACGTGGCCAGCCAGGCGTCCTGGGGGCGTCCCATCAGCAGCAGCACCGGCGGACACCGGAAGATCTCGTCCTTGATCTGCCGGCACACGCCCATGCCCCCGGCCGGAACCGCCTCGCCGTCGAGCACGCACGCGTCGATGCCGCCCGCGTCCAGCTCTGTCAGGACCGCCGGCAGCGTCGCGCACTCCACGAACTCCACCGGCGGCAGGTCCGCGGCGGGCCGGCGTCCGGCCGCCAGCCGCACCTGCTCTCGGGTGCCCGCGTCGTCGCTGTAGACCAGAACCCGCGCAGTCGCCCGCATTTCGTTCCTCCACGTGTCCCGTGAATCACGTTGATGTTGCGCGGGATGCTACTCCTCCCGATGCGCTGTCAACATCGGTTCGGACATGTGCACGGGACATCCCACCGAGGTCATCTGATGGGCCGTTCGGGCCTTGCACACGCCGCTGACACTCCGAACGGCACCCCCCGGGGTGAGGGCGGGATAAGCGACCGACATAATGTCGGTCGTGGCGACAGCAACGACAGTAGATACCGGGCACGCGCACCCGACGGTCAACCGGCCGAACCTCGTCAGCGTCGGAACCATCATCTGGTTGAGTTCCGAGCTGATGTTCTTCGCGGCCCTCTTCGCGATGTACTTCACCCTGCGATCCGTGACAGGCCCCGAGTACTGGACAGAGCAGGCTTCGGCCTTGAATCTGCCCTTCTCGGCGACGAACACGACGATCCTGGTGCTTTCCTCGCTCACCTGCCAGCTCGGCGTATTCGCCGCAGAGCGCGGTGACGTGAAGAAGCTCCGGACGTGGTTCATCATCACGTTCGTCATGGGTGCGATCTTCATTGGCGGCCAGGTGTTCGAGTACACCGAGCTGGTCAAGCACGAGGGCATGAGCCTCTCGTCCGGTCCGTACGGCTCGGTCTTCTACCTGACCACCGGGTTCCACGGTCTGCACGTGACGGGCGGTCTCATCGCCTTCCTGCTGGTCCTCGGCCGGACGTACGCGGCCAAGAGGTTCACCCACGAACAGGCCACGTCGGCCATCGTCGTGTCCTACTACTGGCACTTCGTCGATGTCGTCTGGATCGGCCTCTTCGCCACGATCTACCTGATCAAGTAGCGAACACGTCACCGGGCCCGACCCGGCACTCCATCCAGACACACCGACGCAGAAGATCCTGACACCGGGGTAATCCGTGAAAAAGCTCTCCGCACGACGACGCCATCCGCTGGCGGCGGTCGTCGTTCTACTCCTCGCGCTGGCGGCCACTGGGGGGCTGTACGCCGCCTTTGCTCCCGCGGGCAAGGCGCAGGCCGATGAAACCGCCCAGTCCCTCGCCATCGAGGAGGGCAAGAAGCTCTACGCCGTGGGTTGCGCAAGCTGCCACGGAACCGGCGGTCAGGGTTCCTCTGACGGCCCGAGCCTGGTCGGCGTCGGCTCCGCGGCCGTCGACTTCCAGGTGAGCACGGGCCGCATGCCCGCCCAGCAGCCCGGCGCCCAGGTGCCGAAGAAGCCCGTCATTTACGAACAGGCGCAGATCGACCAGCTGGCGGCGTACATCGCGTCCCTCGGCGCCGGTCCGATCACGCCGACCGCAAAGCAGTACGACCCGGCAGGTGCCGACATCGCCAGGGGTGGTGAGCTGTTCCGCAACAACTGCGCGCAGTGCCACAACTTCACCGGTGAGGGCGGCGCGCTGACGAACGGCAAGTACGCCCCCAACCTTGAGGGCGTCGACCCGAAGCACATCTACGAGGCCATGCAGACCGGCCCGCAGAACATGCCCTCCTTCCCGGACCAGACCATGCCGGAGCAGCAGAAGAGGGACATCATCGCGTACCTCCAGAACGTGAACGGCGAGAAGTCGGTCAGCCCTGGCGGCCTGAAGCTCGGTGGCCTCGGCCCCGTCTCCGAGGGTCTGTTCGGCTGGATCTTCGCGCTGGGTGCGCTGATCGCTGTCGCCGTCTGGGTCGCGGCCCACACCGCTAAGGCCAAGAAGTCATGAGTAGCCAAGAGATTCCCGAAGAGAAGCACCTGCCGAGCGAGCAGGGCGACGCGCACCACGGTGCCGTAGCGGTCGCGGACGACCCGTTCGCCGACCCGGGCCTCCCGGTCCACAAGCCGCGTATCCAGGACATCGACGAGCGGGCGGCGAAGCGCTCCGAGCGCACCGTCGCGATGCTGTTCACGCTGTCGATGCTGGCCACGATCGGCTTCATCGCGTCCTACGTGATCTTCCCGGTCGACAAGATCGTCTACATCTTCCCCATCGGGAAGGTCAGCGCGCTCAACTTCGCCCTGGGCATGACGCTGGGCCTGGCCCTCTTCTGCATCGGCGCGGGCGCGGTCCACTGGGCCCGCACCCTGATGTCCGACGTGGAGGTCGCCGCCGAGCGCCACGAGATCGCGGCGCCGCCGGAGGTCAAGGCGCAGGTCCTGCAGGACTTCGCCGACGGTGCGAACGAGTCCGGGATCGGCCGCCGTCCCCTGATCCGCAACACGATGCTGGGTGCGCTGGCCATGCTGCCGCTCTCCGCCGTCATGATCATGCGCGACCTGGGCCCGCTGCCCGAGGAGAAGCTGCGCAAGACCGTGTGGGCCAAGGGCAAGCTGCTCATCAACGACAACACGAACGAGCCGCTGCGTCCCGAGGACGTGCTCGTCGGGTCGCTGACCTTCGTCAGGCCGGAAGGCCTGGAGGAGGAGCAGCACGACTTCCAGGTCCAGATCGCCAAGGCCGCCCTGATGATCGTCCGTATCCAGCCGGAGGACATCAAGGACAAGCAGGAGCTGGAGTGGTCCCACGACGGGATCGTGGCCTACTCCAAGATCTGCACCCACGTCGGCTGCCCGATCAGCCTGTACGAGCAGCAGACGCACCACGTGCTCTGCCCGTGCCACCAGTCCACCTTCGACCTCTCCGACGGCGCCCGTGTCATCTTCGGCCCGGCCGGTCACGCGCTTCCGCAGCTGCGGATCGGCGTGAATGACGAAGGCTTCCTCGAAGCGCTCGGCGACTTCGAAGAGCCCGTCGGTCCTGCATTCTGGGAGCGCGGATGAGCACCAGCGACAACAACGAGCGCAAAGCGCCGGCCGGCGAGCGCGTAGCGGACTGGGCGGACAGCCGCCTGGGCATCTACGGCCTGGCCAAGGCCAACATGCGCAAGATCTTCCCGGACCACTGGTCCTTCATGCTGGGTGAGATCTGCCTCTACAGCTTCATCATCATCATCCTCACGGGTGTGTACCTGACGCTGTTCTTCCACCCGAGCATGAACGAGGTCGTGTACCACGGCTCGTACGTGCCGATGCAGGGCGTCATGATGTCCGAGGCCTTCGCCTCGACGCTCGACATCAGCTTCGACGTCCGCGGTGGCCTGCTGATCCGTCAGATCCACCACTGGGCGGCGCTGATCTTCGTCGCGGCGATGATCGTGCACATGATGCGCGTCTTCTTCACCGGCGCGTTCCGCAAGCCGCGCGAGGTCAACTGGATCTTCGGCTTCCTGCTGCTGGTCCTCGGCATGTTCACCGGCTTCACCGGTTACTCGCTGCCGGACGACCTGCTCTCGGGTACCGGTGTCCGCTTCATGCAGGGCGCCATCCTGTCCGTCCCGGTCGTCGGCACGTACCTGTCGATGTTCCTGTTCGGCGGGGAGTTCCCGGGCGGCGACTTCGTCGCGCGGTTCTACTCGGTGCACATCCTGCTGCTGCCCGGCATCATGATGGGCCTGCTCGTGGCCCACCTGATCCTGGTCTTCTACCACAAGCACACCCAGTTCGCGGGTCCCGGCAAGACGAACAACAACGTCGTCGGCATGCCGCTGCTGCCGGTCTACATGGCCAAGGCCGGAGGCTTCTTCTTCCTGGTCTTCGGTGTCATCTCGGCCGTCGCGGCCATCGCCTCGATCAACCCGATCTGGGCGCTCGGCCCGTACCGCCCGGACCACGTGTCCACTGGTGCGCAGCCCGACTGGTACATGGGCATGCCGGAAGGCCTGATCCGTGCCATGCCCGGCTGGGAGATCAACCTGTGGGGCCACACGCTCGTCCTGGGCGTGTTCATCCCGCTGCTGCTCTTCCCGCTGGTGCTGGGTGCGATCGCCGTCTGGCCGTTCATCGAGTCCTGGGTCACCGGGGACAAGCGCGAGCACCACATCCTGGACCGCCCGCGCAACGTCCCGACCCGTACGGCCTTCGGTGTCGCCTGGATCGCGGAGTACATCGTGCTCCTCATCGGCGGCGGCAACGACATGTTCGCCCAGTACTTCCACCTGTCGATCAACTCGATCACCTGGTTCGTCCGGATCGGCTTCTTCGTCGTCCCGGTCCTCGCCTTCATCGTCACCAAGCGGATCTGCCTCGGCCTCCAGCGCCGGGACCACGACAAGGTGCTGCACGGTCGCGAGACCGGCATCATCAAGCGTCTGCCGCACGGTGAGTTCGTCGAGGTCCACGAGCCGCTCCCGCAGGGCAAGCTGCACACCCTCACCGCGCACGAGCAGTACAAGCCGATCGAGATCGGCCCGACGGTCGACGAGAACGGTGTCGAGCGCAAGGTGAAGGCCACGGAGAAGCTGCGCGCGAAGCTCAGCAAGGGCTTCTACGCCGAGAACAACCAGATTCCGAAGCCCACGGTGGAGGAGTACAAGGAGATCCAGGCCGGCCACGGCCACCACTGATCCCCTGCACGACCGAATGAGGGACTGATTCAGGTCAGTCCTGGTGTCGCCACGGCGAGAGCCCCGTCCAGTGTCTGGACGGGGCTCTTTGCCGTCTTCGGGGCTGGATAGGCTGAACCCGTTCCCATCCGACGTGGAAACCTTGACGAGCAGCAGGAGCGGACCATGAACGTGGTGACCCCGGCAGGCGGCGACAGCGTGGCGGCCCGTGGCTGGCCGGGCGTCCTCGAGGCTCTGCTGACCGGCCAGGACCTGCGTGCGGACGACACCGCCTGGGCCATGGACCGGATCATGCGCGGGGAGGCCACCGACGCCCAGATCGCCGGCTTCACCGTCGCGCTGCGGGCGAAGGGGGAGACGGTCGCGGAGATCAACGGCCTCGTACGGGCCATGTACGGGCACGCCAACCTGATCGAGGTGCCGGGCCGGACGGTGGACATCGTCGGCACGGGCGGCGACGGGGCCAAAACGGTGAACATCTCGACGATGTCGGCGGTCGTGGTGGCCGGAACCGGTGCCAAGGTCGTCAAGCACGGAAACCGGGCGGCCTCCTCCGCGAGCGGCTCCTCGGACGTCCTGGAGAAGCTCGGGGTGAACCTCAACCTCAGCCTGGCGCGGGTCGTGGAGGTCGCCGAGGAGGCCGGCATCACCTTCTGCTTCGCGGTGAAGTTCCACCCGGCGCTGCGGCACGTGGCGGCGGCCCGCAAGGAACTGGGCATCCGGACCTTCTTCAACGCGCTGGGCCCGCTGACCAACCCGGCCCGGGTGCGCGCCCAGGCGACCGGCGTGGCCGACCCCCGGATGGCTCCGATCATCGCGGGCGTGCTCGCCGAACGGGGCTCCTCCGCGCTGGTCTTCCGCGGTGACGACGGCCTGGACGAGCTGACCACGACGGCGACCTCGCGGGTGTGGTGGGTCCGGGACGGCAAGGTGGCGGAGCAGGTCTTCGACCCGCGCGACATCGGCATCGACCTGGTCGACGTCTCGGCGCTGGCCGGCGGCGACCCCTCGTACAACGCGGACGTGGCGCGCCGCCTGCTGGCCGGCGAGACCGGCCCGGTCCGCGACGCCGTGCTGCTGAACTCGGCGGCGGCCCTGGTGGCCCTGGACCCCGGTACGGGCACGCTGGAGGAGCAGCTCGCCGCCGGCATCACCCGCGCGGCGGAGTCCATCGACTCGGGTGCGGCGCGTGCGGCACTGGAGCGGTGGGTGGCGGCCAGCAACGCCTGATCCCGACGGCCCGCCGATCGTTTCGAGCCAAGGCCCCGGTCCGCCATTCGGACCGGGGTCTTGCGCGCGGAGGATCATGTGGCAGGATGCTGACCAGGTCACGAGTGACAGCGTTTAGGCCCCGGCTTGCTGTCCGGCAACCCTCCTTCCGTGGCGGGGTGCCCCGGGTGATGACCAGGTCGTAGGCAGCAAGGCCTACGGCAAGCGCGGATCCCTCGATACCAGGGGTCCTGGTCTTCTCGAGGAGCGTTTTCCGTGAGCAAGCGAATGCGATAGGGCGACTCCGCCCCTACTTCACCCCTCGGATCAGGGTCACTTCCGTGTACCCCCGCCGACCGTCAGGTCCGGCCCGAGGGCTTTCCCGTACCCCGGACGGCCGCACGGCCGCACCCGCGTACGGACACACCGAAGCCATTCAGCCCTGCCTGCCGGGAGATACCGCCATGTCCGCATTCCTGAACGCCGCCACCACCTCCGTCGCCACCGACACCGCCGAGGGCCCCGCCTGTGCCGAGCCGCTGCCGGTGCTCGGCCGGGACGTCACCGTTCCGCTCGTCACCGGCGGCGAGGTCACCTACGCGGCCCTGGACTACGCGGCCAGCGCCCCGGCGCTCCAGCGGGTCTGGGACGACGTGGCCGCCTACGCCCCGTACTACGGCAGCGTGCACCGCGGCGCCGGGTACCTCTCGCAGCTCTCCACCGACCTCTTCGAGCAGAGCCGGGTCACGGTCGCCGAGTTCCTCGACTGCCGCCCCGCCGACCAGGTGATCTTCACCCGGTCCACCACCGACTCGCTGAACCTGCTCGCCGCCGTGCTTCCCGCCGACTGCCAGGTGTTCGTCTTCGAGACCGAGCACCACGCCTCGCTGCTGCCGTGGACGAACGCGCAGGTCACCTACCTCAACGCCCCGCGCACCCCGGACGAGGCCGTCGCCACCCTGGAGCGGGCCCTCGCCGACCGCGAGCCTTACGGCCCGGCCCTGGTCTGCGTCACCGGCGCCTCCAACGTCACCGGTGAACTGTGGCCGGTGAAGGAACTCGCCGCCGCCGCGCACGCCCACGGCGCGCGGATCGTCCTGGACGCCGCCCAGCTGGCCCCGCACCACCCCGTCTCGGTCCAGGACCTGGACGTGGACTGGGTCGCCTTCTCCGGACACAAGCTCTACGCGCCCTTCGGCTCGGGCGTGCTCGCCGGCCGCGCGGACTGGCTGCAGCAGGCCGAGCCGTACCTCGCGGGCGGCGGTGCCTCCCGCAAGGTGGCCCGGCGCGAGGACGGCGGCGTGGACGTCGAGTGGCACACCACGGCCGCCCGCCACGAGGCCGGTTCCCCGAACGTCATCGGCGTCTACTCCATCGCCTCGGCCTGCAAGGCCCTGACCGGGGCGGGCTTCGACAGCCTCGTCGCCCGCGAGCGCCACCTCATCGCGAAGGTGCGCGAGGGCCTGGCGGAGGTCCCGGCGGTCCGCGTCCTGTCCCTCTTCGGGGACGAGGCCCCGCGCGTCGGCGTCATCTCCTTCGTCGTGGACGGCTGGAACAGCTCCCACTTCGCCGCCGCGCTGTCCGCGGAGTACGGGATCGGCGTCCGCGACGGCCTGTTCTGCGCCCACCCGCTGGTCCGCACCCTCCTGGGCAGCGAGCCGCAGGCCCAGGGCGAATGCGGCGCCCCCGAGGCGGCCCCGGGGGAGCGCTCCCTGAACGCGATCCGCGTCAGCTTCGGCGCGGGCACCCCGGACGAGCACGTGGAGCGCTTCGTCCGCGCGGTGAAGGAGCTCGTCGCGGACGGCGCCAAGTGGCAGTACCGCACGGAGGAGGGCCGCTGCGTCCCGGCCGTCTGAGCGTGCGGCGCCGTCGCACGGGGCTCCGCCCCGGACCCCGCGCCTCAAACGCCGGCGAGGCTGGAATTTCACCCCGGCTCGGCGTGCCGCAGGCGGGTGGGGGAGCGGGGGCACGCAGGGACGTCCCCGCAGGACGAGCGCGCAACCGCCCTCAGCGGCCTTGACGTGCCCGCAGGCGCGAGCCGAGGAGACGTCCCGGAGGGACCCCGGGACGGCCGGGCCTACGGGTCCTGCTTCAGGGCGCCGTCCCAGCCCCGCCGGCGCTTGAGGCGTACCGAAGCCGGGGCCGCGCGCGGGTATCGGGGCGGGGCGAAGCCCGGGCCGGCCGCAGACCGCGCCGGAGGCTCTACGCGTCCAGGCCGATCGCGAACGCCGCTTCCAGGTCGTGCTGGGAGTAGGTGCGGAAGGCCACGTGGGTGTCCGTCGCCTCGACGCCCGGGATCTTGCTGATGCGGCCGGGGATGATGTCCGCCAGGTTCTCGTGGCGGGCCACGCGGACCAGTGCGATCAGGTCGTACGTCCCCGTGACGGAGTAGACCTCGCTGACGCTGTCCAGCGCGGCGATGGACTCGGCGATCTCGGGGATGCGGTCCACGCTGGTCTTGATGAGCACGATCGCGGTGATCACGGCTGGCTGTCTCCCTCGGTGGCCGTCGCTGGTCGCCTCACTCTAGTCGTACCCCGATAGCGGGCCCACGCGTAGAAGAACCCGACCGAGAAGCCCACCAGGTGGGCCAGGTACGCGACCCCGGGGCCGCTTCCCGCCCGGTGGGCGGCCACCCATTGGAGGGCGAACCAGAACAGCAGCACGAGCCACGCCGGGAACCGCAGCGGCAGGAAGAACAGGAAGGGGAACAGGCTCGTCACCCTCGCCCGCGGGAGCAGGTAGAGGAAGGCGCCCAGGACCGCCGAGATCGCTCCGGACGCCCCCACCAGGGTCTGCGGGGATCCCGCGTTGGCCGCCGCGTACGCCGCCAGCGCCACGTACCCCGTGCAGATGTAGAAGACGAGGAACGCCGGTCGGCCCATCCGCTCCTCCGCCATCGCCCCGAAGACGTAGAGGAAGAGCATGTTCCCGAGCAGGTGCAGCCAGCTGCCGTGGACGAACAGCGCCGTCAGCGGGGTCAGCCAGGCGCGCGGGGTGGCCGTGAAGAGCTCGTCCGGGACCACGCCCCAGCGCCGGAAGTACGCGGTGCCGGCGGCCAGCAGCTCGTCGCCCGTCCCGTAGACCGGATTGAGCCCCGAGGCAGGACCGAGTACGAACACCACACCGCAGCCCGCGATCAGCGCATGGGTGACCACCGGTCCCCGGGCAGCCTCGCGTACGGCCCGCCACCTTACGATCATGTGACAGAGCATGACGCAACGGGACCCACCTGAGGCGGTGGCAGGCCGTAGGGTTACGAGCTGCGGTCCGCCGGCCGGTGAAGACAGACGCAGACAGACGCAGACAGACGCAGACAGACGCGGAGAGCTGCGCGGACGGCGGCGCGGACGGCTTTAATTGAATCAGCTACGAAGGAGAGAGCGGCCTGATGACGGTTCCCCTGCCGACCGACACCACCCGGTGGCGTTGCACCCTGTGCGGCAACCTCACGCGCTTCGACGTCACCCGTTCGTCGAAGGTCGTCGAGTACGTCCACCTGGACCTCGCCGGGGAGCCCAAGGTCGAGGAACGCGAGGTGGTCAATGAGACCATCGAGTCGGTCCGCTGCCGCTGGTGCAACGCGGTGGACCAGATCGAGCTCGTGGACAGGCCGGGCGCGGACTCCTGACGGAGGCGTGCCCACACGTAGATCACGGTAGGGGTGACGGATTGTGGAGCCAGCAAGCGGCGCTGAGCCGGCCGATGCGGCCGGCGACGCCGCCGAGGCACTCGACCGCCCGCTGCCGGAAGGCGTGCGGCGGCGGGTCGTCGCGCTCGTCTCGGACGCCTTCGGCGCACTGACGGTCGCGGACCTGCCGGCGCAGTTGCGCCAGTACGCCCGTTTCACCCCGACCCGGCGCGCCAAGTTCGCGGGCAATGCCATGGCCACGGCGGTCGAGACCGACGCCGTGTTCCGCAGCCGGGTCGCCGAGAAACTGCGCGAGGCGCAGGCGGAGCTGGCCGCCGCGCTGGAGTCGGGTGCGCCGCCCGCCGCCGCGGATCCGCTGGACGTGGCGGCCGCCGCGTTCGTGCTGAGGCCGGCCGGCTGGGTCAAGCTGGTGGCCGCCGCGGGCGAGGAGGCGCAGCGCGCCGACGCCGAGCGGGTCGGCGAGGAGACCCGGCGCGAGCTGGAGCGGCTGCGCGAGGAGCTGGCCCACGCCCGGGAACTGCAGCGCACGGGCGGCGAGCACGTGCGCGTGGAGCTGGACGCGGCCCGCAAGGAAGCGGAATCGCTTCAGCGCAAGCTGCGCAGCGCCCTCAGCGACGTCAAGCGCGGCGAGGCGGCCCTGCGCAAGCTGACCGCCGAGGTCGACGGGATCCGCGGCGACGCGGCCACCCGGGTGGCCGCCGCCGAGAGCGAGAGCCGGCGGCTCAAGTCCCGCCTCGCGGAGGTGGAGGCGGCGCTGGAGACCTCGCGCCGGGCCACCCGCGAGGGGCGCAGCATCGAGGACATGCGGCTGCGGCTGCTGCTGGACACCGTGCTGGACGCGGCCCAGGGACTGCGCCGCGAGCTGGCGCTGCCGCCCGTGAACACGCGCCCGGCCGACACCGTGGACGCGGTGGAGCCGGGCCGGATGACGCCGAAGGACATCGCGGCGCGCGCCCTGTCCGAGACGGATCCGGCGCTGCTGGACCAGTTGTTGGCGCTGCCCCAGGCACATCTGGTGGTCGACGGCTACAACGTGACCAAGACCGGCTATCCGACGATGCCGCTGGAGAAGCAGCGGCTGCGGCTGCTGGGCGGGCTGTCGATGCTGGCCGCGCAGACGGGCGCGGAGATGACCTGTGTCTTCGACGGGGCGGAACTGGCGGCCCCGGTGCTGCTCGCCCCGCCGCGCGGGGTGCGGGTGCTGTTCTCCAAGGCGGGGGTGACGGCGGACGAGCTGATCCGTCAGCTGGTGCGCGCCGAACCGCCCGGCCGGCCGGTGGTCGTGGTCTCGACGGACCGGGAGGTCGCCGACGGGGTGGCCAAGGCGGGTGCGCGGCCCGTGACGTCCGCTTTGCTCCTGAAGCGGCTTTCGCGCGTTTCGTAACTACCCGCCGGAATGCCGGAATTGACCGGCGCCGCAGTGAACGTACCGTCAAGTGCCCGGCACAGAGCGTGCGCTGTAGGTAAAGAACCTGGTCGGAGAGCGGGTTTTTACCCGGCGGGATTTGAACTGATCACAGCAAGGTCACTAGGGTGCGGTCAAACCTTCGTGCGGTAGATCACTCATTCGGAGTGGCGGCGGAGGTGCTGCCGAGTTGCGTTCTTCGGTGGCTCTAGGAAGAAGGAGCTCGCCTCCGTGGCGTCCCACCGTCGACCCAAGCAGCCGAACCGCACTCGTGTGACCGTGCTCGGCGCCACCGCCGCCGCCGTGGTGGCCCTCACCTCCCAGAGCGCCTCCGCCGCTCCGGCCAAGCCGAGCAAGGACGAGGTCAAGACCCAGGTCGACGCCCTCTACGAAGAGGCGGAGCAGGCCACCGAGAAGTTCAACGGGGCCAAGGAGCGCCAGGAGAAGCTGGAGAAGGAGATAGCCCAGCTCCAGGACCAGGTCGCTCGCGGCCAGGGCGACCTCAACGAGCTGCGCAGCACCCTCGGTTCGATGGCCAGCGCCCAGTATCGCAACGGCGGCATCGACCCCTCCCTCGCCCTCCTCCTCTCCGAGGACCCCGACAGCTACCTCGACAAGGCCTCCTCCCTGGAGCACTTGAGCGGCAAGCAGGTCGAGGCGGTCCAGAAGATCCAGGCCAAGCAGCGCAGCCTCGCGCAGCAGCGCCAGGAGGCCGCCGGCAAGCTCGCCGACCTCGACGCCACCCGCAAGGAGCTCGGCGAGAAGAAGAAGGTCTCCACGGAGAAGCTCGCCGCGGCCCAGGCCCTGCTCAACACCCTGACCGCGCAGGAGCGCGCGGCCCTCAAGGACGACGAGGTGCGCGCCAGCCGCGCCGACAGCCAGCGCGTCGACCTCGGCAACGTCAGCGCCTCCGGCCGCGCCGGAGCCGCCCTCGCCGCCGCGAAGACCAAGCTGGGCTTCACCTACCAGTCCGGCGGCACCGGGCCCAACGTCTACGACTGCTCCGGGCTGACGCAGTGGGCGTACAAGCAGGCCGGCGTCAGCATCAGCCGCACCACCTTCACTCAGATCAATGACGGCACCCGCATCAGCCGCAGCCAGCTCCAGCCCGGCGACCTGGTCTTCTTCTACGACGACCTGCACCACGTCGGCCTCTACGCCGGCAACAACATGACGCTGCACGCTTCGAACCCGCGCAGCGGCATCAAGTACGAGTCCATGGACAACATGCCGTTCCAGTTCGGCGTCCGCGTCGGCTGACGCGCCGCACACCGCCCATCCGGGCGAATTCCGCGGCCCCTTTGCGACCACACGCCCCGCCGGTGACCTGCGTCTCCTGCGGGGCGTCGCCGTGTGTGCCCTCCGACGGCCGTTGGTCGGCATGTGACCGTCCGGCTACTGTCTGCCAGCGCGGAACCCGGCACAAGGCCGTCCACGGCGGGCGGACCCGGGCCACACACAGCGGAAGGGAGCGGTTTCACGTGGCGTCCCATCGCCGGAGCGGGCTCGGCAGCCTCGACCGGAACACGAAGGTCACCGTCCTCACCGCCGCCGCCGCCGCGGCCACGGCCGCGGCCGTCATGGCGGGGGCACCCGCGAGCGCCGCCCCCGGCCTCCCGTACGAGCCCGGCGGCGCAGCGAGGACGGGCGTCAGCGCCCAGGTCGACCGGCTCTTCGAAGAGGCCGAACAGGCCACCGAGCGCTTCAACGAGGCGGGCGAGAAGGCCGACCGGCTGCGCGCCGAGGTCAACCGGGCCCAGGAGGCGGTGGCCCGCGGACAGGAGCGCATCAACACCATGCGGGGCGTCCTCGGCACCTTCGCCGGGGCCCAGTACCGCAGTGGCGGCATCGACCCCGCCATCGGCCTGATGCTGGCCGAGGACCCCGACGCGTACCTGGAGCAGGCCGCCGCCCTCGACCGGCTGACCGGCCGTCAGGCCCGGCAGCTCGACGAACTCCGCGAGGAGCAGCGCGAGCTCGGCCAGGAGCGCCGGGAGGCCTCCCGCAAACTCGCCGAACTCGACGCCCTGCGCTCCGACGTGGCCCGGCACAAGCGCTCCGTCACCGCGAAGCTCGCCGCCGCCCGGCGGCTGCTCAACACCATGCCGTCCGAGGAACGGGCCGACTTCGAGCGCTCCTCGCGCTCCGGCGGCCGCGCCGAGGAGCTGCCCGAGATGCCCTCCTTCGGCCCGTCCTCGGGGCGCGCCGCGGCCGCCGTGATGGCGGCCCGGTCGGCGGTCGGCCGCCCCTACGTGTGGGGCTCCACCGGCCCCTCCGGCTTCGACTGCTCCGGGCTGATGGTCTGGTCGTACCGGCAGGCGGGGGTCTCGCTGCCGCGCACCTCGCAGGCCCAGCGGCACGCCGGCCGGCACGTGCCGCTGTCGCAGGCCCGCCCGGGCGACCTGGTGACGTACCGCTCGGACGCCAGCCACGTCGGCATGTACGTCGGCAACGGCCAGGTGGTGCACGCCCCGTACCCGGGGGCCCGGGTGCGCTACGACCCCGTCGGGATGATGCCCGTCTCGTCGGTGACCCGCCCCTGACCGCGCTCGCGGCCCCGCCCCCGGCCCCGGTCCGGGACCCCTCGTGCGGACCGTGCGTACGATCGGCGGATGCTCCCGGGTCGCCGTCTCGTCCGCGTACTGCCGCTCCTGCTGTGCGTGCTGCTCGCAGGCTGCGCGGCGCGGCCCGCCGACACCACCGGGCGCGACGTCCGCCGGGCCGTGGCCGACTGGTCGCGGGTGCCGCCCGAGGCGCTCTCCGGGATCCCCCTCGACGACTGGACGTACGAGGTCGCCTCGGTGCGGCAGGACGGCGCACGGGCCCTCGTACGGGCCGAGCTGCGCTACCGGCTGGCCGGCTACGACACGGCCCCCGGCGGCTCGGTGCGCGAGCTGGAACTCGAACGCGCGGCGGGCGGCGGGCCCTGGCTGGTGCGGGCCGACCGGCCCGCACCGGGCGCGCCGCCGCAGCTGTGGGACCAGGGCCCGGTGTCGGTGGCCCGGGGTGCGCACTCCCTGGTCCTGGGCGGCGCCGGGCAGTCACCCGAGGCGTTGGCCGGGATCGCCGCCGAGGCCGATCGGGCGGTGCCCGCGGCGAGCGCGGCCTGGCCCGGGCCCTGGGCGGGACGGGTGGTCGTGCTGGTCCCCGGATCCCTGGAGCGGATGGCGCAGCTGTTGGGCCGGCCCGCCGACGAGTACCGGGGCATGGGCGCCGTCACCACCGGCCGGGTCGGCGCCGGACCGGCCCCCGCGGACCGGGTGGTGATCAACCCGGAGGGGTACGCGGAGCTGGGCGAGGCGGGCCGGCGGGTCATCCTCACCCACGAGGTCACCCACGTGGCCACCCGGTCGGCGACCTCCGCCACGACCCCGCTGTGGCTCTCCGAGGGCTTCGCGGACTGGGCGGCGTACCGCGCCGCCTCCACCACCCCGGAGCAGGGAGCCCCGGCGCTGGCCCGGGCGGTACGGCGCGGCGAGGTGCCGGCCGGGCTTGCGCGGGCGGAGGACTTCGCCTTCGGCGGCGACCCGGAGGCGCTGGCCAGGGCGTACGAGGGGGCGTGGCTGGCCTGCCGGCTGATCGCGGACCGGTGGGGCGGGGCGGCGCTGGTGGACCTGTACGAGAAGGCGGGGCGTGAGCCGTGGCCGACGGCGTTGCGGGAGGCGCTCGGGACGGACCCGGCCGGGCTGACGAAGGAGTGGCAGGAGGCCCTGCGGAAGGAGTTCCGCTGAGGGCGTCCGGTACGTTGGCAGCGATGCACAAGACGCTGATCGTGACCAACGACTTCCCGCCGCGACCGGGCGGCATCCAGGCCTTCCTGCACAACATGGCGCTGAGGCTGGATTCCGACCGGATCGTCGTCTACGCCTCCACGTGGAAGCACGGCGCGGAGGGCCGCGAGGCCACCGCCGCCTTCGACGCGGAGCAGCCGTTCCAGGTGGTCCGCGACCGTACGACGATGCTGCTGCCGACCCCGCGCGTGACGCGGCGGGCGGTGGGCCTGCTGCGCGAACACGGATGCGAGTCCGTGTGGTTCGGGGCGGCGGCCCCCCTCGGTCTGATGGGCCCGGCGCTGCGGCGCGCGGGCGCCCGGCGGATCGTGGCGACCACGCACGGGCACGAGGCGGGCTGGGCCCAGCTGCCGGCGGCGCGGCAGCTGCTGCGGCGGATCGGCGAGGGCACGGACACGCTGACCTACCTGGGGGAGTACACGCGCTCGCGGATCGCCTCCGCGGTGACGGACCGGGCGGCGGCCCGGATGGTGCAGCTCCCGCCGGGGGTGGACGAGAAGACCTTCCACCCGGAGTCGGGCGGGGCGGAGGTCCGGGCGCGGCTCGGGCTGACCGACCGGCCGGTGGTCGTCTGCGTCTCGCGCCTCGTTCCCCGCAAGGGGCAGGACACGCTGATCGAGGCGATGCCGCGGATCCTGGCGGCGGTGCCGGACGCGGTGCTGCTGATCGTGGGCGGGGGGCCGTACGAGGCGGACCTGCGCGCGTTGGCCGCCTCGACCGGGGTCGCGGACTCGGTGGTCTTCACGGGGGCGGTCCCGTGGTCCGAACTGCCCGCCCACTACGGCGCGGGCGACGTCTTCGCGATGCCGTGCCGGACCCGGCGGGGCGGGCTGGACGTGGAGGGGCTCGGCATCGTCTACCTGGAGGCTTCGGCCACGGGCCTGCCGGTGATCGCGGGCGACTCCGGCGGGGCGCCGGACGCGGTGCTGGACGGCGAGACGGGCTGGGTCGTCCGGGGCGGCGCCCCCTACGACGCGGCGGACCGGATCGTCGCCCTCCTGCGGGACCCCGAACTGCGCCGCCGGATGGGCGAGCGGGGCCGTGAGTGGGTCGAGGAGAAGTGGCGCTGGGACCTGTTGGCGGACCGCCTGCGCGAGCTGCTGTAGTTCTCCGGCCGTGCCGCCGCTGCCGGGGCGGAGCCCCGGGAAACGGCGGAAGGGCGGGGCGGGGGCAGGCTCCGCGCAGCGCCACGTCTGACTGTTCCTCAGATGTCTGTCAATACCGCGTCTGGGCGGACGGCTGGATTCCGCCCATGATGCGGCCATGACACCCAATCTGACGCGCCGTCACCTCCTGGGACTCGGCGCACTCTCGACCGCCTCCGCCCTCGGGTTCACACGGATCGGCCTGGCCTCCGCCGCCGCTGCCGAGCCGGCCGCGGCCCAGTACGCGCCCGCCATGGTCGTCGGCTCCGGTTACGGCTCCGCCGTCGCCGCGCTGCGGCTCGGGCAGGCGGGCGTGCGGACCGTCGTCCTCGAAATGGGCCGGCTCTGGGACACCGCCGGGCCCGACGGCAAGGTCTTCCCCTCCACCTCCGCGCCCGACCACCGCTCCATGT
The DNA here is from genome assembly GCF_035989305.1 of Streptomyces sp. NBC_01233. NCBI lineage: Bacteria > Bacillati > Actinomycetota > Actinomycetes > Kitasatosporales > Streptomycetaceae > Streptomyces > Streptomyces sp. NBC_01233. The sequence goes on along the minus strand of NZ_CP108514.1, from coordinate 2,718,053 downwards.
GGTTCCGCACCCGCACGGAGGCCCCGCTCGCCCAGTTCCTCTGGCTCGACGTGGTCAACCGCGACATCAGCCCGTACCCGGGGGTGCTGGACCGGGTGAACTTCGGCGACATGTCCGTGTACGTGGGCCGAGGCGTCGGCGGAGGCTCGCTGGTCAACGGCGGCATGGCGCCCACGCCGCGCCGCTCGTACTTCACCGAGGTGCTGCCCCGGGTCAACGCCGACGAGATGTACGGCACGTACTACCCCCGAGCCCGCGCCATGCTCGGCGTCAACGACATCGACCCGGCCTGGTTCGAGTCCACGGAGTGGTACCGCTTCGCCCGGATCTCCCGCAAGCACGCCCAGAACACCGGCCTGAAGACCGTCTTCGTCCCCAACGTCTACGACTTCGCGTACATGAAGCGCGAGGCGGCCGGCACCGCCCCCCGGTCGGCGCTGGCCGGGGAGGTCATCTACGGCAACAACCACGGGAAGAAGAGCGTCGACAAGACCTACCTCGCCGCCGCCCTCGGCACCGGCAACGTCACCATCGAGACCATGCAGCGCGTGGTCGGCGTACGGCAGGACCCCGCCGGGGGGTACGTGCTGACCGTGCAGACCAGCGACGTGACCGGGCGGGTCACCCAGGTCCGCGAGCTCGGCTGCAGGCAGCTCTTCCTCGGAGCGGGCAGCCTCGGCACCACCGAGATCCTGCTGCGGGCCCGCGAGACCGGGACGCTGCCCGCGCTCGACGGCAAGGTCGGGCGCGGCTGGGGCCCGAACGGCAACGTCATGACCGCCCGCGCCAACCACCTCTGGGACACGGTCGGCGCCAACCAGGCCACCATGCCCGCCATGGGCATCGACGACTGGGACAACGCGGCCAACCCGGTCTTCGCCGAGATAGCCCCGCTCCCCATGGGGCTGGAGCACTGGATCTCGATGTACCTGGCCATCACGAAGAATCCGGAGCGCGGGCACTTCACCTACGACGCCGCCACCGACTCGGCCCGCCTCAACTGGCGCAGGGACCAGAACACGCCCTCGGTCAACGCGGCGAAGAACCTCTTCGACCGCATCAACCGGCGGAACTTCACGATGTACCGGTACGACCTCTTCGGCGGCAACAAGGCCTTCGCCGACAACTTCACCTACCACCCGCTCGGCGGCTGCGTACTCGGCGAGGCCACCGACGCGTACGGACGGGCGAAGGGCTACCAGGGGCTGTACGTCGTGGACGGCTCCCTGATCCCCGGGTCGCTCGGCGTGAACCCGTTCGTGACCATCACCGCCCTCGCGGAGCGGAACATGGCGCGGATCCTCGCCGAGGACCCCAGGTGACAGGGGCCGAGCAGAGCGCGCCCCTGCGGCTCGCCCGTCGGCCCGCCGGCGGCGAGATCTGCCCACGAGGCCGGAGCAGGCCACCCCGGTGGAGGGCGGGCACGGCGTGATCGACGTTGCGGTCATCGGCGCCGGGGTGTCCGGCGCGTACGCCGCCTGGCGTCTGCTCGGCCCGGAAGCCGGGCACAGCAGCGTGCTGGAAGAGCTTCGGCGGCGGCGCGGCAGTCCCCTCGCGGTGGGCCTGTTCGAGGGCAGCGAGCGCGTCGGCGGCCGTCTCTTCTCCGTAACCCCGCCCGGTATGCCGCACCTGCACGCCGGGCTCGGGGGGATGCGATACCTGAGCAACCATCCGGTCGTGGCCGACCTCGTGGATCATCTCGGGTTGCCGTCAGGTCCCTTCCCGGTCGACGAGCCGCAGAACCTCGCCTACCTGCGCCAGCGCCGCTTCACCCTGCCCCAGTACTCCGACCCGGAGGTCGTGCCCTACGACGTGCCGGCCGCAATCCGGGGCAGGACGCCGGACGACGCGCTCCTGTCCGACATCGAGTGTTTCGTCCCCGACGCCGCCGGCACCAGACGATGCCCGAGGAGCTCGTTCGGCGGTTCGTGGCAGAGGGCGGGACCGTGGCCGGCCTCCAAGCTCTTCCTCGCCTACGACCGACCATGGTGGGAGGACATCGGCCTGAATGCCGGCCGCTCAACGACCTCAGCGACCGAGGCCGCCGTCCTGTCAAGCGACGAAGGCCATGCGTTGGGTTCCCCCGGGCACCCGGAGTAATTGCACACCTGACCCGTTAGCCGTCGCGACCGGCATGGGAACGGAGATCAGAGCCCGCTGTCCCCGGGCTCCCTGTTCTCTCACCGACGGAGTGGTACGCCATGTCGCTCGACCTCTCGAACAAGTCGCCGATCGGACCGAAGGACCCCTCCTCCGACCTCCCGTCCGACCTCGACAAGTACCTGAAGGACATCCAGGGCAACATCCTCAAGAGCCACGGGCGTGACCACAGCCAGCACCTGTTCATCCAGTTCACGGACCCGGCCAAGGCAAAGGGGTGGCTCGTCTCCATGGCGGGCCGCGTGACATCGGCGTCGAAGCAGTGGAAGGACTCGCTGCAACGGCGCAAGATCTTCGCCGAAGCGGAGAAACAGTCCAATCCGGCAGCCTGGCGCGAGGCACGACTCGAGAAGCAGGCGGGTGACGTCTTCATCAACGTGCTGCTGTCCAAGAAGGGGTACGACAGGCTCGGCATGCCGGCGGGACGGATCCCGCAGGACGCGGCGTTCGTGCGCGGCGCGCAGGCCGAGGAGACGATCACCATGCTCGGCGATCCTCCGGTCACGGCTCCCGCCGGGCGCGACCAGTGGGAGACCGGGTTCCAGCAGGACCTGCACGCCCTCGTCAGCGTCGCTGACGACAGCCCGGCCGAGGTCGCGCAGGAGGCCGAGCGGATCAGCGACGAGGTGGGGAAGAACGGCGGAAGGGTCGTGCACAGAGAGATCGGCACCGTCCTGCGCTACGGGGAGAACGGCCCGGTCAGGGAGCACTTCGGGTTCGTCGACGGGGTCAGTCAGCCTTTGTTCTACGCCGCGGACGTCGAGAAGGCGAAGCCCGTCGGGAAGTTCCGGTATGACCCCACGGCCCCGCTGGGGCTGGCCCTGGTCAAGGACCCGGGTGGCGACAAGGAGACCGGATACGGCTCCTACTTCGTCTACCGCAAGCTCGAACAGAACGTCCCCCAGTTCATGCACGACAGGTTCGTCCTGGCCGCCGCGATCGCCCATGCGGACGGCCGGGAAGCGGCCAACGAGTCCGACAAGGAGCTTGCCGGCGCCTACATGGTGGGACGTTTCCGCGACGGCGCTCCGGTGGTGGAGTACGCCTCGGAGAGCGGAGTCGGCAAGGACATCCCGAACAACTTCAACTACGAGACGGACCTGAACGGCGACAAGTGCCCGTTCCAGTCGCACATCCGCAAGACCAACCCGCGGGGCGAAACCGGGAGCCCGCTTGAACGGGACGTCCGCATCGTCCGCCGGGGCATCAGCTTCGAAAGGGACGGAAAGGTCGGCCTGCTGTTCCTGTGTGCTCAGGGCAACATCCAGAACCAGTTCGAGTTCATGCAGAAGTCCTGGTGCAACAACTCCGAATTCCTGCGTCCCGAGGTGAAACCGAATCCGGCGGGCGCCCTGGACACCGGGCTCGACCCGATCATCGGTCAGGGTGGGGTGACAGAACAGGAATGGCCGAAGAAGCACGGCGAGGATGAGCGGATCAAGGCCACTCTGAAGCAATCGGTCATGATGAAGGGCGGCGAGTACTTCTTCATGCCCAGCCTGAGTTTCCTCAAGAAGGCCGGCGCGTAGCGCGCTGCACATCCGGCTCCACCCGAGGGTTCCGGGTGGAGCCGCCGGGGCTGCTACAAGTCCGGGCTCACACTGTCGGCTCGGGACGCCGGCGCGGGGTGGGACAGCCGGTGGTGATGGAGCCGACGGTGTCGGCAGCGAGTTCGGTGAACCACATGGAGCCGTCCGGGCCGGAGATGATGCGGTGGCCGACCGGGGCGGTGGTAGGCAGTGTGCAGCGGCTGACGGTCAGGTCCGGGCGGACGCGGTCGATCAGTCCGGGCAGGTTGTACCGGACCCACAGGTTGCCGAAGCAGTCGAAGTCCAGCGCAGCCAGCTTGGCACCCTCGACATCGGTGCGGTGCTCGGTGATGAGGCCCGTGACGGGGTCGAGTTCGGCGTACGCGGCGCCGGCCTCCTCGGTGACCCAGACATGGCTGCGCCGGTCCACGTCGATGCCGTGGGGTCCGCTGTCTTCGGGGAAGTCGGTGGTTCCCACCACGCGGCCGGTCGTGGATACGCGCAGGACGCGGTCCTCGAGTTGCCGGGAGACCCATACGTTGTCGGGCCCGATGACCAACTCGCGTGTGCTGCCCAGCCGGGGGAGGGGCATCCACCCCCCCCCAACCAGGAGCCGCGCCCACCTCACCAGGCTTCCTCGAAATGACCGGAATGCCCGTCGTGGCCGAGGTTAGCCCAAAGATCGCCCCACGCCGGGCGCGACGGCCCGGGATCACCGCGCGGCGCCGCCTGGTGCTGTGACCCGGTGAACCTTGCCGGTCACAGCACTAGCCCCGGTAGAGCGCCTCGATCTCGTCCGCGAAGTCCTTGGCCACCACGTTGCGCTTCAGCTTCAGCGACGGCGTGATGTGACCCGACTCCTCCGTGAACTGGGAGGGCAGAATGCGGAATTTCCGCACCGATTCCGCCTTGGACACCGCCGCGTTGCCGTCGTCCACGGCCTTCTGGACGGCGGCGACGAGGTCCGCGTCCTCACGCAGCTCGGCCGCGGTCACCCCGGCCGGCTTGCCGTTCTCGGCCGCCCAGCGGCCCAGGAACTCCTCGTCGATGGTGACGAGGGCCGCCACGAACGGCCTCGCGTCGCCGACGACCATGCACTCCGCGACCAGCGCGTGCGCCCGGATCCGGTCCTCGATCACGGCGGGCGCGACGTTCTTGCCGCCCGCGGTGACGATGAGCTCCTTCTTGCGCCCGGTGATCGCGAGGTAGCCGTCCTCGTCGAGGGTGCCGACGTCGCCGGTGTGGAACCAGCCGTCGGTCAGCGCCTCGGCGGTAGCCGTCTCGTTCTGCCAGTACCCGTTGAAGATGTGCTCGCCGTGCAGGAGCACCTCGCCGTCGTCCGCGATGCGCACCACGGAGCCCGGCAGCGGCTGGCCGACCGTACCGATCTTCGTCTTGTCCCACGGGTTGAAGGCCGTGGCCGCGCAGGACTCCGTCAGGCCGTAGCCCTCCAGCACGGTGAAGCCGATGCCGCGGAAGAAGTGGCCGAGCCGCTCGCCCAGCGGGGCGCCGCCGGAGATCGCGTACTCGCCGCGCCCGCCGAGCACCGTGTGCAGCTTGCTGTAGACCAGCTTGGAGAAGATCTTGTGCTTGAGCTTCAGGCCGAAGGACGGGCCACCGGGGGCGTCGAGCGCCCGGCTGTAGGCGATCGCCGTCTCGGCGGCGGCGTCGAAGATCTTCCCCTTGCCGTCGGCCTGCGCCTTGGCGCGCGCCGAGTTGTAGACCTTCTCGAAGACGCGCGGCACGCCGAGGATCAGCGTGGGCCGGAAGGCCTGCAGCTCGTCGGTCAGGTTCTTGATGTCCGGAACGCAGCCCAGGCGGATCGGCGCCAGTACGGCCGCCACCTCCACCAGGCGCCCGAAGACGTGCGCGGCCGGGAGGAAGAGCAGCACGGAGCACTCGCCGGTGCGGAAGAGCGGGCTCAGGCGCTCCACCACGTTGCCGCACTCGGCGAAGAAGTTGCGGTGGGTCAGCACGCAGCCCTTGGGGCGGCCGGTGGTGCCCGAGGTGTAGACGATGGTGGCCGGGTCGTCGGCGTTGGCGAGGCTGCTGCGCTCCTCGACCTCGGCGTCGGAGATCTCCGCGCCGGCGGCCTTCAGCGTCTCCAGCGCACCCTGCTCGATCTCCCAGACCTCGCGCAGCTCCGGCAGCCGGTCGCGCAGCGAGGCCACGGACGCGCTGTGCGCCGGGCTCTCCACGACGACCGCCACGGCGCCGGAGTCGCCGAGGATCCACTGGACCTGCTCGGGGGAGCTGGTCTCGTACACGGGGACGGTGACGCCGCCCGCGCTCCAGATCGCGAAGTCGAACAGCACCCACTCGTAGCGGGTGCGGGAGATGAGGGCGACCCGGTCGCCGGGCCGGATGCCGGCCGCGATGAGGCCCTTGGCCGCGGCCCGGACCTCGGCGAGGAACTCGGTCGCGGTCACGTCCTGCCACCGGCCGTCGACCTTGCGGCTCATGACGGCGGTGTCTGGATGCTGAGCGGCGTTGCGGCGGATGAGATCCGTCAGGTTCCCGTCCGACGGGACCTCGTACAGGGCCGGAAGGCTGAACTCGCGCAAGACTGCTGCTCCTCTGGGCGCCATCGCCACCATGTGGACCGACCGGACGTTACCCACCGGTAGTGGGTTCCCGATAGAGGGAACCGGCCAGATGTTCCGTGCGTCACATTCTGTACTTGCACCGCCTGGCCCTCACGTGCCGACAGTAGTCGACCCCTCTTGCGACTCGGAAGTAACCGCAGGTCCGCCCGGCCCTCCCACCCCCTCTACCCCGCAACTGCCGGGCCCCCCTAGGGTTGTCCGCATGGGTGGCAGCAGGCGGAGCGGGCAGGGCGGTACGAGCGGATCGAGCCGACCGGGCGGATCGGGCCGGACGACCGCACCGGGCCGCACGCGGGTCCACGTCGTGAGCGACGTGCACGGCAGCACCGAGGCCCTCGCCCGGGCCGGAGAAGGGGCCGACGCCCTGATCTGCCTCGGTGACCTCGTCCTCTTCCTCGACTACGCCGACCACTCGCGCGGGATCTTCCCCGACCTGTTCGGCGTCGAGAACGCCGACCGGATCGTCGAGCTGCGCACCGCCCGCCGCTTCGAGGAGGCCCACGCCTTCGGGCGGCGGCTCTGGGCGGGGCTGGACCGGGAACGGCTGATCGAGGGCGCGGTGCGCCGCCAGTACGCCGAGATGTTCGCCGCCTTCCCGAACCCGACGTACGCCACCTACGGCAATGTCGACATCCCGGGTCTGTGGCTGGAATACGCCGACCGCGACGGCCTCACCGTGCTCGACGGGCAGCGGGTGGAGATCGGCGGCCGGGTCTTCGGCTTCGTCGGCGGCGGACTGCCCTCGCCGATGCGGACCCCGTACGAGGTGAGCGTCGAGGAGTACACGGCCAAGGTGGAGGCGCTCGGCGAGGTGGACGTACTGTGCTCGCACATCCCGCCGGAGGTGCCCGAGCTCTGCTACGACACGGTCGCGCGCCGGTTCGAACGCGGCAGCGACGCCCTGCTGGCCGCCATCCGCCGCACCCGGCCCCGGTACGCGCTCTTCGGGCACGTGCACCAGCCGCTGGCACGGCGGATGCGGATCGGGGCCACGGAGTGCGTGAACGTCGGCCACTTCGCGGCGACCGGCCGGCCGTGGGTGCTGGAATGGTGACCGACGGCCGGTTCGCGACGGCCCCAGCGGGGCCGCGGGAGGCCCTGGAGTGGCGGAGTCCGCACGCGCGGTAGCCTTCACGCGGCGGCCGGAGGCCGCACACATCCTCGAAACACTCCACGGAGGAGCGACCGCGATGGCGGAACACACCAGCTCAAGCATCACGATCGAGGCTGCGCCCAGCGACGTGATGGCCGTGATCGCCGACTTCGCCCGCTACCCCGAATGGACCGGCGAGGTGAAGGAGGCCGAGGTGCTGGCCACCGACGCCGAGGGGCGCGCCGAGAAGGTCCGCCTGCTGCTCGACGCCGGCGCGATCAAGGACGACCACACCCTCGCCTACACCTGGAAGGGCACGGACGAGGTCAGCTGGACGCTGGACAAGTCCCAGATGCTGCGCCAGCTGGACGGCTCGTACCGGCTGGCCCCGGTGGACGGCGGCAAGCGTACCGAGGTCACCTACCAGCTGACCGTGGACGTCAAGATCCCCATGCTCGGCATGATCAAGCGCAAGGCGGAGAAGGTCATCATCGACCGAGCGCTGGCGGGCCTGAAGAAGCGCGTCGAGTCCGTCTGAGCACGACCGTGTCGGCCCCGCCGGCATGCGGGGCGCGGGGGCGGGGCCGAGCCCCGAATCCTTGAGCCGCGCCAGAGAGAGCACCGGTAGATGCACATCCTGCTGATCACCGGCCCCGGCGGGGCCGGACGGACCACCGTGGCCGCGGCCACCGCACTCGCCGCGGCACGCGACGGCCGGCGGGTGCTGCTGGTGACCGGTGATCCCCTGGCGCCGCAGGACGAGCGGCTGCGGGTGGCACGGGTCGACTCCGGCGAGGAGTTCCGCGAGGAGCTCGTCGCCCTGCAGGAGCGCGGATCCGCGCTCCTCGCCATGGTCGGGGCCCGCCCGCTCGGCGCCGAGGAGCTCACCGAGCTGCCCGGCGCCGAGCAGTTCGCCCTGCTGCGCGCCCTGCGGCGGGCCGCGGCCGCACCCGGCACCGACCTCGTCGTCGTCGACATGCCCCCGCTCCACCAGACCCTCTCCACCCTGGCCCTGCCCGCCCAGCTGCGCCGCTACCTCGCCCGGCTGCTCCCCGCCGAGAAGCAGGCCGCGCGCGCCCTGAGGCCCGTACTGGCCCAGCTCGCCGGTGTGCCCATGCCCGCACAGTGGCTCTACGAGGCCGCCGCCCGCTGGGACGAGGAGCTCGCCGCCGTCCAGGCCGTCGTCGAGGCCGACACCACCGAGCTGCGCCTGGTCGCCGAGCCGGGACCGGCGGCCGCCGACGCGCTGCGGCTCGGACGGCTCGGGCTCGCCCTCCAGCAGCTGCCCGTCTCCGGCCTCGTCGCCAACCGGATGGTGCCGCAGGGCTCCGCCGACCCCTGGCTCGCCGGGCTCGCCGCCCAGCAGGAGAAGTACGTCGCCGAATGGGCCGCGGACCTGCCCGTCGTCATGCTCGCCCACCTCGGCCGCGACCCGCGCGGCCCGCAGGACCTCGACCGGCTCGCCGCCGCGGACGGGCTGCTCCCGGCGGCGCCCGCACCCCGCAGGGCCTGGGCCGTCGAGGACCGGCTGGCCGCGGACGGGGTGCTCGTCTGGGTGGTGCCGCTGCCCGGTGCGCACAAGAGCGACCTCGACCTCGTACGCCGCGGCGACGAGCTGCTGCTCACGGCGGGCCCGTACCGCAGGATCGTTCCGCTCCCCGCTGCGCTGCGCCGCTGCGCCGTCTCCGGCGCCGCCCTGGCCGCGGGCGAGCTCCGCATCCGCTTCACCCCGGACCCGGGACTGTGGCCCCGCGCGCAGTGAACGGCGTACCCCCGTTCGGGTACCGTCGAAGGTAGCCCGTACGCACGCCCAGCAGCCGCCGCAGGAGAGTCCGCCATGAGCGAGGCCACCGACCGCCCCACCGACGACGACGCCTGGGCCAAGGCCTGTGCCGAGGACCTCGCCGCCGAGAAGGAGCGCCTGCGCGGACGGGACCGGGCCGGCTCGGCCGGCACCGGAACCGCCGCCGAGGAGCTGTTCAAGCTCTTCGAAGCCGTCGCCGACAAGGTCTCCGGGCTGAACAACCCGCTGATCGGAGCCGCCGCCCAGGGCGCGGTCCGCCAGATCGTCGACCAGGCCAAAACCGCCGCCAAGCCCGTCATCGAGCGCAACCCCCAGGTCTTCGACCACCTCGCGGCCGCCGGCTCCGAGCTCCTCGCCGCCTACCGCTCCGCCGTCGAGGGCCACGAGCTCCGCTGGACCCAGGACACCCCTCCCGCGCCCCGCCGGGAGCGCAATCCCCGCGACGACGGCCCCGACGCGGGGCCGGCCGAGCGGATCGATCTCGACTGAGGGCCCGCCGCCCTCGGGTACCGTTGGCCGTGGCGGGGTTTGACCGGAAACCGAGGGACTAATGGGACTCACCATCGGCGTCGACATCGGCGGCACTAAGATCGCGGCCGGCGTGGTCGACGAAGAGGGCACGATCCTTGAGACGTACAAGGTGCCCACCCCGCCGACCGCGGACGGAGTGACAGAGGCCATCTGCGCCGCCGTCTCCGAGGTCAGCAGCAACCACACCATCGACGCCGTCGGCATCGGCGCCGCCGGATACGTGGACGACAAGCGGGCGACCGTACTGTTCGCGCCGAACATCAACTGGCGCCACGAGCCGCTCAAGGACAAGGTCGAGCAGCGCATCGGCCTGCCCGTCGTCGTCGAGAACGACGCGAACTGCGCGGCCTGGGGCGAATACCGCTTCGGCGCCGGCCAGGGCCACGAGGACGTCATCTGCATCACGCTCGGCACCGGCCTGGGCGGCGGCATCATCATCGGCAACAAGCTGCGCCGCGGACGCTTCGGCGTCGCCGCCGAGTTCGGGCACATCCGGGTCGTCCCGGACGGCCTGCTGTGCGGCTGCGGCAGCCAGGGCTGCTGGGAGCAGTACGCCTCCGGGCGCGCGCTCGTCCGGTACGCGAAGCAGCGCGCGAACGCCACCCCCGAGAACGCGGCGATCCTCCTCTCGCTCGGCGACGGCACCCCCGGGGGCATCGAGGGCAAGCACATCAGCGAGGCCGCCCGGCAGGGCGACCTCGTGGCCATCGACGCCTTCCGCGAGCTGGCCCGCTGGGCCGGTGCGGGCCTGGCCGACCTGGCCTCGCTGTTCGACCCGTCCGCGTTCATCGTCGGCGGCGGGGTCTCCGACGAGGGCGACCTCGTCCTCGACCCGATCCGCAAGTCCTTCAAGCGCTGGCTGGTCGGCGGCGCCTGGCGACCGCACGCGCAGGTGCTCGCCGCGCAGCTCGGCGGCAAGGCCGGCCTCGTCGGAGCGGCGGACCTGGCCCGCCAGGGCTGACCCCTTCCACCCGGACCGCCCGCCGCGCCCCTTGGGGGAGCGGCGGGCGGCTGCGTATCTTGCGGTGCATGGACCAGTTGCTGCCCTCGCTGCCGAAGTCCCGTACGGAGCCCGACGGTTCTGCCGTGATCCGGGTACTCAGCTACAACATCCGCTCGCTGCGCGACGACGAGGAGGCGCTGGCCCGGGTCATCCGGGCCTGCGAGCCCGACCTCGTCTTCGTCCAGGAGGCGCCAAGGTTCTTCCGCTGGCGCAAACACGCGGCGCGGCTGGCCGCGAAGTGCGACCTGGTGGTGCTGGGCGGGGGAGCGACGGCGGCCGGGCCGCTGCTGCTGTGCTCGCTGCGGGTCTTCGTGGAGCGGACCCAGGACGTCCTGCTGCCGCGCACGCCCGGCCTGCACCGGAGGGGCTTCGCCACGGCGGTCGTCCGCATCGGCGCTGCCCGCGCGGGGCTGGTCTGCGCGCACCTGTCCCTGGACCGGGCGGAACGGCAGGCCCAGGCCGAGATGCTGTTGGACTGCGCCGCGGCGATGGACGTCCCACACGTGATCGCCGCGGGCGATGTGAACGAGGTGCCGGGCGGCCCGGCCTTCGGGCAGCTCGCGGGCACGTTGCAGGACTGCTGGCCGGCGGCCCCCTGGGGAGGGGAACGGACCTTCCCGGCGTCGGCGCCGGACCGCCGCATCGATGCGGTGTTCGCGAGCGGGGGCGTGGAAGTGCTGGCCTGCGGTGTCCCCGCGGGGCTGCCGGGTGTCTCGGCCACCGACCTGCGGTCGGCCACGGACCACCTTCCGGTCCTGGCGGCCCTCCGCCTGCCGGCCGCGCCGTAGCTCCGCGGTCAGGGCGCGCCGCCGTCGCCGGGGGCCGGCCCCCGACCCCCCGCGCCTCAAACGCCGGCGAGGCTGGATTCGGCCGGCGTCCGCCTGCAAGTGCCTGCGGGGCTGGATTGCGCGGAGCGCAATTTCAGCCCTTCCGGCGTTTGAGGAGCGGGGTCCGGGGCGGAGCCCCGGTATTTCAGCCGCGCCGGCGTTTGAGGCGCGGGGTCTGGGCCGGAGCCCCGGGGTCTGGGCGGAGCCCAGGTCGGACGGTCAGACCACGGCTCCGCGGCCGGGGTCGTCATCTTCGTCGTCGCCGTGCTGCATGCGTGCGACCAGCGCCGCGAACCCGCCCAGGAAGCCGCCGATGCCGAGCGTCGTCAGCCACCAGGTCATCTCCCACTGCAGCAGCACCGCGAGCAGCAGCAGCACCGGCCCGCCGACGACCGCCAGCCACGCGAACTTCGCCGTCGTGTCCGCCGGCGGCAGCTCCGGTTCCGGCTGGACGAAGTGGCCCTCCTCCGCCGGAGTCAGGTCGTCCTCCTGCGGTTCCGCCAGCGAGTGGTCGCGGGGGCCCGTCATGCCCACGCCCGGGGCGAAGACCACCGAGCTGCCCAGCGCCGCAGCCGGCGGCGGCTCGGGCTCGGGCGTGGCCTCGGGCTTCGTCTCCGGCTCCGACGGCAGCGGCTTGACGTCCTCCTCCGGCAGGAGGAGGTTCTCGATCGGCTTGAACGGCCGGGCCCCCGGCGGGTCCGGCGGCTCCTGCCCGTACCCGGCGACGATCGCCGCCCACGCCGCTTCCTCGTCCAGCGGCGGGACTCCGCCCGACTGCTCCTCGTGCTCAGCCACCGGCCTGCGCCCCCTCCCTGCCCACGCTCTCCGCCAGTCGGCCGACGAACGCATAGCTGTCCGCGAAGATCCGCTCCGCGTCATGGTCCAACGTCGCGACGTGGTAGCTCTGTTCCAGCAGGGTCTCGGTGACATCCGTCGAGGAGACGCGGGCCAGGATCCGCTCGGAGTCGACGGGCGGTACGACGTGGTCCTGCGGGCTGTGGAGCAGCAGCAGCGGCTGCGTGACCTGCGGCAGGTCGGCGTCCACCAGCTGCAGGAACTTCCGCAGCGAGTGCGCGGCCCGGGTCGGCACCCGGTCGTAGCCGACCTCCTCCGAGCCCGGCTTCGCGATGTCGCTGGCGATGCCCGGCGTCGACCGGATGAAGTGCTTGGCCACCGGGAGGGCGACGGCCAGCGGGTCGTGCACCTTGTTGGCCGGATTGACGAGGACGATGCCGCTGATGGCGTCCCCGTGCTTGGCGGCCAGCCGCAGGGTCAGCGCGCCGCCCATCGACAGCCCGAACACGAACACCCGCTCGCACCGGTCCAGCAGTTCCCGCAGGGCGCGGTCGACCTCGGCGTACCAGTCCTGCCAGCCCGTGAGCTGCATGTCCTGCCAGCGCGTCCCGTGTCCGGGCAGCAGCGGCAGCGACACCGTGAGGCCCTGCCCGGCGAGATACTCGGCCCAGGGGCGCAGCGACTGCGGGGAACCGGTGAAGCCGTGGCAGAGGAGGACGCCGACCTCTCCGCCCTCGTGGCGGAACGGCTCGGCTCCAGGGAGGACGGGCACCGGGGTCTCCTTGATCATGATGTGCGTCGGGTGGGTGCGTTGCTCTGTGTGACTTCACCGTACGCGACCGGGGTGGCACCGGCCAGGGTCGTCGGGCCCCTGCCGGGGGAGGCACGGGATATGGTCTGTTCGACAGACACAGGAAGGCTTTCGAGTTGATCTACGGCGCAATGAAGTTCTCCATCGGCGGTTCACTGAAGCTCGCTTTCAGGCCGTGGGTGGAGGGCCTCGAGAACATTCCCGCGGAGGGGCCGGCGATCCTCGCGAGCAACCACCTGTCCTTCTCCGACTCCTTCTTCCTGCCGGCCGTGCTGGACCGGAAGGTCACCTTCATCGCGAAGGCGGAGTACTTCACCTCCCCGGGCGTCAAGGGCAGGCTGACGGCCGCCTTCTTCAAGGGCGTCGGCCAGCTCCCGGTGGACCGCTCCGGCGCCCGCGGGGCCGGCGAGGCCGCCATCAAGAGCGGCATCGAGGTCATCGAGCGCGGGGAGCTGTTCGGTATTTACCCCGAGGGCACGCGTTCACCCGACGGACGCCTGTACCGCGGCAAGCCCGGCGGTCTGGCCCGTGTGGCGCTGGCCACGGGCGCGCCCGTGATTCCCGTGGCGATGATCGACACGGAGAAGATCCAGCCGCCGGGCAAGGTCGTCCCCAAGCTCATGCGCCCGGGCATCCGGATCGGCAAGCCGCTGGACTTCAGCCGCTACCACGGCATGGACGGCGACCGCTTCATCCTCCGCTCGGTGACCGACGAGGTCATGTACGAGATCATGAAGCTCTCCGGCCAGGAGTACGTCGACATCTACGCGACGGCGGCCAAGCGCCAGATCGCCGATGCGGAGAAGGCCGAGAAGGCCGAGAAGACCGCCAAGGGCGAGAAGGCCGACGGGACGGCGGAGTAGGTCGGGCGGTACCGCCCGCAAGGGGTGGGGGAGATGGCGAAACGCGAACGCGTCGTACGCATGTCGGTCGAGCAGCCGCTCTGGCGTGCCCTGACGGTGTACCGGCTGCTGACCATGGTCTACGCGGTGCTGCTGTTCGCCTCCGCCTACAAGCGGTACCCGCACCCCTGGGTCGCGGCCGGCTACCTTGCCTTCCTCGCCGTCTGGACCCTGGCCACCACCTCGAAGGTGGCCAACGCCGCCAGCTGCACCAAGGGCTTCCTCGTCGCCGACCTCACCGTCGCCATCGTCGGGATCGGGCTGACCCCGCTCGCCGACACCTACGAGAGGATCACCGGGGGCGGTCCCACCCTGCCCACGATCTGGACCGGGGGCGCGGTCCTGGGCTTCGCCATCAAGGGCGGCTGGCGCTGGGCCTGCTTCGCCTCCACCTTCGTGGCCGCGGCCACCATCCTCATCCACGGCGGCCAGCCCACCCGGGACGCCCTGCACAACGTGCTGCTCGTCTGGGTCTCCTCCGTGGCCATCGGCTACGTCGTCGAGGTCGCCCGGGCCAGTGAGAACACCCTCGCCCGCGCCCTGGAGATCGAGGCCGCCACCCGCGAGCGCGAGCGCCTCGCCCGCGACATCCACGACGGGGTCCTCCAGGTCCTCGCCATGGTCCAGCGGCGCGGCACCGAACTGGGCGGGGAGGCCGAGGAGCTCGGCCGGATGGCGGGGGAGCAGGAGGTGGCGCTGCGCACGCTGGTCTCCACCGGGCTCGTGCACCCCTCCCGGGTCTCCTCCGACCAGTCGCGCGGCGCGCTGGTGGACACGTACGAGGTGGAGGAGCCGGGCGCCGACGACGGCGAGCTGGACCTGCGCACGCTCCTCGCCCCGCACGCCGGATCCCGGGTGAGCTTCGCCGAGCCGGGCACGCCGGTGCCGCTGCCGGTGCCCGCCGCGAAGGAGCTGGCCGCGGCGGTCGGCGCCGCCCTCGACAACGTGCGCAAGCACGCGGGCGAGGGGGCCAGGGCCTGGATCCTGGTCGAGGACTGGGGCGACGAGGTGATCGTGACCGTCCGCGACGACGGCCCGGGCATCCCGGCGGGCCGGCTCGACCAGGCCGAGGGCGAGGGCCGGATGGGAGTCGCCCTGTCCATCCGCGGCCGACTGCGTGACCTCGGCGGCAGCGCCGATCTGGTGTCCGTCCCCGGGCAGGGCACCGAAGTGGAACTGAAGGTACCCAGGGGGAGGACCCAATGAGCACGAAAGAACCGCACGAGATCAGGGTGATGGTCGTCGACGACCACCCGATGTGGCGGGACGCGGTCGCCCGCGACCTGGCCGCCGCGGGCTTCGACGTGGTGGCCACCGCCGGCGACGGCCCCGAGGCGGTACGCCGGGCCCGCGCCGTCACCCCCGACGTCCTGGTCCTCGACCTCAACCTGCCCGGCATGCCGGGCGTGCAGGTCTGCAAGGAACTGGTCGGAGCCCACCCGGCGCTGCGCGTCCTGGTCCTGTCCGCCAGCGGTGAGCACGCGGACGTCCTGGAGGCGGTGAAGTCCGGCGCGACCGGCTACCTGCTGAAGTCCGCGGGCGCCCAGGAACTCATCGACGCGGTCCGCCGCACCGCGGCCGGCGACCCGGTCTTCACCCCCGGCCTGGCCGGTCTGGTGCTCGGCGAGTACCGGAGGCTGGCCACCGACCCGGTGCCGACCGCCTCCGACGAGCCGAAGGCACCCCAACTGACCGACCGCGAGACCGAGGTGCTGCGCCTCGTCGCCAAGGGGCTCTCGTACAAGCAGATCGCGGAGCGGCTGGTCATCTCCCACCGCACCGTGCAGAACCACGTCCAGAACACCCTGGGCAAGCTGCAGTTGCACAACCGGGTGGAGCTCGTCCGGTACGCCATAGAGCGGGGCCTCGACGACGCGTAGGCCCCGTCCGGGGCGGCCCGCACCGCCCGTCGATCGTACTTACGTCCTCGTACGAGTGAACGGGTGTACGCAACGCCCCGCGATTCCACCGGAATTGCCCCCCTCAGGACCCTTGCTGTGACCTGCGTCACCACTAGCGTGACCGTCATGGCGAAGGGAGATTCCATGAAGGTCGGAGTGCTGACCGGTGGCGGCGACTGCCCCGGGCTCAACGCGGTGATCAGGGCCGTCGTACGCAAGGGCACCCAGGAGTACGGCTGCGAGTTCGTCGGGTTCAAGGACGGCTGGCGGGGCGCGGTCGAGGGGAGGACCGTCCCGCTCGACATCTCCGCCGTCCGCGGCATCCTGCCCCGCGGCGGCACCATCCTCGGCTCCTCGCGCACCAACCCGTTCAAGACGGAGAACGGGGTGCGCGACATCAAGGACAACCTCGCCAAGTACGAGGTGGACGCGCTCGTCGCGATCGGAGGCGAGGACACCCTCGGGGTGGCCGCCCGGCTGTACGAGGAGTACGGCATCCCCTGCGTCGGCGTGCCCAAGACCATCGACAACGACCTGTCCGCCACGGACTACGCCTTCGGCTTCGACACCGCCGTCGGCATCGCGACCGAGGCCATCGACCGGCTGCACACCACGGCCGAGTCGCACATGCGCGTCCTGGTCGTCGAGGTCATGGGCCGGCACGCCGGCTGGATCGCCCTGCACTCGGGGCTCGCGGGCGGCGCCAACGTCATCCTCATCCCGGAGCAGCGCTTCGACATGGACGAGGTGTGCGCCTGGGTGACCTCCCGCTTCAAGGCGAGCTACGCCCCGATCGTCGTGGTCGCCGAGGGTGCGATGCCCAAGGACGGGGACCTGGTCCTGAAGGACGCCACCAAGGACTCCTTCGGGCACGTCCGGCTGTCGGGCGTGGGCGAGTGGCTGGCCAAGGAGATCGAGGCGCGGACCGGCAAGGAGGCCCGTACGACCGTGCTCGGGCACATCCAGCGGGGCGGCACGCCCAGCGCCTTCGACCGGTGGCTGGCGACCCGGTTCGGGCTGCATGCCATCGACGCGGTGCACGACGGGGACTTCGGCAAGATGGTCGCGCTCAAGGGGACGGACATCGTCCGGGTCCCGATCGCGGAGGCGACGGCGAAGCTGAAGACGGTGGACCCCGCGCTCTACAAGGAGGTAGGGGTCTTCTTCGGCTGAGCTCCGGCTGAGCGGCGACGCGCAACCATGGGCCGTACGGTGACGAACGGCCCATGGTGTGACGTACGGAGCAGACGAGGCCGGATCTTTCAGTCCGTCCGGCGTTTGAGGACCGGGTCCGGGCAGGGCCCGGTTTCGGGAAGGGGCGGGGCGGGGGGAACCGCTCCGCGCAGCGGCGGCCGGCGGCTACGCCGGGGCGGGGGTCGTCACGCCGGTCAGGAGCTCGCGCAGCAGGTCCGCGCCGCGCAGGCTGAGCACCGACTCCGGGTGGAACTGGACCCCCGCGAAGCCCGCCGCCGAGCGAAGGGCATGGACCTCGCCCGTCACCGGATCGCGGGCCACCTCCACCCCGTCCACGGCGAGCCGAGCGGCCAGCGCCTCGTCGCAGTGCGCCGTGTACGTGTTGTAGAAGCCCACCACCTCCTGCGCCCCGAACAGGTCGATCCGGACCTGCGCCCCCTGCGCCGGCTCCGCCTTGCGGATCAGCGGCAGTCCCAGCTCGGCCGCCAGCAGCTCGTGCCCCAGGCAGACCCCGACCAGCCCGTGCCGGTGCCCTTCCAACAGTTCCGCGGCCAGCGCGCGCAGCATCCGCATCTTGGGGTCCGAGGCATCCGCCGGGTTGCCGGGGCCGGGGCCCAGGACGATCGGACCCTCCCAGGACAGGGCCGCCGCCCGCAGCCCCGGATCGTCGTAGCGGCGTACGGTCACCTCCAGCCCGGCCACCCGCAGGACGTGCGCCAGCATCGCCGTGAAGGTGTCCTCGCCGTCCACCACCAGCGCGTGGCCGGTCAGGGAGGAGGGCCGCTCCTGCATGCGCAGCCAGAAGGGGGCCAGGTCCGAGCGCCGGGCCGCGAGGGCCGCCCGTACCCGCGGGTGGTCCGCGAGCCGCGCCCCCTCGGAGGACGGCCGGGGCGCGGCCGGCCGTACCCCGAGCGCCGCCAGCACCCCCGCCGCCTTCGCGTGCGTCTCCGCGACCTCGCCCGCCGGATCGGAGTGCCGCACGAGCGTGGCGCCGACCGGCACCCGCAGCGCGCCGTCCGGGGCGATGTCGGCGGTGCGGATCAGGATGGGGGAGTCGAGGGTCTGCGCCCCGGCCGCGTCCTGGCCGAGCAGGGCCAGGGCCCCCGCGTAATAGCCGCGGCCCCCGCTCTCGTACCGCTCGATGACCCGGCAGGCGTTCTGCACCGGCGAGCCGGTGACCGTCGCCGCGAACATCGTCTCCCGCAGCACCTCCCGCACGTCCAGCGAGGAGCGCCCCCGCAGCTCGTACTCGGTGTGCGCGAGGTGGGACATCTCCTTCAGCCGCGGTCCGACGACGACTCCGCCGCGGTCGCCGACGGTGCACATCATCTTGAGTTCCTCGTCGACGACCATCGACAGTTCCTCGGTCTCCTTGCGGTCGCCGAGGAAGGCGAGGAGGGAGTCCACGGTGGGTCCCCCGGCCGGGTGGCGGTACGTCCCGCTGATCGGGTTCATCACGACCGTGCCCCCGGACATCCGCACGTGCACCTCGGGGCTCGGCCCGACCAGCGTCCGCTCCCCGGTGTGGACGACGTACGTCCAGTACGCGCCGCGCTCGCCCAGCAGCAGCCGCCGGAACAACGCCAGCGCGTCGGCCCGGCCGAAGCCGTCGATCCGGCCCTCGTAGGTCC
Organism: Streptomyces sp. NBC_01233; assembly: GCF_035989305.1. Lineage (NCBI taxonomy): Bacteria > Bacillati > Actinomycetota > Actinomycetes > Kitasatosporales > Streptomycetaceae > Streptomyces > Streptomyces sp. NBC_01233. Next base: position 2,699,266 of record NZ_CP108514.1, on the reverse strand, counting down.
GCCGGATGACGAAGTTCGCGCCCTCCCCGCGGCCGATCTCGTCCTCGATGACCCGCTCGACCGTGGCCGCGTACTCCGCGTCGGGGACGTCGAAGCCGCCGCCCTCGACCCGCACCTCGTGCGCGGGCAGCGCGGCCAGCGCCTCGGCGAGCGGGATCTCGTACGCCTCCTCGGCGGCCAGCACGCTCAGCGGCGTGCCGTCGTCGCGTACGTCGAATCCGCGCTCCCGGATCTGCCGGAAGGGGACGAGGGCGAGGGTGGGCAGCTCACGGACGGGCAGGTCGGCGAGGTGTTCGGCCTCGTGGACCGCGCCGATCAGCACCTCGACGGTGTCGTGGTCGCGGCCGGGGGTCCGCCGGCGCAGCAGGGCGAACGGCGGGCAGGAGTCGTCGAGCAGGCGGCTGAGCCGGCTCGGTCGGTTCGGGTGCCGGGGGTCCATGGGCGGGGCGTCCTTCCGGTGGGAGGAGCGGCGCCCGCGTCGGAGAACACGCAAGGCCGCCCCTCGGGGCGGCCTTCGCGTCGTTGCGTGTCTTCTAGGTACGCGCGAGAAGTGGGCCGCCGGGAGCGGGCCACCACCAGTTCTGGTTCGTGTGCGCGTACATGGGAGGCACCCTAGCCCAGCGGGGGCCCGCGGCGCCGGATCCGTCTCACGGCGTGGGCTGAACCATGGATTCCGTTCCGTTGGGGTCCCCCTGCCTTCGAGCGGGACCGTCTCACGTTGTGGGCGGAGGGCGGGATGAGACGTATGACGCCGTAATGTGTACGAGGTGACCGTGAACGCTGAAACCCAAGCCCCCGCCGCCAAGGCGACCTGGCGAGACCTTCCCGCGGCGCAGCAGCCTTCGTACCCCGATGCCGAGGCTCTGCGCGCTGTCGTCGCGGACCTCGAGTCGTATCCTCCGCTCGTTTTCGCGGGCGAATGCGACCAGCTGCGTGCCCGTCTGGGAGCCGTCGCCAAGGGCGAGGCGTTCCTCCTCCAGGGCGGCGACTGTGCCGAGGCCTTCGACGGCGTGTCCGCCGAACACATCCGAGCCAAGCTGAAGACGCTGCTCCAGATGAGTGCCGTACTGACGTACGCGGCCTCCGTGCCGGTCGTCAAGGTCGGCCGCATCGCGGGCCAGTACTCCAAGCCGCGCTCCAAGGACACCGAGACCCGCGACGGCGTCACCCTGCCGACCTACCGCGGCGACTCCGTCAACGGCTTCGCCTTCACCGAAGAGGCCCGGATCCCGGACCCCGAGCGGCTGAAGCGCATGTACAACGCCTCCGCCTCCACGCTCAACCTGGTGCGCGCCTTCACCACCGGTGGTTACGCCGACCTGCGCCAGGTGCACGCCTGGAACCAGGACTTCGTGAAGTCCTCCCCGTCCGGTCAGCGGTACGAGCAGCTGGCGCGGGAGATCGACAACGCGCTGAACTTCATGAAGGCGTGCGGCACCGACCCGGCCGAGTTCAAGGCCGTCGAGTTCTACGCCTCCCACGAGGCGCTGCTGCTCGACTACGAGGGCGCGCTGACCCGCACCGACTCGCGTACCGGCAAGCTGTACGACACCTCCGGCCACATGGTCTGGATCGGTGAGCGCACCCGCCAGCTGGACCACGCGCACATCGAGTTCTGCTCGCAGATCGCCAACCCGATCGGCGTCAAGCTCGGCCCCACCACCACGGTGGACGAGGCGCTGACGTACATCGACCGCCTGGACCCCGAGCGCGAGCCGGGCCGGCTGACGTTCGTCGTCCGCATGGGCGCCGACAAGGTCCGCGACAAGCTCCCCGAGCTGGTCGAGAAGGTCACCGCCTCCGGCGCGGTCGTCGGCTGGGTCACCGACCCGATGCACGGCAACACCTTCGAGGCGGCCTCCGGCCACAAGACGCGCCGTTTCGACGACGTGCTCGACGAGGTCAAGGGCTTCTTCGAGGTCCACAAGAGCCTCGGCACCCACCCGGGCGGCATCCACGTCGAGCTCACCGGTGACGACGTCACCGAGTGCGTGGGCGGCGGCGACGAGATCTTCGTCGACGACCTGCACCAGCGCTACGAGACGGCCTGCGACCCGCGGCTCAACCGCAGCCAGTCCCTGGACCTGGCGTTCCTGGTCGCCGAGATGTACCGCGACCAGTAAGGATCAACCAGTACCTTCCTACGACTGTGGGGCGCGGATCGATGTGATCCGCGCCCCACAGTTGTATCCAGGGCTTTTAGGTCACCCTAACTTTGGGTACGGTTAGGTAAGCCTCACCGAATAGGGGATGGCTCGTCGAACCATTCCGCCCAGGGAGGTGAACCGCGTGTACGTCTGCTCTTGCTTCGGGATCACCGACAAGCAGGTCAAGGACCACGCGGCCGCCGGGGCCTGCACCCCGCGCCAGATCGCCTCGGCCACCAAGGCCGGCACCGACTGCGGCTCCTGCGTGCGCACCATCCAGGGCATCCTCGGCCGTGGCGCCTGCCCGCGCCGGGAACTGCTGGAGAAGGGTGACGCGGCGGTCGTGCTCGCCGCGGCGACGGAGCCGGCACGTTCGCCCGCAATGGCGGAAGCGGCCTGATCGGCCCGGTGGGACCGGTCGGCCCCGGAACGGCGGGCGACGGGGACGGACGGGCTGCTAGCTCGGCTGCTCGATCAGCTGCGCGATGTAGAGCGGCTCGCCCAGCGACTCGATGAGCTCCAGCTGGGTGTCGAGGTAGTCGATGTGGTGCTCCTCGTCCTCCAGGATCTCCTCGAAGAGACGGGCCGAGGTGATGTCGCCCTTGCCGCGCATGACCTCGATGCCGCGCTTGAGCCGGTCGATGGCCTCGACCTCGACCTGGCGGTCCGCCTGGAACATCTCCGTGAGCGTCTGCCCGACGCGCACGTGGAAGAGCCGCTGGTAGTTCGGAAGACCGTCGAGCATCAGGATGCGCTCGGTGATCTTGTCCGCGTGCTTCATCTCGTCGATGGATTCTTCACGCGTGTACTTGGCGAGCTTGGTCCAGCCCTTGTTGTCCTGGATGCGGTAGTGCAGCCAGTACTGATTGATGGCCGTCAGCTCGCCGGTCAGCTGCTCGTTCAGAAACTCAAGGACCTCGGGGTCGCCCTGCATCGCAGAGGCTCCTTCCAGGCAATGTCAGTTACGTGACGGGGCTGGGGGTACCTCCCAGTGCTCACTGGGGGATCTGCGCGCATCCTTGCACTGCCGCCGGAGGCCGTCCAGTAAGTGCCTCCTTAGTGGGAGTTGCCGTGACTTGCCCGAATCGGTCCAGACCTGGTCATGACCACCCCGCCCAGTCTGTCACCATGGAGTCATGGGTCAGCCGGAAAGCCGGGAATCTCCGGGAGCAGAGCCGCTGGAGCTTCCACCGGGGCAGCGGCTGCAGAGGGGCTGGCCGGTCACCCATTACGGGCCCGTGCCCAAGTTCAAGCCGGACCGCTGGGAGTTCCGGGTCTTCGGCGCGACGGCCGACGGGGACAAGCACTGCTGGAACCACGAGGAGTTCACGGCCCTGCCGTTCGACTCCGTCGTGGCGGACCTGCACTGCGTCACCAAGTTCAGCATGCAGGGCGCCGAATGGGGCGGTGTGCTCGCCCGCGAGATCCTGGCCCTGGCGCCGCCCGCGCCGCAGGTCACGCACGTGATGGTGTGGGCCGAGTACGGCTTCAGCTCCAACTTGCGGCTAGCCGACTTCGCATCCGAGCGGACCGTCTTCGCCACCCACCAGGGCGGTGAACTCCTCACCGCCGAGCACGGTTTCCCCGTGCGGCTCGTGGTCCCGCACCTGTACGCGTGGAAGGGCCCCAAGTGGGTCCGCGGCGTCGAGTACATGACCGCCGACCGCCGCGGCTTCTGGGAGGAGCGCGGCTACCACAACATCGGCGACCCCTGGCGCGAGCAGCGCTACTCGTACCAGGAGGAGCCGGGGGACGGCCCCGAGTTGTAGGGGGCGTCCGGCCCTCAGTGGTGGTACTGGTGGACGACCGCGTGACCCTTGCCGCGGCCGATCATCCACTTGTTGACCGGGACCGTGACCGCGAAGGCGACGGCGAGCGAGATCGCGAGCACCGCCCAGAACAGCGGCTCCGAGAGGTGCGCGTCCATCGCGCCGGGCCACAGGGCGATCACCCCGTTGTCGATCAGCTCCATGACGGCGATCGACAGGGTGTCGGCGGCCAGGGCCACCCGGATGGCCGTACGGAGGTCGACACCGGCGGAGAGTATCCCGCGCAGGGTGAGGGCGTAGCCGAAGAAGAACGCCAGCACGATCGCAAGGGTCATGGTGGGCACGTTCCCCCAGCCGAGTGCCGTGCCGATGACCATGCCCAGCACCTCGCCGATGGCGCATCCGGTGAGGCAGTGGAGGGTGGCCCGGGCGGCCATGGCCCAGCCGGCCTTGCCGGAGCTGCTGCCGGCGTCGTGCCCGTGCCCGTGTCCGCCGTGGTGCTGGTGGTGTTCGTGGTCTGTGTGTGCCTGCTCCATGACGACCCCCTGATGGGAAATGCCGAGTAGCGGTTCTGTCGATGTGGCAGAACCGTATACCCCCCCGGGGTATTCCTCAAGGGATCACCGGATCACTGCGGGCCGCGCAGCTCCTTCAGCAGCGCCACGTCCGCCGCATGCCCTTCCTTGCCCCCGGGCGTCTCGATGATCAGCGGCACGCCGTCCATCGCGGGGTGCGTGATCAGCTCCGCGAAGGCGTCCCGGCCGATGTGCCCCTGGCCGATGTTCGCGTGCCGGTCCCTGTGTGCGCCGACGCCCTCCTTGGAGTCGTTCGCGTGGACCAGCTTCAGCCGACCCTCGCCGACCGTGTCCACGAGCAGGTCCAGCATCAGCTTCGTCCCGCCCGGCTCGGCCAGGTCGTGACCGGCCGCGAAGACGTGGCAGGTGTCCAGGCAGATGCCCAGCTTCGGATGGTGGTCGAGCGCATCGAAGTACGGGCCGAAGTCCTCGGCGAGCGAGCACAGCGAGGAGCCCTGCCCGGCCGTCGACTCCAGCAGCAGGAACGGGTCGTCGTCGTGGGTCAGCTCGTCCAGCAGCGGCAGCATGTGCTCCCTGATCTGCGCGTACGCCACCTCCCGCGGGCGGCCCCCGGTCGCCGACCCGGTGTGCACGACCACGCCGAGCGCGCCGATCTCCCGGCCGCGGCGCAGTGAGTGGCGCAGGGACTCCACCGACTTCTCCACGGTGGCCTCGGTGTGCGAGCCGAAGTTGATCAGGTACGGAGCGTGCACGTAGGCCGGGACGGACGCGTCCGCGCACTGGGCCCGGAACCGCTCGTCCTGCGCCGGGTTGCCGACCGGGGTGGCCCAGCCGCGCGGATTGGCGACGAAGACCTGGACGGCCTCGGCGCCCATCTCGCGGGCGTAGGTCAGCCCGACCGAGGCGAGGCCGCCCGCCACGGGGACGTGCCCGCCCACTGGATTGCGCATCACTGCCGCCTACAGCCCCTTGGTCCGGATGGTGATCGTGCTGCCCTCGGGGGCGTTCAGTCCGGCCAGCACCGACTGGCTGTCCACCGTGTTGCTGAACGAGATCAACGGCCGGTCCACCTTCACCTTGAAGCCCGCGGCCTCCAGGATCTTGCGGGCCGCGTCCACCTCCTGGCCGGTCACGTTCGGCACCGGGAGCTGGCGGGGGCCCTTGGACGCGGTCAGCGTGACCGTGTCACCGGCCGCGGCCTGGGTGCCGGCGCCGATCGACTGGTTGGCGACCGTACCGGCCGCCGAGGGGGAGTTGACCTGCTCGGGAGCCGTCGCCACCTTCAGTCCCAGCGCCTCCAGGCTGGCCCTCGCCTGCTCGACGGGGAGCCCGGTCACGGTCGGGACGGGCACCGGCCGGCCCTTGCTGACGACGAGCGAGACCGCCGTGTCCGGCGCCCGCTTCTCGCCGCCCACCGGGTCGGTGGCGATCACCGAGCCCTGCGCGACGTCCTGGCTGAAGGCCTGCGTGACGATGCCGGGAGCCAGCCCGGCCCTGGTCAGCTCGGCCTGGGCCTCCTCCAGCGGCCTGCCCTTGAGGTTGGGCACGGCCACGACCTCGGGGCCGCGGGAGATGGTGAGGGCCACCGCGCCGTTGCCGCGGATCCGCCGGCCGCCCGGGGGATCGGTGTTCATCACCGTCCCGCGGTCGAAGGCGTCGCTGAACTTCCGGTCGATCCCCTTCACGCCGAGCCCGGCCGCCGACAGCTGGGAGCGGGCCTGCGCCTCGGTCTTGCCGAGCAGGTTCGGCACCTTGGTGAACTGGCCGGAGTTGATGTACCAGACGCCGGTGCCGACCCCGAGGGCGAGCAGTACCCCGGCGATGACGAGGAACACGCTGCGGCGGGGCCGCCCGGCGGGCGCCGGCCGGTGCGCGGGCGGAGCGGACGGCGGCGGCAGCGTCTCCAGCCGGGAGGTGTGGTTCACGGGCTGCGCGGCCACCGGGCGGGGGATCACTCCGGTGCGGTCCTCGGCGGATGACCGCACCTCGGCGCGCGCCTGCGGCGGTACGGCGTCCAGCTCGGCGTCGCTGAGCAGGGCGCGGGTCTCGCGGGTGAGGCCGAGCAGCGCGGCGGCGTCGTAAGGGCGCACGTCGGCGTTGCGGGCGGTGGCCTGCGCGACCAGCTCGTCGAGCCCGACGGGGAGGCCCGGGACCGTGGTGGAGGGAGGCGGGACGTCCTCGTGGAGGTGCTGGTAGAGGACCTGCGCGGGGGTGTCGCCGAGGTGGGGCTTGGAGCCGGTGAGCATCTCGTAGAGGACGACACCGCAGGCGTAGACGTCCACGCGGGTGTCGGCGACGCCGCTCTCGATCTGCTCGGGGGCCAGGTAGGAGACGGTGCCGAGGACGGAGCCCGTGGTGTTGGTGACCGAGTCCACGGACCGGACCAGCCCGAAGTCCGCCACCTTGACCCGGCCGTCGTCGCCGATCAGGACGTTCTCGGGCTTCATGTCGCGGTGGACGAAGCCGGCCCGGTGGGCGGCGCCCAGGGCGGCGAGCACGGGTTCCAGGATGTCGAGGGCGGCCCGCGGCTGGAGCGCGCCGCGCTCGCGGAGCACGTCGCGCAGGGTGCAGCCGGAGACGTACTCCATGGCGAGGTAGACGTACGGCCCGTCCGTGCCCTGGTCGAAGACGGCGACCACGTTGGGGTGCGCGAGCCGGGCCACGGACTTCGCCTCGCGGATGAACCGGTCCACGAAGGCGGCGTCGGCGGCGAGGGACGGGTGCATCACCTTCAGGGCGAGCACCCGGTCGAGGCGGGTGTCGACGGCCCGGTAGACCGTGGCCATGCCGCCGGCCGCGATGTGGGCGTCGATGCGGTAGCGGCCGTCGAGCACGCGCCCGACGAGGGGGTCATCCAGGGTCGTATCCACCCGAGGATTCTACGAGCCGCTCGGCTACCGCCGGTCTGGGCGGGTCGCGTTGCAGCGCACCTGTGACGTCCGCGGGCTGCGGCGCCGTTGCGGGGGCCCTGCCCCCGAGCCCCCGCGCGCGGAGCGCCGTAGGGGTCCGGGGCGGAGCCCCGGGAGCGGACCTGCAGGTCAGAACGCCGGGCGCTCCGGGTCCAGGGCGGCGCGGCCCTCCGCAGGGGAGGAGGCTTCGGCGAAGCGGCGTTGCGGGATGCGCCCCGCGCGGAACGCGAGCCGCCCCGCCGAGACGGCGTCCCGCATGGCGGACGCCATCAGGACCGGCTCCTGCGCCCGCGTCACCGCCGAGGCCAGCATCACCGCCGCGCACCCCAGCTCCATGGCGAGGGCGGCGTCCGACGCCGTGCCCGCGCCCGCGTCCAGGATCACCGGCACCGACGCCCGCTCCGCGATCAGCTCGAAGTTGTGCGGGTTGCGGATGCCCATCCCGGATCCGATGGGCGACCCCAGCGGCATGATCGCCGCGCAGCCCACGTCCTCCAGCTTCCGCGCGAGCACCGGGTCGTCGTTGGTGTAGGGGAGGACCGTGAAGCCCTCGTCCACCAGGATCTCGGCGGCGTCCAGCAGCTCGACGCCGTCGGGCAGGAGGGTCCGCTCGTCCGCGACCACCTCCAGCTTGATCCAGTCCGTGCCCAGCGCCTCCCGGGCCAGCCGGGCCGTGAGCACGGCCTCGCCGGCCGTGAAGCAGCCCGCCGTGTTGGGCAGGACCGAGATGCCGAGCTTGGTCAGGACGGAGAGGACGGAGCCCTGGACCGTGGGGTCGAGGCGCCGCATCGCGACCGTCGTGAGTTCGGTGCCGGACGCGACCAGGGAGCGTTCCAGCACGTCCAGGCTCGGGGCCCCGCCCGTGCCCATGATCAGGCGGGAGGAGAAGGTCCGGCCGCCCAGGGTGAAGAGGTCGTCCGCCATGGCGCTCAGCCTCCCTGGACCGCGGTGAGGATTTCGACCCGGTCGCCGGCGCGCACCGGCGTGGCCGGCCACTGCCCGCGCGGGACCACGGTCTCGTTGAGCGCGGCGGCGACGCCGGAGGGGGCCGTGGTCAGCGTCGCGACCACGGTGTCGAGCGTGGTGCCGGCCGCGACCTCGCGCGGCTCGCCGTTGACGGAGACGGAGACGGGGAGGGTCATGCGTACGACTCCTGACGTGCGGCGGAGAACCGGCGGGGGGTGAAGGGGCGCGCGATCTCCGGCACTTCGCCGGTGGCCAGCAGCTCGGCGAGCACCTCGCCGGTGAGCGGGGTCAGCAGTACCCCGTTGCGGTAGTGCCCGGTGGCCAGGTGCAGGCCCGGCAGGTCGGTCGGGCCGAGCAGCGGGGCGTTGTCGGGCGAGCCGGGGCGCAGTCCCGCACGGGTCTCGGTGAGGGGGAGTTCGGTGATGCCGGGGACCAGTTCGTGGGCGTCGCGCAGGAGTTCGTAGACCCCGCCCGCGGTGACCGTGGTGTCCCAGCCGAGTTCCTCGCTGGTGGCGCCGACGACGAGTTCGCCGTTCTCGCGCGGCACCAGGTAGACGTGGCTGCCGCGGACGACGGCCCGGACGGTCCGGGACAGGAACGGCGCGTAGGCCGGGGGCACGGACAGGCGCAGGACCTGGCCCTTGACCGGCCGTACGGGAGGCAGCACCTCCGGCGGTACGCCCGCCAGCCTGCCGCTGAGCGAGCCCGCCGCCAGGACCACCTGGGCGGCGCGCAGCTCCGTACCGTCGTCGAGTGCGGCCCCGGCCGCCCGGTCGGCGGTGACCAGCAGCCGTTCCACGGCGGCCCGGTGGATGATCACGCCGGCGCGCTCGCAGGCGGCCAGCAGGGCGGCCGCGAGCCGGCGCGGGTCGACCTGGTGGTCGCCGTCCACGCGCAGGCCGCCGCGTACGCCCGGCGCGAGCATGGGCTCCAGGCGGCGGCACTCGCGGCCGGTGAGCCACTCGGACTCCAGGCCGCAGCGGCGCTGCAGCGCGTGCAGTTCCCGCAGGTGGAGCCGGTCGTCGGCGTCGAGGGCGACGGCGAGGGTGCCGCAGGCGCGGAAGCCGATGTCCATGCCGCCGCTCGCATCGGCGAGTTCGGCGGCGAACTCCGGGTAGCGCGCGGCGGAGGCGAGGCCGAGGCCCAGCAGGGCTTCCTCGCCGAAGTGCAGTTCGGTGACGGGGGCGAGCATGCCGGCCGCGACCTGGGCGGCGCCGCCGCCGGGCGCCGGGTCGGCGAGTACGGTGCGCAGCCCGCGCGCCGCGGCCCGCCAGGCGGTGACCAGGCCGATGATCCCGCCCCCGATGACGAGGACGTCGGATCCCTTCCGAGATGAGTGCATGGGCGTCCAGCCCCTCCCTTCGCCGGCATGACCCGGATCAGGTTCGTACGGTCGGAGGCCGGCCAGCCTCCCTCTCAGCCCGGTGCGCCGGACTCCCGCGATAGGTACGGTGGCCAGAGTATCCCGGCCCCGGACGGCCGGTAAGGCGGCACCTATTCCTGACGGGGCGTCAGATGATTAGGGTGGCCGGGTGAGCGAGCAGACGGAACACAATCAGCGCGGCGTCGTGATCGCCGGCGCCGGAATGGCCGGGGTGCAGACCGCGGTCGCCCTGCGCGAGCAGGGGTTCGCCGGCCCCCTGACCCTGCTGGGAGCCGAACCCCACCAGCCCTACGACCGGCCCCCGCTGTCCAAGGCGGTCCTGCTCGGCAAGGCCGAGGACTCCGCCTTCGACGTGGACTTCGACGGGCTCGGCATCGAACTGCGGCTCGGGACGGAGGTCACCGGCCTCCGGGCCGCCGACCGCGAACTGGACACCGAGGCCGGCCCGGTCCCGTACGAGGTCCTCGTGCTGGCGACCGGCGCCGAGCCGCTGACCCTCCCCGGCACCGAGGGCGTCCCCGGCGTCCACCTGCTGCGCACGCTGGACGACGCGGCGCGGCTGCGCCCGGTCCTGGCGGCCGCCCCGGCGACGGTGGTCGTCGGGGCGGGCTGGATCGGCGCCGAGTTCGCCACCGCGGCCCGCGAGGCGGGCTGCGCGGTGACCGTGGTCGAGGCGGCGGACCGGGTGCTGGCGGGGGCGCTGCCCGCCGAGGTCGCCGAGCCCATGGCGCGCTGGTACGAGGAGGCCGGCGCCGGGCTGATCACCGGCGCGAAGGTCGCCGGGATCGAGGAGGGCCGGGTCCTGCTCGCGGACGGGCGCGCCCTGCCGGCCGGCGCGGTCGTCGTGGGCATCGGCGCGCGCCCCGCCACGGGATGGCTGGCCGGGACCGGTGTGGAACTGGGCCCGGACGGCTCGGTCACCGCCGACGCCTACCTGCGCACCTCCCTGCCCGGGGTGTACGCGGTCGGCGACTGCGCCTCCTTCCCCTCCGGGCGGTACGGGAAGCGGCTGCTCGTGCACCACTGGGACAACGCGCTCCAGGGGCCGCGGACGGTGGCGGCGAACATCCTGGCCGGGGCCCGGACCGGGGAGCCGGCCCAGGTGTACGACCCGGTGCCGTACTTCTGGTCGGAGCAGTTCGGGCGGTTCGTGCAGTACGCCGGACACCACGGCGGGGCCGACACCCTGCTCTGGCGCGGAGACCCGGCCGGTCCGGCCTGGTCGGTGTGCTGGCTGCGGGGCGGCGCGCTGGTCGCGGTCCTGGCGGTGGGCCGACCCCGCGACGTGGCGCAGGGCCGCAAGCTCATCGAGACGGGCGTCCCCGTGGACCCCGCCAAGGTCTCCGACCCCGCGACCGCGCTCAAGTCGGCCACGGCCTGACGGCCCGGGCGGGGCGCGCGCGGGTGCCGCTGCGCGGAGCCTTCTCCCCGCCCCCGCCCCTTCTCCGTTTCTCCCCCGGCCACCGCTGGGCGGTGGCCCCAGGATACGGGCCGCGACCCGGACGGGGCTGCCCAGGTACCGGCGGCGGAGCCGAGATGGCAGGCTTGTGTCCGTGACCGAGATTGACGCAAAGATCGATGCCCTTGTCCCCTCGTGGCTGTACCTCCCCGACATCGCGGAGATGCTGAACATCGAGGTGACCCGGGTCCGCCAGATGGTCAAGGAAGGGCAGCTCATCGCCGTACGCCGGGGCGAGAACCGCGCCCTGCAGGTGCCGGCCCCCTTCATCGACGGCGACAAGGTCGTCAAGGGCCTGGTCGGTCTGCTGACCGTGCTGCGCGACGACCGCTTCACCGACGAGGAGATCCTGGAGTGGCTCTTCACCGAGGATCCGACCCTGCCCGGCACTCCCGTGCAGGCGCTGAGCGAGAATCGCGGCACGGAGGTGAAGCGCCGCGCTCAGGCGCTCGCCCTCTGACCTGATCCGCAGTTCGCTCCACCGCGGTGTACGGGCCCCGCGCCCGTACACCGCCTCCACCCACGGGGGGTTCACCCATGCAGCTGTCCGACGCCCGGCTCTACCTCTGCACGGACGCCCGCAAGCGGCAGGGTGACCTCCCCGAGTTCCTCGACGCCGTCCTGGCCGCAGGCGTGGACATCGTCCAGCTGCGGGACAAGGGCATGGAGGCGGGGGAGGAGCTCGAACACCTCCAGGTTTTCGCCGAGGCCGCACGCCGCCACGGCAAGCTCCTCGCCGTGAACGACCGCGCCGACGTCGCGCACGCCATCGGCTCCGACGTCCTGCACCTCGGCCAGGGCGACATCCCCGTCCCCGCGGCCCGCGCCATCCTCGGCGAGCGAGTGCTCATCGGCCGCTCCTGCCACGCGGAGGACGAGGTCGACGCGGCCGTGGCCGAGCCCGGCGTGGACTACTTCTGCACCGGCCCCTGCTGGCCCACCCCCACCAAGCCCGGCCGCCACGCCCCCGGCCTGGAGCTGGTCCGGTACGCGGCCTCGCTGGAGCAGGACCGGCCCTGGTTCGCCATCGGCGGCATCGACGGCACGAACCTGGACGAGGTGCTGGACGCCGGCGCCACCCGCGTCGTGGTCGTCCGCGCCCTCACCGAGGCCACCGACCCCGGTGCGGCCGCCGCGGAACTCGCCAAGCGGGTCCGGGCCCGGCTCGGCTGAGTCCTGTCCGCCCGGACAGAGGGGCGGCCTGCCGCTCTTTAACGTGTCAGGCCCCGCTTGACCAGGGGCGCACCCCCAAGTGTCCAAAAACGTGTCCAAAAGGCGGACAGCGCTTCGGTGACCGGCCGGCCGCGTCTAACCTGCCCACATGGCCTCTGGTACCGCTTCCACCTGGTCGGACCGTGCACACACGGTCCGCGACCTCCTCGCGTCCGGGCGCTCGTACTCCTTCGAGTTCTGGGCCCCGAAGACGGAGAAGGGCGAACGCAACCTCTGGAACGCCCTGCGCCGGGTCGAGGCGGTATCCCCCAGCTTCGTGTCCGTGACCTACGGAGCCGGCGGCTCCACCCGCGGCGGCACCGTCAAGGCCACCCAGGAGATCGCCGCGGACACCACCCTGACGCCCGTCGCGCACCTCACCGCCGTGGACCACTCGGTCGCCGAGCTGCGCAACGTCATCGGGCAGTTCGCCGATGCGGGGATCCGGAACATGCTCGTCGTGCGCGGAGACCCGCCGGGCGACCCGATGGGCGACTGGGTGGCGCACCCCGACGGCGTGCACTACGCCGCCGACCTGGTCCGCCTCGTCAAGGAGTCCGGCGACTTCTGCGTCGGCGTCGCCGCCTTCCCCGAGATGCACCCGCGTTCGACGGACTGGGACACGGACATCCGGCACTTCGTGGACAAGTGCCGCGCGGGCGCCGACTATGCGATCACCCAGATGTTCTTCGATCCGGAGAATTATCTGCGGCTGCGCGACAGCGTCGAGAAGGCGGGCTGCGAGACCCCGATCATCCCCGAGGTCATGCCTGTTGTGGCGATCAAGCAGCTCGACCGGCTGCCCCAACTCAGCAACGCGGCCTTCCCCGCGGATGTGAAAGAGCGCATGCTCGCGGTCAAGGACGATCCGGCCGCTGTACGCTCCATTGGCATCGAGTTCGCCACGGAGTTCTGCGCGCGGCTGCTGTCCGAGGGTGTCCCGGGGCTGCACTTCATCACGCTGAACAATTCCACGGCGACTCTCGAAATCTACGAGAACCTGGGCCTGCACCAGCGGGCCTGAGCGGCCGCCCCCCGTTTCCCGCGCCGGCGGCCGTACCGAGAGGGGCCATGCATGGGAATGACGGTCCTCTACATCGCGTTCGGTTTCGTCGCGCTGTGGCTGCTTGCCGAGGTCCTGATGCAGTACAAGGCCCGGCTCCGCTGGCGCCTGCTCGCCTTCGCGGGATTCCTCGGCGTGGTGGCCGGGGTGGTGCTGCCGTCGGTTCCGGTCATCGGGGCCGGCGCCGCGGCGTTCGCCTTGGGCCAGACCCTGGTGACGCTCTCCTTCCGCAAGGGCTTCGTCGCCGGCTGGGCGCTGCGCCGCGGCGGGGAGCCCGTACGGCAGTCCAGACGGCGCCGGTCCGGCGGCGCGGTCCAGCAGGAGCCGGCGCTCCAGGTCACCGCGCTCGCGTACGAGGACGCGGACGGAGCGGCGGACGCGCGCCCGTTCCAGGCCGCGGCCGAAGAGGTCTACAGCCCGGAGCCGGTGCCCGAGGAGACCGGGTCCTACGGCATACAGAGCTTCGCACCGGCCCCCGAAGCCGCCCAGACGGCGGCCTTCGCCTCACCGTTCACCACCGCGGAGCAGGACGCCCACCAGTACGCGGCGTACTACGACCCGCAGAACCAGGGCGGCGGGTACGACTACTCCGGCGACTACCCGACGGGTGGCCAGCAGCAGGTCTACGCCGCCTACTCGGACCCGTACATCGGCACCGGCGGCGGGGTCGCCCCGCCCCAGCCCTACGACTACACCGCGTACGCCGGCTACGGGCAGCAGCAGTACTCCACGGACACCCCGCCCGGCGGGGTCTGGGTCCCCCAGCAGCGGTCCACCGACGGGGGCGGCCAGCCCTACCCGGCGGAGGAGCAGGCCGAGCCGCCGCAGCAGTACCCGTACACCCAGCCCGGCGAGTACGAGCAGTACCGCTACTGACCCCCGCGCGGACCGGTCCGCGGACCGGTCCGCCCACCCTTCACCACAGCGGTCACTGCGAGCCGCGGAACTCCGCGCCCTCCACGATCAGCCCGGCCACCAGGGCCCCGGTCATCCCGGCGTGCGGCAGCCCACCGCCGGGATGCGCCCAGCCGCCCGCCAGGTAGAGCCCGGGCACGGCCGTGGTGTTGGCCGGGTGGAGCAGCCGGCCGCCGGCCCCCGCGAGGGCGGGCGGCGGCACCGCGCCCCCCTGCGCACCGGTCGCCGCCTCGACATCGGCCGGGGTGCGCACCTCCTGCCACAACAGCCGCTCCCGCAGCCCCTGGACGGCCTTCTCCGCGAGGTTCAGCAGCTCCGCGGGCTCCGGGGTCCCGGGCCCGTACACGGCGCTCACGGTGACCGCCTCGTGCTCCGCGTCGGGCCGGGTGGCGGGGTCGTCCGGGCGCAACACGGTGACCTGCGCCCCCGGGGCGTGCACCAGGGTGCGGTGGACGGCCGCGGCGGGGCGCGCGCCGCGCAGCGCGAGCAGCAGCGTGATCCGGCCGGGCACGTCCGCACCGCGGGCGGGGACCGCGTCCGCCGGCCACCGCAGCGAGCCGGCGGGCAGCTGCCGGGGGTCGATCGCGCAGACCACGTGGTCTGCGGCCACCTCACTGCCGTCGGCCAGCAGCAACCCGGCCGCGCGGCCGCCCGGGACCAGGACCTCGCGCACGTCCGCCCCGAACGCGAAGACGACCTTCCGCTCCAGGCAGCGCTCGTACACGGCGGTGGCCAGGGCGCGCATCCCGCCGCGCACGTACCAGCTGCCGAAGGTCTGCTCCATGTACGGGAGCACGGCGGCCGAACCGGGCGCGGTGGCCGGGTCGATCCCGTAGGTGCGCACGAGGCCGGTCAGCAGCTCGGCGAGAGCGCCGCCCAGCTCCCGGTCGGCCACCTCGGCGAGGGTCGGCGGCCGGCGGCGGAACAGGCCGCTGCGGCGCAGGGCCGGGTACGGGTCGCCGCCCAGCGCCTGCCGGGCCCCGTCGCGCAGCGGCTCCTCCAGCAGCGGGCGGCGGGTGGCGTCCCAGGCGTCCCGGGCGCGGCCCAGCAGGGCGTTCCAGAGCTCGCCGGAGCCCTGGCCGAAGGCGGTGTCGAGGGCGGCGGCGACCCCGCCGCGCGAGGCGCCCGGCAGGGTGACGTCGATGCCGTGGTGGGGGAGGACGTGCCGGACGGCGGGGTCCACCTGGACCAGGTCGACGCAGTCCTCCAGCGGCCGCTTTCCGGTCTTCACGAACAGGTCGCGGTACACGGCGGGCAGGTGGAGCAGACCGGGCCCGGTGTCGAAGGCGAAGCCCTCGCGCTCGTACCGGCCGACGGCGCCGCCGTAGGTCGCCCCGCGCTCGTACACCGTCACCTGATGCCCTGCCACGGCCAGCCGGGCCGCCGTCGCCATCGCGCCCATCCCGGCGCCGATCACCGCAATTCGTGCCATGCGGCCGAGCCTATCGACCCCCTCGGGCCGGTCGTGGTCAGAGGGGTGGGGCCCCGGTGGCCTCGCGGGCCTCGGTGGCCAGCCGCTTCTCCTCGCGGCGCTGGGCACGGCGGCGCAGGAAGCGGCGGATCCGGCTCCAGAGGAAGACGAGTATGGCCAGTCCGGCGGCCAGCAGGACGGCCGCGATGATCGCGGCGGCCTCCGGGTTGAATATCGCGAAGGTGACGAGACCGGCCACGCCGAGGTCCTCGGCGATGCTCATGGCCACGTTGGTGAACGGCTCGGGCGAGGTGTTGATCGCCATCCGGGTGCCGGCTTTGACGAAATGGCTGGCCAGCGCCGTGGAGCCGCCGATCGCGCCGGCGGTGATGTCGGACAGCGAGCCGCTCTGCCCGGCCAGCAGCGCACCGATCACCGCTCCGGCGAGCGGGCGGATCACGGTGTGGACGGTGTCCCATATCGAGTCGACGTACGGGATCTTGTCGGCGACGGCCTCGCAGAGGAAGAGCACCGCGGCGACGATCAGCACGTCCGTGCGCTGCAAGGACGCCGGGACCTCGTCGCTGAGGCCGGTCCGGCCGAAGACGCCGAGCAGGAGGACCACGGCGTAGGCGTTGATCCCACTGGCCCAGCCGCTGGTGAAGACCAGGGGGAGCACACTCATTGGATCATCATGTCGCACGGGTGCCGATGCGACGGACGGAACGCGGACACGGAGACAGAACCGGGACAGAACAGTGAGGGGACGGTCGCCCGGCGGCGGCCGTCCCCTCACTCACACTGTTGGGGGCTACTGCCCCTGCTCGTCACGGCGGCGCTGCCACCGTTCCTCGATGCGGGTCATCATCGACCGACGCTGCCGGTTCCGGCCATGGGCCGAACCGCCTGTACTTCCGGAGACGGGCTGCTCGCCAGGCTTGGGTGCCTTGCGCCAACCGGTGACCACCAGGACCGTACATCCCAGCATGACGAGGAATCCCACCACGCTGATCCAGAGCACGTTCGGAATGATCACACCGGTCATGAGGAGCGCGATACCCACCACAATGCCTGCGACTGCCGTGTAGACCCGTCGCCGGGTGTACGTACGCAGTCCGCTTCCCTCAAGCGCTGTCGCGAACTTGGGATCTTCGGCGTACAGCGCTCGCTCCATCTGCTCGAGCATTCGCTGCTCGTGCTCCGAGAGCGGCACGGGAGTCCTCCTCATCCGTCGGTCGCGGGGGGTAGCGACCAGGGGTCCCCTTCAGGATAGGCGGGGAATCGCCCCCGTGACACCCGCCCTCTACGCCACGTTCCAAAAAGACACAGCCCAGAAAAGACGCAGCCGGTAAAAGCACTGCTCGAAAACCGTACCGCCGCGGGAGCGGTCACTGAGGCCCTTATTCCCCAATGGTCCGTCCACCATGCCGGTCACTGCACTCGATCATACGGGGCCGACCGCCGGTTCGTCGGGTGTGCGGCAGACTCCGTCCGCGGAAGATCGCAGTTCAGGCCTGCTTCTGGCCGAGCACGTGCAGTTGCGTGGCGACCGCGTGGAAGGCGGGCAGCTCCGCCGCGGCCTCCTCCAGACGCAGCAGCGCCTCCACCGCGCCCGGCTCGGTGTCCACCAGGACCCCCGGTACGAGGTCGGCGAAGATCCGCACGCCGTGGACCGCGCCCACGGCCAGGCCGGACCCGCCGACGAGCTCGGAGAGCTGTTCGGCGGTGAAGCGCCGCGGCACCGGGTCGCCGGAGCCCCAGCGGCCGGCCGGGTCGGTCAGGGCGGTACGGGCCTCCGTGAAGTGCCCGGCCAGCGCGCGGGCGAGCACGGCCCCGCCGAGGCCTGCGGCCAGCAGGCTGAGCGTGCCGCCGGGGCGCAGTGCCGCGACCGCGTTGGCCACGCCCTCGGCCGGGTCGTCCACGTACTCCAGCACGCCGTGGCAGAGCACCACGTCGTACGCGTCCCGCTCGACGACGTCCAACAGGCCCTGGGCATCGCCCTGGACGCCGCGGACCAGGTCGGCGACGCCGGCCTCGGACACCCGGCGCTCCAGCCCGAACAGCGCGTTCGGGCTGGGGTCGACCACGGTGACCCGGTGGCCCAGACGGGCCACCGGCACGGCGAACTTGCCGGTGCCGCCACCGGTGTCGAGCACGTCCAGCACGTCCCGCCCGGTCGCCTTCACCCGGCGGTCGAGCGCCTCCTTGAGGACCTCCCACACCACGGCGGTGCGAAGGGAGGCACGGGGGCGGGAAGTGTCCGACACGACTGATGGCTCCTCGGCGCGGTAGGGAAGGGGTGAGCGGTCCGTGCCCCACCCCGGTCTACCTTATGGCCTTCCGCAGCCGGGCAGCTCATCGCGCGTCCGGACGCTCCGGACGCGGCTGCGGGAGGGCCTGCTGCAGGCTCGGAGCGGGTGCCCGGGCGGCGAGCATCCGCTCCACCAGGCGCAGGAACATCGAGGCGGCCCGCACCAGATCGTCCGCCTCCCGGCCGCTCGCCGCGTCCGCTATGCCCGCCTCGGCCCGGGCCCGGCGGGCCGCGCCCGAGGCGAAGAGCGCGCTCCACTCGGCGAGCTCCGGCGCCAGTTCGGGCAGCAGCTCCCACGCGCTGCGGATCCGGGGCCGTCGCCGCGGGTTCACCGGCTCGGGCCGGCCGCGCGCGGCGAGCACGGCCGCGGCGGTGCGCAGGGCGGCGAGGTGGGCGGTGGCGTACCGCTCGTTGGGCCGGGCCAGCAGGGCGGCCTCGGCCAGGCCGCTGCGGGCCTTGGCGAGCAGGTCGAGCGCGGCCGGGTCGGCCGTCGACTTGCGCAGGACGGGGTGGACAGGGGATGGGGACGGTGTGGCCATGACGAACCTCCTGTCGATGCGTTGCTCCCATCGTGACCGGCCCCACTGACAATCGCCCTGACCTGCACTTTTACGGTCGTATCCCACGCAACTACCCCCTCCTGCACACCTGGTGCGGCAGAGGATGCTAGTTTTTGAACTGACCGGTCAGTTCAAAAAGAAGGGGGACGGCGTGGACAGCCCGCACGGCGCGGCCGTCAAAGCCGAGGACTTCGGACTCAAGGGCCCGCGCGGCTGGGTCTTCCGAGGAGTCGGCATCGACGCGGCGCCCGGCTCGCTCATCGCGGTCGAAGGCCCTTCCGGCAGCGGCCGGACCTGCCTGCTCCTGGCCCTCACCGGACGGATGAAGGCCACCCAGGGCCACGCCGAGATCGACGGGCACCGGCTGCCGAAGCGGATGGCCACCGTCCGCCGGATCGCCGCCCTCGGCCACGTCCCCGGGGTCAACGACCTCGACCAGGCCCTCACCGTCGCGGAACAGCTGCGCGAGGGCGCCCTGCTCCACCGCCGCTACGACGGCCCGGTCCGCGCCCTGCTGCGACCCCGCGCCGAGCGCCGCGCCCAGGCCGCGGCCCGCATCGACGAGGCCCTGGCCGCGGCCGGACTGGACCTCGACACGCTGCCCAAGGGCGCGCGCACCTCCGTACGGGACCTGGAACGCCTGGAGGCCGTACGGCTGTCCGTCGCCATCGCCCTGCTGGGCTCCCCGCGGCTGCTGGCCCTCGACGACCTCGACCTCAAGCTCTCGGACACCGAGCGCACCGAGGCCTGGGCCCTGCTCCGCTCGATCGCCGCCCGCGGGATCACCGTCCTCGCGGTGTGCAGCGAGGGGCCGGCCGACGCGGTGGCCCTGCGGACGAGCCCGAAGGAGCAGGACGCGCAGGACGCGCCTGAAGCACCGGACGCACCTGAGGTGCCCGGCACCGCAGCGCAGGCCGCCGACCGGAAGATCACCTGGGGAAGCTCCGCGAAGAGCGCCCCTGAGGCGGACGGGGACGCGGACGCCGACGCCGATGCGGACACCGGCCCGGAAGCCGACGCCGCCGCCGAGAACGACAGCGGCAGCGACGCCGACGCCGACGCCGACACCGAGAACGACGACACGAAGGGGGAGGACGATGCGCTCGCCGAAGCTGGCCGCGCTTGAGATGAAGCGGTTCGGGCGGGGGAAACTGCCCCGGGCCGCCCTCGTCGCGCTGCTCCTGCTCCCGCTGCTCTACGGAGCCCTGTACCTCTGGTCCTTCTGGGACCCGTACCACAACCTCGACAAGGTGCCCGTCGCCCTCGTCAACTCCGACCGGGGCGCGACCGTCGACGGCAAGCACTTGGACGCGGGCGGTGAGCTCACCAAGAAGCTCCGCGACAGCAAGACCTTCGACTGGCGCGAGGTCAGCCCCAAGGAGGCGGCCGAGGGCCTGGAGAACGGGACGTACTACCTGACCCTGACCATGCCCGAGGACTTCAGCGCGAAGATCGCCTCCAGCGCGGGCGAGGACCCCGCCACCGGCGCCCTCCAGGTCCGCACGAACGACTCCAACAACTACGTCGTCGGCTCGATCTCGCGCTCCGTCTTCTCCGAGGTCCGCTCGGCGGCGTCCACCAACGCCTCCCGCGGTTTCCTCGACAAGATCTTCGTCAGCTTCTCCGACCTGCACGACAAGACCGCCGAGGCCGCCGACGGCGCCGACAAGCTCAAGGACGGGGCGGGCAAGGCCCAGGAGGGCGCCAAGGAGCTCGCCGACGGCCTCGACACCGCCGAGGAGAAGAGCGGCGAGCTCAACAACGGCCTGAAGAAGCTCAACTCGGCAGCCGCCAAGCTGGAGACCGGCACGAGGGACGTCGCGAACGGCACCCAGGCCGTCGCCGACAAGGTCAACGGCGCGGCCGACAAGGCCCGTCCCTTCGTCAAGGACCCCAAGAGCCTCGCGGCCACCGCCGAGCTGGTCGCCGACAGCGCGAAGGTGGTCAACAACCACCTCGACAAGTTCGCCGAGAAGGCCCCGGCCGCCGCGGCCGCCGCCAAGCGGGCCTCCACCGGCGCCGACGCCTACTACACCAAGCACTGCGTCACCCCCGGCGCCGAACCGCACCTCGCCTCCTGCCCCGACCTGAAGAGGGTCAGGGACGACACGGCGGAGGCCGCCGAACTCAGCGGCGACGTCAGCGCCCTGGTCAAGAACGCCAACGGGGACGTGTCCAAGCTCCGCACCCAGCTGACCGACCTGGAGAACAAGGCCCGCGACCTCGCCGACAAGGCCCCCCACCTCGCAGCCGACCTCGACGCGGCCGTGGCCAAGGTCAACGCCCTCAACACCGGCGCCCACAAGGTCGCCACCGGCATGGCCCAGCTGCACACGGGCCTCGGCTCCGCCACCACCGGATCCGGCAAGCTCAGCGACGGCGTCGGCAAGCTCGGCGACGGCGCCCACCGCCTCGACGGCGGCATGTACAAGCTCGTCGACGGCACCGGCGAGCTCGCCGGCGGCCTGCACGACGGCGCGGGGAAGATCCCCGACTACGACCAGCAGCAGCGCGACGCCCGCACCGAGGTCATGGCCGACCCGATCAGGCTCGCCAACCAGTCCCTGCACAAGGCGCCGAACTACGGCACCGGCTTCGCGCCCTACTTCATCCCGCTCTCCCTGTGGGTCGGCGCGATGGTCGCCTACATGCTGATCGCGCCCATGAACCGGCGGGCCCTGTCCGCGGGCGCCTCGCCCTGGCGGATCGCCCTCGCCGGCTGGCTGCCCGTCGTCGGGATCGGCGCCGCCCAGGTCGCCCTGCTGATGTCCGTGCTCCACTGGGCCCCGGACCTCGGCCTGAAGATGGCCTACCCGGCCCTCACCATCGCCTTCCTGCTGCTGGTCAGCGCCTGCTTCGCGGCGATCATCCAGTGGCTCAACGCCAAGTTCGGCGCGGCCGGGCGGATCCTCGTCCTCGCCGTCCTGATGGTCCAGCTGACCTCGGCGGGCGGCACCTACCCCGTGCAGACCAGCCCGGACTTCTTCAACGCCGTCCACCCCTACCTGCCGATGTCCTACGTGGTCGAGAGCCTGCGCCGCCTCATCACCGGCGGCGACCTCGGCCCGGTGTGGCAGGGCTTCGCGGTCCTGACGGCCTTCACGGTCGGGGCCCTCGCCCTCACCTCGCTCGCCGCCCGCGGCAAGCAGGTGTGGACCATGGACCGACTGCACCCCGAACTGAGCCTGTAGGGACGTGTTGACCTGTGACAATCAGCGCCATGGACAGCAGCAGCACCGGTACGGGTACCGGCGGGAGCCGTCGGCAGGCCACCCGGCAGAAGCTCTACGAAGCGGCCGTGACCCTCATCGCGGAGCAGGGCTTCTCCGCGACCACGGTCGAGGAGATCGCCGAGCGGGCGGGCGTCGCGAAGGGCACCGTCTACTACAACTTCGCGAGCAAGAACGACCTCTTCGAGGAACTGCTGCGGCACGGGGTCGGGCTGCTGACGGTCTCCCTGCGGACGGCGGCGGAGGAGACGGAGGCGCGCGGCGGCAGCCGGGTCGAGGCCCTCGACGCGATGATCCGCGCCGGCCTCGTCTTCATCGACCGCTACCCGGCCTTCACCCAGCTCTACGTCGCCGAGCTGTGGCGGACCAACCGCGCGTGGCAGTCCACGCTGATGGTGGTCCGGCAGGAGGCGGTGGCCGTCGTGGAGAAGGTGCTGCGGGAGGGCGTCGAGCGCGGTGAGCTGAGCGCCGAGATCGACGTGCCGCTCACCGCGGCCGCGATGGTCGGGATGGTGCTGGTGGCCGCACTGGACTGGCAGTCCTTCCAGAGCGAGCGGTCCCTCGACGACGTCCACTCGGCGCTGTCGCTGCTGCTGCGGGGCCGGGTCAGCGGCAACCGCTGAGCCCGTCCGGCGCGGCGACCACCCCCCAGTCGGCGGTGCCGCGGGGGCGCGGCAGCCCGTACAACTGGTGGGGCCTGCCGCGGCGGCTGAGTATCCGTACCTAGGCGCGGAAATGAGTACGTGCGCGGATGGGCTCCCACCTGCGCGGACGCCAGACTGGGAGCAACGGACAGGAGACCCGGTCCGCACCGCCGACACGGGGCTGCGGAGCGGACCGGGTACCTCCTACCGTGGCCGGGCGGGGGATTCGAACCCGGTGACGCAGTACGCGAACGCGGCGGGGCTCGGGGGGATCGAGCCTCGCCGCGTTCGCGCGTCCGCGGGTTCGGCCGCCTCTTCCTCGGCTCTGCCCCCGGCTGCCCTCAAAGACCGGGGCTCCGCCCCGAACGCTGCGCCTCAAGCGCCGGCGGGGCTGGTTCGGCCCGGCGGGGGCGCAAAGAGCTGGGGCTCCGCCCCAGACCCCGCTCCTCAAACGCCGGAGGGGCTGGAAGGGCCTCCGGCCGGTCCGGCCGTGTTTGGCGGACGGGCATCGGCCGAATCCCCAGCCCCGCTCGCCGCTGGAGGGGCCCGGCGGGGCTGAAGGCGGCCTCCGGCCGGTCCGGCCGCGTTTGGCGGACGGCATCGGCCAAATCCAGCCCGCCGGCGTTTGAGGCGCGGGTCTGGGCGGAGCCCGGGAAGACGGCCGAAGGCTCGGATGTCAGCTGCGGCCCCGGAGGGGGAGCCGCAGGCGTAGGGCGGTCAGGCGGGTTGATACCGCTGAGGTGAGCGCGGACCAGCGGGTCGACGCCGACCAGGCGAGGCGGGTCGCCGAGCGGGGGAGGAGCAGGGCGCGCAGGCGGGCCGGACGGCTCGCCGCGGCCAGCAGGCCCGTGCGGGTCAGCAGGACGTCGTCCGCCAGCCCCGGGTACGAGACCTCCGCGCCCGGCGGCGCGTACAGGGCCCGTTCCACCGCGCCCGCGACCCGGTGGACCGCTTCCGCGGCCTCCGGATCCAGGCGGCCCAGGTCCACGACCCGGCCCGCCGCCCGGCGCGGGGACAGTGCCTCGTCGGGGACCACGCCCACGTCCCAGGCGGCGTCGCCCAGTTCCCGCCACGCCGTCAGGACCTCCCCGGTCCCCAGGCGGCGGGCCCGCAGCCGGTTCCGCCACAGCATCGGCAGCAGGGGCAGGGCCAGTACCGCCAGCACGGCCGCCACCCAGCCGAGGACCGTCGTCGCCGACGGCCCGTCGCCGCGGGTCGGGCCCTGCGCGGCCGCGGGCGCCGCGCACTCGCCGAGCTTCTTCAGCTCGGGCGGGCACGCGGCGGACGCCGACGGCGCCGCCGACGGCTGTGCGGAGCTCTGCGAGGGCAGCGGCGCCGGTGCGGACGGCTGCTGGGCCGTCGGCGTCTGCGGGCGGGAGTAGTCCGGCACGTTGATCCCGGACCGCGGCGTCGGCTCGAACCGCGTCCAGCCCACGCCCTCGAAGTACAGCTCCGGCCAGGCGTGCGCGTCCCGCATCGACACGTTCACGCTGCCGTCCGACTGCTTCTCACCGGGCGTGAAGCCCACCGCCACCCGTGCCGGGATGCCCAGGGTGCGGGACATCGCCGCCATCGAGAAGGCGAAGTGGATGCAGAAGCCCTCCTTGTCGTCGAGGAACCGGGCGACCGCCTGCGGGCCCGTGCCCGAGGCCGTCCTCGTGTTGTAGCGGAAGCCGCCGTTCACGGCGAAGTAGTCCTGCAGCTTCACCGCCCGCGAGTAGTCGTCCTTCGCCCCCTGCGTCACCTGGCGGGCCCTGTCGGCGACCACCGGAGGCAGGTTGTCCGGCACCTTCGTGTACTCGTCGCGGATCTCCGGATTCGGCTCCGGAGCCTTCTGCAGCTGCTGTGCCGTCGGCTTCAGCAGCAGACTGCGCACCAGGTACTGGGCGCCCTGGACGTTCTGGAACCTGTCCCGGCCCAGCTGGTCCCCGACCAGGGTCCGGCCGACCGGCTCGAAGCGCCACTTGCCCTCGATGTCCACCGACGTCGCCGGATACGGCATGGGGAGGTAGCGCTGGACGTAGCTGTCCGCCGCGGAGACGGTGGTGGCCACCTCCGTGGCGGTCGCGCGGACCTGGTCGCCGAGCCCCGGCGGGGGCGGCAGCTGCTTCGGCACGTCGCTCAGGGACCGCCCGGAGGCCTCCCACTTCACGCCGTTGAACTCGTCCAGCGCGACGATCCGCAGGTACTGCTCGCTCTGCTGCGGGTTCTCCGTCCGGTACTTGAGGATCACGCGGTTTTCCTGCGTGTTCAGGTTGCTCTGCAGGGAGACCAGCGGGTTGACGGCCGAGATCGTCCCGCCCGCACCGCTGCCGCTGTCGCCACCGTCCTGATCGCCGCCCAGCAGCCCGCCGCCGAGCGCCGGCAGCGCCGCCGGCACCGCCAGCGCCACGCCCAGGGCGATCGCGCCGATCCGCCGTCCGAACCGCGCCGGGGCCGTCGCCTGCCCGCCCGAGCCGCTGCTGAGACCGGAGTCGGCGGCGCCCCGTCCGCGCGGGGCCGCGCCGAAGACCCGGCCCCACTGGGCGAGCCGGTCGCGGCCCTCGGCCAGCAACATCAGCAGGTATCCGCAGCCCGCCAGCAGGAAGGAGAGCCAGGAGGCCTCCCCGCCGCCCGACAGGCCCGCGGCCACCGAGTACAGCGCGAGCAGCGGCAGTCCGGCCGCGGCGGCCGTCCGCATGGCCACCGCCAGCGTGTCCACGAGCAGCCCGATCAGCAGCATCCCGGACACCAGCAGCAGCCGGATGCCGTCCGTCAGCGGCGCCGGGATCGCGTACTCGCCCACGTCCCGGACGCCCTGCCCGAACAGCGAGCCGAAATCGTCCACCAGGTACGCCAGCGGCCCGCTCCCCTGGGACTCGCCCTTGCCGGCGAAGAGGAAGACGAGCAGCAGCAGGGACACCAGCAGCTGCGCGGCCACGGTCAGCGACCGCGCCAACGGCACCCGCCGGGCCCCGGCCCCCACCGCGCTCTGGACGGCCAGCAGCAGCGCCCCCTGCAGCAGCCACGCCTGTGATTCGACCAGCGGGGCCAGCGACCACGAGGTGAGCAGCGTCGCCAGTGCCGCGAACAGCGTCAGTTTCGCCCGCCCGCTCATGCCCGACCTCCGGAAGTCCCCGTACCGACGCGAGCGGTGCCGGCCTGTCGCCACAGCTCGCCGAAGGCCACCCCGGGCGGGGCGGCCAGTGCCGTCCAGCCCGCGTCGCGCAGCCTGCGCAGCCGCTCCTCCAGCGGGGTCACGGCGTGACCGGGTGCGGGCTGCCCGCCCCAGGCCGCGGAGTCCAGTACGAAGGCCACCGCACCCGAGGTGCGCTGGCGCATCTTGGCCGCCAGGTCCGTCTGTACGTCGTCCAGGTCGCCGAGGAAGGCGATGAGGAGCCCGTCACCGCCGCCTCCGCCGAAGCTTCCCGCGCCACCGCCGCGCACCGCGTCGTAGGCCCGTGAGAGGCCGGCGCCGTCGGAGTGCCCGACCACCGCGAGCGTGTCCATCATCAGCCCGGCGGCCTCCGCGGACTCCTGGCCGCCGGCGGAGAAGCCGCCTCCGCCGTCGCCGGGCACCGAGTCGCCGGTGTCCGTGAGCAGCCGCGCCGAGAAGCCCTGCTCCAGCACGTGCACGAGGCTGGAGGCGGCCGCCGAGACGGCCCACTCGAAGGCGGAGTCGGGGCCCGCGCCGTCGAAGGCGAGGCGCCGGGTGTCCAGCAGGACGGTGGCCCGGCTGCGCTGCGGCTGTTCCTCCCGGCGGACCATCAGCTCGCCGTAGCGGGCCGTGGAGCGCCAGTGCACCCGGCGCAGGTCGTCGCCGCGCCGGTAGCCGCGCGGGATCACGTCGTCGTCACCGGCCAGGGCCAGCGAGCGGCGGCTGCCGTCGCCGTAGCCGTTGGACTCGCCGGTCAGCCGGACCGGCGGCAGGGGCTCGGTGCGCGGGATGACGGTGAGGGTGTCGTAGGTGCTGAAGGAGCGGGTCAGCTCGACCAGTCCGAAGGGGTCGGTCAGCCGCAGCTGGAGCGGGCCCAGCGGATAACGGCCGCGCAGGTCGGAGCGGACCCGGTAGGACACCTCGCGGCGCCCGCCGGGCTCGACCCGGTCCAGGACGAAGCGCGGGCGCGGGCCCAGCACGTAGGGCACCCGGTCCTGGAGCATCAGCAGGCCGGTGGGCATCCGGGAGACGTTGTCCATGCGCAGCTGCACCCGGGCCTCGGCGCCCGCGGGCACCCGTCCGGGGCTCAGCCTGCGGCTGCCGGAGACCCGGTAGCGGGTGCGGTGCAGGGCGTAGACGCAGATCAGCGGCAGGGCGGCGAGCAGCAGGCCGACCCGGAGCAGTTCGCCCTGGCCCAGGACGTAGGCGCAGGTGGCGGCGGCTATCCCGGCGGCCACGAACGAGCGGCCGCGGGTGGTCAGCCCGGACAGCGACGCGCGGAACCCGCCGCCGTCCCCCGGGCCGCCGGCGCCGCGCGGGGCACCGGCGCTCATCAGAAGCCCCGGATGCCCGCGCCGGGCGGCATCTCGCCGCGGGCGTGCGCGGCCGGGACGGGGGTGCGCTGCAGGATGTCGTGGACGACCTGCTCGGCGGTGCGCCGGTTCAGCTGGGCCTGGGCGGTGGGCAGCAGCCGGTGCGCGAGGACCGGGGCGGCCAGGGCCTGGACGTCGTCGGGCAGGACGTAGTCCCGGCCGGCGAGCGCGGCGGAGGCCTTCACGGCGCGCAGCAGGTGCAGGGTGGCGCGGGGCGAGGCGCCGAGCCGCAGGTCCGGGTGGCTGCGGGTGGCGGCGACCAGGTCGACGACGTAGCGCCGGACGGGCTCGGCCACGTACACCTCGCGGACGGCCTCGATGAGCTTGATGATCTCGTGGGCGTGCGCGACGGCCGTCAGGTCGTCGAGCGGGGAGACCCCGCCGTGCACGTCGAGCATCTGGAGCTCGGCCTCGGGGCTGGGGTAGCCGACGGAGACGCGGGCCATGAAGCGGTCGCGCTGGGCCTCGGGCAGCGGGTACGTGCCCTCCATCTCCACCGGGTTCTGGGTGGCGACGACCATGAACGGGCTCGGCAGCGCGTAGGTCGTGCCGTCGATGGTGACCTGGCGCTCCTCCATCGACTCCAGCAGCGCGGACTGGGTCTTCGGCGAGGCGCGGTTGATCTCGTCGCCGATCACGATCTGCGCGAAGATCGCGCCGGGCTTGAACTCGAACTCGCGCAGCTGCTGGTCGTAGATGCTGACACCGGTGATGTCGGAGGGCAGCAGGTCCGGCGTGAACTGGATGCGCTGAACCGAGCAGTCGATGGACTTGGCCAGCGTCTTGGCGAGCATCGTCTTGCCGACGCCGGGGACGTCCTCGATCAGCAGGTGCCCCTCGGCGAGCAGCACGGTCAGCGCGAGGCGTACGACCTCGGGCTTGCCCTCGATCACGCTCTCGACCGACTGGCGCACCCGCTCCGCCGTGCTGGTCAGATCCGCGAGGCTCGCTCGGTCGTCATACGTCGTCACCTTGGTTCTCCTCGGCCCATTCCCAGGGCCGACGCCCTTGGCGCATGACCGGCCCACCCCGAAACACGGACACCGGTTCCGGGGGATCCCGGGTGGTGCCACCCCGCATTCTTGACGGCGTTACGGCCTTGTGTCACTCAAGAGCTGGGATCGATCTCCCGCAGGAGCCCGGTGTGCACGTCGAAGACGAAGCCTCGCACATCGTCCTTGTGGGGCAGGAACGGGTTGGTGCGAACCCGCTGCATGGACTGGCGGACGTCCTGGTCCACGTCCCGGAAGGCCTCGACGGCCCAGGCCGGACGCTGGCCGACTTCGTCCTCCAGCTCGTGCCGGAAGTCCTCGGTCAGACTTTCGAGACCGCAGCCGGTGTGGTGGATGAGTATCACCGTGCGGGTGCCGAGGGCCCGCTGGCTGATGGTGAGGGAACGGATGGTGTCGTCCGTGACCACGCCGCCGGCGTTGCGGATCGTGTGGCAGTCGCCGAGCTCCAGGCCGAGCGCCTTGTGCAGGTCGAGGCGGGCGTCCATACAGGCCACCACGGCGACGTGGAGCACCGGGCGGGCGTCCATCCCGGGGTCGGTGAACTCCGCGGCGTAACGCTGATTCGCCTCGACCAGCCGGTCGGTGACGGATCCGCCGACGGATGCCTCGGACGCGGACTCTGCAGGCAGGGATGCGGAAGTCGTCATGCCTACGACGTTAATGGTCACGGCCGGTAAAGGCCTCGCGTGAGGGCGGACAAAGAACGTCAACGAGCCTTGTTGTGAGCTAACCCACAGGGGTGGGCATGAGGCGGCCGTCCGGGTGATTCGCGGCTTTTGCCGGTTCGGTCCGAGAGCCGTGCACGCCGCGCGGGGCGGTTCGTTGACCGCGGCGACCGTTGCACTAAAGTGACGCGAACCGGCCGGAGCCCGGCCCTGACCGGCCGCCCGGCCCCCTGGTAACACTCCGCGTGCGCGGCGCGGCGTATGCCTGCCGCGCCGTTATCTGAGAGGGCGCTTTGACTAGCGAGTCCCGACATGTCCCGGTGATGCTCCAGCGGTGCCTGGACCTGTTGGCCCCGGCGCTGGAGAGGCCCGGGGCCGTCGTCGTCGACTGCACCCTCGGCCTCGGCGGCCACAGCGAGGCCCTGCTGACCCGGTTCCCCGAGGCCCACCTGATCGGCCTCGACCGCGACAAGGAAGCCCTGCGGCTCTCCGGTGAACGCCTCGCACCCTTCGGCGACCGGGCCACCCTCGTCCACGCGATCTACGCCGACCTCGCCGAGGTCCTCGACGGGCTCGGCATCCCCAC
Organism: Streptomyces sp. NBC_01233; assembly: GCF_035989305.1. Taxonomy (NCBI): domain Bacteria; kingdom Bacillati; phylum Actinomycetota; class Actinomycetes; order Kitasatosporales; family Streptomycetaceae; genus Streptomyces; species Streptomyces sp. NBC_01233. Next base: position 2,669,977 of record NZ_CP108514.1, on the reverse strand, counting down.
CGTCCAGGGCATCCTCTTCGACCTGGGCGTCTCCTCCATGCAGCTGGACGAGGCCGACCGCGGGTTCGCGTACGCGCAGGACGCGCCGCTGGACATGCGCATGGACCAGACGACCGGCATCAGCGCCGCCGAGGTCCTGAACACCTACGCGCCGGGCGAGCTCGTCCGGATCCTGCGCCAGTACGGCGAGGAGAAGCAGGCCAAGCGCATCGTCTCCGCCGTCGTCCGGGAGCGGGACAAGGAGCCCTTCACCAACAGCGCCCGGCTCGTGGAACTGATCCGCGACTCCCTGCCGCAGGCGGCCAAGCGAACCGGCGGCAACCCGGCGAAGCGGACCTTCCAGGCCCTGCGGATCGAGGTCAACGGCGAGCTCTCCGGCCTGGAGAAGGCCATCCCGGCGGCGGTGGACCGGATCGCGGTCGGCGGCCGGATCGCGGTGCTCTCGTACCACTCGCTCGAGGACCGCCTGGTCAAGCAGGTCTTCGCGGCCGGCGCGGCCTCCACGGCCCCGCCCGGGCTGCCGGTCGTACCGGAGAAGTACCAGCCGAAGCTGAAGCTGCTGACGCGCGGAGCGGAACTGCCGACCGAGGAGGAGATCGCCGAGAACCGGCGGGCCGCCCCGGCGAGGTTCCGCGGGGTCGAACGCATCCGGGAGGCGCGGCTGTGACCAAGGCCGGGAAGGTCGCCACGCTGACCCGCGGGCAGGCGGCCCGCCTCGGCCGGGCGCTCGGCGGCCGCCCGGCCCGGCCCCGCCCCGGCGGGCAGGCCGCGCGGATGCCGTTCGTCGTGCTGGTCGTGGCGCTGCTCGGCGGCGGCCTGATCAGCCTGCTGCTGCTGAACTCGGCGCTGAACGAGGGCTCCTTCCAGCTGACCAGGCTGAAGAAGGAGACCACCGCGCTCACCGACGAGGAGCAGGCGCTGCAGCGGGACGTGGACGCCCACTCGGCGCCCGACGCGCTGCAGCGCCGGGCGCAGGAGCTCGGTCTGGTCCCGGGCGGCAGCCCCGTCTTCATCGGCCCGGACGGCAAGGTCGCCGGCACCGCCGTCCCGGCCGAGGCCTCCCCGTCCCCGACCCCGCCGGCGGCTCCGGCCGCCTCCCAGGCCCCGGCCTCCCAGGCCCCGGCCTCCCAGGCCCCGGCCTCGCAGGCCCCGGCGGGCCCGCCCCCGGCCCAGCCCTCGCAGCCCAGCCAGACCCCTGGAAGGTGACGTCGTGAAGCGGACCCCTGCGGGGCTTCCCCCGGCCCCGCCCTTTCGCCGTTTCTCCCCCAGCTCCGCTGTGAGGTGCCCCCAGGGCTCGGCCCAGCACCCCGGCGGCGGCATCGGCACGCCGCGGGCGGTGGCCGCGTGAGCCCGCAGGAGCCGCCTCGGCGGCGGGTACCGGGACCGGCCAGGCCCCCCCGCCCGGGCGACCGGGCCCGGGCGGGCGCCCGCCCGGCCTCCCGCCCGGCGACCCGCCGGCCCGCGGCGGCCACACGGCCCCACACCATCCGGCTCGGCAGCCCCCGCCCCCGGCTCCGCCTCGTCAGCGTCGGCCTGACCCTCGTCATGCTCGCCTTCGTCGTCCGGCTGCTCCAGGTGCAGGCCGTCGACGCCTCGACCTTCTCCGCCGAGGCCTCCAAGAACCGCTACACCAGCGTCAAGCTGGCCGCCGAGCGCGGCGAGATCACCGACCGCCGCGGCGTGGCCCTCGCCACCAGCGTCGACGCGTACGACATCACCGCCGACCCGAAGATGTTCACCCCGCAGGAGAGCAAGGCCCCGGACGCCCCCGCGCAGGCCGCCGCCCTCCTCGCGCCCATCCTCGGCAAGGACGCCAAGGAGCTCACCGCCAAGCTGAGCGCCAAGAACAGCCGGTACGTGATCCTGGCCCAGCGCCAGACCCCCCAGGTCTGGAACCAGATCAAGGACCTCCAGCGCGTCTTCCGGGACAAGGCGGCGGCCGACAAGAAGAACAACGGCCCCGGCGCCAACGTCCTCGCCGGCGTGTTCAAGGAGGACAGCAGCAAGCGTGTGTACCCGAACGGCGACCTCGCCGCCGGGATACTGGGTTACGTCAACGCCGACGGCAAGGGCGGCGGCGGCCTGGAGTCCTCCCTCGACAAGAAGCTGTCGGGCAAGGACGGCGAGATCACGTACGCCCAGTCCGGCGGTCGCAAGGTCCCCACGGCCGGCTCCAGCGAGAAGCCCGCCGTCCCCGGCGAGGACATCGCGCTCACCATCGACCGGGACATCCAGTGGGCGGCCCAGAGCGCCATCGCCGAGCAGGTCCAGAAGTCCGAGGCCGACCGCGGCTACGTCATCGTGCAGGACACCCGCACCGGCGAGGTGCTGGCCATGGCCAACGCCCCCGGTTTCGACCCCAACGACCTGAGCAGGGCCAGCTCCGCCGCCATGGGCAACGCCGCGCTCCAGGACGTGTACGAGCCCGGCTCCACCGCCAAGGTGATGTCTATGGCCGCCGTGCTGGAGGAGAAGAAGGCCACCCCCGAGACCCGCGTCGAGGTCCCCAACCGGCTGCACCGCGGCGACCGGCTGTTCAAGGACGACATCGACCACCCGACCTGGTACCTGACCCTCAACGGGGTCCTCGCCAAGTCCTCCAACATCGGCACGATCCTGGCCACCGGCCAGCTCGGACCCACCCAGCCCGAGTCCAACAAGGTCCTGCACTCCTACCTGACCAAGTTCGGCATCGGCCGGCCCACCGGGCTGGGCTATCCCGGCGAGTCCCGCGGCATCCTCGCCGAGCCCAAGGACTGGTCCACCTCCCAGCAGTACACGATTCCTTTCGGCCAGGGCCTGTCCCTCAACGCCATGCAGGCGGCCTCCGTGTACTCGACCATCGCCAACGACGGGGTCCGGATCGAGCCGACCCTGGTGCGCGGCACCAAGGGACCCGACGGCCGCTTCACCCCGGCCCCGGCCCCCGAGCAGCGCCGCGTGATCAGCTCGGAGACCGCCAAGACCCTCGCCGCGATGCTCGAATCCGTCGTCGACGACCAGGAGGGCACCGGCACCAAGGCGAAGATCCCCGGCTACCGGGTCGGCGGCAAGACCGGCACCTCCAACCGGGTGGATCCGGCCACCGGCCGCTACAAGGGCTACACGGCCTCCTTCGCCGGCTTCGCACCCGCGGACAACCCGCGGATCACCGTCTACTGCGCCATCCAGAACCCCACGAAGGGCAGTTACTTCGGCGGCCAGATCTGCGGCCCCATCTACAAGAAGGTCATGGAGTTCGCCCTCAAGACCCTTCAGATCGCCCCCACCGGAACCGCCCCCGCCGGGCTGCCGGTCACCTACGAACCCGGCCCGCAGCCCGCCCCGCAGCCCAGTCCGCAGCCCGGTCCGTGACCTACAGCCCGGTCGGCCCGCCAGAAGAGCGTGAGGCGCCATCAGTGACAACGATCACCCCGAAACCCGGGAACCGGCCGGTTGCCGACGCCGAGGCCGGGCCCTCGCTTCGCGACCGGCCCGCCGCGCCCGGTACGCTCACCGCCGTGCCCCACGCTGATCAGCCCAGAACCACCCGGAAAGACGCCCCGGCAGTGCCGCCGGGAGCGCCCAGGCCCCTGTCCGCCCGCCCGACCCCCCTGGGCGAGCTGGCCACCCTGCTGGGCATCCCGGCGCCCGCCGCGGCGCAGATCACCGGGATCACGCACGACTCCCGTGCGGTCCGTCCCGGTGACCTGTACGCGGCCCTGCCGGGAGCCAGGACGCACGGCGCCGACTTCGCCGCCCAGGCCGCCGGCCTCGGTGCCGCCGCCGTGCTGACCGACCCCGCGGGGTCGGAGCGCGCCGCGGCGACCGGCCTGCCGGTCCTCGCGGTCGACGACCCGCGCGGCCGGATGGGCGAGCTCGCCGCCGCGATCTACGGCCGCCCCGGCGACGACCTGCTCCAGATCGGCATCACCGGAACCTCCGGCAAGACCACCACGGCGTACCTCGTCGAGGGCGGTCTGCGCGCGGCGGGCCGCAGCACCGGACTGGTCGGCACCGTCGAGATGCGCATCGGCGACGAGCGCATCAAGTCCGAGCGGACCACTCCCGAGGCCACCGACCTCCAGGCCCTCTTCGCGGTCATGCGCGAACGCGGCGTCGAGGCCGTGGCGATGGAGGTCTCCAGCCACGCGCTGGTGCTCGGCCGGGTCGACGGCTGCGTCTTCGACGTCGCCGTCTTCAACAACCTGAGCCCCGAGCACATGGAGTTCCACTCCGACATGGAGGACTACTTCCAGGCCAAGGCGGGGCTCTTCACGACCCGCCGGGCCCGCCTGGGCGTGGTCAACTTCGACGACGAGTACGGCCGCCGCCTGGCCAAGGAGGCGACGATCCCGGTCGTCACCTTCTCCGCCGCCGGCGACCCGGGCGCCGACTGGCGCGCCGAGGACGTCGTGTTCGGGCCGGCGAGCTCCACCCTGACCCTGCTGGGCCCCGAAGGACAGCGCGTACGGGCCGCCGCGCCGCTGCCCGGCCCGTTCAACGTGGCCAACACCGTCGCCGCGATCGTCACCCTCGCCGCCGCCGGCCTCGACCCGCAGACCGCCGCCGACGGCGTCGCCGCGGTCCCCGGGGTCCCCGGCCGGCTGGAGCGGGTGGACGCGGGACAGCCCTACCTCGCCGTCGTCGACTACGCGCACAAGACGGACGCCGTGGAATCGGTCCTGCGCGCGCTGCGCGAGGTCACCGAGGGCAAGCTGCACATCGTGCTCGGCTGCGGCGGCGACCGCGACACCACCAAGCGCGCCCCGATGGGCGCCGCGGCCGCCCGGTACGCCGACGTGGCCGTCCTGACCTCCGACAACCCGCGCTCCGAGGACCCGCTCGTGATCCTCGCCGCGATGTTCGAGGGCGCCGTGTCCGTCCCGCCCGCCGAGCGGGGCACCGTCCTCGTCGACGCCGACCGGGCCGCGGCCATCGCCGCCGCCGTCGCGCGCGCCCGGCCCGGCGACACCGTGCTGGTGGCGGGCAAGGGCCACGAGCAGGGCCAGGACACCGCCGGTGTCGTACGGCCCTTCGACGACCGAGCCGTGCTCCGCGCCGCGATCGAGCACCAGGCCGTACTCGATCAGGCGGCCGTGCCCGATCGAACGACTAAGGTCCGACAGGCCGAGGTGAACCAGTGATCGCCCTTTCCCTCGCCGAGATCGCCGACATCACCGGCGGGCGGCCCCACGACATACCGGATCCGTCCGCACAGGTCACCGGTCCCGTGGTCTACGACTCCCGCGAGGTCCGGCCGGGCAGCCTGTTCGCCGCCTTCGTCGGCGAGCGGGTCGACGGCCACGACTACGCCGAACGCGCACTGGCCGCCGGGGCCGTGGGCGTCCTCGCGACCCGGCCCGTGGGCGTACCGGCGATCGTCGTCCCCGACGTGGTGGCCGCCCTCGGGGCGCTCGCCCGGGCCGTCGTCGCCCGCCTGGGCACCGACGTCGTCGCCCTCACCGGCTCCGCGGGCAAGACCTCCACCAAGGACCTCATCGCGCAGGTGCTGCAGCACCACGCGCCGACCGTGTGGACCCCCGGGAACCTCAACAACGAGATCGGCCTGCCGATCACGACGCTGCGCGTCACCGAGGAGACGCAGCACCTGGTCCTGGAGATGGGCGCCCGCGGCATCGGCCACATCAGCTACCTCACCGGGCTGACGCCCCCGCGGATCGGCCTGGTCCTCAACGTCGGCACCGCGCACATCGGCGAGTTCGGCGGCCGGGAGCAGATCGCCCAGGCCAAGGGGGAGCTGGTCGAGGCGCTGCCCGCCGAGGCGGAGGGCGGTGTCGCCGTCCTCAACGCCGACGACCTGCTGGTTCGCGCCATGGCCGGGCGCACGAAGGCCCGTACGGTGCTGTTCGGCGAGGCCGAGGACGCCGAAGTCCGGGCCACCGAAGTCCGCATGACGGACAGGGGACAGGCTTCCTTCACATTGCGAACACCGACCGGGTGCAGCGACGTGACCTTGCGGCTGTACGGTGAGCACCACGTGTCGAACGCGCTCGCCGCGGCCGCCGTTGCCCATGTACTGGGCATGTCCGCCCCGGAGATCGCCACGGCGCTCTCCGGGGCGGGCACGCTGTCCCGGTGGCGGATGGAGGTCACCGAGCGCGCGGACGGTGTGACGATCGTCAACGACGCCTACAACGCGAATCCCGAGTCCATGCGGGCCGCACTGCGCGCGCTCGCCGCGATGGGCGGTGCCGGCAGGGCGAACGGGGGACGCACGTGGGCGGTGCTCGGCCCGATGGCCGAGCTCGGGGACGAGGCTCTCGCCGAGCACGACGCGGTCGGGCGGCTTGTCGTCCGGCTCAACGTGAGCAAGCTCGTCGCAGTCGGGGGCAGGGAAGCCTCGTGGCTGCAACTGGGCGCATATAACGAGGGTTCGTGGGGTGAGGAGTCGGTGCTCGTGTCCGACGCGCAGGCGGCGGTCGACCTGTTGCGCAGTGAACTGCGCCCGGGTGACGTCGTGCTGGTGAAGGCTTCCAGGTCGGCCGGTCTGGAGCGGGTGGCCCAGGCCCTGCTCGAGGGCACTGTCGAGGGCGAGGTCGCCGGTCGATGAGGCAGATCCTGTTCGCCGGTGTCATCGGCATGTTCCTCACCGTTGTCGGCACCCCGCTGCTGATCAAGCTGCTGGCCCGGAAGGGCTACGGCCAGTTCATCCGCGACGACGGCCCGCGCGGCCACGCGGGGAAGAAGGGGACGCCCACCATGGGCGGTATCTCCTTCATCCTGGCCACGCTCGTCGCGTACGCCCTGACGAAGGTCATCACCGGTGAGGCGGTGAGCTTCTCGGGCCTGCTCGTGCTCTTCCTGATGGCGGGCATGGGGGTGGTCGGCTACCTCGACGACTACATCAAGATCGTCAAGCGGCGCTCGCTCGGTCTGCGGGCCAAGGCCAAGATGTCCGGCCAGCTGATCGTCGGCATCGCCTTCGCGGTGCTCGCGCTCCAGTTCAAGGACTCGCGCGGGCTGACCCCGGCCTCCACGAAGCTGTCGTTCGTGACGGACTTCGGCTGGTCGATCGGCCCGGTGCTGTTCGTCGTCTGGGCGCTCTTCATGATCCTGGCGATGTCCAACGGCGTGAACCTGACCGACGGTCTGGACGGCCTCGCCACCGGCGCCGCCGTGATGGTCTTCGGCGCCTACACCTTCATCGGCGTCTGGCAGTTCCAGGAGTCCTGCGTGAACGCGCAGACCCTGCCCAGCCCGAACGCGTGCTTCGAGGTGCGCGACCCGCTCGACCTCGCCGTGGTCGCCTCCGCCCTGATGGGCGCCTGCTTCGGCTTCCTGTGGTGGAACACCTCGCCCGCCAAGATCTTCATGGGTGACACCGGCTCGCTGGCCCTCGGCGGCGCGCTCGCCGGTCTCGCGATCTGCTCCCGCACGGAGTTCCTGATCGCCCTGCTCGGCGGCCTCTTCGTCCTCATCACCATGTCGGTCGTCATCCAGGTCGGCTCCTTCAAGATGACCGGGAAGCGCGTCTTCCGGATGGCCCCGCTGCAGCACCACTTCGAACTCAAGGGGTGGTCCGAAGTCCTCGTGGTGGTCCGCTTCTGGATCATCCAGGGCATGTGCGTGATCGTGGGCCTCGGTCTCTTCTACGCGGGATGGGCAGCCGACAAGTGACCTCCTGGCAGGGCAGGAACATCACCGTGGCCGGTCTCGGCGTGAGCGGCATCAGTGCCGCCCGCGCCCTGGCCGGCCTCGGCGCCGTCGTGACCGTCGTCGACGGCGGTGACGGCGAGGGCCACCGTGCCCGCGCCGCCGAACTGGGCGAGCTGCGGATCTCCGTACGCCTCGGCGACGCCGAGACCCTCCCCGAGGGCACCGAGCTGGTCGTCACCTCTCCCGGCTGGAAGCCCGACAGCCCGCTGTTCGCGGCCGCCGCCGCGGCCGGCGTGGACGTCGTGGGCGACGTCGAGATCGCCTGGCTGCTCCGCGAGGTCGGCCAGGAACTGCGCGCCGCGCGGTCCGGCGAGCCCGCCGGTGAGCCCCGCAGGGAACCGGCGCCCTGGCTCGCCATCACCGGTACGAACGGCAAGACCACCACCACCCAGATGCTCGCGTCGATCCTGAAGGCCGCCGGCCTGCGGACCGCCGCCGTCGGCAACATCGGCACGCCCATCATCGACGTGGTGCTCGGCGAGCAGGAGTACGACGTGCTCGCCGTCGAACTCTCCAGTTACCAGCTGCACTGGGCGCCCTCGCTGCGCGTCCACTCGGGCGCCGTCCTCAACCTGGCCCCGGACCACCTCGACTGGCACGGCTCGATGGAGGCGTACGCCGCCGACAAGGGCCGGATCTACGAGGGCAACACGGTGGCCTGCGTCTACAACGTCGCCGACAAGGCCACCGAGGACCTCGTGGTCGAGGCCGACGTGGAAGAGGGCTGCCGGGCGATCGGCTTCACCCTCGGCGCCCCCGGCCCCTCCATGCTCGGCGTCGTCGACGGCATCCTCGTCGACCGCGCCTTCGTCGAGAACCGGCAGAAGAACGCGCAGGAGCTCGCCGAGGTCAAGGACGTCAATCCGCCGGCCCCGCACAACATCGCCAACGCGCTCGCCGCCGCGGCCCTGGCCCGCGCCTTCGGCGTGGAGCCGCGCGCGGTCCGCGACGGGCTGCGCAACTTCCGCCCCGACGCCCACCGGGTCGCGCACGTGGACGAGGTCGCCGGGGTCACGTACGTCGACGACTCCAAGGCCACCAACACGCACGCGGCCGAGGCCTCGCTGGCCGCCTTCGAGCCGGTCGTGTGGATCGCCGGCGGTCTCGCCAAGGGCGCGACCTTCGACGAGCTCGTGCAGAAGTCGGCCGAGCGGCTGCGCGGTGTGGTGCTGATCGGTGCCGACCGGGCGCTGATCGCCGAGGCACTGGCGCGACACGCCCCCGAGGTCCCGGTCGTCGACCTCGACCGGACCGACACTGGGGCGATGCTCGCAGCGGTCCGGGAGGCGGCCGCGCTCGCCGAGCCCGGCGACACGGTCCTGCTGGCACCTGCCTGTGCCTCGATGGACATGTTCGCGAACTACAACAAGCGTGGGGACGCGTTCGCCGACGCAGTGCGCGAACTGGCCGCCGAGAGCGCTGCGGACACGGTCTAGGCCGGGGCTCCGGGGCAGGTTCCCTCCGGCCGGCTGCTCGCCTCGTACGAGTGGAGGGGAAGATCACAGATGCCGGCCAAGCAGATGCTGCCGGGGCGGCGGCCGTCCGCCGTGAAGGCGCAGGGCCGCAAACGGCCCGTGGTGCGTGTGAAGCGGCCCGCGGGGCGCGGTCCGCGGGCCGGCCTGCGGCGTACGCAGCGGCAGTTGCGCAAGGCCTGGGACCGCCCGCTCACCGCCTATTACCTGATCTTCGGCAGTTCGCTGCTCATCACCGTGCTCGGCCTGGTGATGGTGTACTCGGCCTCCATGATCAAGGCCCTCCAGCTCGGCCTCGGCGACGCGTACTTCTTCAAGAAGCAGTTCCTGGCGGCCCTCATCGGCACCGCACTGCTGCTGGTCGCCTCCCGGATGCCGGTCAAGCTGCACCGGGCGCTGTCCTATCCGGTGCTCGCCGGCACGCTCTTCCTGATGGTGCTGGTCCAGGTCCCCGGGATAGGGGTCTCCATCAACGGCAACCAGAATTGGATCTCCCTTGGCGGTCCGTTCATGTTGCAGCCCAGTGAGTTCGGCAAGCTGGCACTGATCCTGTGGGGCGCCGACCTGTTGGCGCGCAAGGGCGACAAGGGGCTGCTGAGCCAGTGGAAGCACCTGCTGGTGCCGCTGGTCCCGGTGGCCTTCCTGCTGCTCGGTCTGATCATGCTGGGCGGGGACATGGGCACCGCGATGATCCTCGGTGCCATCCTGTTCGGTCTGCTCTGGCTGGCGGGCGCCCCGACCCGGCTGTTCGTCGCGGTGCTGGCCTTCACGGGTGCGATCGTCGCACTGCTGATCAAGACCAGTCCGCACCGGATGGACCGGCTGGAATGCCTCGGCGCGACAGACCCGGGCAAGAACGACCTTTGCTGGCAGGCCGTCCACGGGATCTACGCCCTCGCCTCGGGCGGATGGTTCGGTTCCGGGCTGGGTGCAAGTGTGGAAAAATGGGGGCAACTACCCGAAGCCCACACCGACTTCATCTTCGCCATCACCGGGGAGGAACTGGGTCTCGCGGGGACGCTGTCGGTGCTCGCCCTGTTCGCGGCTCTAGGCTATGCGGGTATCCGCGTGGCCGGACGCACGGAGGATTCCTTCGTACGGTTTGCCGCGGGAGGCGTGACCACCTGGATCACGGCCCAGGCCGTGATCAACATCGGTGCGGTGCTCGGCCTGCTGCCGATCGCCGGAGTCCCGCTCCCGCTGTTCTCCTACGGAGGGTCAGCCCTGCTGCCGACCATGTTCGCGGTCGGACTGCTCGTCGCCTTCGCGCGTGAGGAGCCGGCGGCGCGCGCGGCCCTCGCGATGCGGCAGCCGAAGACCGGCTGGTGGCGGACCGGGGTGAGATGGAAGTCGATGAGACGGCGCGTCAAGAAGCGTCCGTCCGGAGAGCGGTGAATTTCGGTGCATGTCGTACTCGCCGGTGGGGGGACCGCCGGCCACATCGAGCCGGCGCTCGCCCTCGCGGACGCCCTGCGCAGGCAGGACCCTTCAGTGGGCATCACCGCCCTCGGCACCGAGCGCGGACTGGAAACCCGCCTGGTGCCGGAGCGCGGCTACGAACTCGGGCTGATCCCCGCCGTGCCGCTGCCCCGCAAGCCGACCCCGGAGCTGATCACCGTCCCCGGACGGCTGCGCGGCACCATCAAGGCCGCGGAGGAGATCCTCATCCGCACCAAGGCCGACTGCGTCGTCGGCTTCGGCGGCTACGTGGCCCTGCCCGGCTACCTCGCGGCCAAGCGGCTCGGGGTGCCGATCATCGTCCACGAGGCCAACGCCCGGCCCGGACTGGCCAATAAGATCGGCTCCCGGTACGCGCACGCCGTCGCGGTCTCCACCCCCGACAGCAAGCTGCGCGGCGCCCGCTACGTGGGCATCCCGCTGCGCCGCTCCATCTCCACCCTCGACCGGGCCGCGGTGCGCCCGGAGGCGCGCGCCGCCTTCGGCCTGGACCCCAACCTGCCGACCCTGCTGGTCTCGGGCGGCTCCCAGGGTGCCCGTCGCCTCAACGAGGTGATCCAGCAGGTCGCTCCGACCCTCCAGCGCTCCGGGGTCCAGATCCTGCACGCGGTCGGGCCGAAGAACGAACTGCCGCGTGTCGACAACATGCCCGGGATGCCGCCGTATGTGCCGGTACCGTACGTGGACCGGATGGATCTCGCGTACGCCGCCGCCGACATGATGCTGTGCCGCGCGGGTGCGATGACCGTCGCCGAACTCTCCGCCGTCGGGCTCCCGGCCGCCTACGTCCCGCTGCCGATCGGCAACGGCGAACAGCGGCTCAACGCCCAGCCGGTGGTCAAGGCCGGCGGCGGCCTCCTCGTGGACGACGCGGAGCTGACGCCCGAGTGGGTGCTCGGCCAGGTCCTCCCGGTGCTGTCCGACCCGCACCGCCTGTACGAGATGTCCCGCGCCGCCGGTGAGTTCGGCCGCCGGGACGCCGACGAGCTGCTGGTCGGCATGGTGTACGAGGCGATCGCAGCCCACAGGAACCGCTGACGCGGAGCCCAGACGCAGGAGGCACAGGAGTGGCCGGAGCGACGACCGCACAGCGCGGGACCCCGGGTTCCGGCGGGTCCGGCCGGCCCGCCCGCAAGGGCGCCGGCTCTCCCAAACCGCCCAAGGCCCCCAAGTCCGGCAAGTCCGTGAAGGGATCCGGCCCGCAGGGCCCCGGCGCACGCCTGCGCCGGGGCCCCGTGCTGGCCTCCCTGGCCGCCGCGGTGCTCCTCGTCGCGGGCGGCACCTGGGTGCTCTACGGCTCCTCCTGGCTCCGCGTCGAGAGGGTCACGGCGAGCGGCACGGAGGTGCTCACCTCCGAGCAGGTCCTCTCGGCCGCGGCCGTGCCCGTCGGCGCGGCCCTGGTGAGCGTGGACACCGACGAGATCGAGAGCCGCGTCCGCGGCCGGCTGCCCCGCATCGATTCGGTCGACGTGGTGCGGGCCTGGCCGCATGGAATCGGGCTGAAAGTGACGGAACGCAAACCTGTCCTGCTCATCAAAAAGGGCGCCGACTTCGTCGAAGTGGACGCTTCGGGTGTGCGATTCGACACGGTTCCGAAAGCGCCCGCGGGCGTTCCGGTCCTGGAATTGAACGCCGCACGATCGCCGAGCGCCCGCCGCTTCGACGAGGAACGGCTCCTGCACGAGGCCGTTCTCGTCGCCGGCGCCCTCCCGGAACCGGTCGCCAGGGAAACCGTGCAGGTCAAGGTGGGTTCCTATGATTCGGTGGTCCTGGAGCTGACCGGGGGCCGGTCCGTGACGTGGGGGAGCGGCGAACAGAGCGAGGCGAAGGGGCGTGCGCTGACCGCTTTGCTGAAAGCCGCGCCCAAGGCCGCTCACTTCGACGTGAGCGTCCCCACCGCCCCTGCAGTGTCCGGGAGTTGACTCCCGGTCGAACAACGACGCACCCTGGTTGGCCAGCGATACGGGTGATCACATAGGGTGAAAAGAAAAACGGGAGGTTCGGCGTGTTCGTTGAACGCGCGCTACTTGTCGACTTAGTGTCCTGTTCGGAAGAGTCCAAGGAACAGACACACCCCTAACCCTAAACTTCAGGGTGAGGGTTCGGGTCGGCGCGTTCGGACCGTCCCTATTTCGGCATCAGTCGTCGCAACGCAGGCCCGCGAGGCGGCGACACGTAACTCGAGGCGAGAGGCCTTCGACGTGGCAGCACCGCAGAACTACCTCGCAGTCATCAAGGTCATCGGTGTCGGCGGCGGTGGTGTCAATGCCATCAACCGAATGATCGAGGTCGGTCTCAAGGGCGTCGAGTTCATCGCCATCAACACGGACGCCCAGGCGCTGTTGATGAGCGACGCCGACGTCAAGCTCGACGTCGGCCGTGAACTCACCCGGGGCCTCGGCGCCGGCGCCAACCCGGCCGTCGGCCGCAAGGCGGCAGAGGACCACCGCGAGGAGATCGAGGAGGTCCTCAAGGGGGCCGACATGGTCTTCGTCACCGCCGGTGAAGGCGGCGGCACCGGCACCGGCGGCGCACCCGTCGTCGCCAACATCGCGCGCTCGCTGGGCGCCCTGACGATCGGTGTGGTCACCCGGCCGTTCACCTTCGAGGGCCGGCGCCGCGCGAACCAGGCGGAGGACGGCATCGCCGAGCTCCGCGAAGAGGTCGACACCCTCATCGTCATCCCCAACGACCGACTGCTGTCCATCTCGGACCGCCAGGTCAGCGTGCTCGACGCCTTCAAGTCGGCCGACCAGGTCCTGCTCTCGGGCGTCCAGGGCATCACCGACCTCATCACCACCCCGGGTCTGATCAACCTCGACTTCGCCGACGTCAAGTCCGTGATGTCCGAGGCCGGCTCGGCCCTGATGGGCATCGGCTCGGCCCGCGGCGACGACCGCGCGGTGGCCGCGGCCGAGATGGCGATCTCCTCGCCGCTGCTGGAGGCGTCCATCGACGGCGCCAGGGGCGTGCTGCTCTCCATCTCCGGTGGCTCGGACCTCGGTCTCTTCGAGATCAACGAGGCCGCGCAGCTGGTGAGCGAGGCCGCGCACCCCGAGGCGAACATCATCTTCGGTGCGGTCATCGACGACGCGCTCGGCGACGAGGTACGGGTCACCGTCATCGCGGCCGGGTTCGACGGCGGACAGCCCCCGGCCCGCCGGGACAACGTCATCGGCGCGGCGTCCACCAAGCGCGAGGAGCCGGCCCCGGCTCCGGTGCGTGCCGCCGAGCCGGCCCGCCCGGCCTTCGGCGGACTCGGCACGGTCACCCCGCGCGAGGACCCCCCGGCCCCGGTCGAGCCGGCCCCGGTCGAGACCCAGGCCCCCGCGCCGCAGGTCCCCACGGCCCGCCCGTACCAGGACAGCCCGGCCGAGGAACTGGACGTCCCGGACTTCTTGAAGTGACACCGGAGCAGCACCACGTGGGCGGCGCCCACTTCGCCTTCACCGACCGGTGGGGCGGGGTGAGCGCCGTTCCGTACGAAGAGCTCAACCTCGGCGGCGCGGTCGGAGACGACCCGGCCGCCGTTCTGGCGAACCGGGCACTGGCCGCGGGGTCCCTGGGGCTCGCCCCGGACCGGGTGGTCTGGATGAACCAGGTCCACGGCCGCGACGTCGCCGTGGTGGACGGGCCGTGGGGCCCGGACGCCGAGGTCCCCGCGGTGGACGCGGTGGTGACCGCCCGTCGGGGGCTCGCCCTCGCGGTGCTCACCGCCGACTGCACGCCCGTCCTGCTGGCGGACCCCGTCGCCGGGGTCGCGGGGGCCGCCCACGCGGGGCGGCCCGGACTGGTCGCCGGGGTGGTGCCCGCAGCCGTCGAGGCGATGGTCTCCCTCGGGGCCGAGCCCGGGCGGATCATCGCCCGTACCGGACCCGCGGTCTGCGGACACTGCTACGAGGTGCCCGCCGAGATGCGGGAGGCGGTGGCCGAAGTGGTGCCCGCAGCCCGGGCCGAGACCAGCTGGGGGACACCGGCCGTGGACGTGGTCGCCGGAGTGCACGCGCAGCTCGCGGAGGCGGGGGTGGTGAACAGCCGCCGTTCACCGGTCTGCACACTGGAGTCACGGGACCACTTCTCGTACCGCCGCGACCGGGTGACCGGACGGCTTGCCGGATATGTCTGGTTGACGGAGCTTTCCCGGGGGACGACCCCCGGACCCCCGGGGGAAAAGAAGAATGACGGATCGTAAGTCGGAGCTCGCCGAGAACCTGGCGCGGGTGGAGGAACGTATCTCGTCCGCCTGCGCGGCGGCGGGCCGGGCGCGGGACGAGGTGACGCTCATCGTGGTCACCAAGACCTATCCCGCGAGCGACGTACGACTGCTGGCGGAGCTGGGCGTCCGTCATGTTGCGGAGAATCGCGACCAGGATGCCGCCCCCAAGGCCGCGGCCTGCGCGGATCTGCCGCTCAGCTGGCACTTCGTCGGTCAGTTGCAGACGAACAAAGTCCGTTCCGTGGCGGGATACGCGCATGTGGTGCAGTCCGTCGACCGCCCCAGGCTCGTGACCGCCCTCTCGGCCGCCGCCTCGAACGCCGGCCGGGAGCTCGGCTGCCTCGTGCAGATCGCCCTCGACGCCGAATCGGGGGAGCGCGGGGCCCGCGGCGGCGCGGCGCCGGAGCAGCTCGCGGAGTTGGCGGACCTCGTCGCCGCCGCACCGGGGCTGCGGATCGACGGGCTGATGACCGTCGCTCCGCTGTCCGGCCCCTACGCGGGACGCGAACAGGCCGCTTTCGAGCGGTTGATGGAATTGTCATCCCGCATGCGCGCGGACCATCCTGCTGCCACGATGGTGTCGGCCGGGATGAGCGCAGACCTGGAACAGGCCGTTGCGGCCGGTGCGACACATGTACGCGTCGGCACTGCGGTACTCGGCGCGAGACCCCGGCTCGGGTAACGTCGCGAAGAAAGTCGGACCACAGCAGAAAATATGGTCATTCCCGCCGATGAGCGGGCAGACCACGTGGATCGCGGGCAGTTGGTGACATTCGTGACACGGCGGCACCTGCGACAGGGCGATCCACCACAGAGCGGAGGACTCGGAGAATGGCCGGCGCGATGCGCAAGATGGCGGTCTACCTCGGCCTCGTGGAGGACGACCGGTACGACAACCCGGGGTACGACCCCGACGACGAGTTCGAGCCCGAGCCGGAGATGGAACGGGCTCGGGAGCGGGATCGCCGACAGCAGCCCGTGCACCAATCGCCCATTTCGGACGAACCGGTACGAGCCGTACAGCCTCCGGCGCAGCGGGAACCCATCCCAATTCCGGTGGAAAACGGACGTCCTGCGCGAATTGCCCCCGTGGCATCCATCACACCTGATCGCACCAACCTGGAGAAGAACGCCCCCGTGATCATGCCCAAGGTCGTCTCCGAGCGGGAGCCGTACCGCATCACGACGCTGCACCCCCGGACCTACAACGAGGCCCGTACCATCGGGGAACACTTCCGTGAGGGCACTCCGGTGATCATGAATCTCACGGAGATGGACGACACGGACGCGAAGCGTCTCGTGGACTTCGCCGCCGGACTCGTCTTCGGTCTGCACGGCAGCATTGAACGCGTGACACAGAAGGTGTTCCTGCTGTCGCCTGCTAACGTCGATGTCACGGCGGAGGACAAGGCTCGCATCGCGGAGGGCGGGTTCTTCAACCAAAGCTAGACCGATCCGTCAGATACGGGGCCGGGAACAGAGCGGGAAACGGGGAGAGGGAAGCGCGGGATGGGCGTCGCACTACAGGTGGTCTACATCGCGCTGATGTGCTTCCTCATCGTGCTGATCTTCCGACTGGTCATGGACTACGTGTTCCAGTTCGCACGTTCATGGGCACCCGGCAAGGCGATGGTGGTCGTTCTGGAGGCCACCTACACTGTCACCGACCCACCGCTCAAGCTTCTTCGGCGGTTCATCCCGCCGTTGCGTCTCGGGGGCGTGGCACTCGACCTGTCCTTCTTCGTTCTGATGATCATCGTTTACATCCTCATCAGTCTCGTCAGCGGTGCTGCGAGAAGCGTATGAACGATGAACTTCTCCGCGCGCGCGGGGACGATCCCGATACGGTCTTGCCGACTGCCGACGACTACGTAGAGGTGAAGAAGACATGCCGCTGACTCCCGAGGACGTGCGGAACAAGCAGTTCACGACCGTCCGCCTCCGAGAAGGCTATGACGAGGACGAGGTCGATGCCTTCCTCGACGAGGTCGAGTCCGAACTGACGCGCCTGCTGCGCGAGAACGAGGACCTGCGCGCCAAGCTGGCAGCCGCCACGCGTGCCGCCGCGCAGAACCAGCAGCAGCAGGGCATGCGCAAGCCCGAACCCCAGGACCAGCGCGGCCCCGGCGCCCCCGTGCCCGCGGCCATATCCGGCCCGCCGCAGCAGCAGCAGCCGCAGATGGGCCCGCCGCAGCTCCCGGGCGGCCAGCCGCAGCTCCCGCCGGGCCCCGGCGGCCAGGGCCAGCAGGGCCCCGGCCCGATGGGCGGCCCCATGGGCGGCCCCATGCAGCAGCACCCCATGGGCGGACCGCAGGGCATGGGTCAGCAGCAGCAGATGCAGCAGCAGTCGATGGGCGGCCAGAACCCGCTCGGCCAGCAGATGCAGCCCATGGGGCAGCAGATGCAGCCGATGGGCCAGCAGATGCAGCCCATGGGCCAGCCCATGCAGCAGATGCAGCAGCAGCCGCAGCTCCCGCAGCAGGGCCCCGGTGGCGACAGCGCCGCCCGCGTCCTGTCGCTGGCGCAGCAGACCGCCGACCAGGCGATCGCGGAGGCCCGCTCCGAGGCCAACAAGATCGTCGGCGAGGCCCGGTCGCGCGCCGAGGGCCTGGAGCGGGACGCCCGCGCCAAGGCCGACGCGCTGGAGCGGGACGCGCAGGAGAAGCACCGCGTCGCGATGGGCTCCCTGGAGTCCGCCCGCGCCACGCTGGAGCGCAAGGTCGAGGACCTGCGGGGCTTCGAGCGTGAGTACCGTACGCGTCTGAAGTCCTACCTGGAGTCGCAGCTGCGCCAGCTGGAGACCCAGGCCGACGACTCGCTGGCCCCGCCGCGGAACCCGGCCGGTCCCGCGCTGCCGCCGTCGCCGTCGCCCTCGATGGCTCCGGCCGGTGCGATGGGGCACTCCATGGGTGGTCCCTCGATGGGCGGCCCGTCGCCCATGGGCGGTCCCCCCCCGATGGGCGCAGGCCCGTCGTACGGCGGCCAGCAGCAGATGTCCCCGGCGATGACCCAGCCGATGGCTCCGGTGCGGCCGGCTGCGCCGCAGCCGATGCAGGCGCCGTCGCCGATGCGGGGCTTCCTGATCGACGAGGACGACAACTAGGCGCCGCCGCCGTTTCTGCGGTCGGCAGCCGCTTCACGGGCCGGGCCCGGGTTCCTTCTGGAACCCGGGCCCGGCCCGTTTGCATACCCGTGTGCGGCGCCGTCGCGGGGGCGCCGCCCCCGAGCCCCCGCGCCTCAATCGCCGGCGGGGCTGGAAGGTGCGGCGGGGCCGCAAGATCGGGGCTCCGCCCCGGACCCCGCGCCTCAATCGCCGGCGGGGCTGAAAGACCGGGGCGCCGCCCCCGAGCCCCCGCGCCTCAAACGCCGGCGGGGCTGGAAGGTGCGGCGGGGTCGAGCTTTCGGCCCGTCCGGCGTTTGAGGGCCGGGTCCGGGCGGAGCCCTGGGGGCACCGCCCAGCGGTAGCTGGGGGAGAAACGGTGAAAGGGCGGGGTGGGGACAGAGAAACGGCCCGTAGCCCCCGTCCCGGGAGGGAGGGGGGCTACGGGCCGCTCGGCCTCGGGGTTACGCCTTGCGGAGGCGGAAGGTGAGGGACAGGGGCTCGTCCGTGAAGGGGTCGCCGTAGGCGGCGTCGGAGTCGCCGGACGCGAAGTCCGTGGCGAGGACCTCGTCCGCGATGAGCCCGGCGTGGTCGGTCAGGGCCGTCACGACCTCCGGGTCCGAGGAGGACCACCGCAGGGCGATGCGGTCCGCCACGTCCAGGCCCGAGTTCTTCCGGGCCTCCTGGATCAGCCGGATCGCGTCACGCGCCAGACCCGCCAGCCGCAGCTCCGGGGTGATCTCCAGGTCCAGGGCCACCGTCGCGCCCGAGTCCGACGCCACCGACCAGCCCTCGCGCGGGGTCTCCGTGATGATGACCTCCTCCGGGGAGAGGGCCACCTCCTCGCCGCCCACCGAGACGACCGCGGAGCCCGAGCGCAGGGCCAGGGACAGCGCCGCCGCGTCGGCCGCGGCCACCGCCTTGGCGACGTCCTGCACGCCCTTGCCGAAGCGCTTGCCCAGGGCCCGGAAGTTCGCCTTCGCCGTGGTGTCCACCAGCGAGCCGCCGACCTCCGAGAGGGAGGCCAGGGAGGAGACGTTCAGCTCCTCCGTGATCTGGGACTGGAGCTCCGGCGACAGCGCGTCGAAGCCGACCGCGCCGACCAGCGCCCGCGACAGCGGCTGGCGGGTCTTCACGCCCGACTCGGCACGGGTGGCGCGGCCCAGCTCGACGAGGCGGCGCACCAGCAGCATCTGCTGGGACAGGGTCCGGTCCACCTGGGTGGCGTCCGACTCCGGCCACGCCGACAGGTGCACCGACTCCGGGGCGTCCGGGGTGACCGGGACGATCATGTCCTGCCAGACCCGCTCGGCGATGAAGGGGGTGAGCGGGGCCATCAGGCGGGTGAAGGTCTCGACGACCTCGTGGAGGGTGCGCAGCGCGGCCTTGTCGCCCTGCCAGAAGCGGCGGCGCGAGCGGCGGACGTACCAGTTCGACAGGTCGTCCACGAAGGAGGACAGCAGCTTGCCGGCGCGCTGGGTGTCGTACGCCTCCATCGCGTCCGTGACCTCGGCGACGAGGGTGTGGAGCTCGGAGAGGAGCCAGCGGTCGAGGACCGTGCGGTCCGCCGGTGCCGGGTCGGCCGCGGAGGGCGCCCAGTTCGACGTACGGGCGTACAGGGCCTGGAAGGCGACCGTGTTCCAGTACGTGAGGAGGGTCTTGCGGACGACCTCCTGGATCGTGCCGTGGCCCACGCGGCGGGCCGCCCACGGGGAGCCGCCGGCCGCCATGAACCAGCGCACCGCGTCCGCGCCGTGCTGGTCCATGAGCGGGATCGGCTGGAGGATGTTGCCCAGGTGCTTGGACATCTTGCGGCCGTCCTCGGCGAGGATGTGACCCAGGCAGACCACGTTCTCGTAGGAGGACTTGTCGAAGACGAGGGTGCCGACCGCCATCAGCGTGTAGAACCAGCCGCGCGTCTGGTCGATGGCCTCCGAGATGAACTGCGCCGGGTAGCGCTTCTCGAAGATCTCCTTGTTCTTGTACGGGTAGCCCCACTGCGCGAACGGCATCGAGCCCGAGTCGTACCAGGCGTCGATGACCTCCGGCACGCGGACCGCTTCGAGGGAGCAGCCCTCGGCGGTGCAGGTGAAGGTGACGTCGTCGATGTACGGGCGGTGCGGGTCCAGGGCGGACTGGTCCCGGCCCGACAGCTCGGTCAGCTCCGCGCGCGAGCCGACGCAGGTGAGGTGGTTCTCCTCACAGCGCCAGATCGGCAGCGGGGTGCCCCAGTAGCGGTTGCGGGAGAGCGCCCAGTCGATGTTGTTTTTCAGCCAG
The DNA here is from genome assembly GCF_035989305.1 of Streptomyces sp. NBC_01233. Taxonomy (NCBI): domain Bacteria; kingdom Bacillati; phylum Actinomycetota; class Actinomycetes; order Kitasatosporales; family Streptomycetaceae; genus Streptomyces; species Streptomyces sp. NBC_01233. The sequence goes on along the minus strand of NZ_CP108514.1, from coordinate 2,649,795 downwards.
TCGCCGAAGCGGCCCTGCTTGACCGAGTCCGGGAACCAGTTCGTCTTCTCGTTCTCCCGCAGCATCGCGTCCTTGACGGCGGTGGTGCGGATGTACCAGGACGGCTGCGCGTAGTAGAGCAGGGCCGTGTGGCAGCGCCAGCAGTGCGGGTAGCTGTGCTCGTAGGCGATGTGCTTGAAGAGCAGGCCGCGCGCGTCGAGGTCGGCGGTCAGCTTCTCGTCGGCCTTCTTGAAGAAGACGCCGCCGACGAGCGGGACCTCCTCCTCGAAGGTGCCGTCGGGGCGGACCGGGTTCACGACGGGCAGGCCGTACGCGCGGCAGACCGCGAGGTCGTCGGCGCCGAAGGCGGGGGACTGGTGGACCAGACCGGTGCCGTCCTCGGTCGTGACGTACTCGGCGTTCACGACGTAGTGGGCCTCGGCCGGGAACTCGACGAGGGAGAACGGGCGCTCGTACGTCCAGCGCTCCATCTCCTTGCCCGTGAAGGACTCGCCGGTGGCCTCCCAGCCCTCGCCGAGCGCCTTCTCCAGCAGCGGCTGGGCGACGACCAGCTTCTCTTCGCCATTGGTGGCCACCACGTACGTGACGTCCGGGTGCGCGGCGACCGCGGTGTTGGACACCAGGGTCCACGGGGTCGTCGTCCAGACGAGGAGGGCGGCCTCGCCCGCGAGGGGGCCGGAGGTCAGCGGGAAGCGGACGAAGACCGACGGGTCGACGACCGTCTCGTAGCCCTGGGCCAGCTCGTGGTCGGAGAGGCCGGTGCCGCAGCGCGGGCACCAGGGGGCGACGCGGTGGTCCTGGGTGAGCAGACCCTTGTTGAAGATCTCCTTCAGCGACCACCACACGGACTCGACGTACTCGGGGTCCATGGTCCGGTAGGCGTCGTCCAGGTCGACCCAGTAGCCCATGCGGGTCGTGAGCTCGGTGAACGCGTCGGTGTGGCGGGTCACGGACTCGCGGCACTTGGCGTTGAACTCGGCGATGCCGTACGCCTCGATGTCCTGCTTGCCGTTGAAGCCGAGCTCCTTCTCGACGGCGAGCTCGACGGGCAGGCCGTGGCAGTCCCAGCCGGCCTTGCGGGCCACGTGGTAGCCGCGCATGGTGCGGAAGCGGGGGAAGACGTCCTTGAAGACGCGGGCCTCGATGTGGTGCGCGCCGGGCATGCCGTTCGCGGTGGGCGGGCCCTCGTAGAAGACCCACTCGGGGCGGCCCTCGGACTGCTCCAGGGTCTTGGCGAAGGTCTTGCTCTCGCGCCAGAAGTCGAGGACCGCGTGCTCGAGGGCAGGCAGGTCGACCTGGGCGGGTACCGGGCGGTACTGCGGCGGTGTGGTCATGAGGCTGAACTCTTCCTCCGGCGGGGTGTCACTTCCGTCCGGAGGGACGAGAGCCGAATGCTGCTCCCGCGGTACCACCCTCCTTGGCCGCCGGACGGATCCGGTGGCCCCCTCATTGGGGTGCGAAGCCGGTTCTACTCGCCGTACGGGGATCCGTGCGGGCTTTCTTCCGGCGGCTCAGGGGTGATCCTTCACATCGCGCTCGCCCCCGGGCTCTCACCGTCCCCGGGTCGCTCCTGGCTGCGTACGGCGCTACTCGTCCCCGTCCATGCCTTTCGCTGGGGCCAGTGTACGGGCCGGGCGGGCGCTCGGCAGACCGGTTTACGGGGGCCCGTGCGGGGGGCGGCGCCACGGCGTGGCGGGGGCGCGGCCGGCGCGCGGGGGGAGGCAGGGGCGGGCCCGCGCGTGACCCGAACGGGCCTGGGCGCCGGTACGGACGCGGGTGGGGCGGGAGTGGCGGATTACCGGGGCTCCGGATGGGCACAACGGATGCAGGTTGACCTCGACGGATGCGTGCCCCGTTGCCGCGGGGCTGGAGGCGATTTATCGTTCCGGCACGATTCGCGAGCATTGATCACAGTATGTGAAGGGGCCGCGGCCATGGTGGCGAAGAAGACCGCCGGGAGTACTGCCAAGAAGGCTGTCGGGAAGGCCGCGGGAAAGGCGGAGGCCTCCGAGGACGCGGCTCCCGCCAAGAAGGCGACCGCTGCCGGGAAGACCGCTGCCGCCACCCGTGCGCCGGCCACGAAGGCGCCGGCGAAGAAGGCGCCGACGAAGAAGACTCCGGCGAAGAAGGCGCCGGCCAGGACGGCGACGGCCGACAGGGCGACCGCCGTGAAGAAGACGACCGCCGTCGAGAAGCGGACGGCCACGGCCAAACAGGCCGGGGCCGAGGGGGCGGCGCATGCCGCGAAGAAGACGGGAGTCCGCAAAGTGGTTGCCAAGAAGAGCACCGGTACGGCGAGGAAGACGGCCGCCGCGGCCACCAGCGGGCTGCCCAAGGTTCGGGCCACCGCGGCCCTCACCCCCGGCGAGCTCGCCGTACGGCCCGGTGAGGACCCCTGGACCCAGACGGAGGTCGACGAGGCCCGCAGCGAGCTGACGGGCGAGGTGCTGCGGCTGCGCGCCGAGCTCGACGCCTCCGAGGTGGCGATCACCGGCCTGATGCGGGACTCGGGCGACGGCGCGGGCGACGACCAGGCCGACACCGGCACCAAGAACATCACCCGCGAGTCCGAGCTGGCGCTCGCGGCGAACGCGAGCTCGATGCTGGAGCAGACCGAGCGGGCCCTGGAACGGCTGGAGGCGGGGACGTACGGCCTCTGCGAGAACTGCGGGCAGCCCATCGGCAAGGCCAGGATGCAGGCCTTTCCACGGGCCACCCTGTGCGTGGACTGCAAGCAGAAGCAGGAGCGGCGGCACTAGGCGCCGCCGTCAGGTGGAGGTGGGGCAGGCGGTGTGCGGGGGCCCTGACGTACCCTCGTGTCTCGTCAGGGTCCAGGAGGAGCCTGGTTCGAGCTAGTTCGAGGGACTCACGTGGCAGAGGCGGAGCGCATCATCGGTACGCCGGAGGTCGGGGACGACGCCCAGCCGGAGTCCGCCGTGCCCAAGGGGCGTCGGCGGATCGCGGCGCTGCTCGTCGTGGCGGTGCTCGCCTACCTGCTGGACCTCGGCACCAAGATGCTCGTCGTGGCGAAGCTGGAGCACCAGCCGCCGATCGAGATCATCGGTGACCTGCTGAAGTTCGAGGCGGTCCGCAACCCGGGCGCCGCCTTCGGCTTCGGCGAGGCCTTCACCATCATCTTCACCTGCATCGCGGCCTCCGTGATCGTGGTGATCGTGCGGCTCGCGCGCAAGCTCTACAGCCTGCCGTGGGCGATCGCGCTGGGCCTGCTGCTGGGCGGTGCGCTGGGCAATCTGACCGACCGGATCTTCCGTTCGCCGGGTGTGTTCCGGGGTGCGGTCGTCGACTTCATCGCGCCGGCCCATTTCGCCGTCTTCAACCTGGCCGACTCGGCGATCGTGTGCGGCGGCATCCTGATCGTCCTGCTGTCGTTCAAGGGCCTCGACCCGGACGGCACTGTCCACAAGGACTGATCGCGCAACTGATCGCGGGACCGCTCGCGGAACTGCCCGGCTGCCGAGTCCTGCATACTCGACGGGTGAGTACGATTCCCGAGATCCGCACCCTGCCCGTTCCCGATGGCCTCGAAGGCGAGCGTGTCGACGCCGCCATCGCCCGTATGTTCGGTTTCTCCCGGACGAAGGCGGCCGACCTCGCGGCCGCGGGGAAGGTGTCGGTCGACGGCAGTGTCGTCGGGAAGTCCGAGCGTGTGCACGGTGGCGCCTGGCTCGAAGTCGAGATGCCCGAGCCGCCGCGGCCGGTCGAGGTCGTCGCCGAGCCGGTCCCCGGCATGGAGATCGTCCACGACGACGACGACATCGTCGTCATCATGAAGCCGGTGGGCGTCGCCGCCCACCCGAGCCCCGGCTGGACCGGCACCACCGTCATCGGCGGCCTCGCCGCGGCCGGCTACCGCATCTCCACCTCCGGCGCTTCCGAGCGCCAGGGCATCGTGCACCGCCTCGACGTCGGCACGTCCGGCCTGATGGCCGTCGCCAAGTCGGAGCGCGCGTACACCTCGCTGAAGAACCAGTTCCGCGAGCGGGTCGTGGACAAGCGCTACCACGCGCTGGTGCAGGGCCACCCGGACCCGATGAGCGGCACGATCGACGCGCCGATCGGCCGCCACCCGAGCGCGGACTACAAGTGGGCCGTGACGCAGGACGGCAAGGACTCCGTCACGCACTACGACCTGATCGAGGCCTTCCGCGCCGCCTCGCTGCTGGACATCAAGCTGGAGACCGGGCGTACGCACCAGATCCGCGTGCACATGTCCGCGCACCGGCACCCGTGTGTCGGCGACATGACGTACGGCGCGGACCCGACGGTCGCCAAGCGGCTGGGCCTGACCCGGCAGTGGCTGCACGCGGTGCGGCTCGGCTTCGAGCACCCCTCCGACGGGCAGTGGGTGGAGTTCGAGAGCGGCTACCCGGCGGACCTGCAGCACGCACTGGACGTGATCCGGGCGGAGAGCGAGTGACCGCCGTCGGCTTCGAGGTGCGGGTCGCGGACTCCGAGGCCGACATGGCGGCGTGCTTCGCCGTGCGGGCCGAGGTGTTCGTGGTCGAGCAGTCCGTACCGGAGTCGATCGAGTACGACGCGTACGACGCGGACGCGGTGCACGTACTGGCCGTGGGGCCGGACGGGGCGCCGCTGGGCACCGGCCGGCTGCTCCACGGCGCCGCCGCGCTGGCCAAGACGGGCGACCCGGCGGTCGGCTCCCTGGGCCGGCTGGCCGTCGCCAAGTCCGCGCGCGGCCTCGGCGTGGGCGTGGCCCTGGTCCGGGCGATCGAGGACGAAGCGGTCCGGCTCGGACTGACGGGCGTCGACCTGGGCGCGCAGACGCATGCGCTCGGCTTCTACGAGCGCCTCGGATACGTGGCCTACGGCCCGGCATTCCAGGACGCGGGCATCCCGCACCGCGCCATGCGCCGCCCCCTGCCGTAGCCCGGCCCCCGACTGCGCCGCCACGGCGGGGGCCCCGCCCCCGAATCCCCCACGCCTCAATCGCCGGCGGGGCTGGATGTGGCCGAGCTGCGCTGACGGGTGCCGCCCGGCGGGCTGGACTGCCGCGGAGCGGCGATTTCAGCCCCGCCGCCGTTTGAGGCGCGGGCGCGGAGCGCCGTAGGGGTTCGGGGCGGAGCCCCGTGGGGTTCGGGCCGGGCCCGACACGCGGGTCGCCGTGGTCACCGCCCGGGCCGAGCGCAGCGGACTGGCAGGGTGGGGGAGTGGATCAGCTTGCCCTGCTGTTCGTGCTGTTGCTCGGCGCCGTGGTCATGGTGCCGCTCGGGGACCGGCTGGGACTGCCCGCGCCCGTCCTCATGACCCTCGGCGGGGTGGTCCTCGCGTTGCTGCCGGTCGTGCCGGAGGTCGAGGTCCCGCCCGAGTTCATCCTGCCGCTGGTGCTGCCGCCGCTGCTGTACGCCTCCGTGCAGCGGACCTCCTGGCGCCAGTTCGCCGCCAACGTGCGGCCCATCCTCCTGCTGGCCGTGGCCCTGGTGTTCGTCACGACCGCCGCCGTCGCCGCCGTCGCGTACACGGTGGTGCCCGCGCTGCCGCTCGCCGCCGCCGTCGCGCTCGGAGCGCTCGTGGCCCCGCCCGACCCGGTCGCCGCCACCGCCGTCGCGGGATCGCTCGGGCTGCCCCGCCGCATGGTGTCGATCCTGGAGGGCGAGGGGCTCTTCAACGACGTGACGGCGATCGTGCTCTACCACGTGGCGATCGCCGCGGCCGTCAGCGGCAGCTTCTCCTGGCCCGACGCGCTGGGGGAGTTCGTGCTGTCCGCCGTCGTCGCCGTGGTCGTCGGCCTGGCCCTCGGCTGGACCACCCACCGGTTGATGGGCCGGCTCGACGACGCCACCCTCCAGATCGGGCTGACGCTGCTGGTGCCGTTCGTGTCCTACGTGGTCGCGGAGGAACTCCACGGGTCGGGGGTGCTGGCCGTGCTGACGACGGCCCTGTTCCTCGCCGAGTACGCGTCCGACGCCGACGACGTGCTGGGGCGCCTCGCCGGGCACACCTTCTGGGAGGTCGTGGACACGCTGGTCACCGGGGTGGCCTTCGGGCTGATCGGGCTGGAGCTCCACAGCGTCTTCGCGACGGCGCAGGACCGCGAGTGGGAGATGGCCGGATGGGCGGCGGTCGTCGTCGCGGTGGTGGTCGGCGTGCAGCTGGTGTGGCTGCTGCCGGCCGGCCGGCTGGCTCGCGAAGAGGCTGCACCAGCGGCGCGACTACGACGAGGAGATCCCGCTGAGCTGGCGGGAGAGCGTGGTCATGTGGTGGGCCGGGATGCGCGGGGTGGCCTCGGTGGCCCTGGCCCTGGCCATCCCGCTGAAGACGGACTCCGGCGAACCCTTCCCGGCGCGGGACGAGATGATCTTCATCGCGTTCGCGGTGATCATGGCGACCCTGGTGTGCCAGGGGCTGACCCTGCCGTGGCTGGTGCGGCGGCTGGGCGTGGAGGAGGACCACGACGTGCGGCGGGACGCCGAGCGTCAGCTGGCGATCCGCGCCGCCAAGGCCGCGAAGCGGCGGCTGAAGGAGATCGACGAGGCCGAGGGCCTGCCGGAGGACCTGATCGAGCAGCTGACCCGGCGCGCGTACGACGTGGGGGCCAGGATCAGCCCGGACATGGTGGACGAGGAACGGCGCGAGGCGTACGCGAAGCGGGTGCAGCGGCTCCGCGACATCCAGCGGATCCAGCGGGAGATGATGTCGGCCGCCCGCCACGAGGTGCTGGCCGCCCGCAGCGAACCCGGCTCCGACCCGGAGGTCGTCGACCGGGTGCTGCGGCACCTGGACGTACGCAGTCTGCGCGCCCCCTAGGCAGGCCGGGACACCAGTCGCTCCAGCGGCCGGAGGAAGCGGACGTAGGGGGACCAGCGGGCCGGGCGGGCGATCGTGCCCGTGCAGGCCAGTTCGGCGCGGTCCAGGCTGTCCTCCAGGCAGGCGTCGTGTCCCTGCCGGAAGGCGAGGGGCCAGGCGATGCGGGAAACGCCGCTGACGGACATCGCGAGGGTGTGCCGCAGCACGGTCCGTTCCGCGTCGATGGCCAGCGCGGTGAACTCGTGGAAGCCGTGGAACCCGCGGGGCCCGGTGAAGGCGAAGCGGACCCAGGTCCCCGGCACGTACGCGGTCACGGTGTAGCGCACCGGTCCGTGTCCGCCCGCCGCGCCGACGCCCAGGGGGCGGTCGAACTCCATCTCCTCCCACAGATGGCCGGGCCACAGCCGGTCGTCCTCCCCGCTGGACAGCGTGTCGATGAGCGCGCCGACCTCGCTCTGCTTGGCCCCCAGCAGGCGTTCGTGCACGTTGTAGACGCCCATGCGTCCTCCCCTCAGATTATTAGAGATCACCCTCTAATAATCTGGAGGGTACTCTCTGATTCATGGCGAGACCACCCCGCTTCGACACCGACCAGATCCTCGACGCCGCCGTCCGGCTGGCGGCCTCGGCCGGACCGGGCGGCGTGACCATGTCCGCCGCGGCCCAGGCGGTCGGCGCGCCGAGCGGCTCCATGTACCACCGGTTCGCCGGGCGGACCGCCCTGCTCGCCGAGGTGTGGCTGCGGACCGTCGAGCGGTTCCAGGAGGGCTACTTCGCCATGCTCCACAGCGACCCCGACCCCCGCCGGGCGGCCCGCGCGGCCGCCCGGCACGTCGTGGCCTGGAGCCGTGCCCACCCGCAGGAGGCCGCGCTCCTGCTGTACGGCCCCGCGGAGTTCGGCCGCGCCGGCTGGTCCGAGGAGCACACCCGGCGGGCCGACTCCGGCAACCAGCGCGTGTACGCCGCCCTCGGCACCCTCGCCGACTCCCTCGGCGCGACGGACCCCCAGGGCCGGGACCGCGTCACCCTCGCCCTGATCGACCTGCCGCTCTCGGTCGTCCGCCGTCACCTGCGCGCCGGCGGTCCGCTGCCGCCGCACGCCGAGGACCTCGCCGAGGAGTGCGCGGCGGCCCTGCTCTAGACCTGGTAGCGGTCCGGGGCGAAGAGGTGCGGGTTCGCCGCGATCCAGTCCGAGGTCCGGCGCAGGCCCTCGGCCAGGGAGACCTCGGGCTTCCAACCCGCCCAGTCGCGGGCGCGGGTGTTGTCCGAGAGGAGGCGGTGGACCTCGCTGCCCGAGGGACGCAGGCGGGAGGGGTCCACCACCACCTCCGCGGCCCGGCCCGAAGCGGTGATCAGCGCCTGGGCCAGGTCGCCGATGGAGATCTCCTCGCCCGTGCCGAGGTTGACCACCTCACCCAGCGCCCGGTCGCACTCCGCCACCGCGAGGAAGCCCGCAGCCGTGTCCGTCACGTACGTGAAGTCGCGGGTGGGGGAGAGGGAGCCGAGGCGGATCTCCCGCGAGCCCGCGTGGAGCTGGGCCAGGATCGTCGGGATCACGGCGCGGGCCGACTGGCGCGGGCCGTACGTGTTGAAGGGGCGCACCACCGTCACCGGCAGTTCGAAGGCGTGGTGGAAGGAGAGCGCCATCATGTCCGCACCGATCTTCGACGCGGAGTACGGGGACTGCGGCTGGAGCGGGTGGCCCTCGGAGATCGGGGCCGTCAGGGCCGTCCCGTAGACCTCGCTCGTGGAGGTGTGCACCAGGCGGCGAACGCCGTGGCGGCGGCACGCCTCCGCCACGTTCTCCGTGCCGGTGACGTTCGTCTGCACGTACGCGCCCGGCGAGGCGTAGCTGTACGGGATCCCGATCAGCGCCGCCAGGTGGAAGACGGTGTCGCAGCCGGCGACCGCGTCGCTGACGCGGCCCGCGTCGCGGACGTCTCCCGCCCACATCTCCACTGGGCCGTCCGGGTCCGCGAGGTAGCGCGCCAGGTGGCCCTTCTCCGCGTACGGCTTGTAGTGCACGAAGGCGCGCACCCGGGCGCCGCGGGCCACGAGCAGGTCCACCAGCGTCGAGCCGATGAACCCCTCGGCGCCGGTGACGAGGACGGTGCGGTCGTTCCAGTTCAGGGTCATGCGTGCTCCAGGGTGGGGAGGCGGACGCCGGCGACGCGGAGGACTTCCGCGGCCAGCAGGTCGGCGGCCCGCGCGTGCGGGCCGGGGTCGGCGGCGCCGGCCATCGAGGCCAGCCGGACCGGATCGGCCAGCAGCGGGCCGATGAGATCGCCGAGGCGTTCGGCGGTGGTCTCCGCGTCGGGCAGCAGCAGCCCGGCGCCCGCGTCGGACAGCACCCGGGCGTTGTGGGTCTGATGGTCGCCGGGGGCGTGGGGGTAGGGGACGAGCACCGCCGGGACACCGGTCGCCGCCAGCTCCGCCACCGTCGCCGACCCGGCCCGGCACACCACCAGGTCGGCGGCCGCGTACACCAGGTCCATCCGGTCCAGGTACGGCACGGCCCGTGCGATCCGGCGCCCTCCGGAGGCCGCGAGGTCGGCGAGGGCGTCGTCCAGCGCCGCCGGCCCCGTCTTGACCAGCAGCTGTACGTCGTCACGCCCCTGCCAGAGCCGGGCCAGCGCGACCGCGGCCCCGGTCAGGCGGACGGCGCCCAGGCTGCCTCCGTTGAAGACCACCAGCCGCCGGCCCGCGGGGACCCGCAGGGCCCGCCGGGCCTCGGCGCGCAGCGCGACGCGCTCCGGTCCGGCCAGTTCCGCGAGCCCGGCCAGGGCCGCGGAGATCGGCATTCCCGTCGTCAGCGCCCGGTCGCCGCCAGCCAGATGGACGCGGCTGCGGTTGAAGGCCACCGCGACGTGCGGGGTGAGCCGGGCCGCGAACTGGTTGGCGCGTCCCGGTACGGCGTTCGACTCGTGGATCACGGCGGGCAGCCCCGCCAGCCGGGCGCCGAGCACGGCCGGCGCGCTCGGATAGCCGCCCATGCCGACGACGGCGTGCGCGCCCTGCGCCCGGATCACGGCACGGGCCTGGTGCGCCGAGCGCAGCAGGGCCGCGGGCAGCAGGTACCGCTTCGCGCCCAGCGCCGGATCGAAGGGGATCATGTCGACGGTGTGCAGGCGGTAGCCGGCGCCCGGGATCAGCTCGGTCTCCAGGCCCCGCTCGGTCCCGATGAACGAGACCACGGCGCCGGGGACGGCCGCGCGCAGGGCCTCGGCGAGGGCGAGCCCCGGGTAGATGTGGCCGCCGGTGCCGCCCGCACCGATCACGACGGACAGGGCCGCGGTGGTGTCAGGTGTGTGTCGAGTGGTCATGGCCGCACCCTCCCGGTGCGCCCTAAGAACGTTCTAAGAGGTTCACGGCCAAGCCTTTGGCAGGCTTTGCCCCATGAGCTCCCTGAACAGGCATCGGATCCTGGTGGTCGACGACGAGCCCGAGGTGCGCGCCGCCGTGGAGGACGGCCTGGCCGTCGAGGGGTACGAGGTGCGCGGAGCGGCGGACGGACTGGCCGCGCTGTCCGAGGTGGCGGCCTGGGAGCCGGACGCCGTCGTGCTCGACGTGATGATGCCGGTGCTCGACGGGCTCGGGGTGTGCCGGCAGCTGCGGGCGATGGGTGACCGCACGCCCGTCCTCGTGCTGACCGCGCTGGACTCCGTCAGCGAACGCGTCGACGGGCTGGAGGCCGGGGCCGACGACTACCTCGTCAAGCCGTTCGCACTGGACGAGCTGATCGCACGGGTACGGGCACTGCTGCGGCGGGCCGCGCCCGACCCGGCCGGAGCGGGCCCGCTGGGCTTCGACGACCTCGTCCTGGACCCCGGGACGCGGACCGGGCGGCGGGGCGGGCGGCCGCTGGAGTTCAGCCGGACCGAGGCCGCGCTGCTGGAGCTGCTCCTGCGCCACCCCGGCCAGGTGCTGCCGCGCGAGGTGATCCTGGAGCTGGTGTGGGGGCGGGACTTCGGGCCGGACTCCAACTCCCTCGCCGTCTACGTCGGCTACCTGCGGCGGAAGCTGGAGGCCGGGGGCGAGCCCCGGCTGGTCCACACCGTGCACGGGGTCGGCTACCGGCTGGACGCGGCGTGAGCGGATCGGGGCGCCGGGGGCTCGGCGCCGCCTGGAGACGGCGACGGCCGCTGCGGACCCGGCTGGCACTGGCCGTCACCGCCGCCGTGGCCTTCGTGGCCGTGGTGGTGTGCGCCGCCGCCTTCCTCGTCGTACGGTCCGCGCTCTACCGGCAGCTCGACCTCAGCCTGACCCAGTCCGCCCGGCTCGCCGCGCAGCGCAACCCGGGCGAGGCGCCGGGCACGCTGGCCGGGGAGTGCCGCTTCCTGGCCGCCCCCGCGTGCGCCGAGGTGGTGGCGGCCGACCCGGCCAAGGACCCCCGTGCGCCGGGACTGCTCCCCGTGGACCCGGCCGCGCGGGAGGTCGCCGACGCGGCGCGGGCCCCCTACTACACGAACATCACGGTGGCCGGACACCCCGCACGGATGCTCACCACCGACTACGCCGAGGGGCGGGCCCTCCAGGTGGCCCTGCGCGCCGACACGGTGGAGTCCGGCATCGCGGAGGCCGCCCGGTGGCTCGTCCTGACGGCGGCGGCCGGGGTGCTGCTCGCCGCCGTACTGGGCTACTGGGTTTCCCGGACCGGCCTCGCACCCGTGACCCGGCTCACGGCGACGGCCGAGCGGATCGCGGCGACCAGGGACCCGCGGCACCGGATCGAACTCCCGCCGCCGGGGCCCTCCGGGCGGGAGGACGAGATCACCCGGCTGGCCGGGAGCTTCAACACCATGCTCGGCGAGCTGGAGCAGTCCGTCACCGCCCAGCGCCGGCTGGTCGCGGACGCCTCGCACGAGCTGCGGACCCCGCTGACGGCGCTGCGGACCAACGCGGAGCTGCTGGCGAAGGCCGACCGGCTGACCGTCGCGCAGCGCGAGCGGGCGTCGGCCGCGCTGGGGCGGCAGCTGCGGGAGGTGACGGGACTGGTGAACGACCTGATCGAGCTGGCGCGGGACGAGGAACCGACGCCGCTGGTGGAGCAGGTACGGCTGGACGCGCTGGTGCGGCACGGGGTGGACGCGGCGCGGGCGCACTGGCCGGCGGTGGAGTTCCGGGTGCGGGTGGCGCGGGGGGCGGTGGTCGTGCCGGGGGTGCCGGCGCGGCTCAGCCGGCTGCTGTCGAACCTGCTGGACAACGCGGCGAAGTTCAGCCCTGCCGGGCTGCCGGTGGAGGTGGAGCTGGCCGTCGTCGGCACGGGGCCGGAGGTGACCGTACGGGACCACGGGCCCGGGATCGCGGAGCAGGACCTGCCGTACGTCTTCGACCGGTTCTACCGGGCGGGGGCCGCGCGGGCCCTGCCGGGGTCGGGGCTGGGCCTTGCCATGGCACGGCAGATCGCGCGGGCGCACGGGGCCGAGCTGGTGGCCGAACCCGCCCCGGGCGGCGGCGCCCTGTTCCGGCTGACGTTCTGAGCCATGGCCGAGCGCCGCTTCCCGGGGCTCCGCCCCCGGCCCCCGCGCCTCGAACGCCGGCGGGGCTGAAGGATCGGGGCTCCGCCCCGGACTCCGCGTCGGCGGGGCTGGAAGTTCCAGCCTGTCCGGCGTTTGAGGACCGGGTCCGGGCAGAGCCCGGGTGGGGGCCCCTCCCGGGCGAAGTCTGGGGGAGGAGGAAGGGCGGGGCGGGGACAGCTCAGCGCAGCGACACCCCGCGCCCCGCCCGAGCCGGGCGTCAGGCCTCCGGCCTCGGGGCGGCTTCGGCGGTGGTGACGCGGGGGAGGGCGTAGGGGTGGTGGGTGACGAGCCAGTCGATCAGGCGTTCGCGGACCGCGCAGCGGAGGGTCCACAGGTCGTCCGCGTCCTTCGCCGTGACCACCGCGCGGACCTGGACGGTGTGCGGTGTGGTGTCCGTCACGGCCAGGCCGCCGCCGCGGCCGTCCCACTCCGGGAGTTCCTTCAGGATTTCCTGGAGCTGCTCCCGCATCAGGGCGAGCGGTGCCCTGTGGTCCAGGTGCCAGAAGACCGTGCCGGTCATCTGCGCGCCGCCGCGCGACCAGTTCTCGTAGGGCTTGCTCGTGAAGTACGAGACCGGCATCGTGATGCGGCGCTCGTCCCAGGTGCGGACGGTCAGGAAGGTCAGGGTGATCTCCTCGACCCGGCCCCATTCCTTGTCGACCACCACCGTGTCGCCGATGCGGACGGTGTCGCCGAAGGCGATCTGCAGGCCGGCGAAGAGGTTGCCGAGCGAGGCCTGGGCGGCGATGCCCACCACGATGCCGAGGACGCCCGCCGAGGCCAGCATCGAGGCGCCGAACGTACGCATCGGGGGGAAGGTCAGCAGCATCGCCGCCACGGCGACCACGACCACCACCGCCGTGACCACCCGCTGGATCAGCGTGACCTGGGTGCGGACCCGGCGGACCCGGGCATCGTCCTCGGTCGCCGCGGCGTAGCGCGCGTACGCCGAGTCGACGGCGGCGGTCGCGATGCGCACCGCCAGCCAGGCCACGGAGGCGATCAGCACCAGGGTGAGGAAGCGGCCGACGCCGAAGGGGTGGTCGGGCAGGACCCCCGCCCAGCGGTAGGAGCCTCTGAGCAGCGAGGCGCAGAGCACCACCTGGAAGGGCAGCCGGCAGCGGCGCAGCAGGCCCCACAACGGGGTCTCGGTGTGCCGGGCGTCGGCCCGGCGCAGCAGCAGGTCCAGCAGCCAGCCCGCGATCAGGGTGGCGACCAGGGCGCCGCCGATGACGAGGACGGGGCGAAGGAAGTTCTCCATCTCCATGGGACGAACGTAGCGGGAAGCGGTCCGCGGGCACCTTCCGTTCGGCGGCTGGCACGATGGAGGCATGAACATCATGCTTTTCCATTCGACGTACGGGCTGCGGCCCGCGGTGCACGCGGCGGCCGACCGGCTGCGCGCGGCCGGGCACCAGGTCCAGGTGCCGGATCTCTTCGAGGGACGCACCTTCGAGACCGTCGAGGAGGGCATGGCCCACCAGGACGAGATCGGCCGTGACGAACTGCTGAAGCGCGCGGTGCTGGCCGCCGCCCCCCACTCCGACCAGGGCCTGGTCTACGCGGGCTTCTCCTTCGGCGGCTCCGTCGCCCAGCACCTGGCGATGGCCGACGAGAAGGCGCGCGGGCTGCTGCTCCTGCACGGGACGGCGGACCTGGAGGAGGGCGCCTCGGTGGACGAGCTGCCGGTGCAGCTGCACATCGCGGACCCGGATCCCTTCGAGCCGCACGACTGGCTGACCGCCTGGTACCTGCGGATGCAGCGGGCCGGGGCGGACGTGGAGGTCCACAGCTACCCGGGTGCCGGGCACCTGTTCACCGACCCGGACCTGGACGACTACGACGCGGAGGCCGCCGAGCAGTTGTGGAAGGTCGCGATCGGCTTCCTCGACAGCCTGTAGGCGGTACGGCCTGTAGGCGGTACGGACAGGGCAAGGGCAAGGGCACGGCCGGCAGATGCCGACCGTGCCCTTGTCTTCAGCCTCGTCGCCGAGGTCAGCCGGCGCGGTACGCGGTCCAGCTGCTGCTCATGCGGGCCACCTGGCCGGCGGTGAACTGGTACATGCAGGAGTCGTACGTGTAGTCCATGAAGTTGCGGATCGGGTCGGCGCCGGGCTTGCTCGCGCAGCTGTCGCGCCCGGTCGGGCACTCGTACGCGGCGCTCTTCTCGGCCGGGGTGTCGGAGACGTAGTCGCCGTTGCCGTTACAGCCGCCCTGGAAGGTGTGGTAGAGCCCCATCCAGTGGCCGACCTCGTGGGTCGCGGTGTCACCCTCGTTGTAGTTGGCCGCGGAGCCGCCGGGCAGCGAGCTGTCCAGCACGACCACGCCGTCCATCTTGGGGGCGGAGTTGTACGAGGTCGGGAACGTCGCCCAGCCCAGCAGGCCGCCGGAGAGCTTGGCGGTGTAGAAGTTGAGCGCGCCCGGGCCACCCTTGCGCAGGGTGTTCTTCATGTCCTTCTCGGCCTGGGAGCCGGAGGCCAGGTTGTACCAAGAGGCGTTGTCCGTGTAGTCGGTGGCCGCAAGGGTGAACTGGAAGTTCGTGTTGACGTTGCCGGTGCCCTGGCCGCTGTAAGCCGCGTTGAGGACCGACAGCTGGTTGTTGATGTCCGTGGCCGACAGCTTGCCCGTGGTGCCGGAGTGCACGACGTGGAAGTACACGGGGATGTTCACGACGGCCTCGGCGGCCGCCAGGCTGCGCTGCGGCTGGTTCTTGAGGGCCTTGTCCAGCTTTGCCTTGAGGTCGGCGTCCATGGCCTTCGCCTGGGCGTCGGTGACCTCGTTGGGCTCGTCCGCGTGCTCGTCGTGGGCGCGGGTCACGCGGGCGTTGGCCGCGCCGGCGGCGGCGGGCTGCTCGGCGCACAGTTCGGCGGGGGTCTTGGCTGCCGCGAGCGTGGTGGGGGCCGCGAGCGGAGTGAAGGCCAGGGTTCCGGCCAGAACCGCCGTGCCCATCAGGCGGCGGCGAAGAAGGGGGGATATGCGGGCAATTGCGCGCACGTGTGCTCCTCGCGGGTGGGGGGTGGTGGGGGGTGATGGCCTGAAGGATCTTCTTCAGCTGGCGGGAAGCTTATGTGTGCATGACATATTCAGGTCAAGTGTCTTGCGTAAAAGATTTGTTGCGAGAAACGCACATGGGGCGCCTGGTATGTACCAGGCGCCCCATGTGTCAGGAGAATTGACGGTCAATCAGGTGAATCAGCGGACGGGTTGGTACGACCGCTCCACCTTCTGCGTCCCGTTCAGGGTCCGGTAGGAGCGGGTCCACGCGGCCGTGGCGTCCTGCCGGCGCTTGTCGGACACCACGTAGTAGTCCATCTGCGAGCGTTCCGCGGTCACGTCCAGCACCCCGTATCCGTGCGCGTCCATGTCGAGCCACTTCACGTGCCAGTTGGCGGCCTTGACGGCCGTCTCGGCGACCAGCGAGGCGGTGTCCGCGGGCACGTGCAGGATGTCGTCGATGTTGTCGGAGGTCACCGAGGTGACGACGAACTCGGTCGCGGCGGTCCCCGAGCCCGGGTAGGTGGCCATGTTCACCGGGACCTCGTTGGCCCACGCCATGTGGATGTCGCCGGTCAGGAACACGGTGTTCTTGACGTTCCGGTCCTTGAGGTGGCCCAGCAGCTCCTTGCGGTCGTCGGTGTACCCGTCCCACTGGTCCACGTTGACCGCTATGCCGCCCTCGGGCAGGCCGAGGAGCTTGGCCAGCGGCTGCAGCAGGTGCGCGGGCAGCGAGCCGAAGGCCACCGGCGAGATCATCACCGAGGTGCCGACCAGCTTCCAGGTCGCGTTCGAGCCCGCGAGGCCCGACTTGAGCCAGTCCAGCTGGGCGCGCCCGGTGATCGTGCGCTCCGGGTCGTCCACCGCGCCGCTGCCCACCTTGGCCTGCTGTGAACGGAAGGAGCGCAGGTCCAGCAGGTGCAGATCGGCGAGGGTGCCGAAGCGCAGCCGCCGGTAGACGGTGCCCGCGACGGAGGTGCGTACGGGCATCCACTCGAAGTACGCCTGCTTGGCGGCGGCCGCGCGGGCCGCCCACTCGCCCTCGGCGTCCGGCGTGTGGTTCTCGGCGCCGCCCGCCCACGTGTCGTTCGCGAACTCGTGGTCGTCCCATATGGCGATGACCGGGTGCGCGTGGTGCAGCGCCTGCAGGTCGCCGTCCGTCTTGTACTTGCCGTGCCGCGTGCGGTAATCGGCCAGCGAGACGATCTCGTGCTGCGGTTCGTGCCGGCGCACGACGTACTTCTCCTCCGGGTAGCCCCCGGTCTGGTACTCGTAGATGTAGTCGCCCAGGTGCAGGATCGCGTGCAGATCGGTGCGCGCGGCCAGGTGGCGGTACGCGGAGAAGTAGCCGGCCTCCCAGTTGGCGCAGGAGACCACACCGAAACGGACCCCCGAGGTCGTCACGTCGTGGCCCGGGGTGGTCAGCGTGCGGCCGACGGGGGAAACGGTGGCGCCGGAGGTGAACCGGTACCAGTAGGGCGTCTGCGGCTGCAGCCCGCGCACGTCCACCTTGACCGTGTGGTCCGTGGCGGCGCTCGCCGTGACGGTGCCGGAACCGACGATGCGGGAGAAGGCCTGGTCCGAGGCCACCTCCCAGCTCACCTGGGTGGCCGGGCCGAGGCCGGAGCCGGGTACGGCCTCGGGGGTCGGGGTGACGCGGGTCCACAGCAGGACCCCGTCGGGCAGCGGGTCGCCCGAGGCGACGCCGTGCAGGAAGGAGGGCGCGGCCTGCGCCGCGTGGGCCGCCGAGGCGCCGAGCGAGGTCAGCGGGGCCAGCGCGGCCGTGGCCGCGGCGGCGAGAACGACCGTACGGCGACGGGGAGTCGCCGGGGTCTGAGAAGGGATGAGATGACTGGTCACGACGGGTCACATTACCGACGGGTACACCTGATGGAACAGATGTCGGAATGCAACGGGCGGGCGAACTCTGGGAGTTCGCCCGCCCGATGGTGCGGCCCTTCCGGAAGGTGTCCCGGAATGTCAGGAGATCAGCCCTGCAGGGCCTTGTCGATCGCCGCCGTGAACTGCTCCGCCGTCCCCGGGGTGTCGATCTTCTTGCCGTCCATCTTCAGCGTGGGGGTACCCGTCACGCCGGACTTGTTGAAGGCCTTCGACATGTCCATCGCCCACCGGTCGTAGGTGCCGTCCTCGACGGCCTTCTTGAACTCGGCGTTGCCCTTGAGGGCCGGGACCGTGTCCGCGACCTTCAGCAGGTACTCGTCCTTGGCGAAGCTGTCGACGGTCTCCTCGGGGTGCTGCTCCTTGGAGTACAGCGCCCCCTTGTAGTCGAGGAAGGCCTGCGGGCTGACGTTCAGCGCCGCGCCCAGCGCGCTCAGCGCGTTCTTCGAGCCCTCGCCCTTGACGGCGTTGTCGATGAAGGTGGCGCCGAAGTACCGGAGCTTGTACTTGCCCGCCTCCACGTCCTTCTTGATCTGCTCGCCGGCCGCCTGCTCGAAGCCGGCGCAGGCCGGGCAGCGCGAGTCCTCGTACAGCTCCAGCGTCTTCTTGGCGTCGGACTTGCCGATGACGACCGTGGTGCCGTCCTCGCCCTCGGTGTTCTTCGGCTTGACCAGCTCGGCCTTGGCGGCCTTGTCCCAGTAGCCGGGCTGGTTGGACTGCACGATCGCGTAGCCGACGACGCCGACCAGGCCGAGCCCGGCGACGAGCGCGCCCGCCACGATCACCTGGCGGCGGATCTTGTCCTTCTTGGCCTGGGCCTCGCGCTCGGCGCGCAGCCGCTCGCGGGCCGCTGCCTTGTTCGCGTGGCTGTTGCGTGAACTCATCGTGATCTCCGTGGGGTGTGCCGTGTCAAAGGGACTGTCCCCCAGCTACCGCTGGGAGGTGCCCCCCGTACGTGTGTCAGGCGCGCGCGAGCGCGCCGAGCACGGGAGGTCCCCGTCGGCCCACGGAGTGTGCGGGGAATCGCGTACGGGCCCCCGTGCCCGCGAGGACCGGCCGCAGCAGCCGCCGCGCCGGACCGGAGACGGCCGCCACCGAGGCCACCGCCAGCAGCAGCGGCCGGAACGCGAAGGCGGCCACCGCGCGCAGCAGCTGCTCCAGGGCCCGCTCGCCGTGGCGCAGCCACCCGGCGGCGAGCAGTCCGACCGAGACGTGGGCGCCGAGCAGCAGCCAGGGCGTCCACGGCCCGGGCGCGGCCAGCAGCGCGGCCTGATCGGCGACGGGCCCGGTCACCTCGGTCAGAGGTCCGCCCACGGGCGTGCCCCCGCACAGCTCGTCCAGGCCCATCGCGCGCAGCGGACCCGAGACGGGGCCGCCGGCCGGGCCGTAGCAGAGGTGCTGCCCGGCGGTGAAGACGGTGTCGGCGGCCAGCTCCAGCGGAACGAGCAGCCCGGCGATGGGGCCGAAGCCCCGTTCCCGGCCCGCGAGCGCGTACGCGATCGCGAACACGGCGGCGAAGGCCCCGCCCACCAGCGCGGGCGGCAGCGGAACGCGGGACATGAGGACGTGCGAGCCGGCCGAGAGCAGCACGACGAGCGCGCTGAACAGCGCGGCACGCAGCCCTCGAAGCCCCACTCCTGAAATGTCCATCGTCGCGAGTCTGCCATGCGTACCTGTGAAAGCCGCGTCCCGGCCCCGGCCACGGGCACGAACTACGAGGTCAGACGCCCGTTGCGGAAGAGATCCACGAAGATCTGGTGGTCGGCGCGGGCCCGGGCGCCGTACGCGTGGGCGAAGTCCACGAGCAGCTCCGCGAAGCCCTCCTCGTCGGCCGCGATCGCCGCGTCGATGGCCCGCTCGGTGGAGAACGGGACCAGGGAGTGCCCGCTCTCGGCCTCGTCGGCCGACGCGTGCATGGTCGCCGTGGCCCGGCCGAGATCGGCGACCACGGCCGCGATCTCCTCCGGGTCGTCCAGGTCCGACCAGTCCAGGTCCACCGCGTACGGGGAGACCTCGGCCACCAGCTGCCCGGCCCCGTCCAGCTCGGTCCAGCCCAGCCACGGGTCGGCGTGGGCCTGCAGGGCGCGCTGCGAGATCACCGTGCGGTGGCCCTCGTGCCGGAAGTACTCCCGCACCGCCCGGTCCGTGATGTGCCGGGACACCGCGGGGGTCTGCGCCTGCTTGAGGTAGATCACGACGTCGTTCTCCAGGGCGTCGCTGTGCCCCTCCAGCAGGATGTTGTAGGAGGGCAGACCGGCCGAGCCGATCCCGACGCCCCGGCGTCCCACCACGTCCTTGACCCGGTAGGAGTCGGGCCGCACGAGGGACTCGTCGGGGAGGGTCTCCAGGTACCCGTCGAAGGCGGCCAGCACCTTGTATCGGGTGGCGGCGTCCAGCTCGATGGAGCCCCCGCCGGACGTGAAGCGGCGCTCGTAGTCCCTTATCTCCGTCATCGAGTCCAGCAGGGAGAAGCGGGTGCGGGAGCGGGCCGAGCGCAGCGCGTCCAGCAGCGGGCCCTCGGCGCTGTCCAGGGTGAAGGAGGGCACCTCGTCCTTGTCAGGGGCCTCGCCCCGGACCACGAGACGGTGGATCCGCTCCCGGTAGGCGCCGGCGTAGATCCGCACCAGCTCGCTTATCTGGCCGTCGCTGAGCGCCTTGGTGTAGCCGATCAGGGCGACGGAGGCCGCGAAGCGCTTCAGGTCCCAGGTGAAGGGGCCGACGTAGGCCTCGTCGAAGTCGTTGACGTTGAAGATCAGCCGGCCGTTGGAGTCCATGTACGTGCCGAAGTTCTCGGCGTGCAGATCGCCGTGGATCCACACCCGGCCCGTCCGCTCGTCCAGGTACGGGCCGCCGTGCCGGTCCCGCTCCAGGTCGGAGTAGAAGAGGCAGGCCGTGCCCCGGTAGAAGGCGAAGGCCGAGGCCGCCATCTTGCGGAATTTGACCCGGAAGGCAGCGGGGTCGGCGGCGAGCAGCTCACCGAAAGCGGTGTCGAACACGTCGAGGATCTGCTCGGCGCGCTGCTCGTCGGTCGTCTCGGGAACCGCCATGGCGGATGCCTCCTGGTGGTGCGGGGTGGATCGCTTACGGATCGCATTTCGGACAGGTGCCCTTGGTTCTGCAACGCACGACCGTACCCGTCGGTGCCCGGGAAATGTCACCCGGTCGACGTAGGATTCAGAGCTGCCGCCCCTCTCTCCCCTCGGAGGCCCCCACCGTGACCAAGACGCCGTTCACGCACCTGCACGTCCACACCCAGTATTCGCTGCTGGACGGTGCCGCGCGGCTGAAGGACATGTTCAACGCGTGCAACGAGATGGGCATGACGCACATCGCCATGTCCGACCACGGCAACCTGCACGGGGCCTACGACTTCTTCCACTCCGCGAAGAAGGCCGGGGTCACCCCGATCATCGGCATCGAGGCGTACGTCGCCCCCGAGTCCCGGCGCAACAAGCGCCGCATCCAGTGGGGCCAGCCCCACCAGAAGCGCGACGACGTCTCCGGTTCCGGCGGTTACACCCACAAGACGATCTGGGCGGCGAACGCCACCGGCCTGCACAACCTCTTCCGGCTGTCCTCCGACGCGTACGCCGAGGGCTGGCTCACCAAGTGGCCGCGCATGGACAAGGAGACCATCAGCCAGTGGTCCGAGGGGCTGATCGCCTCCACGGGCTGCCCCTCCGGCGAGGTCCAGACCCGGCTGCGCCTCGGCCAGTTCGACGAGGCCCTCAAGGCCGCCTCCGAGTACCAGGACATCTTCGGCAAGGGCCGCTACTTCCTGGAGCTGATGGACCACGGCATCGAGATCGAGCGCCGGGTCCGCGACGGGCTGCTGGAGATCGGCAAGAAGCTCGGCATCCCGCCGCTGGTGACGAACGACTCGCACTACACCTACGCGCACGAGGCCGGCGCCCACGACGCCCTGCTCTGCATCCAGACCGGCAAGAACCTCTCGGACCCGGACCGCTTCCGCTTCGACGGCACCGGCTACTACCTGAAGTCCACGGACGAGATGTACGCCATCGACTCCTCGGACGCCTGGCAGGAAGGCTGCGCCAACACGCTCCTCGTCGCGGAGCAGATCGACACCACCGGCATGTTCGAGGCCAAGAACCTCATGCCGAAGTTCGACATTCCGGAGGAGGGCTACACCGACACCACCTGGTTCAAGGAGGAAGTGCGGCGCGGCATGAACCGCCGCTACCCCGGAGGTGTCCCCGAGGACCGCCAGAAGCAGGCCGAGTACGAGCTGGACGTCATCATCCAGATGGGGTTCCCGGGGTACTTCCTCGTCGTCGCCGACTTCATCATGTGGGCCAAGAAGAACGGCATCGCGGTGGGCCCCGGCCGCGGCTCCGCCGCCGGCTCGATCGTCGCGTACGCCATGGGCATCACGGACCTCGACCCGATCGAGCACGGGCTGATCTTCGAGCGGTTCCTGAACCCCGAGCGCGTCTCCATGCCCGATGTCGACATCGACTTCGACGAGCGTCGGCGCGTCGAGGTGATCCGGTACGTGACCGAGAAGTACGGCGAGGACAAGGTCGCCATGATCGGTACGTACGGCAAGATCAAGGCGAAGAACGCCATCAAGGACTCCGCGCGCGTCCTCGGCTACCCGTACGCCATGGGCGACCGCCTCACCAAGGCGATGCCCGCCGACGTCCTCGGCAAGGGCATCGACCTCAACGGCATCACCGACCCCTCGCACCCGCGCTACAGCGAGGCGGGCGAGATCCGGGCGATGTACGAGAACGAGCCGGACGTGAAGAAGGTCATCGACACCGCCAGGGGTGTGGAGGGCCTGGTCCGGCAGATGGGCGTGCACGCGGCAGGCGTGATCATGTCCAGCGAGCCCATCGTCGACCACGCCCCGGTCTGGGTGCGGCACACGGACGGTGTGACCATCACGCAGTGGGACTACCCCCAGTGCGAGTCGCTCGGCCTGATCAAGATGGACTTCCTGGGCCTGCGCAACCTCACGATCATGGACGACGCCGTCAAGATGGTGAAGGCCAACAAGGGGATCGAACTCGACCTCCTGGCCCTCCCGCTGGACGACCCCAAGACGTACGAGCTGCTCTGCCGCGGTGACACGCTCGGCGTCTTCCAGTTCGACGGCGGCCCCATGCGTTCGCTGCTGCGCCTGATGAAGCCCGACAACTTCGAGGACATCTCCGCCGTCTCGGCCCTGTACCGGCCGGGCCCGATGGGCATGAACTCGCACACGAACTACGCCCTGCGCAAGAACAAGCAGCAGGAGATCACTCCGATCCACCCGGAGCTGGAGGAGCCCCTCAGGGAGGTCCTCGACATCACCTACGGCCTCATCGTGTACCAGGAGCAGGTGCAGAAGGCCGCCCAGATCATCGCCGGGTACTCCCTCGGCGAGGCCGACATCCTGCGCCGCGTGATGGGCAAGAAGAAGCCCGAGGAGCTGGCGAAGAACTTCACCATCTTCCAGGAGGGCGCGAAGAAGAACGGCTTCAGCGACAAGGCCATCCAGGCGCTGTGGGACGTGCTGGTGCCGTTCGCCGGCTACGCCTTCAACAAGGCGCACTCCTCCGCGTACGGCCTGGTCACGTACTGGACCGCCTACCTCAAGGCGAACTTCCCGGCCGAGTACATGGCGGGGCTGCTGACCTCGGTCAAGGACGACAAGGACAAGTCCGCGGTCTACCTGAACGAGTGCCGACGCATGGGCATCAAGGTGCTCCCGCCGAACGTGAACGAGTCGGAGGCGAACTTCGCCGCCCAGGGCGACGACGTGATCCTCTTCGGCCTCACCGCCGTGCGCAACGTCGGCAGCAACGTCGTCGAGTCGATCATCAAGACCAGGAAGGCCAAGGGGAAGTACTCCACCTTCCCCGACTTCCTGGACAAGGTCGAGGCCGTCGTCTGCAACAAGCGGACCGTCGAGTCGCTGATCAAGGCGGGCGCCTTCGACGAGATGGGCCACACCCGCAAGGGCCTCGTCGCCCACCACGAGCCCATGATCGACAACGTGGTCGCCGTCAAGCGCAAGGAGGCCGAGGGACAGTTCGACCTCTTCGGCGGAATGGGTGACGAGGGCGCGAGCGACGAGCCCGGCTTCGGCCTCGACGTGGAGTTCTCCGACGTCGAGTGGGAGAAGTCCTACCTGCTCGCGCAGGAGCGCGAGATGCTGGGCCTCTACGTCTCCGACCACCCGCTCTTCGGCCTGGAGCACGTGCTCTCCGACAAGACGGACGCCGGAATCTCCCAGCTGACCGGCGGCGAGCACTCCGACGGCGCGGTCGTCACCATCGGCGGCATCATCTCCGGCCTCCAGCGCAAGATGACCAAACAGGGCAACGCCTGGGCCATCGCCACCGTCGAGGACCTGGCCGGCTCCATCGAATGCATGTTCTTCCCCGCGACCTACCAGCTCGTCTCCACCCAGCTGGTCGAGGACACGGTCGTCTTCGTCAAGGGCCGCCTCGACAAGCGCGAGGACGTCCCCCGCCTGGTCGCCATGGAGATGATGGTCCCCGACCTCACCTCGGCCGGCACGAACGCCCCGGTGGTCCTCACCATCCCCACCGTCAAGGTCACACCGCCGATGGTGACCCGTCTGGGGGAGATCCTGCGCCACCACAAGGGCAACACCGAGGTGCGCATCAAGCTCCAGGGGCCGCGGACCACCACCGTGCTGCGCCTCGACAAGCACCGCGTACAGCCCGACCCGGCCCTCTTCGGCGACCTCAAGGTGCTGCTCGGGCCGTCCTGCCTGGCCGGATAGCGACGCTCGCCAACCGGCGCCGTACGTACGGAAGGGCCCGCCCGGCGTTCCCGGGCGGGCCCTTCCGTTACATCACGTCGCGCGTCGTCAGTTGTGGCCGAACTTCTTCTGCTTGCTCTTGTGGGCCAGATCCATCGGACTCGGCGACGGATTCACCGACTCGGACGGGCTGTCCATCGAGCTCTTCGACGGGTCCTGCGAAGAGCGGGCCTGCTGCTGCTTCGACGGCTGCTTCTGATTCTTGTTCTTGGCCATGGTGGAACCTCCGTGAGGGTCTAGGGGCCAGGACCGCCTTCACACTCACACAGCGCCCGAAACAGCGCATTTTGGATCATTACTGCGCGTAGCCGAACGGCCCTTCCCGGCCGCCCCGTGAGATCCGCCACGCCGATGATCGAGTTCCGGCCTTCAACACCCTTGAGGTCGGGCAGACTCGGGGCACCCGCCGAAAACACAGAGGACCCCCAGGGAAGAGGGTGGAACGCGTGGACCGCTGCGTCGTCCTGGTGGACGCCGGCTACCTGTTGGGCGCCGCCGCCAGCCTTCTCGCCGGGGAGCCCTCCCGCTCCCGGATCACCGTGGACCATGCCGCCCTCATCCAGGGCCTGCGCGAGCGGGCCGAGGCCGACACCGAGCAGCCCCTGCTGCGCATCTACTGGTTCGACGGTGCACCCGACCGGGTGCCGCAGCCCGAACACCGGCGGCTGCGCGTCATGCCCCGCGTCACCGTCCGCCTGGGCGCACTGACCCGCAGCGACGGCCGCTGGGCCCAGAAGGGCGTCGACGCCGCCATGCACGCCGAGCTCACCGAGCTCGCCCGCAACCGCGCCTGCTCCGACGTGGTCCTGGTCACCGGCGACGGCGACCTGCTGCCCGGCCTGATGTCCGCCAAGGAACACGGCGTCGCCGTCCACCTGTGGGCCGTCCAGGCCGCCGACGGGGACTACAACCAGTCCGAGGACCTCGTGGCCGAGGCCGACGAACGGCGCGTCCTGGACCGGGCCTGGATCACCCGGGCCGTCCGCGCCAAGGACCTCACAGGCCTGTGCTCGCCGCCGCCCGCACCGCGCCCCGACATCGCCGCGATCCTCTCGGCCCCGCTGCCCGAGGCGGCGCTCGCCGAGGCCGCCCGCAACGGCGCCGCCGCCGCGGGCGACGACGACCGAGAGGGAGCGGCCGTACCGGCGCCGGCCGCCCCCGGGGGCAAGACCGTGCCCACGCCCAAGGACCTCGCCGGAGCCCTGCGGGCCCCCGGCCCCCAGAGCGGCCCGCAGACCGGGTCCGGCAGCGCACCGGGTCCCGCCAGCGCCCTGCGCTGGTCCTCCGACAAGGGCTGGATCGACCGGGCCGGGCCGCTCGGCGAACCCGCCGAGACCGCCTCGCTGCCCACCCTCGCCCAGCTCACCAGCGCGGAACAGCGCTGGGCGGACCGCGAGGAGGACATCACCACCGTCGGCGGGGACCCGTTCGAGGTGGGACAGGTGTTCGCCCGACGCTGGATGGAACGGCTCCCCGAGACCGTGCACCTGCAGAAGCTGGCCACCATGTACCCGCGCATCCCGCACCGCATCGACGGCGAGCTGCTGCGGTACGCCGCCCGCTTCGGGCTGCTCGCGCACAAGGACGACCAGATCGACGAACACGACCGGTACGCCATCCGTGCCGGGTTCTGGAGGGAGATCGACGTCCGCGCGGCCGCCGAGCACGTGGCCGCCGTACCGGCCGCCGCGCCCGGATCCGGTCCCGGCGACCTCGCTGCGCCGCTGACCCCGGCGGCCGAGTAGGGGCGGGAACCCCGTAGGCTGCTCCCTCGTGAGTACGGGCACAGCACAGGCGGAAAACAGCACGGCGGCGGCCGCGGGAGCGGCTCCGGACGTGATCTGCGCGGTGCGTGACCTGGTCAAGACGTATCCCGCCGTACGCGGCCGGCGCGGGGTTCCCGCACTCCCCGAGACCCGCGCCAACGACGGCGTCTGCCTGGACGTGCGGCGTGGCGAGATCTTCGGGCTGCTCGGCCCCAACGGCGCCGGCAAGTCCACGCTGGTCCGCCAGCTCACCGGCCTGATGCGGCCCGACGCGGGCACCGTGACCCTCCTCGGCCACGACCTCGTACGCCACCCCGAGCGGGCCTCGCGCCTGCTCGCCTACCTCGGGCAGGAGTCCACCGCCCTCGACGAGCTCACGGTGGCGCTGGCCGCCGAGACCACCGGCCGGCTGCGCGGGCTCGACGCACGGGCGGCCCGGGCCGCGCGCGACGCCGTACTGGAGGAACTCGGGCTGACCGAGATCGCCGGGCGGCCCCTGAAGAAACTTTCCGGCGGACAGCGACGCCTCGCCTGCTTCGCCTCCGCACTGGTGGGGGAGCGGCCCGTACTGGTCCTCGACGAGCCCACCACCGGCATGGACCCGGTGGCCCGGCGGGCCGTCTGGTCGGCCGTGGACCGGCGGCGCGCACAGCACGGCGCGACGGTCCTCCTCGTCACCCACAACGTCATGGAGGCCGAGACCGTCCTCGACCGGGTCGCCGTCATCGACCAGGGCCGCGTCATCGCCTGCGACACCCCGGCCGGACTGAAGGCCAAGGTCTCGGGCGAGGTCCGGCTGGAGCTCGTGTGGCGGGAGACCGCCCCGCTGGACGTCCCTGAGGTCGCGGCGCTGCGCGAGCTCGCCGTCGAGTCCGGACGGCGCTGGGTCCTGCGGCTCGGCCCGGACGAGGCCCGGGCGGCCGTCGCCTCGGTGACCGGTGGGCCGGCCTTCGCCGCCCTGGACGACTTCACGCTGGCCACCCCGAGCCTCGAGGACGTGTACCTCGCGCTCGGCGGAAAGACGAAGGGCCTGGTGAAGTCGTGAGCGACCGTCCGGCAAGCGCCGTCCTGCCGACTCCGACTCCGGTCGAGGAGCCGGCCGCCGCGCCGCTGGCCCCGCGCGCACGGTTCCTGCCCGCGCTGGCCGCCGTGTACCGGGCCCAGCTGTCCCGGGCGCGGGTGGCGCGGATCCCGCTGCTCTTCGTGGCCACCTTCCAGTCCGTCGGGATCATGATCCTGATGCGGGGCGTGGTGGACGGCGGCTCGGAGGCCCGGGCCGTCGTGGCGGGTTCCTCCGTGCTGGTGGTCGCCTTCGTCGCGCTGAACCTGCTCGCGCAGTACTTCGGGCAGCTGCGGGCGAGCGGCGGGCTCGACCACTACGCCACCCTGCCGGTGCCGCCCGCGTCGGTGGTGCTGGGCGCGGCCGCCGCGTACGCCTCCTTCACGCTGCCCGGGACGCTGGTCACCGCCGTCTTCGGGTGCGTGCTCTTCGGCCTGCCGATGAGCGGGCTGTGGATCCTGGCCGCCGTGGTGCCGCTGGCCGGGGCGGCGCTGGCCGGGCTCGGCGCGGCGCTGGGGCTGCTTGCGCCGAGGCAGGAGCTGGCCACGCTCGCCGGGCAGCTCGGGATGTCGGCGGCGCTGCTGCTGGGGGTGCTTCCGCCCGAGCGGATGCCGGGCGTGATCGTGTGGGCGCGGGACCTGCTGCCGTCGACGTACGGGGTGGAGGCGTTCGCGCGGACCTTCGCCCCCGAACCCGACTGGGCCGCCGTCGCCTTCGACCTCGGCGTGTGCGCAGCCGTGGGCGTGCTCTCGCTGGCCGCCGCCACTTGGGCGTACCGGCGGGCCGCGGTCCGCTGAAGCGGTCCGGCGGCGCCGCCGCCGGACACACCTGGCACGATGTGGGGGTGACCGAAGCCGTGACCCCGCCGTCTCCTTTCGACCCGCCGTCGCTCCCGCCCGAGAAGCCCGGCGGAAACGCCTCGGCCATCACCCCGGACGACATCCGGGACGGAGCCGTCGTCGCCCTCGCGGTAGGGGTGGCCGGCCTGCTCCTCGGCCTGCTGTGGGTATGGCTGGCGCCGCGCGTGCAGTACGTCGCCAACGGGAACGCCGTGTTCCTGCGCAACAGCGAGAGCGAGGCGCGGATCGCGTCCGACGGAACCTTCTTCCTGCTGTCGGTGGGGCTGGGCGTGCTGAGCGCCGTCGGCGTGTTCCTGTGGCGCCGGGCCGGGGGCGTGCCGCTGGTGATCGGACTCGCGGCCGGATCCGGCTTCGCCGCGCTGGTGGGGTGGCGGTTCGGGCTGTGGCTGGGGCCCTCCTCGGACCTGGCGGCCGCCGCGGCCAAGGCGGGGCAGGGAGTGCCGTTCGACGCGCCGCTGCAGCTGCTGGCGCACGGGGCGCTGCTGGCGTGGCCGATGGCCGCGGTCCTGGTCCACCTGGGCCTGACGGCCCTGTGGGCCCCCCGCGACCCCGACCCGGCCCCGGTCTACGGCTGGTCCGGCTACTACCAGCCCCCGCAGTCCGAGCCGCCGCGCAGCTGACCCGCCGCCTCTCGGGGCTCCGCCCCGGACCCCGCGCCTCAAACGCCGGCGGGGCTGGATTACCGGGGCTCCGCCCCGGACTCCGCGCATCAAGCGTCGGCGGGGCTGACATATCGCGCCGCGCACGCCACCGGGGCTGCGGGGGCGCGGCTCGGCCGCGGGCGTCGTACCTGGGGCTACGCTCGGGCCGTGGGACAGCCTGAGCAGCGCGCCGAAGGCGCAGGACCGTTCACCACCCGGCTCACCTGGTACCGGCCCGAAGGGGAAACGGTGGTGTGGGAGTCGCGGCTCGCGCGCAGGCGCGGGGCCCTCTCGGTCCGCGGTCCGGGAGGGACGGCCGACCGGACGACCACCGCCGACGCCGGGGCCCTCCGCCGCCTTCGCAAGCTCAACGCCCTCGCCTCGGGGGCGTTCGTCATCGGGGGAGCGCTGTTCGCCCTCGGCGCCGCGGTGTCCCAGTTCGGCGCGGGCGACGCGCTGGAGAGTGCCGCGATCTACTTCGCGGGGGGCCTGTTCTTCAACACCGGGGGTTACACCTCGCTCCTGCAGGTGCTGAACGCGCCCCGCCACTCCCCGGGGGGCGGCGGACTGGTCACGTCCGACTGGAGGTGGTGGGGGTACGAGCCGACGCGCCTGGACTGGCTGAGCACGTTCGTGCTGTTCGTCGGGACGCTCGTGTTCGGCGTCAACCTGCTGGACTCGTTCCTGCAGGGGCTCAGCGTCCAGCAGGTCAACCGGCTGATCTGGACTCCCGACGTGATCGGATGCACCCTGTTCCTGGTCTCGGGGCACCTGGCGTTCGCCGAGATCTGCCATCGGCCCTGGCCGTGCCTGCGCTCGCGCAGCCTCGGCTGGTGGATCGTCGCGGTGAACCAGCTCGGGTCGGTGCTGTTCATGCTCTCGGCACTGGCGGCCTTCACCCGGCCCGCCACCGGAAGCCCGGTCAACACCGACATCGCCAACTGGGGGACGCTGACCGGAGCCCTCTGCTTCTCCCTCGGTGGTGTGCTCCAGGCCTTCGAACGGCCTTAGGGGCGGGCGATCGGGGCCAGGACCGCCGACGTGAGGGAGGCCAGGTCCGACGGGGCGAGCTCGACCTCCAGGCCCCGGCGGCCCGCCGAGACGCAGATGGTGGCGTGCCCCGAAGCCGACGCGTCGATCACCGTGCGCAGACGCTTGCGCTGCCCCAGCGGCGAGATGCCGCCGCGCACGTAGCCCGTGGTGCGCTCTGCCAGCGCGGGATCGGCCATCGCAGCCCGCTTGCCGCCGGCCGCCGTCGCCAGCGCCTTCAGGTCCAGCGACCCCGAGACCGGGACCACCGCCACCGTCAGGACCCCGTCCACGTCGGCGACGAGGGTCTTGAAGACCTGCGAGGGCGAGACGCCGAGCGCCTGTGCCGCCTCCTCGCCGTACGAGGGGTGCGCCGGGTCGTGCTCGTACGCGTGCGTGGTGAACGGGACGCCCGCCGCCGTGAGGGCCACGATCGCCGGGGTGCCGGCCGCCTGCTTCGTCTTCTTCGCCATCGCCTCGTCCGTCAGTTCGGGCTGGTCGGGGAACGGGTCAGGTCCACGGCCGGCAGGGACGGGAGGTGGCGGATCACCGCCGTCTCCGTACGCAGCAGCTTCAGTTCCTCCGCCAGCCGGGTCGCCGTGTCCGGGGCCTGCAGCAGCCGCTGCTTCGCGGGGATGTCCAGCACCGCCGCCGCGGCCACCAGGTAGGAGACCACCGAGGGCTCGTCGGGGAGTTCCGCGCCCGTCAGGGACCTCTCGCGAGCCCCGGCCAGCCGCTTCTGGTAATTGCGGAACGCCCGCAGCACCCCCTCGGCCAGGACCCCCGCGCCGTCGCCCGAGTCCTCCGGGAGCTCTTCCAGCTCGGCCGTCAGGAAGGGGCCCGAGGAGTCGACCGAGAGCAGGCGGACCCGGGTCGTGCCGGTCGCCAGGACCTCGAAACTGCCGTCCTCCCGCTCCCGGATCGTCGCCGCGTCCGCGATGCAGCCCACCCGGTGGAAGGCCTGGATCGGGTCGGAGCCGAAGCCCGCGGCGGGGCCACGCTCGGGCAGGGCGGTCTGGTCCGGCAGACCGGGCGCGGTCGGTGCCA
This sequence comes from Streptomyces sp. NBC_01233, assembly GCF_035989305.1. NCBI lineage: Bacteria > Bacillati > Actinomycetota > Actinomycetes > Kitasatosporales > Streptomycetaceae > Streptomyces > Streptomyces sp. NBC_01233. The sequence goes on along the minus strand of NZ_CP108514.1, from coordinate 2,619,398 downwards.
CCTCCCGGCCGTCGCGGATCGCGACGACGGCGAACCGGCGCGGTTCCTCCTCGCCCGTCTTCAGCAGCTCGCGCATCATGGCGCGATAACGCTCCTCGAAGATGTTCAGCGGGAGGACGAGTCCCGGGAACAGCACCGAGTTCAGCGGGAAGAGGGGCAGGCGAACGGTGGTCACGAGGCACAGGGTAGTGGCCCGGGCACAGGACCCGTCACCCCCGCCGCAGCAGCCGGGACGCCCCCGCGGCCACCGTCGTGGCCAGGATCCAGCCCATGATGACGAGGCCTGCCGCCCCCCACTGCCAGCCGCCCTCCAGCTTCCACTGGCCCTGCTGGCCGAGGTCGATCACCGGGAGCAGCAGATCCAGCGCGTACAGGGCGGCGCTCCACTGCGGATGCTCGTCCTCCTTGATGGCCGGCGGATCGAGCTGGGAGAACAGCAGCGCGCCCGCCGCCCACAGCACCGCCATCCACAGCGCGGCCCGGCCCGGGCGGTACCCGTAGACCACCGTCCAGTCCTGCAGGTACCCCCACGCCTTCGGCCCCGGCGGCAATGTGGCCCGGCGCCGGCGCTGCTTGGCCAGCAGCACCTCGCGGGCGTCCGCGTCCTCGCCGCTGGCGCGCAGGACGGCGGCCAGCCGCTCGTACGGTTCCGGCGAGTACTCGGGGGTGGCCGCCGCCACCCAGGCGAGGCGCCGGGCGAGGGGGAAGTGGCCGCGCGGCGCGAGGTTCTCGTAGACGAATCCCTCGATGGACACCCCGCCCGGGCCCGGCCAGCTCGTGGTGGTGTCGACGAGCTTGACCACCTTGGCCCCGGACACCACGACACGCCCGCGCTCCGGCCGCTCGCCGACGAAGCGGAACTCGGGGGACTGGATCCTGCGCAGGGATATCTCCTGCTCGTCCGTGAGCTCGAACCGCGCGCCGTAGAAGTCGATGGCGTCCCCGAATCGGCCGTCGTCCAGCCGCAGCCCGCCCCGGCACTCGAAGCGCTGCGCCCGCTGGCCGCGCGCCGGGGTCGGCCCCAACCCGTACGGGGGAGTGGAGGAGCCGTCCCCGCCCTGTACGTAGCCCAGCGCGATCGAGGTCAGGTACAGGGTCCGCTCGACGGTCAGCTGCGGCGCGTTCAGCGCGTACCGCCCGGAAGGGTTGCGCAGGCGCGCCCCGCGCAGGTTCATCGACACGCCGACCTTGGCGCCGCGCAGGCTCACCTCCCCGTACGTCTCCAGCAGCTCGCCCTGGAAGTCCTGCGCGACCGTCATCCCGTCGGCGGCCACGGCCCGGCCCTTGCTGTCCCGCTGCACCACGGCCTGGCTGACCAGCAGGTCGGTGCCGATCTGCGCGTCGGTCAACCGGATCCCGCGGGCCACCCGGCAGCGCGGCAGGTGCAGATCGCCCTCGGTGTGCAGGCGGGCCGCCTCCAGCCGCGGAATCGCGCAGTTGATCAGGCGCAGGGTGCCGAAGCGGGCCTCGGACAGCTGGATCTCGCTGTCGAAGCGGCAGGACTGGAGCTCTACGTACGGGGCCACCGTGCCACCGGACAGATCCAGCCGCCCGGTGATCCGCACGCCGCGCAGCTTGAGGGAGGCCACCCGGCCCGGCACCGGCGGCGGCCCGTGGAGCAGCAGCAGGGCGACCACCCGGGCGCGGACGCTGCGCCCGGGCCCCCAGACGTGGTCGGCGTGCGGATCGTCCTGCTCGGCGGTGCGGGCGCTGAGGTCGCAGATGCTGCCGGTGCGGAACGCCTCCCACATGCGGCGCTCGGAAGCGGTGAGATCCGCCGGTTCCTCGCCCGCGCGTGCCTCGGTCACGGCGGCCCCCCTCCGCTGGCATGTACGTGTAGGGGAACGCTAACGGGCGCCTGTGACATCCGGGGCGTGTATCAGCCAGTGATACGGGCGAACAGTGGCGCGAGGCGGTCTGAGAGAATTGGGAGGTGATCTCTCGTATCGACCTGCGCGGTGACGCCCTCCCCGAGGGTGGCGCCCTGCGCGATCTGCTGCCCCGTGCCGAGTTCGACGTAGAAGCTGCCCTGGAGAAGGTGCGGCCCATCTGCGAGGACGTCCATCATCGTGGCACGGCGGCGCTGATCGAGTACGCGCAGAAGTTCGACGGAGTCGAGCTTTCGCAGGTCCGGGTACCCGCGGAGGCCATCAAGGCCGCCCTGGAGCAGCTGGACCCGGCCGTCCGCGCCGCCCTGGAGGAGTCGATCCGGCGCGCCCGGATCGTGCACCGCAACCAGCGCCGCACCGAGCACACCACCCAGGTGGTCCCCGGCGGAACCGTGACCGAGAAGTGGGTTCCGGTGGAGCGCGTGGGCCTGTACGCCCCGGGCGGCCGCTCGGTGTACCCCTCCTCCGTCGTGATGAACGTCGTACCGGCCCAGGAGGCGGGCGTCGAGTCGATCGCGCTCGCGTCCCCGCCGCAGAAGGAGTTCGGCGGCCTGCCGCACCCGACGATCCTCGCCGCGTGCGCGCTGCTGGGCGTCGACGAGGTGTACGCGGCCGGCGGGGCCCAGGCCGTCGCGATGTTCGCGTACGGGACCGAAGAGTGCCTGCCCTCCAACATGGTGACCGGCCCCGGCAACATCTGGGTCGCCGCCGCCAAGCGCTACTTCACCGGGAAGATCGGCATCGACACCGAGGCCGGCCCGACCGAGATCGCGGTCCTCGCGGACTCCACGGCCGATCCGGTGCACGTCGCCGCCGACCTGATCAGCCAGGCCGAGCACGACCCGCTGGCCGCCGCCGTCCTCGTCACCGACTCCGCGGAGCTCGCGGACGCGGTCGAGCGGGAGCTGGAGCCCCAGGTCGCCGCGACCAAGCACGTCGAGGACCGGATCAAGCCCGCGCTCGCCGGCGAGCAGTCCGCGATCGTGCTGGTCGACAGCCTGGAGGACGGGCTCAAGGTCGTCGACGCGTACGGCGCCGAGCACCTGGAGATCCAGACCGCCGACGCCGCCGCCTGGGCCGCCCGCGTCCGCAACGCCGGCGCGATCTTCGTCGGCCCGTGGGCCCCGGTCTCGCTCGGCGACTACTGCGCCGGGTCGAACCACGTGCTGCCCACCGGCGGCTGCGCCTGCCACTCCTCGGGCCTGTCCGTGCAGTCCTTCCTGCGCGGGATCCACATCGTCGACTACACGCGGGACGCCCTCGCCGAGGTCACCCACCACGTGGTGACCCTCGCGGAGGCCGAGGACCTGCCCGCGCACGGCGCCGCCCTCAAGGCCCGCTTCGGATGGAAGGTTCCTCAGGCGTGACCGGCATCGACGACCTCCCCATCCGGGACGAGCTGCGCGGCAAGACCCCGTACGGCGCCCCCCAGCTCGACGTGCCCGTCCAGCTGAACACCAACGAGAACCCGTACGAGCTCCCCGCGGAGCTCGTCGCACGGATCGCCGAGCGGGTGGCCGAGGCCGCCCGCACCCTCAACCGCTACCCCGACCGGGACGCGGTCGAGCTGCGCACCCAGCTGGCCGCCTATCTCACCCGTACGGCCAAGCACCCGGTCGCGCGGGAGAACGTATGGGCCGCCAACGGCTCCAACGAGGTCATCCAGCAGCTGCTGCAGACCTTCGGCGGGCCCGGCCGCACCGCCCTCGGTTTCGAGCCCTCGTACTCGATGCACGCGCTGATCTCCCGCGGCACCGGCACCCGCTGGATCTCCGGCCCGCGCCGGGAGGACTTCACCATCGACGTGGCGGCGGCGGAGCGGGCGATCGCCGAGAACGCCCCCGACGTCGTCTTCATCACCTCGCCCAACAACCCCACGGGTACCGCGGTCGAGGCGGAGACCGTCCTCGCCCTCTACGAGGCCGCGCAGGCGGCCAAGCCCTCGCTGGTCATCGTGGACGAGGCGTACGTCGAGTTCAGCCACCGCGACTCGCTGCTGCCCCTCATCGAGGGCCGCCCGAACATGGTGGTCTCCCGGACCATGTCCAAGGCCTTCGGCGCGGCCGGCCTGCGCCTGGGCTACCTGGCCGCGCACCCCGCCGTCGTCGACGCCGTCCAGCTGGTGCGCCTGCCGTACCACCTGTCGGCCGTCACCCAGGCCACGGCGCTGGCCGCCCTGGAGCACACCGACACCCTGCTCGGCTACGTCGAGCAGCTCAAGGCCGAGCGGGACCGGCTGGTCGTCGAACTGCGGGCCGTCGGCTACGAGGTCACCGAGTCCGACGCGAACTTCATCCAGTTCGGGAAGTTCGACGACTCCCACACCGCATGGCAGAAGATCCTCGACCGGGGTGTCCTGGTCCGTGACAACGGCGTACCGGGGTGGCTGCGCGTCACCGCCGGCACCCCGGCAGAGAACGACGCGTTCCTGGAAGCGGTTCGCGCACTGAAGAAGGAGCAGCACGCATGAGCCGCATCGGACGGGTCGAACGGACCACCAAGGAGACCTCGGTCCTCGTCGAGATAAACCTCGACGGCACCGGCAAGGTCGACGTCTCGACGGGCGTGGGCTTCTACGACCACATGCTCGACCAGCTCGGCCGCCACGGCCTCTTCGACCTCACGGTCAAGACGGACGGCGACCTGCACATCGACAGCCACCACACCATCGAGGACACCGCCCTCGCGCTGGGTGCCGCCTTCAAGCAGGCCCTCGGCGACAAGGTCGGCATCTACCGCTTCGGCAACTGCACCGTGCCGCTCGACGAGTCCCTCGCCCAGGTGACCGTCGACCTGTCCGGCCGCCCGTACCTCGTGCACACCGAGCCCGAGAACATGGCGCCGATGATCGGCGAGTACGACACCACGATGACCCGGCACATCCTGGAGTCCTTCGTCGCGCAGGCCCAGATCGCCCTGCACGTCCACGTCCCGTACGGGCGCAACGCCCACCACATCGTGGAGTGCCAGTTCAAGGCCCTCGCCCGGGCCCTGCGCTACGCCGCCGAGTTCGACCCGCGCGCGGCCGGCATCCTGCCCTCCACGAAGGGCGCCCTCTAGCCGTGAACGGCCTCAACACCATCCTGATCGTCCTCGGCCTGTTCCTGGCCGGCGGCGTCTACTCCTTCAAGAAGCAGGAGATGCCCCTGGGGGTCATCGTTCTGCTCGCCCTCGCCTCCGCGATGTGCCTGGCCGCCGGAGTCCTTCGAATCCAAGGGATCTGGGCATGACCGCAACCAAGAACGTCGTCGTCTTCGACTACGGCTTCGGCAACGTCCGCTCCGCCGAGCGCGCCCTCGCCCGCGTCGGCGCCGACGTCGAGATCACCCGTGACTACGACAAGGCCATGGACGCCGACGGACTCCTCGTCCCCGGCGTCGGCGCCTTCTCCGCCTGCATGAAGGGCCTGCGCGAGGCCCGCGGCGACTGGATCATCGGCCGCCGGCTCTCCGGCGGCCGCCCGGTCATGGGCATCTGCGTCGGCATGCAGATCCTCTTCGAGCGCGGCATCGAGCACGGCGTGGAGACCGAGGGCCTGGACGAGTGGCCCGGCACGGTCGGCCCGCTCAAGGCCCCGATCGTCCCCCACATGGGCTGGAACACCGTCGAGGCCCCGGCCGACAGCCAGGCCTTCGCCGGCCTGGACGCCGAAGCCCGCTTCTACTTCGTGCACTCCTACGCGGCGCGCGAGTGGAGCCTGGAAGTCACCAACCCGCTCATCCGCGCCCCCAAGGTCACCTGGGCCACCCACGGCGAACGCTTCGTCGCGGCGGTGGAGAACGGGGCCCTGTGGGCCACCCAGTTCCACCCCGAGAAGTCCGGCGACGCCGGCGCCCAGCTCCTCACCAACTGGATCGAGACCCTGTGATGACCGTGTCCTCAGCGAAGCTGGAACTCCTCCCCGCGGTCGACGTCCGCGACGGTCAGGCCGTCCGCCTCGTGCACGGGGTGTCCGGCAGCGAGACCTCCTACGGCTCCCCGCTGGAGGCGGCCCTCGCCTGGCAGCGCTCCGGCGCCGAATGGCTGCACCTGGTCGACCTCGACGCCGCCTTCGGCACCGGTGACAACCGCGCCCTGGTCGCCGAGATCACCGGCGCCATGGACATCAAGGTCGAGCTCTCCGGCGGCATCCGCGACGACGCCTCGCTCGCCGCGGCCCTCGCCACCGGCTGCACCCGCGTCAACCTCGGCACCGCCGCCCTGGAGACCCCCGAGTGGGCCGCCAAGGCCATCGCCGACCACGGCGACAAGATCGCGGTCGGTCTCGACGTACGTGGCACCACCCTCAAGGGCCGCGGCTGGACCAGCGAGGGCGGCGACCTGTACGAGACCCTCGCGCGCCTCGACTCCGAGGGCTGCGCCCGGTACGTCGTCACCGACATTGGCAAGGACGGCACGCTCACCGGCCCCAACCTGGAGCTGCTGAAGAACGTCTGCGCGGCCACCGACCGGCCCGTCGTCGCCTCCGGCGGCGTCTCCTCCCTGGACGACCTGAGGGCCCTGGCCGGGCTGGTGCCGGTGGGCGTCGAAGGCGCGATCGTCGGCAAGGCCCTGTACGCCAAGGCCTTCACCCTGGAAGAAGCCCTGAAGGTGGTCTCCGCATGAGCTCCGCAGAAGTACGCCGCATCTCCGCCGGTGGCCCCTACGAGGACGTCATCGCGTACTCCCGTGCCGTGCAGCTGCCGAACGGGCTCGTGCTCGTCTCCGGCTGCACCGCGGCCGACGCGGGCGGCCCGTACGACCAGAGCATCGCGGCCTTCGGCGTCGCCTTCAAGGCCCTCGCCCAGGCCGGGCTCGGCCCCGAGGACGTCGTCCGCACCCGCATGTACCTGACGCACGCCCGCGACGTGGACGAAGTGGGCCGCGCGCACAAGGAACTCTTCGACGCGGTCCGCCCGGCCGCGACCATGCTCATCGTCTCCGGCTTCGTCGACCCGTCGATGGTCGTCGAGGTGGAGGTCGAGGCGTACAAGGCGGTGTCCGGATGAGCCTCGCCGTACGCGTGATCCCCTGCCTGGACGTGGACAACGGCCGGGTCGTCAAGGGCGTCAACTTCCAGAACCTGCGCGACGCCGGTGACCCGGTGGAGATGGCCAAGCTGTACGACGCCGAAGGCGCCGACGAGCTGACCTTCCTCGACATCACCGCCTCCTCCGGCAACCGCGAGACCACGTACGACGTGGTGCGCAGGACCGCCGAGCAGGTCTTCATCCCCCTCACGGTGGGCGGCGGCGTCCGCACGGCGGACGACGTCGACAAGCTGCTGCGGGCCGGAGCGGACAAGGTCGGCGTCAACACCGCCGCCATCGCCCGCCCCGAGCTGATCCAGGAGATCGCGGAGCGCTTCGGCCGCCAGGTCCTCGTCCTGTCGGTCGACGCCCGCCGGACCGGGTCCGGCACCTTCGAGGTCACCACGCACGGCGGCCGCCGGGGCACCGGCATCGACGCCGTCGAGTGGGCCCACCGGGCGGCCGAGCTGGGCGCGGGGGAGATCCTGCTGAACTCGATGGACGCGGACGGCACGAAGGACGGCTACGACACGGAGATGATCGCGGCCGTACGCAAGCACGTCACGGTTCCGGTGATCGCGTCGGGCGGGGCCGGCAAGCTGGAGCACTTCCCGCCGGCCATCGAGGCGGGCGCCGACGCGGTCCTCGCGGCGTCGGTGTTCCACTTCGGGGACCTGCGGATCTCCGAGGTCAAGGCCGCCCTGCGGGAAGCGGGCCACCCGGTCCGCTAGGGCCGCTGCGCGGAGCCTGGGCTCTGCCCAGACCCGCGCCTCGAACGTCGGCGGGGCTGAAAGATCGCCTCAAACGCCGGCGGGGCTGGAAAATCCAGCCCCGCCTGCGTTTGAGGACCGGGGTCCGGGGCGGAGCCCCTGGAGGCGGCCCGCAGGATCAGATGCCCAGCTTGGCCACCGTCAGCTTGGCGACCGCCTCCTTCTCGCCGTCCAGAGAGACGTCGGCCGAGTCCTGACGGCCGAAGCAGAACAGGGTCAGTTCGCCCGGCTCGCCCGTCACCGTCACCACCGGCGCCCCCTTGTGCGCCACCGCCGTCTGGCCGTTCGGTCTGCGCAGGACCAGGCCCACCGGGGAGCGGCGGCCCGTCAGGCGGGCCATCTTCTCCAGGCGGGACCACAGGGAGTCCGAGAACACCGGGTCCAGTTCCCGCGGGGACCAGTCCGGCTGCGCCCGGCGGACGTCCTCCGCGTGGACGAAGAACTCCACCGCGTTCGCCGCCTCGTCGATCTGCTTCAGCGCGTACACCGACATCCTCGGCGGCCCGGTCCGGATCAGCCGGATCAGTTCCTCGTACGGCTTGGCCGCGTACTCCTCCATGGCCTTGTCCAGGCGGGCCTTCAGCACGTTCAGCAGGATCCCGCCCGCCGCGTCCGGCCGCCGCTCCCGGACGACGACGTGCGCGGCCAGTTCGCGGCAGGTCCAGCCTTCGCACAGCGTGGGGGCCTCCGGGCCGGCCGCCTCCAACAGGTCCGCCAGCAACAGTCGTTCACGCTTCGCATGGGTAGACATGCAGGCCAGCCTACGGCCGGAACCCGCCGCGTGCCCGCCCACCAGGCGGACGCGGATCATCACCGCCATCCCGGCCCGGCACAATGTCCGTATGAGTACGTCCTCCCGCCCCGGCTCCCTCGATCCCGCCATCGCCGCACGGCTCAAGCGCTCCGCCGACGGACTGGTACCGGCCATCGCCCAGCAGTACGACACCGGTGAGGTGCTCATGCTCGGCTGGATGGACGACGAGGCCCTGCACCGCACCCTGACCACCGGCCGCTGTACCTACTGGTCCCGCAGCCGTCAGGAGTACTGGGTGAAGGGGGACACCTCCGGCCACTTCCAGCACGTGAAGTCCGTCGCTCTCGACTGCGATGCCGACACCGTGCTCGTCAAGGTCGACCAGGTCGGAGCCGCCTGTCACACCGGGGCACGGACCTGCTTCGACGACGATGTCCTCCTCCGCGCAGCCGACTAGGTAGGGTCCCACGCAATGGATCTTGAGACGTTCCGCAAGCTCGCGGCCGACCGCCGCGTCATCCCCGTGAGCCGCAAGCTGCTGGCCGACGGGGACACCCCCGTGGGGCTCTACCGCAAGCTGGCCGCCGAACGCCCGGGCACCTTCCTGCTGGAGTCGGCCGAGAACGGCCGCTCCTGGTCCCGGTACTCCTTCATCGGCGTCCGCAGCGACGCGACGCTGACCGCCCGGGACGGCCGCGCGCACTGGATCGGGACCCCGCCCGTCGGCGTACCCACCGACGGCGACCCCTTGGACGCCCTGCGCGCCACCGTCGGGGCCCTGCACACGCCCCGCGACCCCGCGGGCGGGATGCCGCCCTTCACCGGCGGCATGGTCGGCTACCTCGGCTACGACATCGTGCGCCGCCTGGAGCGGATCGGCGAGCACACGGCCGACGACCTCGAACTGCCCGAGCTGACCATGCTGCTCACCTCCGACCTGGCGGTCCTGGACCACTGGGACGGCACCGTCCAGCTCATCGCCAACGCGATCAACCACAACGACCTCGACACCGGCGTGGACGAGGCCCACGCGGACGCCGTGGCCCGCCTGGACGCCATGGAGGCCGACCTCGCGCGGCCCGCCCCCTACACGCCGGCCCCGCTGCCCGCCTCCGAGCTGCCGGAGTTCTCCGCGCTCTGGGGAGGCGAGAAGTACCAGGCGGCCGTCGAGGACATCAAGGAGCGGATCCGGGCCGGCGAGGCCTTCCAGGTGGTGCCCTCGCAGCGGTTCGAGACCGCCTGCCGGGCTTCCGCGCTGGACGTCTACCGGGTGCTCCGGGCCACCAACCCGTCCCCGTACATGTACCTCTTCCGCTTCGAGAACGGCTTCGACGTCGTCGGCTCCAGCCCCGAGGCGCTGGTCAAGGTCGAGGACGGGCGGGCCATGGTCCACCCCATCGCGGGCACCCGCCACCGCGGAGCCACGCCGCAGGAGGACCACGAGCTCGCCGAGGAGCTGATGGCCGACCCCAAGGAGCGGGCCGAGCACCTGATGCTCGTCGACCTGGGCCGCAACGACCTCGGCCGGGTCTGCGAGCCGGGCTCCGTCGAGGTCGTCGACTTCATGAGCGTCGAGCGGTACTCGCACGTCATGCACATCGTGTCCACCGTCACCGGGCGGGTCGCCGAGGGCAGGACCGCCTTCGACGTGCTCACCGCCTGCTTCCCGGCCGGCACCCTCTCCGGCGCGCCCAAGCCCCGCGCCATGCAGATCATCGAGGAGCTGGAACCCTCCCGCCGCGGCCTCTACGGCGGCTGCGTGGGCTACCTGGACTTCGCCGGGGACTCCGACACGGCCATCGCCATCCGCACCGCGCTGCTGCGCGACGGCACGGCGTACGTGCAGGCCGGCGCCGGTGTCGTCGCCGACTCGGTGCCCGAGCTGGAGGACAAGGAGTGCCGCAACAAGGCGGCCGCGGTGCTGCGCGCGGTGGCAGCGGCGAACCGCCTCCACGGCTCCTGAGGGCGTAGGGGATAGTGGGGTACGTGAGTGCCGTACCCCCGCCCCGAAACGATGCCGCGTCCGAGCCCGAGGCTCCCGACAGCCGCAGCGCCCGCCGCAGCGTGGCCGTCGCGCTGCTGCTGGGCGCGCTCGGCGCCACCGTCGTCCTGCTCGCCTCCGGTCGGACCTGGGCCCGGGGCACCGCCGCCATCGGCGGTGACTCGCTCCAGCTGGCCGCGGACGGCCGCGCCGTCACCGGTCTCCCGGCCGCCCTGGCCATCGTGGGCCTGGCCGCGCTGGTCGCCGTCTTCGCCGTACGGGGCAAGAGCCGCCTGCTGGTGTCGGGCCTGCTGGCGCTCAGCGGCCTGGGCGCCGTGCTGTCGGCGCTCCTCGGCTCGGACGGCCGTCGGGCCCTGGACGCGCAGGCCGCCCGTTCGACCGCGGACAGCGCCGCGCACGTGGCCGGGCTGACCCAGACGACGTGGCCGTACGTCACGGCCGCGGGCGCGGTCCTGATCCTGGCCGCCGGACTGCTGGCGCTGCGCTTCGGCCGGAGCTGGCCCTCGATGGGAGGCCGCTACGAGCGTGACGGCAGCCCCCGTCAGCGCGCCGTCGCGGCGGTGGATCCGGACCGGCCCGAAGATCTGTGGAAGGCTCTGGACCGGGGCGAGGACCCGACCACGGACCCGACCACGGACCCGACCGCCGGCCCGGCCCGCTGACCCGACCCCCCCGGACGGCGAGGCCGCCCGGTGCGGGACAATGGTCACCGAGCGTTCGACACAGACCGCACGTTCGACACAGCAGCGCGACAGAGCAACGAGGAGCAACTCATGGCGGGCACTAGCCACGGACACACCCCGGCCGCCTGGACCGGTGTCATCATCGCCTTCATCGGTTTCTGCATCTCCGGCGCCTTCATGGTGATCGCGAACCCGCTCGGTTTCTGGGCCGGTCTCGTCGTCGTCGCGCTCGGCGGTGTCGTGGGCATGGCGATGAAGGCCGCGGGCATGGGTGCGCCGAAGGCCGCTCACAAGGACCTTGCCGCGGTCATCGCCGCCAACCAGGTCCCTGCCAAGGTCTGACGCGACCGACGAGGTCCGCGACGAGATGCAGCGCAGCCGAAAGGCGTGGCCCCGCCGGGCTGCGCCTTTTGTCATGACCGGAGAGAATCACCGGGTGGACGCCTCTCGCACCCCCGATGTCCTGCCGCCGGCCGTGCCCCGCGCGGACCCGGCGTACCAGGCGCCCCCTGCGCCCCCTGCGCCCCCGCGGTCCCGGGCGCGCAGGCTCGCCGTCCCGGCGTCCTACCTGGCCGGGGCCGTGGCCGCCTTTGCCTACGTGGGCACCGTGGACCCCAACGAGCCGGGCCACTATCCGGTCTGCCCGCTGCTGCGGCTGACCGGGATCCTGTGCCCGGGCTGCGGCGGCCTGCGCAGCGCGCACGCGTTCGCCCACGGCGATCTGGTCACGGCTTTCGGGGCGAATGCCCTCGCCGTCACGGGCTACTTCGTCTTCGCGGGGTTCATGACCCTGTGGCTGGTACGCGCCTTCCGCGGCGGCCCGGTCCCCAGGATCGTCCTGAGGCGGCCGTACTGGTGGGGGCTCGGCGCGCTGGCCCTGGTCTTCGTCGTCGTCCGAAATCTTTCTTTCGGCTCGATGCTGGCCCCCTGAGCCCTTTGAGCAGCCCATATGGAGCCCGGGTTCCGGATGTCCAGGTACTGGGACGCCGTCAACCACGTGCGGAGGGCAACGCCTCCTGCGGATACCATTTGAATTGCCGACCTTGCAGTTGTACGTGTCTGCAAGGCGGCCGACCGTCATCGACCCGGAAGGGGGCCGCTCGCGTGAGTGTGCTCGACGAGATCATCGAAGGGGTCCGCGAAGACCTTGCCGAACGGCAGGCCCGCGTGAGCCTCGACGAGCTCAAGGAGCGTGCCGCCAAGGCGCCCCAGGCCAAGGACGGCGTCGCTGCCCTGCGCGGCGACAGCGTCAAGGTGATCTGCGAGGTCAAGCGCTCCAGCCCCTCCAAGGGCGCGCTGGCCGCGATCGCGGATCCGGCCGGGCTCGCCGCCGACTACGAGGCGGGCGGTGCGGCGGTCATCTCCGTCCTCACCGAGCAGCGTCGTTTCGGCGGCTCGCTGGCCGACCTGGAGGCCGTCCGCGCCCGCGTGGACATCCCGATCCTGCGCAAGGACTTCATCGTCACGGCGTACCAGCTCTGGGAGGCCCGCGCCTACGGCGCCGACCTCGCGCTGCTGATCGTCGCGGCCCTGGAACAGGAGGCCCTCGTCTCCCTCATCGAGCGGGCCGAGTCCATCGGCCTCACCCCGCTCGTCGAGGTCCACGACGAGGAGGAAGTGGAGCGCGCGGTCGCCGCCGGCGCCAAGATCATCGGTGTCAACGCCCGCAACCTCAAGGACCTCAAGGTCGACCGCTCCACCTTCGAGCGCGTCGTCGGCGAGATCCCGGCCCACATCGTCAAGGTCGCCGAATCCGGCATCCGCGGGCCGCACGACCTGATCGCCTACGCCAACGAGGGCGCAGACGCCGTCCTCGTCGGGGAGTCCCTGGTGACCGGCCGCGACCCGAAGTCGGCCGTGGCCGACCTCGTCGCCGCCGGCGCGCACCCCGCCCTGCGCCACGGGCGGAGCTGACCCGTCCCCATGGCCCACGACCTCCCCTCCGTCCGCACGCAGTCCGCGCCGCCGGCAGCTCGCCGCGGCCCGGTCGGCGTGCCGACGGCGCACGCGCCCCTGGCGCGCGGCTGCCGCCCCCGCGGCTGCCGTGCCCCGGCCCGGCGCGTGCACGGGCGGCGGGTCCGGTACGTGATCGGCTCCGAGCCCGGTCAGGTCAACGGCATGCGATGGCGCCGCGGAGGCGCGCTGTAACGAGGGCCGCCGCGGCCCGGTACGCCGGACGTACCGCGCCGCGAGCTGCTCCCGTACGGCCTGCCGCCCGAGCCGGCCGGCTCCGGGCGCGGGCCGCTCCGCACGTACGCGCGACATCCCCCAGCGGGGTGTGCGCAGTACTTGCGGACGGCGCAATACGGTGAATCCACCCCGCCGCATCTCGCACCCGTAGGAGCACTGGACATGTCCAGCGAGTTCTTCATTCCGGACCCGGAGGGTCACGTTCCCAACGCCGAGGGTTACTTCGGCGACTTCGGCGGCAAGTTCATCCCGGAGGCGCTCGTCGCCGCCGTGGACGAGGTGGCCGTCGAGTACGAGAAGGCCAAGGACGACCCGGCCTTCGCGGCCGAGCTCAACGACCTGATGGTCAACTACACCGGCCGCCCCAGCGCCCTCACCGAGGTGCCCCGCTTCGCCGAGCACGCGGGCGGCGCGCGGATCTTCCTCAAGCGCGAGGACCTGAACCACACCGGCTCGCACAAGATCAACAACGTGCTGGGCCAGGCGCTGCTCACCAAGCGCATGGGCAAGACCCGGGTCATCGCCGAGACCGGCGCCGGCCAGCACGGCGTGGCCACCGCCACCGCCTGCGCGCTCTTCGGCCTCGAGTGCGTCATCTACATGGGCGAGATCGACACCCAGCGCCAGGCGCTGAACGTCGCCCGCATGCGGATGCTGGGCGCCGAGGTCATCGCCGTGAAGTCCGGCTCCCGGACGCTCAAGGACGCGATCAACGAGGCGTTCCGCGACTGGGTCGCCAACGTGGACCGGACCCACTACCTCTTCGGTACGGTCGCCGGCCCCCATCCTTTCCCGGCCATGGTCCGCGACTTCCACCGGGTCATCGGGGTCGAGGCCCGCCGCCAGATCCTGGAGCGTGCCGGCCGGCTGCCCGACGCCGTCGCGGCCTGCGTCGGCGGCGGCTCGAACGCCATCGGCCTCTTCCACGCCTTCATCCCGGACGCCGACGTCCGCCTGGTCGGCTTCGAGCCCGCCGGGCACGGCGTCGAGACCGGCGAGCACGCGGCCACCCTGACCGCCGGCGAGCCCGGGATCCTGCACGGCTCCCGCTCGTACGTCCTCCAGGACGAGGAGGGCCAGATCACCGAGCCGTACTCCATCTCGGCCGGTCTGGACTACCCGGGCATCGGCCCGGAGCACTCCTACCTCAAGGACTCCGGCCGCGGCGAGTACCGCGCGGTCACCGACGACGCCGCGATGCAGGCCCTGCGCCTGCTGTCGCGCACCGAGGGGATCATCCCGGCGATCGAGTCGGCGCACGCCCTCGCGGGCGCCCTGGACCTCGGCAAGGAGCTGGGCAACGACGGCCTGCTGGTCGTCAACCTGTCCGGCCGCGGCGACAAGGACATGGACACGGCGGCCCGCTACTTCGGGTTGTACGACGGCGAGGGGGAGACCAAGTGAGTGGGAACATCCAGCTGCTGAGCGACACCCTCGCCAAAGCGAAGTCCGAGGACCGCGCGGCCCTCGTGGCCTACCTCCCGGCGGGCTTCCCGACCGTCGACGGCGCCATCGAAGCGGTCAAGGCCGTCATCGAGGGCGGCGCGGACGTGGTCGAGATCGGCCTCCCGCACAGCGACCCGGTGCTGGACGGCGCGATCATCCAGACCGCCGACGACATCGCCCTGCGCGGCGGAGTCAAGATCGCCGACGTGATCCGTACCGTCCGCGAGGCCCACGAGGCCACCGGGGCCCCGGTCCTGGTGATGACGTACTGGAACCCCATCGACCGCTACGGCGTCGAGCGGTTCACGGCCGAGCTGGCCGCGGCGGGCGGCGCCGGCTGCATCCTGCCCGACCTGCCGGTGCAGGAGTCCGCGCTGTGGCGCGAGCACGCCGAGAAGCACGGTCTGGCGACCGTCTTCGTCGTCGCGCCCAGCAGCAAGGACGCGCGGCTGGCCACCATCACGGCCGCCGGTTCCGGCTTCGTCTACGCCGCCTCCCTCATGGGGGTCACCGGCACCCGCGAATCGGTCGGCAACCAGGCCCAGGACCTGGTCCGGCGCACCCGCGCCACGACCGAACTGCCGGTCTGCGTCGGCCTCGGCGTCTCCAACGCCGTCCAGGCCAAGGAGGTCGCCGGCTTCGCCGACGGGGTGATCGTCGGCTCGGCCTTCGTGAAGCTGCTCCTCGACGCGCCGGACCTGCCCGCCGGTCTGGACGCCGTACGGGCGCTCGCGGGCGAGCTCGCGGAGGGCGTCCGCAGGAGCTGACGGGCCCCGACGGGCCCCGTTCGATCGAAAGCGCGGAACTCTGACCGGGTTCGGTAGCCCGATCGGGTGGAAGTGGGAGCAGGGAGGCACGCGAGTGCCTCCCTGCTTCGTTTGGCCGAACGTGAGCGAGAAGAACGACGGTGCCAACCGCGATGCGACGAAACGATCGGCTCGGGAGCGACTCCAGGAGGAGCGCCAGCGGCAGAAGACCCGGGACAAGCGCCGACGGACCCTCATCGTGGCGTCGGCGGTGGTCGGCGTCCTCGGTCTGGCGACCGTCGTCGGCGTGATCGCGGCCAACACCGGCAAGAGCGGCGGCTCCAAGGCGGGCCCGGTGGTCGCCCCCTCCGGGGCCACCGGCAAGGACGCCCTCGCCATCCAGACGGGCAAGGCCGAGGCGAAGTCCACCCTCACCGTGTGGGAGGACTTCCGCTGCCCCGCCTGCAAGTCCTTCGAGGACAGCTACCGGAAGACGATCCACGAGCTGGAGGCCAAGGGCCTGCTCAAGGTCGACTACCACCTGGTCACGCTCATCGACGGGAACATGGGAGGCAGCGGTTCGCTGAAGGGTGCGAACGCGGCGGCCTGCGCCCAGGACGCCGGCAAGTTCACCGAGTACCACGACGTCCTCTTCCAGAACCAGCCGCAGGAGGTCGACGACGCCTACGGCAAGAACGAGAAGCTGCTGGAACTGGCGGGCCAGGTGAACGGGCTGGACACCCCCGCGTTCCGCAAGTGCGTCGAGGACGGCACCCACAACAGCTGGGTGGGCAAATCGCACGAGGCCTTCATCGCCGGGAAGTTCCGGGGCACCCCGACCGTGCTGCTGGACGGCAAGAACATCTTCGCCGACGAGGCCAATCCGGTGACCCCGCAGAAGCTGAAGGAGCAGGTGGAGGGGGCGGCCAAGGGCTCCGGCGCGACCGCGGCCGACAAGGACGCCGACAAGGACGCCGACAAGGGGGCCGACAAGGCGGCGGGGAAGGCCTCGCCGTCGGCGGGATCCGGGACGAAGGCCGGAGCGAAGGCCTCGCCGTCGGCCTCGAAGACGGCGTCGAACGGCTCCGCGAACCGCTCTTCGACCGGCTCCTCGGGGGACTGACCTCCGGCCGGTCCATGTCTGGATTTGGTTTCGTCTTGCCGGGCGGTTGCCGTAGGCACCGCCCGGCAGGGTAGCGTCATGTCTGCCATGGACCTTGCTTACATCCCCAGTCCGTCGACCGGCGTGATCCATCTCGGACCGATCCCGCTCCGCGGCTACGCGTTCTGCATCATCATCGGCGTCTTCGTCGCCGTCTGGCTCGGCAACCGTCGCTGGATCGCGCGCGGCGGCAAGCCGGGCACGGTCGCGGACATCGCCGTGTGGGCGGTGCCCTTCGGCCTGGTCGGCGGTCGCCTCTACCACGTGATCACCGACTACCAGCTGTACTTCGGCGAGGGCCGCAACTGGGTCGACGCCTTCAAGATCTGGGAGGGCGGCCTCGGCATCTGGGGCGCGATCGCGCTGGGCGCGGTGGGTGCCTGGATCGGCTGCCGGCTGCGCGGGATCCCGCTGCCGGCCTGGGCGGACGCCCTGGCCCCCGGCATCGCGCTGGCCCAGGCCTGCGGCCGCTGGGGCAACTGGTTCAACCAGGAGCTGTACGGCCGGGCCACCGACCTGCCGTGGGCGGTGGAGATCACCGCGGGCCCGAACCGCGACGCGGGCACCTACCACCCGACCTTCCTGTACGAGTCGCTGTGGTGCATCGGCGTCGCGCTGCTGGTCATCTGGGCCGACCGCCGCTTCACGCTCGGCCACGGACGGGCCTTCGCGCTGTACGTCGCCGCGTACTGCGTGGGCCGCGGCTGGATCGAGTACATGCGCGTCGACGAGGCGCACCACGTCCTGGGCGTGCGGCTGAACGTCTGGACCTCGATCGTGGTCTTCGTCCTGGCCGTGGTCTACCTGCTGCTGTCGGCGAGGCTGCGGCCGGGCCGGGAGACGGTGGTCGAACCGGATACGGCTGCGGATGTCTCCGGCGGCAAGGACGGTGACGCCGGGGCCAAGGACGCCGACGGCAAGAGCACCGAGGCCGAGGAAGCCGAGACCAAGGGAGCGGACGCCAAGGACGGCGAGGCGGGCCCGCCCAAGGCCGATCTGCGCAAGGCCGAGCCGGCCGAGGCCCCGGGGGCCGAGAAGGGCTGACCGGAAGAGTCACGAAGAGGGGTGCCGCGTACCGCGCGGCACCCCTCTTCGTCTGTCGGCGGCGACTGACATGATCATCTGCGATGGCCGTCGTCACGAGAGGGAGACCATGACCGAACAGTTGCCGAAGACCGCCCGCCGGGCCCTGCTGAGCGGAGCCGTGGCCGGACTGGCCGGAGCCGCGGTGATATCCGGCGGCGGGCCGGCCACCGCAGCGGGCACGGGCACGGGCACGGCCACGGGCACGGGCACGCTGGACTGGTTCGACGTGAAGGGCCACGGCGCGGTCGGCGACGGAGCCACCGACGACACCGCCGCCGTCCAGCGCGCACTCGACGCGGCAGCCGCCGTCGGTGGCGGCACCGTGTACTTCCCCGTCGGGAAGTACCTGGTCAAGCCGGCCGCAGGCGCCCCGGCCCTGGCCGTCAAGGCCGACGGCATCCGTCTCGTCGGCGCCGGGGCCAAGGCCGCCACCCTGGTCAAGGGCGGCGACGGCATCCTGCTGCGGATGTCCGGTACGGGGGCGGCCTACTCCACCGGCGCCACGCACCGCCGCCACTGCGCCGTGGAGAACCTCGGCTTCAACGGCAACCGCAAGACCGGTCTGCTGGTGGAGCTGTACTACAACAACAACTCCGCCTTCCGCGACGTCTTCATGTCGTCGAACAACGACATGTGCATCGACGCCGTGGAGTTCTGGGACTCCCGCCTCGCCAACCTGGTCATCGAGGACTGCACCGGCACCACCGGCAGCGCCACCCAGCCCAACATCTGGCTGCGCAACGCCTCCTCCGCCACCGAGGGCGCATGGGGCCACAGCAAGGACAACATCAACCAGATCCACTTCATCGGCTGCCGCCTGGAGGCCTTCGGCACCGGCGCGCTGTGGATCGGGCAGGGCGCGGTCACCACCAACAACCCCAACGGCATCTACCTCACGGACTGCAAGTTCGAGACCTCCCGGATGCAGGGCGGCCCGCACCTGAAGACCGACGCGGGCTGCAAGCACGTCTACGCGAACCACATCTACTGCTATGCGGGCGACTTCGCGGCCGGTACCCCGGCCACCGCGCGGAACATCATCAGCTGGGCAGCGAGCTCCAGCGCGCTGGAGAACGTGGTCATCGCCAACCGCGACCGGGCCACCGTCAACGCGGGCGTGGCCCTGTACTCGGGACCCGGGTCCACCGCCGTGCTGCGCAACGTCGTCGGGCTGTACGGCACCGCGCCCACCGGCACCCACATCTACTACGAGCAGTCCTCCACCGGCGACTTCCGGGTGGAGAACAGCTACGGCACCCTCGGCGCCCAGGCCACCGGCACGATCCCGGTCAAGAACGCGCCGAACCCGCCGCTGCGGCTGGTACCCGGCCCGGTCAGCGACGCCTCCTTCACCCGCCCGCCACTCGACGGCACCATGGCCGTGGATTCCGCCGACAAGAGGCTCTACGTCCGGGTCGGCGGCCAGTGGCTCTGGTCGGCGCTCAACGCGTGACCACCCGCCGCGACAGGGCCAGGGTGCGGTGGGCCGCCGCCACGACGGCCGGGTCCACGAACCGGCCGTCGGGCAGGGCCAGCGCACCCGGGGTGGCCCGGGCGGCGCTGAGGATCTCCTCGGCGGCCGTCACCTCCTCGGGCACCGGGAGGTAGGTCCGCTCGATCACCGGCAGCTGGCGCGGATGGATCGCCGCCCGCCCGAGGAAGCCGAGGGACCGGCCGCGGACGCACGAGGCGGCCAGCGCCTCCAGGTCCCGGATGTCCGGGAACACCGACTGCGCGGGGGGCGCCAGCCCCGCCGCACGGGCCGCGACCACCACCCGCGACCGGCACCAGTCCAGCCCGGTCTCCGCGCTGACGGCCAGATCGGCCCGCAGGTCCGCCTCGCCGAGGGAGAGCCCGCGCAGGGCGGGGTGCGCGCGGGCGATCTCGTACGCCCGCTCCACGCCCAGCGCCGACTCCAGCAGGGCGTGGAGCCCGACCCCGCCGGTGCGGTCGGCGATGGCGCCGATCTGCTCCGGGGCGCTGATCTTGGGCAGCCGCAGCCCGGCGAGCCCGCGCAGCCCGCCGAGCGCGTTGAGGTCGGCGCCGCCCCACGGGGAGTCCAGGGCGTTGACGCGGACGTACACGGGGACCGGGGGCCGCTCGCCGAGCAGTTCGGCGGTGGCGGCGCGGGCGTACTCCTTGCGGGAGACCGGTACCGCGTCCTCCAGGTCGACGATCACGGCGTCCGCCCCGCAGCCGAGGGCCTTGGCGACCACCGCGGGGCGGTCGCCGGGTGCGTACAGCCAGGTCAGGATCACAGGGCCCCCTCGGTCCGCAGCGCGGTGATCTCGGCCCGGGTCAGCCCGAGCTCGGTCAGGACCTCGTCGGTGTCCGCGCCGTGCGGGCGGCCGGCCCAGCGGATCCCGCCGGGGGTCTCGGACAGCCGGAAGAGGATGTTCTGCATCCGCAGCGGGCCCAGCTCCGGGTCCTCGATCTCGGTGACCGTGTCGAGGGCCGCGAACTGGGGGTCGGCCATCACGTCGCGGATGTCGTACACCAGGGCGACGGCCGCCTCGGCGTCCTCGAAGGCGGCGACGACCTCCTCGGCCTTGTGCCGGGCGATCCAGCCGCCGACCGCCTCGTCCAGGACGTCCGTGTGCCGGGCCCGACCGGCCCCGGTCGCGAACCAGGGCTCCGCGATCAGCTCCGGCCGGCCGACCAGCCGTACGACCCGCTCGGCGATGGACTGCGCGGAGGTGGACACGGCCAGCCAGCGGCCGTCGGCGCTGGGGTAGGTGTTGCGGGGGGCGTTGTTCGCGGAGCGGTTGCCGGTGCGGGGCTGGACGTAGCCGAGCTGGTCGTACCAGAGCGGGTGCGGGCCGAGCACGGTGAGGATCGGCTCGACGATGGCCAGGTCCACGACCTGGCCGTGCCCTGTGCGGTCGCGCCCGGCCAGGGCCGTCATCACGGCGTACGCGGTGGTCAGCGCGGCGATCGAGTCGGCGAGCCCGAAGGGCGGCAGGGTCGGCGGCCCGTCCGGTTCCCCGGTGATCGCGGCGAAACCGCTCATAGCCTCGGCCAGGGTGCCGAACCCCGGGCGGTGGGCGTACGGGCCCTGCTGGCCGAAGGCCGTCACGCGGGCCAGGACGAGGCGCGGGTTGGCGGCGGACAGCTCGGGCCAGCCGAGGCCCCACTTCTCCAGCGTGCCGGGGCGGAAGTTCTCGATGACCACGTCGGCGGTGGCCGCCAGCCGCAGCAGGGTGTCCCGGCCGCCCGGAGTGGACAGATCGAGGGTCATCGTCCGCTTGTTCCGGCCGAGCAGCTTCCACCACAGGCCGATCCCGTCCTTGGCGGGGCCGTGGCCGCGGGAGGGGTCGGGGATGCCGGGGTGCTCGACCTTGACGACCTCGGCGCCGAAGTCGCCGAGCAGGGTGGCGGCGAGCGGCCCGGCGAACAGGGTGGCCAGGTCGAGCACGCGCAGCCCGTCCAGCGGCCCCCGCCCCTGCCCTGGCCGGGCGTCGACCGGGGCGGCCTCGCTGCTGCGCCCGGGGCCCGCCACCGCTCCTGCCGTACCCGGCGCCGCGTCGGCGCTCACGCCGTGGCTCACGCGGTGGCTCCGGGGGCGGCCTCGGGCCCGTTCCCGGGTGTGCGGCCGGGGTGGGCAGGACCGGAGGGCCGGGCGGGGGGCCGGGCGGGTTCCGGATCCGGCCCGGCCAGGGCAGCGGCGGCGTCGGTTTCGGCGCGGGTCGGCATCGAGTCCTGGGCGCCGGGGCGCTGCACGGAGAGCGCGGCCGCCGTCGAGGCCCAGCGCAGGGCGTCGGGCATCGGCCGGCCCTCGCCCAGGGCCACGGCGAGGGCGCCGACGAAGGTGTCCCCGGCGGCCGTGGTGTCCACGGCCCGGACCCGCGGCGCGGGCACTGCGAGGGGCGCACGGCCGCGGGCGGCGTACAGGACTCCGGCTGCGCCGAGGGTGATCACCACCTCGGGCACGTCGCTCAGCAGGGCCTCGGCGGCCTGGCCGGGGTCGGTGAGGCCGGTGAGGGCGGCCGCCTCGTGCTCGTTCGGCACCAGGAGGTCGGTGGCGGCGAGGAGTTCGGGGGGCAGAGGCTGGGCCGGGGCCGGGGTGAGGACCGTACGGACGCCGTGCGCGCGGGCGGCGAGGGCGCCGGCGAGGACGGCGGTGAGGGGGAGTTCGAGCTGGAGGAGGAGGGAGTCGGCGGCCGCGATCCGGGAGTCGTCCCCCGCCTCCAGGCCGGTGACGCGGGCGTTGGCGCCGGGGATGACGATGATGCTGTTGGCGCCCTCGTCGTCCACGGTGATGTGGGCGGTGCCGCTGGCTCCCTCGACGGTGCGCAGGGCCGCGGTGTCGATCCCGTCGGCGGCGAGCGCGGAGCGCAGCCGCACGCCGAACTCGTCGGTCCCGACCGCGCCGATCATCACCACCTCCCCGCCGGAACGCGCGGCGGCGACGGCCTGGTTGGCGCCCTTGCCGCCGGGAACCGTGCGGAAGGACCGCCCGGTGACGGTCTCCCCGAGGCGCGGGGCCTTGGGGACGTAGGCGACGAGGTCCATGTTCGTACTGCCGAGCACGGCGATTGCCGTCATGAGCGTGCTGCCTCCTGTGCGGTGAGGTGGGCGAGGGTGTCGAAGCCGATGCCGTCGAAGCCGAGGACGGTGGTGGCGAGACGGTTCTTGAGGGGAGCGGTCCAGCGGTGCGGGAGGGCGCTGGGGGAGCCCGCGACCAGAGCGGCGAGGGCGCCGGCGGTGGCCCCGTTGGAGTCGGTGTCCCAGCCGCCGGACACGGCGCGGCAGACGGAGCGGGTGAAGTCCCCGTCGGCGTGGGTGAGGGCGGCCGCGATCAGGGCGGTGTTGGGGACGGCGTGGACCCAGTGGTAGTGCCCGAAGCGCGCGTGCAGCCGGTCGACGACGAGGTCGAAGTCCGCCTCGTCCGAGGCCGCCCGGATTCCGAGGCGGACGGCCTCGGCGAGGCGGGAGCGGGGCGGTACGACGGCCAGCCCGGCCCGGAGCGCGGTGTGGACGTCCGCCCGGCCGGTGGCGGCCTCGGCGGTGGCGGCCGCGATGAAGAGGGCGGCGTAGACGCCGTTGCCGGTGTGGGTCAGGACGGCGTCCCGGTACGCCTGTGCCGCGGCGGCGGCCGGGTCGCCGGGGTTGGTCCAGCCGTGGACGTCGGCGCGGATGAGGGCGCCGATCCATTCGCGGAAGGGGTTGTGGTGGGTGGCGGTGGCGGGCGGCTCCAGCCCGAGCAGGAGGTTGCGGTACGCGATGCGCTCGGCGGTGAAGGTCCGCCCGGCGGGCAGTTCGTCGAGCCAGAGGCGGGCGACGTCGGCGGTGGTGAAGCCCTTGCCGTGCCGCTGGAGCAGGAGCAGGCCGAGCAGGGGGTAGTTGAGGTCGTCGTCCTCGGGCATGCCGTCGATGTTCTCGGCGAGCGAGGTGCGGGCGGAGCGGCGGTTCCAGGGGTGCGCGGCCAGCACCTCCGGCGGTACGCCGCGTTCGCTGAACCAGTCGTTCAGCGGCCAGTTGCCGGTGGCGCGGGCCAGCGCCCGGACCCCCTCCAGGGGGAGCTTCTCGACGGGCTTGCCGAGCAGGCAGCCGACGGCCCGGCCCAGCCAGGCGGCTTCCAGCCGGGTCCGCAGGTCCTGTCCGGCCCCGGCGGGGTTCCCCTCTGCGGCTGGAGCGCCGGGGCGGCAGTCCGGCCGGTGTCCGGCCGGGTCCCGGGCCTGCCCGGTGGCCTGCGGCCGGCTCCGCGCATGGTGTGCGGCCCGGGCGGGGTGTTCTTCCGGGGTTGGGGTGGTGGGGGCGGGGTTCGGGGTGTTTCCGCTGCGGGCCCGGTCCTCCGGGGTGGTTTCGGGCTGGTCTTGCGCATGGTGTGCGGCCCGGGCGGGGTGTTCTTCCGGGGTTGGGGTGGTGGGGGCGGGGTCCGGGGTGTTTCCGCTGCGGGCCCGGCCCTCCGGGGTGGCTTCCGGCCGGTCCTGCGCATGGTGTGCGCCGGGCGCGGGTGTGCGGCGGGTGGCGGGTGGGGGCCAGTCCGGGCAGGCTGCGACGATCGCCCCCCAGGGCTGCGGCTCGGCGGCGGCCAGCGGGGACGTCTGCGCGGCGAGCTCGTCCAGCAGGCCGACCGCGAGGGCGCGGAGCTCCAGCGCCGCCGGGGTCGGGGAGGCGCCGGCGCGGTCCGGGGCCGGGCTGCCGCCCGCCGCCAGCCAGGCGCGCCGGGCGGGCTCCGGGTCCCGGCCGTCCTCGGCCGCCTGACGCAGCTCGTGCCCGACGAGGTCCTCGGGCTGGGCCCACGTGAGCCGGACGGAGTCCGGGGCGCAGGCCGCGGGCGCCTTCACCGCGGGGCCGAGATCGCGGTGAAGGCCGACTCGTGGGTCCGGCGGCGGGCCCGGTCGAGGGCGAAGACCTCGCGGGCCACGGCGGCCATCGCCAGCGCCGGTGCGTGCAGGTCGAGGCGGCTGGCCTCGGCGACCTGCTTGGCCCACACGGCCGGGACCACGGCCTCGCCGCCCAGGGCCCCGGCGATCGCCCCCGCCATGGTGGCGATGGAGTCGCAGTCCCGGCCGTAGTTGACCGCGCCGAGCACCGAGGCCTCGTACGCGCCGTCCGCGACCAGCAGCATCCCCAGCGCGACGGGGAGTTCCTCGATGGAGTGCAGCCGGGAGGGGCGGCGGGCGTCGAGCGAGGGGGCGCGGTAGTCCGGGCCGACCGAGTCGTACGGGGCCACCGCCGCCCGCAGCGGGGCCAGCGCCGACTCGAAGTCCCGGTGGGCGACGGCCACTTCGCGTACGGCGGAGATCGCGGCGCGCGTGCCGTCCTTGGCCAGGGACAGGGCCGTGTCCACCACCGAGGCGGCCGTCGCCCCGGGCACGCACGCGGCGGCCACCGCCGCCGCGAACACGCCCGCCGCCTCCCGTCCGTACGAGGACTGGTGCGCGCCGGCGATGTCGAGCGCCTCGGCGTACGCGCCCGCCGGGTTGCCCGCGTTGGCGAGGCCCACCGGCGCCATGTACATCGCGGCCCCGCAGTTGACGATGTTTCCGCTGCCGGCCTCGCGGGGGTCGACGTGCGCGTAGTGCAGCCGGGTCACGATCCACTTCTCGGCGAGGAAGATCCGCTGCAACGGCAGGGCCTCGGCCTCCAGTTCGGGGATCCAGCGGGGGTTGTTCATCAGGTCGGGGACCAGGTGCTCGGCGATCGCGTGGGAGTCGAGGTGGTCCCGTACGGCCTCGTAGACGCGGACCAGCGCGTGCGTCATCAGGGTGTCGTCCGTGACGTGTCCGTCGCCCTTGTGGTACGGGGCGATGGGGCGGGCCGTGCGCCAGTTCTCGTGCCACGGGCCGACGATGCCGTGCACGCGGCCGCCGTGCCGTTCCACGATCTGGTCCGGGGTCCAGCCCTCCACCGGGCCGCCGAGCGCGTCGCCGACGGCGGCCCCGACGAGAGCGCCGCAGGCCCGGTCCTCCAACGTGAGCGTCATGTCCGAATCATCCCTTGAGGTTTGGGTGAAGTGAGTTCCGTACGCGCCAGGAGCGAGGCGAGTTCCACGAGGTCGGTGCCGGCGAGGCGGGGGAGGGCGCAGCCGGACAGGGTGCGGCAGGCCTCGCGCCAGGCGGCGGGGATCGAATCGCCGCCGCCGAGCACGCCGGTGAGCGCGCCGGCGAGGGCGGGGGCGGAATCCGCGACGCGGGACAGACAGGCGGCCGCCGGGACGGCCTCGGTCACCCTGCCGCGGGCGGCGGTCGCGAGGGCGAGGGCCACGGGGACGGTCTCGGCGGCGGCGATCCCGTAGCTGTAGACGTGGTCCACGATCTCGTGTTCGAGGATGGGGACGATGGCGAAGGCGCCGCCGCCGTCCGTGCGGGTACGGGCGAGGTCCACGGCGTGGCGGGCGTTGCGGCCGATCTCGGTGGCCTCGGGGAGCTGGGCGAGGGCGGCCTCCACGGCGGCGTCGACGTCCGCGGTGGCGAGGGCGGTGGCGATGGCCGCGGCCATGGCGCGGGCGCCGTGGACGCCGTCGCCGTCCTGGGTGTAGCGGGCGTCGAACTCGGCGAGGTCGGCGGCGGCCCTCGCGTCGCCCGGGTGGACGACGGCGAGCACGCAGGCGCGGATGCAGGCGGCGTCGTCGAAGTAGTGCGGATTGTCGTGGCCGGTGGCGGGCGGGCGCAGGCCGGTGGCGAGGTTGCCGAGGCCGGCGCGGACGGAGATCCGGGCGCGGAGGGGGAGGACGGCGGACTCGACCTCGGGCGCGCGCTCCGCCGCCGCGGCGACCTCGGAGGCCAGGGCGTTCCACGCGAGGTCGATGGCGGCGCGCATGCGGCGGGACCGGGAGAGGTCGCTGAGCAGGACGCCGGCGGCGGTGAGCACGGACTCGGCCACGAAGGCGGCCCACTCGGCGTCGTCGGACGGGCCGAGGCGCAGGGGCTCGGGGGGCTGGTTGAGGGCGATGGGGACGGGGAGGGTGGTGGTGGCGTTCTGCTCGGCGAAGGTGTCGAGCTCGCGGGTGAGACGGCGGGTCCACTCGGGCATCCGGCTGGCGCGGTGGCGGGCCGCGGGCCACCCGGCCGCGTCGCCTGCGGCGAGCCCGAGGAGGAGCCCCTCGATCCGCCGGGCCCCGGCGGGGAGCTCGGCGGGTGCGGAGGCCGCCGGCCCGGCGGGCCGCTCGACGACCCGGACCCCGGCGATCCGGAGCCCCGGCCCCGCGCCGAGCACCCCGAAGGCCACATCACCGGCCCACCCGCGCGCCGCCCCGACCAGGGGTCCGCCTCCGCCCCCGGCCACGGCCAGGGGTCCGCCTCCGTCCCCGGCCACGGCCAGGGGTCCGCCTCCGTCCCCGGCCACGGCCAGGGGTCCGCCCCTGTCCCCGGCCACGGCCAGGGGTCCGCCTCCGCCCCCGGCCATGGCCAGGGGTCCGCCTCCGTCCCCGGCCACGGCCAGGGGTCCGCCTCCGTCCCCGGCCACGGCCAGGGGTCCGCCCCTGTCCCCGGCCACGGCCAGGGGTCCGCCTCCGCCCCCGGCCACCGCCAGGGGTCCGCCCCTGTCCCCGGCCACCGCCAAGGGCCCGCCCCCGCCCCCGGCCACCGCCAGGGCCCCGACCCCCGCTCCGGCCGCGGCCACGCCCCCGACCCGGGCCCCGGCCTGGCCTCCGGCGAGGGCTCGGCCCCCGGCCCCGGCTCCGCCTGCGGCCGCGGATGCGCGGGGATCCGGGTGCGGGCCGTCGGCGGGGGCGGAGATTTCCCCCACCCCGCCCCTTCCCGTAACCGGGTGCGGGCCCCCGGCCCCCCGGTTCCCGGTGTCCTCGGTCAGGGCTGCGTGCGTCTGGTGGCCGGGCTGTGGTTCTGCTGGTGCGGCCGGGTGCCGTTCCGGGTGGGGGCCCCTGGTCTCGTGGTTCCGGGTGTTCTGGGTCAGGGTTGTGTGCGGTGGGATGCCGGGCTCCGGTTCCGACCGCGCGGCCGGGCCCGCCGCGCGCGGTCCTGGGCCCGGAGTCCGTTCCGTCGGGCTCGGCGGTGGGGTGGGTGCCGGTGCCGCGGGCAGGGTGGCCGGTGGGAGGTGGGGTGGCTGCGGGGTGGGGTCCGGCGGCGTCATCGGGGGGCCTCGTATTCGGGGGTGAGGAGGTCCGCGATGTCGAGGACGTGGTAGCCCCGCATCGAGGGGAGGCAGCTGCCGCGGACCGGGCCGATGGCCGAGGACCAGGCGGCGGGGATCGCGGCGGCGCCCGACATCGCGCCGGACAGGGCGCCCGCCACCGCCGCCGTGGTGTCCGCGTCGCGGCCCATGTTGACCGCGGTCAGGACCGAGGAGGGGAAGTCGCCCCGGCACGCGGCGAAGGCGCCGAAGGCGAGGCCGACGGCCTCGGGCGCCAGGTCCGTCCACGGGTAGCCGCCGATGACCACCGCGGAGCGCACCGCCCGTTCCCCGCGCGGGGCGGCGGTGACCGCCCGGCGCAGGGAGCGGGCCGTCCAGGAGTCGGACGGGATGACGGAGAGGGCCGCGGAGACCACGGACGCCGGGCTGCCGCCGGCCATCGCCGCCGCCACGCCCGCCGCCACCGCCTGGCCGCCGTAGATGCCCTCGCCGTCGTGGCTGACCGTGCCGTCGATGGCGACCAGCCGGGCCGCTTCGGCGGGCCGGCCGGCCGCGAAGACGCCGAACGGCGCCGCCCGCATGGCGAGACCGTCCGACCACGCGTGCCGGTGCTGGGCGGAGATGGGGGCGGCCAGGCCCCGCCGGAGGTTTTCGAGGGTGCCGCGCTCCGAGAACCCGGCGCCGCGGAACGGGCCTTCGTCGAGGTCCGCGATCCAGTGGTGCCAGGCGCGTTCCACGTGGGAGACGGTGAGCGCAGAGCCGTGGCGGGCCAGCAGCAGCCCGGAGAAGATCGCGTACTCGGTGTCGTCCGTGCCCGCCGGGTCCTCCGACACGAAACCCTCGATGCGGCCCCATTTCGCCCGGATCTCCGACGGCTTCATGTTCTCCGCGGGGGCGCCCAGCGCGTCGCCCACCGCGAGCCCGAGAAGAGCGCCCCTGGCCCGTTCGAGGAGGACCTGCGGATTGCATGCAATCAGCTTCACCGGCTCCATGGCGCGCCTCTCCCACATTGGATGGGGCTCATCATGAGCCCTTGGGGGATTTGTGCCACGTCATGTGGTTTGTCGCTCGTCGCGAAACACCCCGCGAAGCCCGTCGTCACCCGGTCGCCGACCCACAAAACCGCAGGTAAGTACGGCCTTCCTTGCTGGCGGGCGGCAGAAATCGTGCGTAGTTTCGAGGTGTTCAGGGGGCGCGGGGTGTCTCGCGGCGCCCGTTCGCACAAATGGGGAGATATCTCGGCATGTCCATCATCGACATCGAAGCACCGCTGCACACCGCGCACCGGGACAACCACACCCACCGCGACGTCAACGGCGGATGGCTGCGCCCGGCCGTCTTCGGTGCCATGGACGGCCTCGTCTCCAACCTCGCCCTCATGACCGGCGTGGCCGGCGGCGCCGTCGCCCCGCAGACCGTCGTCATCACCGGACTGGCGGGCCTCGCGGCCGGCGCCTTCTCGATGGCGGCCGGCGAGTACACCTCCGTCGCCTCGCAGCGCGAGCTGGTCCTCGCGGAACTGGACGTAGAGCGGCAGCAGTTGCGCAAGCACCCGGCCGACGAGATGGAGGAGCTGGCCGAGCTCTACGTCTCCCGCGGGGTCGAGCCCATGCTCGCCCGCGAGGTCGCCATGCAGCTGTCCCGCGACCCCGAGCAGGCGCTGGAGATCCACGCCCGCGAGGAGCTCGGGATCGACCCCGACGACCTGCCCTCGCCGATCGTCGCCGCGGTCTCGTCCTTCGGCTCCTTCGCGCTGGGCGCGCTGCTCCCCGTACTGCCGTACCTGCTCGGCGCCACGGCCCTGTGGCCGGCGGTGCTGCTCGCACTGGCCGGGCTCTTCGCCTGCGGCGCGGTGGTCTCCCGGGTCACCGCCCGGTCCTGGTGGTACAGCGGCGTGCGCCAGCTCGTCCTGGGTGGCGCGGCCGCCGGTGTGACGTACATCCTGGGAACCTGGATCGGCGGAGCCATAGGCTGACCGGCCTTGCAGTGAGACACTATGCAGTGCACCACATAAGTAGTCCATTACCCGGCGGTTTCGATCCCGTGTCCGCCGGGCATCAGTCCAGGGCTCCGGGCAACGATGCCCGCCCTGCATCCGGGACCTTCGCCTCGTGCTGCGCCGGTCTGCGTCCGCAGAACGCCGCGAAAGTCTCCTCTTCCTGCCTTGTGCAGTGTCCGCATGCTGGAATGGCATATCCGCTTCTCGGGATTGTCGTCATCATGTAATCTGCACGAAATTTCGCAGAGGGCCAACGTCGTCCCTCGGCTATGCACATATGCCACGACGACGACGGGAGAGCCGATGCGTTCCGCATCCACGCACTCCGCGACCGGCTTCAGCACCACCGCCTGGTCGCCCATGGACGGTCGCCCCGCCCAGCAGGGCATGTACGACCCGCGCAACGAGAAGGACGCCTGTGGCGTCGGATTCGTGGCGAACCTCACCGGCGAGGCCACCC
Organism: Streptomyces sp. NBC_01233; assembly: GCF_035989305.1. Classification (NCBI taxonomy): domain Bacteria; kingdom Bacillati; phylum Actinomycetota; class Actinomycetes; order Kitasatosporales; family Streptomycetaceae; genus Streptomyces; species Streptomyces sp. NBC_01233. Next base: position 2,589,665 of record NZ_CP108514.1, on the reverse strand, counting down.
ACACCCTCGTTGAGCAGGCCCTGACCGTATTGCGGAACCTCGAGCACCGCGGCGCGACCGGCTCCGAGCCGGACTCGGGCGACGGCGCCGGAATCCTCAGCCAGGTGCCGGACGCGTTCCTGCGCGAGGTGGCCGGCTTCGAGCTCCCCGAGGCCGGCGCGTACGCCGTCGGCATCGCCTTCCTCCCCGCCGACGGCACCGCACAGGCCGTCGCCGTGGAGCAGATCGAGGCCATCGCCGCCCAGGAGAACCTGACGGTTCTCGGCTGGCGCGAGGTCCCGGTCACCCCGGACCTGCTCGGCAACGGCGCCCGCGCCACCATGCCGGCGTTCTCGCAGCTGTTCGTGTCCAACGGCAGCACCGGCATCGAGCTGGACCGCAAGGCCTTCGTGCTGCGCAAGCGCGCCGAGCGCGAGGCCGGGGTCTACTTCCCGTCGCTCTCCGCCCGCACCATCGTCTACAAGGGCATGCTGACCACCGGCCAGCTGGAGCCCTTCTTCCCCGACCTCTCCGACCGTCGCTTCGCCTCGACGCTCGCCCTGGTCCACTCGCGGTTCTCCACGAACACCTTCCCGTCCTGGCCGCTCGCCCACCCGTACCGCTTCGTCGCGCACAACGGCGAGATCAACACGGTCAAGGGCAACCGCAACTGGATGAAGGCCCGCGAGTCCCAGCTGGCCTCCGAGGCCTTCGGCGACGGCGTGCTGGACCGGATCTTCCCGATCTGCACCCCGGACGCCTCCGACTCGGCCTCCTTCGACGAGGTCCTGGAGCTCCTCCACCTCGGCGGCCGGTCGCTCCCGCACAGCGTGCTGATGATGATCCCGGAGGCGTGGGAGAACCACACCTCCATGGACCCGGCCCGCCGCGCGTTCTACAAGTACCACTCCACCCAGATGGAGCCCTGGGACGGCCCGGCCTGCGTCACCTTCACCGACGGCACCCAGGTCGGCGCGGTCCTCGACCGCAACGGTCTGCGCCCCGGCCGCTACTGGGTCACCGACGACGGCCTCGTCGTCCTCGGCTCCGAGGTCGGCGTGCTCGACATCGACCCGGCCAAGGTCGTCCGCAAGGGCCGCCTGCAGCCCGGCAAGATGTTCCTCGTCGACACCGCCCAGAAGCGGATCATCGAGGACGACGAGATCAAGAACGAGCTGGCCGCCGCCGCCCCGTACGCGGAGTGGCTGGAGACCGGCGAGATCGAGCTGTCGGACCTGCCCGAGCGCGAGCACATCGTGCACACCCACGCCTCGGTCACCCGCCGCCAGCAGACCTTCGGCTACACCGAGGAAGAGCTGCGCGTCATCCTCGCGCCGATGGCCCGTACCGCCGGCGAGCCCCTCGGCTCCATGGGCACGGACTCCCCGATCGCGGCCCTGTCCGAGCGCCCCCGGCTGCTCTTCGACTACTTCACCCAGCTCTTCGCGCAGGTCACCAACCCGCCGCTGGACGCCATCCGCGAGGAGCTCGTCACCTCGCTGCTGTCCTCGCTCGGCCCGCAGGGCAACCTGCTGGAGTCGACCGCCGCGTCCTGCCGCAGCGTCACCCTGCCCTTCCCGGTGATCGACAACGACGAGCTGGCCAAGCTCATCCACATCAACGCCGACGGCGACATGCCGGGCATGAAGGCCGCCACGCTCTCCGGCCTCTACCGGGTCTCCGGCGGCGGCGAGGCGCTGGCCGCGCGGATCGAGGAGATCCGGGGCGAGGTCGACGCGGCCATCGCGAACGGCGCGCACCTGATCGTCCTGTCGGACCGCCACTCGGACGCCGAGCACGCGCCGATCCCGTCGCTGCTGCTCACCTCCGCCGTGCACCACCACCTCATCGCCACGAAGCAGCGCACCCAGGTGGGTCTGCTGGTCGAGGCCGGTGACGTCCGCGAGGTCCACCACGTCGCGCTGCTGATCGGCTACGGCGCCGCCGCGGTCAACCCGTACCTGGCCATGGAGTCCGTCGAGGACCTCCTGCGCGCCGGCACCTTCCTGACCGGCCTGGAGCCGGAGCAGGCCATCAAGAACCTGATCTACGCGCTCGGCAAGGGCGTCCTGAAGGTCATGTCGAAGATGGGCATCTCCACCGTCGCCTCCTACCGCGGCGCCCAGGTCTTCGAGGCCGTCGGCCTGAACGAGGACTTCGTCGGCACCTACTTCGCGGGCACCGCCACGAAGATCGGCGGCGCCGGCCTGGACGTCATCGCCAAGGAGGTGGCCGCGCGCCACGCCAAGGCGTACCCCGTCTCCGGCATCGCGGCCACGCACCGCGCGCTGGAGATCGGCGGCGAGTACCAGTGGCGCCGCGAGGGCGAGCCGCACCTGTTCGACCCGGAGACGGTGTTCCGCCTCCAGCACGCCACCCGCAACCGCCGGTACGACATCTTCCGGCAGTACACGGACCGCGTGAACGAGCAGTCCGAGCGCCTCATGACGCTCCGCGGCCTCTTCGGCTTCAAGAGCGACCGCCCGTCGATCTCCATCGACGAGGTCGAGCCGATCTCCGACATCGTCAAGCGCTTCTCCACCGGCGCCATGTCGTACGGCTCCATCTCCAAGGAGGCGCACGAGACCCTCGCCATCGCCATGAACCAGTTGGGCGCCAAGTCCAACACCGGTGAGGGCGGCGAGGACCCGGACCGCCTGTACGACCCGGCGCGGCGCTCGTCGATCAAGCAGGTCGCCTCCGGCCGCTTCGGCGTCACCTCCGAGTACCTGGTCAACGCGGACGACATCCAGATCAAGATGGCGCAGGGTGCCAAGCCCGGCGAGGGCGGCCAGCTGCCCGGCCACAAGGTCTACCCGTGGGTCGCCAAGACCCGGCACTCCACCCCGGGCGTCGGCCTGATCTCCCCGCCGCCGCACCACGACATCTACTCCATCGAGGACCTGGCTCAGCTGATCCATGACCTCAAGAACGCCAACCCGGTCGCCCGCATCCACGTGAAGCTGGTCTCCGAGGTCGGCGTGGGCACGGTCGCCGCGGGTGTCTCCAAGGCCCACGCGGACGTCGTCCTCATCTCCGGCCACGACGGCGGTACGGGCGCCTCCCCGCTCACCTCGCTCAAGCACGCGGGCGGCCCCTGGGAGCTCGGCCTCGCCGAGACCCAGCAGACCCTGCTGCTCAACGGGCTGCGCGACCGGATCGTCGTCCAGACGGACGGCCAGCTCAAGACCGGCCGCGACGTGGTCATCGCCGCGCTGCTCGGCGCCGAGGAGTTCGGTTTCGCGACCGCGCCGCTCGTCGTCTCCGGCTGCGTCATGATGCGCGTCTGCCACCTGGACACCTGTCCGGTCGGCATCGCCACGCAGAACCCGGTCCTGCGGGACCGCTTCTCCGGCAAGCCCGAGTTCGTCGTGAACTTCTTCGAGTTCATCGCGGAGGAGGTGCGCGAGCTCCTCGCCGAGCTGGGCTTCCGCACGATCGAGGAGGCCGTCGGCCACGCCGAGCTGCTCGACACGACGAAGGCCGTCACGCACTGGAAGGCGCAGGGTCTCGACCTGGAGCCGCTCTTCTACGTGCCGGAGCTGCCCGAGGGCGCGGTGCGCCACGCCCTGATCGAGCAGGACCACGGTCTGGAGAAGGCGCTCGACAACGAGCTCGTCGAGCTCGCCGCCGACGCGCTGAACGCCGACTCGGCGGAGACGGCCCAGCCGGTCCGCGCCCAGGTCGCGATCCGCAACATCAACCGGACCGTCGGCACCATGCTCGGCCACCACGTCACCAAGAAGTTCGGTGGCGCGGGCCTGCCCGACAACACGATCGACCTGACCTTCACCGGTTCGGCCGGCCAGTCCTTCGGCGCCTTCGTGCCGAAGGGCATCACCCTCCGCCTGGAGGGCGACGCCAACGACTACGTCGGCAAGGGCCTCTCCGGCGGCCGGATCGTGGTCCGCCCGGACCGCGGCGCCGACCACCTCGCCGAGTACTCCACCATCGCCGGCAACACCATCGGCTACGGAGCCACCGGCGGCGAGATGTTCCTGCGGGGCCGCACCGGCGAGCGCTTCTGTGTCCGCAACTCCGGCGCCCTGGTCGTCTCGGAGGGCGTGGGCGACCACGGCTGCGAGTACATGACCGGCGGCACCGCGGTCGTCCTCGGCGAGACGGGCCGCAACTTCGCGGCCGGCATGTCGGGCGGCGTCGCGTACGTCATCGACCTCGACCCGAACAACGTCAACGTCGGCAACGCGGGCGCCGTAGAGGCCCCGTCCGACACCGACAAGCAGTGGCTGCACGATGTGGTGCGCCGCCACGAGGAGGAGACCGGCTCGACCGTGGCCGCGAAGCTCCTGGCTGACTGGTCCGTCGCGGTGGACCGCTTCAGCAAGATCATCCCGACCACGTACAAGGCAGTGCTCGCCGCCAAGGACGCCGCTGAGCTCGCCGGACTCTCGGAATCCGAGACCACGGAGAAGATGATGGAGGCGGCGACCCATGGCTGACCCGAAGGGCTTCCTCACCACCCAGCGCGAGACCGCCTGCACCCGTCCTGTCACCGACCGGCTGAAGGACTGGAACGAGGTCTACGTTCCGGGCTCGCTGCTCCCGATCATCAGCAAGCAGGCCGGCCGCTGCATGGACTGCGGCATCCCGTTCTGCCACAACGGGTGCCCGCTCGGGAACCTGATCCCCGAGTGGAACGACTTCGCGTACCGCGACGACTGGTCGGCGGCGAGCGAGCGCCTGCACGCCACGAACAACTTCCCGGAGTTCACCGGGCGGCTGTGCCCGGCCCCGTGCGAGTCGGCGTGCGTCCTCGGCATCAACCAGCCGGCCGTCACGATCAAGAACGTCGAAGTCTCGATCATCGACAAGGCCTGGGACAACGGCAACGTCACCCCGCAGCCGCCGGAGCGCCTCTCCGGCAAGACGGCCGCCGTCATCGGCTCCGGCCCGGCGGGTCTCGCCGCGGCCCAGCAGCTGACCCGGGCTGGCCACACCGTGGTGGTGTACGAGCGCGCCGACCGCGTCGGCGGCCTGCTGCGCTACGGCATCCCCGAGTTCAAGATGGAGAAGGTGCACATCAACCGCCGCATCGAGCAGATGCGCGCGGAGGGCACCAAGTTCCGTACCGGCATCGAGGTCGGCCGCGACATCACCGCCACCGACCTGTGCAAGCGGTTCGACGCGGTGGTCATCGCGGCGGGCGCCACGGTCTCCCGCGACCTTCCGGTTCCGGGCCGCGAGCTGAACGGCATCCACTTCGCGATGGAGTACCTGCCGCTCGCGAACAAGGTGCAGGAGGGCGACTTCATGGCGCCCCCCATCACGGCCGAGGGCAAGCACGTGGTCGTCATCGGCGGTGGCGACACCGGCGCGGACTGCGTGGGCACCGCCCACCGCCAGGGCGCGGCCTCGGTCACGCAGCTGGAGATCATGCCGAAGCCGGGCGAGGACCGTAACGCCAACCAGCCCTGGCCGACCTTCCCCATGCTCTACAAGGTCACCTCGGCGCACGAGGAGGGCGGCGAGCGGGTCTACTCCGTCTCCACCACCCACTTCGAGGGCGACGAGGACGGCAACGTCAAGGCCCTGCACCTGGTCGAGGTCGAGTTCGTCGACGGCAAGCTCGTCCAGAAGCCCGGCACCGAGCGCGTCCTCCCCGCGCAGCTGGTCACCCTGGCGATGGGCTTCACGGGCACGGACCAGGCCAACGGTCTGGTCGACCAGTTCGGCCTGGAGCTGGACGCCCGCGGCAACGTCGAGCGCGACGCCTCCTACGCGACCAACGTCGACGGCGTCTTCGTCGCCGGCGACGCGGGCCGCGGCCAGTCGCTCATCGTCTGGGCCATCGCGGAAGGCCGCTCGGCCGCCCGCGGCGTGGACCGCTTCCTGACCGGCACCAGCGCCCTCCCGTACCCGGTCAAGCCGACGGACCGCTCGCTGACCGTGTAACACCGGCAGTACCCCGCCCTTCGTGGGCGGGACCCCTCATACGGTCCGTACAACGGCGTACGGAACTCCCGACACAGCGCCCGCCACGTCCCCGACCAGGGGTGGCGGGCGCTGTGGCGTTCTGTAGCCGTATCGATGCGTTCCGTTGTCCCGGTGTCGCGTTGAGGACTACGCTCTTCCGCGGAGCGAGGGCACTGCGGGAGCGGGGAGTTGGCTCATGGCCAAGCCGAAGGACGAGGGTGGGGCGCAGACGCCGGAGGAGTTCCCCCGTGAGGAACTACGGCGTCGGCGTGAGGCGGCCGGACTGACCCAAGCGGCTCTAGGGGAACGGATCTACGCCACCGGCTCCTATGTCGGACAGATGGAGAACGGCCAGCGCCGACTTCGCCCCGAGATCGCGGCACTCATCGACCGGGAGCTAGGCACTGGGGACTACTTCTTGCGGCTGGCCAGAGCGTTCAAGTCCAAGCACGTCGAGTACTTCGCCGCCGCGGCCGAGTTGGAAGGTCTGGCGACGGCCATCTACGAGTACGCCCCCACGCTGGTCCCAGGGCTGCTGCAGACGGAGGACTACGCCCGGGCGGTGATCCGGGCCGCCAGCCCGACCGCCCTTGCCGAGCGTGTTGAAGACCTGGTCGCGGCACGCATCGAACGCGCACGGCTCCTCGGTGATCCGGAGACCCCCGAGCTGTGGGTCGTCCTGCACGAGTCGGTGTTGCGGACGGTGGTTGGCGGGCCTGCGGTGATGGCCGCTCAGCTGCGGCACATCTCGTCGTACGTTCGGGCCCACCGGATCACCGTGCAGGTGGTGCCGTTCGCAGCCGGGGCCCATGGCGTCCTCGACGCGGCCGTGAGAATCATGCAGTTCTCTGACGCGCCGGACGTGGCCTACACCGAGGGGCCTCACGCGGGGCAGTTGCTCGACTATCCGGCCCTGGTCCAGCGCCACTGGAAGTCATACGATCTTGCCAGGGCTGCTGCGTTGTCGCCGGAGGCGTCCCTGACCTTGATCGAATCAGTGGCGGAGGAGCACGCGACATGCGCGCAGACATGAACGGCCTGTCCTGGCGGAAGTCCTCGTACAGCAACGGGGAGGGCGGCAACTGCGTAGAGGTATCCGACGACCTCCCCGGCCTGGTCCCCGTCCGCGACAGCAAGCTGGCGGGCGCCGGCCCGGTCCTCGCGTTCCCGGATTCCGCGTGGGCGCCGTTCATCGAGGCCGTGAAGTGCCGAGCCTGATCTCGTACCGCACCCCCTTGGTACGTTGCGCCGATGGCGGCGATCGAGAAGTTCCAAGTCGCCTTCGACTGCGCGGAACCTGAGCGCCTCGCTCGCTTCTGGTGCGAAGTGTTGGGGTACGTCGTGCCGCCGCCCCCGGAGGGGTTCGCCACGTGGGACGAATTCAAGCGCTTGCAGGCACCTGAGGAGCAGGCATGACGTGGAAGGGGATTCGTTGCTCAGCCAGGCAATGGGGGCCATGCTGCCGGCTGCGTTGGCGGTCGCGCTCAGTCCCTTCCCGCTCATCGGAATTGTCCTGATCCTTTCCGGCTCGCAGGGCCGCCGTAACGGCCTGCTGTTCGCGGCCGGGTGGATCACCGGCCTTGCGATCGCGGCGACCCTCGTCGCGGTGCTCTTCGGCGGGGCCGACGACCCCGACAGCACATCGTCGGCGATCGCGGACTGGGGACGGGTACTGGCCGGAACAGCCCTCATCGTGCTGGGGGTACGCAAGTGGTGGAAGCGCCCGCGCGCCGGTGAGCAGGCAGAGACACCCCGCTGGATGGCCTCGCTCGACGACGCCACGGCCGGACGGGCGCTACTCCTCGGGGCGCTGTTGTCGGGCGCCAACCCCAAAAACCTCGTCCTGACAGCGTCGGCCGCCGCCTCGATCGTCGAGGCCGGCGCCCACGACGTCGGCCTCGCCGCGGCAGTCGCCGTCTTCGTACTCATTGCCTCCTGCACGGTGCTGGGAGCCGTCGCCATCCATCTCGCCGGAGGACAGCGCGCCGCGTCGTTCCTGGACAGCGTCGGACAGTTCATGGTCACCAACAGCACCGTGATCACCGTGATCGTGCTGCTCCTCCTGGGCGCAAGCATCCTGGGTGACGGGCTGTCCGGTCTCGGCCGCTGAGACTTCCACGCGACCGCCGTCGAGGTCCGGGAAGCACCCGCTGAGATCCCAGGCACCTTCAGGGACAGGCCCGGAGTGCTGAAGGGAGCAGACAGGCGATCTACTCCTCAGACAGCCGCCCACGACCAGCGTGAGCAGCCCGAGAGCCGGTCACGCCAGCCCTTTGACCTGCGTCTTCAAGTTGGCGGAGGCTCACTGGTCCCGCTCGGCGCGGTGCACGTGACAACGCCTTCGCTCCGCGTCGCAGTGACCGGCTTGCCGAACACCCGCGGGCTCAGCCCCGTGAACGGGGCCTCTCATGTGCCAATTCACTCTCCTCGCACCCGTGTTGAGGCGTATCTCCTTGACAGTGATCGCAGACGTAGAGTCCTATAGTGCTAGGAAGCTAGATGAATAGAGGAGGACAGTGATCGAGTTTCACCTCGATGCCCGTTCCGGTGTCGCTCCGTACATGCAGCTCATCCACCAGGTCCGGCAGGCCCTGCGGCTGGGGCTGCTGGCGGAGGGAGACCGGCTGCCGACGGTCAAGGACGTCGCCGCCAAGGTGGCGATCAACCCGAACACGGTGCTCAAGGCGTACCGCGAGCTCGAATACGAGGGGCTGGTCGCGAAGAAGCCCGGGGTGGGCACGTTCATCTCCGGAACGCTCAGCGACGACTCGCTGTCCGAGCACGGGCCGCTGCGCCAGGAGCTGCAGCACTGGCTCGACAAGGCGCGGGCCGCCGGGCTGGGCGAGGAGAGCATCGAGGCCCTGTTCCTGAGCACCTTCCGCGCCCGAACCGGCACGGAGACGCACACCGAAGAGGAGAAATGACCGCCATTTTGGAAGCCCGCGCGCTGGGCAAGCGGTACGGCCGCAAAGAGGCGCTGAGCGACTGCACCCTGAGCGTGCCGGCCGGGCGGGTCGTCGGTCTGGTCGGGCCCAACGGGGCCGGCAAGTCGACCCTGTTGCAGCTGGCCTGCGGGCTGATCGGCCCGAGCTCCGGCAGCATCGAAGTGCTCGGCGGCCGGCCCGCGTCCGGGCCCGGACAGCTGGCCAAGGTCGGCTTCGTCGCCCAGGACACGCCCACGTACGCCGGTCTGTCCGTCGCCGACCACCTGAAGCTGGGTGCCCGGCTCAATCCGGGATGGGACGCCGCGTTCGCCGAAGGGCGGATCCGGCGGCTCGGCCTGGACCCCGCACAGAAGGCCGGCAAGCTCTCCGGCGGCCAGCGCGCCCAGGTGGCCCTGACGCTCGCCGTGGCCAAGCGGCCCGAGCTGCTGATGCTCGACGAGCCGGTCGCCGCTCTGGACCCGCTGGCCCGGCGGGAGTTCCTGCAGAGCCTGATGGAGTTCGTGGCCGAGGAGGGGTCACCGTCGTGCTCTCCTCGCACCTGGTCTCCGACCTGGAACGGGTCTGCGACCACCTGATCTCGCTGGTCGCCTCCCGGGTCCAGGTGGCAGGGGGCGTCGACGACCTGCTCGCCACCCACTTCCGGCTCACCACCGCGCGCCGGGATGCCGCCACCCTGCCCGCGGGCATGCACGTCATCCAGGAGACCCACACCGAGCGGCAGAGCACGTTCATCGTGCGCTCCGACAAGGCGGTCCAGGATCCTTCCTGGATCCTGGAGCCCCTCAACCTGGAGGACTTGGTCCTCACCTACATGAGTCGGGCCTCCACGGCCGGGCGCGGCCCCCGACCCACTCCGGAGGACCAGCGATGATCTGGCTGACCTGGCGCCAATACCGTGTCCAGACGCTCGTGGCCCTCGCCGCCCTGGCCGCGCTCGCGATATTCCTCGTGGTCACCGGTCTCCAGATGCGCGACCTCTACGACAGCACCGTCGCGCACTGCCGGGGCGACTGCGAAACGGCCAGGAACGCACTGGTCGTCGAGTACCAGACCCTGACCTACTACGTCACGAGCCTGCTGCTCGCCGCGCCCGGCATCACGGGGGTCTTCTGGGGCGCCCCGTTGATCGCCCGTGAACTGGAGACCGGCACCCACCGGCTCGTCTGGAACCAGAGCATCACCCGCGGCCGCTGGATCCTGGTCAAGCTCGGGGCCGTCGGCCTGATCGCCGTCGCCGTCACCGGGGTGCTCAGCCTCCTGGTGACCTGGTGGGCGGATCCCATCGACCGGGTCAACCTGGACCGCTTCACCCCCCTCATGTTCAGCGGCCGCGCGATCGTGCCCCTCGGCTACGCGGCGTTCGCCTTCACCCTCGGAGCCTGCGCCGGGCTGCTGATCCGGCGCACCGTGCCCGCGATGGCGGCGACCCTCGTCGCCTTCGTCGCGGTCCAGATCCTCGTGCCCTTCGCGATCCGCCCGCACTTCGTGACGCCGGAGCACACCGAAGTCACGCTCAGCTCCCTCGTCGTGGCGCCGGTCGGCGGTGGCGCGGAGTCCGGTGCGCCGAAGGACGGCTGGAACGGGAACCACGTCCAGCTGAAGGGTTCGGGTGACGACTCCTACTTGCGGGTCGGGGTCCTCAAGCCCGGCGTCTGGGTGGTGTCCGATCCCGGCGCGGTGCTCGACGCGTCTGACCGGGAGGTCCGCGGTGCCCCGGGCTGCGCGGACCGCTCGACGGACCCCTTCGAGTGCTTCGCCACGTCGAACCTCCACCTAGCGGTCGACTACCAGCCCGCCGACCGCTATTGGCCCTTCCAGTGGGTCGAGACGGGGATCTTCCTCGCGCTCTCCGGTCTGCTGGCCGGGTTCTGCTCCTGGTGGCTGCGCCGCCGGACGGCCTGACCGGGACGAGGAAAAGGGGCGGCCGAAGCCAACGCAACTGGCTTCGGCCGCCCCCTCGACTCTACGGCTACCGGGCCCGCGCCGTGGCGCGATAGGCGCTCGGGGCCAGGTGGCCGTGCCCGCCGTACCGGCCGGTGGTCGGCGTACGGGCCGCCGAACTGGATCACGTGCTCCAGGAGTTGGTGTCGACCGGGCCGTCGGCGCGGAGCGGGTGGTGACACCGCCGAGCGCGGCTTCCCGGGCCTGCGCGGCGTACCGGACGACGGGGCCGAGCTCGATTCGCTCGTGCGGGTGATGCCCGACAGGGGAGGGCGGGGGACGCGCCTGCCGTTCGTCGAGCTCGGGGAGGAGGGGAGGGGCGGATCCTCGCGACCGACCCGGCGGGTGCCCGCGGACCCGCCCGATCCGGCCTAGGCCGGACGGACCATCCGGGGGGAATCGCCGCACAGTTGAGGGCCGTGCCGTCTGGTAACCATCTGCAGCATGGCCCCCACCCGAACCCTGCTGAGCGGGCTGCTCGGCGCCGCCGCGCTGCTGCTCTCCGTCCAGCCCTCCGTAGCCGCCGCCGACCGGCAGACCGTCGACTACCACGGGCTGCGCCTCACCCTCCCCGCCGACTGGCGGGTCGTCGACCTCGACCGCGACCCCGGCGCCTGCCTCCGGCTGGACCTGCCCACCCTGTACCTCGGTCACGCCGGCACCCAGAGCGAATGCACCGGCCGGGCCGTCGTCAGCCGCGCCGACACCCTGCACCTCGAACCCCTCGACGGGGCTGCCGAACGCGCCGACGTCCCCACCGTCACCGTGGAGACCGCCACCGCGCTGCCCGAAGCCCCCCACCCCTCCGCCAGCAACGAGCTGCGCTACGCCCTGCTCCGGCCCGGGGTCATGGCCACCGTCTCCTACGGGGCCGCGCCCGACGCCGTACGCAGGGTCCTCACCCGAGCCCGCGCCCTGGGCCCCGCCACCCACGCCCCGCGCCCCGCGGCGCCCGCCGTGGCCCACGGCGGCGCGGACCAGCGCGGCGTCCAGGCAGCCTTCAAGGGCGAGGGCTTCGACGCCTGCACCGCCCCGACCCAGAAGGCCATGGACACCTGGCGCGCCGATTCCCCCTTCCGTGCGATCGGCATCTACATCGGCGGCCGCGCCCGGGCCTGCGCCCAGCCGCGGCTCACGGCCCGCTGGGTCGAACGGCAGGCCGCCGCGGGCTGGCACCTGATGCCCATCTGGGTGGGCCCGCAGCCCTGGCACAACGCCGACACCGGCCTGTCCACCGACCCTTCCGAGGCCAACGGGCAGGGCAGGGAGGCCGCCGAGGGCGCGGTGGACGCGGCCCGGTCCCTCGCAATGGCCGAGGGCACGGTGCTCTACAACGACCTGGAGAACTACACGGACCGCGCCACCTGGGACGCCCCCGTCGTCGCCTACCTGACCGCCTGGACGCAGCGGCTGCACGAGCTGGGCTTCCGCTCCGCCGCCTACGTCTCGGTGAGCTCCGGGGTCAAGGCGCTGAGCGCCCACCACCACCAGGCACCCCAGGCCATGCCGGACGTGCTGTGGGCCGCCCGCTGGAACCTCTCGGCCTCCGTCGGCAACGCCGACATGGGCCTGCCGGCGGGCACGGCCCAGTGGGCCGGCCCGCGCCGGGCCCACCAGTTCCGCGGCGACCACAACGCCACGTACGGCGGGGTCACCATCAACATCGACCGCAGCTGGGTGGACGTGGACCCGGCGGCCCTCGGCCCGATCGGGGGCGTCCTCCCGCTCAGCTAGCCGACCCGCTCAGCCGGCCGCCCCGCCCGGCGCCGGCCCTTGCGGAGCCGAGCCGTCCGCCGCCGGGTCGCCCGGCTCCGGGTCCTCGCGCGGCGGCTCGTCGTCGTTGCCCCGGCGGACGGTGTGCGTGCCGCGCGCCGGGGTCCACGACCGCAGCACCAGGTCATCGCCCTCGACGCGGACGTGGACGACCTCCGTCAGATCGGCGTAGAAGAGGTGGAAGGGGTGCGGGGTCTCCGTCTCCTCCGCGTACCGGTGCAGCTCGGGCGGGTCCACCAGCTCCACCGCCCGCCCGGAGACGCGTACGTCCCCGTCGGGCATCTCCTCGCCCTGGCCCGGATTGGTGTGCAGGGCGAAGCGCGGGTCGTGCTGGAGGTCCCTGGCCTTCATCGAGCCCGCCATCATGCCGAGCCACAGCTCACCGCCGCGGATGTCGACGTTCAGCCCCGACGCCCGGGGGGAGCCGTCCTTGCGGAGCGTGGCCAGGACGTGGTGCGGGTACTGCGCGAAGCGCGCCTGGACGGCTGCCGCGAACTCCGGCTCCGCCTTCTCGAAGACTGCCCAGCTGGTGTGCGTCATGCCTCCATGAAAGCGCGTGGCCCGGGCGGTCCCGGGTCAGGCGCGCACGATGCCCGCGCCGCGCGCAGCCGCCAGCCAGGCCGGGAACTCCCCGACCAGCCGGTCGTACAGTTCCGCGTCCGGGACGGTGCGCGGATCCGGGCCCGCGTGGAAGTAACCGGCGTTGTCCACCGCGCGACGGGACGGCACGGGCAGTTCGTCCAGCCGGCGCAGGAAGTCGAACTGCGTGCTGCGCGTGTTGCCGAAGCCGACGAACTGCCAGAAGAGCGGCAGCCGCGCCGCCTTGCACAGGTACTTCTCGGCCGCGAGCTTGTTGATCGGCCCGCCGTCGGTCTGGAAGACGACGAGGGCCGGCTGCGTCGACCCCGAGTCCAGATAGTGGTCGATCACCGCGTCCATCGCCGCGTGGTAGGCCGTCTTGCCCATGTGGCCGAGACGGGAGGCGATCTCGGTGACCCGCCCCTCGTGCCCGGCCAAGGAGATCTCCTCCACCGCGTCGACCTCGGTGGAGAAGAAGACCACCGGTACGCGGGCGTCGTCGTCCAGGTGCGCGGACAGGCCGAGCACCCGGTCGGCGAAGTCCTGCACACTGCCGTCCGCGTAGTACGGGCGCATCGACCCGGAGTAGTCCAGCACCAGGTAGACCGCCGCGCGCCCGCCCTCCATGCCGTACTTGCGCAGGGAGACCCCGGCGCTCTTGTAGAGGCTCACGAGCGCCGGAGCCGTCTCCTCGACCTTGCGGAGGTCCATCGCACTGCCCGTCATGGGGCGAGGGTACGGCAGACCCCTTCGCCGAAACCCAGGTCGGCCGCGAGCCGGGCCCCGTGCGCGGCCGGTGAGCCGAAGAGGAGGGCGCAGGCGTGGGCCCATGCCCGCATCGGGCGCTGCCTCACGTCGGGGACCGGGCGCCCCGCCGGGTCCGGGGCCCGCCTTCGGCGCCGCGCCCGGTCCGGGCTCGGGGACCGCTTCGGGTCGGCTTCCGCCGTTCCTACGGCAGCTTGCCGAGCTCCCCGAGTGCGGCGAGCTCGTTGATGTCTTCGAGCATTTCGGCTGCGAGGTCGCGCTCGGAGGCGTAGTACCGCTCCGCCCACTTGAGGGCGAGCGTCGGGTACGCCCACGCCGCCTCGTCCTTGGCGCCCTCCACGTCGGCCACCGCCCGACGGCGCATCTGCTCCGCGAACTCCTGGTGCTGCAGCAGGACTTCGCGCATCTGCTCCGGCTCCAGCAGGTGGCCCAGCCACAGCCGCAGCATCGGCCCGTGCTTGAGGACGGGCGGATCGACCGGGGCCTCGCGGGCCCATTCCCGCACGGCCGCCATGCCCTCCTCGGTGATCCGGTACACCCGCTTGTCGCGGGTCCCGCTGTCCTGGGCGACCATCCGCGAGGAGGCGTAGCCGGCCTTCTCCAGGCGCTTGAGCTCGCTGTAGATCTGGCTGAACGACGGGCTCCAGTAGAAGAACCGCAGCGACCAGTCCGACCACTTCTTCAGGTCGTAACCGGAGAGCTCTTCTCCGAAGGAGAGCAGCCCGAGCACCGCCCAGCTGGTCGCGGGGAGCGCGCGCTTGTTCGCCTCGTCTGCCACGCAGCGCAGTCTACGACCGGCCCCCGCGGCGGCCTTCCCTCTGCGCAATATGACTGCTAGAAGTATTCCTATTCGACATATAGGCCTGCCCCGAACCTACGGAGGCCCCGTGAAGTTCTCGATGATCTTCGAGGCGCAGCTCGTCGACCCCACCCAGGAACGGGAACGCCAGGTCATCCACGACTGCGTCGAACAGGCCGTCTTCGCCGAGGAGACGGGCTTCGACCGGATCTGGGCGGTCGAGCACCACTCCCTATCCCGGCCCGCCCGGTCGACACGGGCACCTACAACGCGGAGCACGCGTACGGCAGCGCCGAGACCGCCATCGCCTACGTCGAGCAGCTGCGCGAGATCGGCGTCGACGAGGTGATGTGCCTGATCCAGATGGGCACGGTGCCCCAGGAGGCGTGCATGGAGACCATCCGCCAGTGGGGCGAGAAGGTCATCCCGCACTTCCGCGCGCTGGAGGGCTGAGCCGTGGGTGTCCCACTCGACGGGAAGGTGGTCGTGGTCACCGGCGCCGGGCGCGGCCAGGGCGCGGCCGGCGCCCGCCTGCTCGCGGAGGCGGGGGCGCGGGTGGTCGTCACGGACGTACGGGAGGACGAAGGCCGGGCCGTGGCCGCGGAACTCGGCGACCAGGGGCTGTACGTCCGCCACGACGTGGCCGACGCGGCGAGCTGGGCGGCGGTGGTGACGGAGTCGGTCCGCGCCTTCGGCACCGTATCGGCGCTGGTCAACAATGCGGCCCTGTGGCGCACCGCCCATGTGGAACAGCAGACGCTCGACGACTTCGAGGCCCTGCTGCGGGTCAACCTGCTGGGGCCGTTCCTCGGCATCCAGGCCGTGGCCCCGGTGCTGCGGGCGGGTGGCGGCGGCTCGGTCGTCAACATCTCCTCCACCGCCGGACTGGTCGGGATACCGGGCCACGCGGCCTACGGGTCCACCAAGTTCGGGCTGCGCGGACTGACCCGGTCGGCGGCGCTCGACCTGGCCGGGGACCGGATCCGGGTCAACTCGGTGCACCCGGGGGCCATCGACACCCCGATGGTCGCCGAGGCGGTTGCGGGCCGGGACTGGTCGCACGTACCGCTGGGGCGGGTGGGCCGGCCGGAGGAGGTCGGGGAGCTCGTCCTCTTCCTCTGCTCGGACGCGTCCTCGTACGTGACGGGCGCCGAGTTCACCGTGGACGGAGGGATGACGACGGCATGAGCGACCTCCGCATGCACGACGGCGGTACGGGCCCCCACGGCGTGAGCGATCCCCTGTCGCCGGCGGCCAGGCTGCTGTGCGACGCGATGACCGCGGGCTTCCCGGGGCCGGGCGACACGGCGGCCCTGCGGGCGGCGGCGGCGTCCGCCCGGCCGGGCCCGGCCGTGGCCTCGGTGTCCGACACGGCCGCGGGCGGGGTCCCGGTCCGGATCTACGATCCCGCGCCGGACTCCCGGGACCGCCCCCCTGGTCGTCTTCCTCCACGGCGAGGGCTGGGTGATGTGCGGCCTGGACACCCACGACTTTCGCGGTGGGGATCGTGGTGCTCGCCGGGATCACCTGGGACCGGCACACCCTCCACGAGCGCGGCCGGGAGGAGACGGCCGTCGTCGCCTCGCGCACGATGGTGGAGGACGGCTCCGGCCACACCCCGTCCCTGCGCCTGCGTACGGAGACGGGCCGCGACCTGCCCGGACCGGTGGCCCTGGACCTGCAGGTCGGAGCCCGCCTGACCGTGACGACGGACCCCGACGGCGGGTCCTGGTCCCTGGGAGGCCGCCCGGACCGCCCCCTCTGGCAGGCGGCCGGCACCGCGGCGCTGCTCCTGCTCCTGCTCCTCACCCTCGGCGCGCTCTGCCTGCGCCGCCCCCGCACCTGAACCGCGTTACTCCTTGATGATGTAGGAGCAGCCCTTCGTGTTCTTGACGCCGTCGCTCTCCGCGACCTGCTTGCCGTCGATCTTGATGGTGCACGGGGCCTGCTGGAGCTTGCCGTCGGCGCCCGTGATCGTGCCCGGGATGACGTGCACCAGATAGCCCACCTTCCGCTCGGCGGCGGTGAGTTCGGCGGTGCCCGACTTCGACCACGGCAGGGTCTGCTCCTCGAAGCCGCTGTCGATGCCGCTGTACATGACCGCCGTCTTGCCGGTGCCCCCGACCTCCAGCGTCACCTCGTGGGTCGCGCCGCCGGCCTTGGCCGCCGGCGCGGACGACGCGGGGGCCGGGGAGGCCGCGGCGGGCTTGCCGCTGTCGGCGGCCGGCTTCGGGGCGTCGCTGCCGCAGCCCGTGAGGAGCACCGCCGCCGCGCACAGCGTCATCGCGGACATCGCGGTCTTCGTGCTTCGCATGTTCCTGATACCTCGTCCTTGTTGCTCGATTGCTTGATCGAAAACAATGGACGCATGACGACACGCGCCCGTTCCTTCGATTCCGCAGCAGCTCTGTACGCCGCGAACCGGCCCGGCTACCCGCCGGCCCTGTTCGACGCCCTCGAGGAGCTCGCCGGGCGGCCGCTCGCCGGGGCCTGCGTCGCCGACGTAGGGGCGGGGACCGGGATCGCCACCGCGCTGCTGCACCAGCGCGGGGCCGAGGTCGTCGCCGTGGAGCCCGGGGACGGGATGGCCGCCGAGTTCCGGCGGGCGAACCCCTCGATCCCGCTCGTGCGCGGGGACGGGGACCGGCTGCCCCTGGCGAGCGGCGCGTTCGACCTCCTCACCTACGCCCAGGCCTGGCACTGGACCGACCCGGCCCGCTCCGTCCCCGAGGCCCGCCGGGTGCTGCGCCCCGGCGGCGCGCTCGCCGTCTGGTGGAACGACACGGACTCCGGCGTCCCGTGGATCGCCGAGCAGGAGGAGCGGCTGCGCGTCTTCTTCCGGGCCGCCGAAGGGGTGAACGGCCACCGCACCCTGCCGGAGGGGCTGGGCGAGTTCACCACGCGCACCGTGCGCTGGTCCCGCCGCATCACGCTCGACGCCCACCTCGCCAACCTCGCCAGCCACTCCGCCTTCCTGGTCCTCGGCGAGTCCGGCACCCGGGAGTACTTCGCAACGGAACGGGAGCTTCTGGCCCCGCTCTTCCCGGACGGCACCGTCGAGGAGCAGTACGTCGTGACCCTCAACCTCACGCGGGTGTGACGGGCCCGGCCGGCCGGAGCGCAGCAGCCCCGGACGACACCCGGCCCACCGGTTCCGCCAAGGTCGGGTGTGTGCCGGGCGCTCCCCGCAGGGCGCCGAACGCCATCCCCTCGGCCCTCCGCCCCCCCCCGCCACGTTCGGCGTCCGAGGAGACGCCCCGGCGCGCGCCCGACCCCACCTCTCCCACAGGCCCCGGCCCGGCACGAGCGGCGCAGCCGACCGGTACGCCACCCCCTACCCCGCCCGCGACCGCAGGACCTCCGCCCGGCAGGCCGACGGCGTTCCCCACGCGTCCCGCAGCGGGCGGGCCTTGCGCAGCCACAGGGACAGGTCCAGCTCCTCCGTGTAGCCGACCGCGCCGTGCAGCCGGAGCGCCGTCATCGCCGCCCGGTAGCACGCTTCGCCGGCCGACAGCTTCGCCGCCGCCACGTCGGCCGGGGACAGCGACAGGGCGGCCGCCCACAGCAGGGGCCGGGCGAACTCCAAGGCCAGCAGGGTGTCCGCCAGGCGGTGCTTGACCGCCTGGAACGAGCCGATCGGCGTGCCGAACTGGGTGCGCTGCTTCGCGTACTCCACCGTGCGCGCCAGCAGTGCCTCGCCCACGCCGAGGCACTGGGCCGCCGTCAGCAGCCGTGCCCACCGCCCGGCGACCCCGGCCGCCGCCGTGACGGCGGGACCCGCCGCGAGCACCGCCCCGGCCGCCAGGGGGCGGGAGAGCCTGCGGGCCGGGTCGAGGGAGGCCAGCCGTTCGCCCACGATGCCGTGGGTCAGATGGAGTCGGCCCTCCGCCGACACCGTGAAGCAGTGCGTCACCGCGTCCGCGTCCAGCGCGTACGGGCTCCCGCCCGGCAGGGTCAGGGTGGCCGAGCTCTCGCCCGAGGCCAGTCCCGGAAGGAAGAGCTTGGCCAGGGACTCGTCGCCCAGCTCGGAGAGCAGTACGGAGGCGGCCGCGCTCTCCACCGCCGGCCCCGGCACCCCCGCCCGCCCCAGCTCCACGAAGCCCAGGGCCAGTTCCAGTGGCAGCAGGCCCGCTCCGTCGTACGCCTCCGGCACGGCCAGCGCGAACAGGCCCGTCTCCGCCAGGCGGGCCCACACCGACCGCCCGGGGTTCAGGTCGCCGGCCGCCCAGGCCCGTACCGCCGCCGGCACCTCGGCCGTCCCCAGCAGGGAGCGCAGCGTACGGGCGAAGTCCGACTGCTCGTCGGTCAGCAGGAAGCGCATCAGCGGCGGCCCTTCGGCAGGCCGAGCAGCCGCTCGGCGATGATGTCGCGCTGGATCTCGTTCGTCCCCGCGTAGATCGGTCCGGCCAGGGAGAAGACCCACGGCTCGGCCCACTCGCCCTCCGCGAGCTCCGCGTCCGCGCCCAGCAGGTCCAGCGCCGTCTCGTGCAGGGCGACGTCGTACTCCGACCAGAACACCTTGTTCAGGCTGGACTCGGCGCCGATCGTCTCCCCCGCCGCGAACCGGGAGGCGCTGGCCCAGGTGAACAGCTCATAGGCGCGCGCCCCGACCACCGCGTCCGCCACCCGGTCCCGCAGCGCGGTGTCGGAAGGATCCCCCTGCGCCCGCCACAGCCCGGTCAGCCGGTCCGCCGCCGCGAGGAAGCGGCCGGGGGAGCGCAGGGTCAGCCCCCGCTCGTTGCCGGTCGTCGACATCGCGATCCGCCAGCCCTGCCCCGGCTCCCCGATCACGTCCTCGTCCGGTACGAAGACCCGGTCCAGGAAGAGCTCCGCGAAGGCCGGCTTGCCGTCGAGACGGCCGATGGGCCGCACCGTCACCCCCGGCGACCGCAGGTCGAACATCAGGTACGTCAGCCCCTGGTGCGGTTTCGGGGTGTCGGGGCCGGTGCGGAAGATGCCGAAGGCGCGGTCCGCGAAGGCCGCCCGCGAGGACCAGGTCTTCTGCCCGGACAGCAGCCAGCCGCCCTCCGTCCGCACCGCCCGCGACGTCAGCGAGGCCAGGTCCGAGCCCGACTCCGGCTCCGACCAGGCCTGCGCCCAGATCACCTCGCCGCTCGCCATCGACGGCAGCACCCGCGCCTGCTGCTCCGCCGTCGCGTGGTCGAGGAGGGTGGGGGCGAGGAGGTTGATGCCGTTCTGCGAGACCCGGCCGGGCGCGCCCGCCGCCCAGTACTCCTCCTCGAAGACCAGCCACTTGACGATGTCCACGCCGCGGCCCCCGTACTCCTCGGGCCAGGACACCACCGACCAGCGGTCCGCGTGCAGCAGGGCCTCCCACTCCCGGTGCGCCGCGAAGCCCTCGGCCGTCTCCAGGGAGGGCAGCGGCCGCGCCGGAACGTGCCCGGCCAGCCAGGCGCGCGCCTCGGCCCGGAACTCCTCGACGTCCGGCGTGTGTGCGAGCTCCATCAGTGGTTCGCCTCCTTCATCACGGCGCCCTTCATGGCGGACACGTCCATGCCGCCGAGCGGGTCCGCGGCCGTCTCCGCGTTGTGGGCGTGCGCCAGGTGGTGCAGGCCGAACACCGAGTCCATGCCGGTGTGCAGCCCCTGGAGGTCCTCGGCCTGGTTGACGGCCCGCTTGGTCAGGGCCAGTCCGAAGCCGGGCATCTCGGCGATCCGCAGTGCCAGCACGTCGGTGGCCTGCGTCAACTCGGCCCGCTCCACGACCCGGTTGACCATGCCGACCTCGTACGCGCGCCGGGCGGGCATCCGGTCTCCGGTGTAGAGGAACTCCTTGGCGATGCGCGGCGGC
This sequence comes from Streptomyces sp. NBC_01233, assembly GCF_035989305.1. Classification (NCBI taxonomy): domain Bacteria; kingdom Bacillati; phylum Actinomycetota; class Actinomycetes; order Kitasatosporales; family Streptomycetaceae; genus Streptomyces; species Streptomyces sp. NBC_01233. The sequence goes on along the minus strand of NZ_CP108514.1, from coordinate 2,569,139 downwards.
ATCGCCCACGGGTGGGCGAAGTACTCGACGCCGGGGATGCCCATCCGGACGACCGGGTCCGCGAAGAAGGCGTCCTCGCTCGCCACGATCAGGTCGCAGACCCAGGCCAGCATCAGCCCGCCCGCCACGCAGGCCCCGTGCACCGAGGCGATCACCGGCTTCGGCAGCTCCCGCCAGCGCCGGCACATGCCCAGGTACACCTCCGACTCGCGCGCGAAGCGGGATTCGGCGCCCGCCCGGCCGGAGTGGTCCCACCACAGGCCGGCCCGCCGCTCGAAGGGGAGATGGGCGTCGCGCTCCGGGGTGCCGATGTCGTGGCCGGCGGAGAAGTGCTCCCCGGCCCCCGCCAGGACCACCACCTTGGCCTCGGGGTCGTCGGCGGCGCGGTAGAAGGCGTCGTCCAGGGCGTAGGTCATGGCGCTGTTCTGCGCGTTGCGGTAACGGGGGCGGTTCATGGTCACGTACGCGACCGGGCCGCGCCGCTCGTACAGCACCGCCGGGGTTTCGGGCATGCGGGGATCCTTCCCTAACAAGTGTTTGGTAGGTTAACGTACGGCCATGAGCAGCGTCGAGGAGTTGCGCACCGAGGTCCGGAGTCGGCTACGGGCCCACCCCACCGGCACGCCAAGCTGCACCGGGCCCGCCGGCACCGCGACCTCCGACACGGTCTACGCGGGCTCGGACGAGATCCGGCGCACCCTCATCGCCGAGCGGATCCTCGGCCTTCCCAAGGAGGTACGGGCGTGAGCACCCCCGACTACGTCCCCGGACACGGACTGCTGAAGGACCGCACCGCCGTCATCACCGCGGCCGCCGGGGCCGGCATCGGCGGGGCCACCGCCCGCCGCTTCCTGGAGGAGGGCGCCCGCATCGTCATCGGCGACGCCCACGCCCGCCGCCTGAAGGAGACCGAGGACGCGCTCGCCGCGGAGTTCGGGGCCGACCGCGTCGCCTCCCTGCCCTGCGACGTCACCGACGAGAACCAGGTCGCGGCCCTCTTCGCGCTCGCCGAGCAGACCCACGGCCGCCTCGACGTCGTCGTCAACAACGCCGGACTCGGCGGTACCGCCGCCCTCGTCGACATGACCGACGAACAGTGGGGCAAGGTCCTCGACGTCACCCTGAACGGCACCTTCCGCTGCACCCGCGCCGCGCTGCGCTCGTTCAAGGCGTCCGGCGGGGGCGGGGTCGTCGTCAACAACGCCTCCGTCGTCGGCTGGCGGGCGCAGACCGGCCAGGCCCACTACGCCGCCGCCAAGGCCGGGGTGATGGCGCTGACCCGCTGCGCGGCCCTGGAGGCCGCGGAGTTCGGCGTACGGATCAACGCGGTCGCCCCGAGCCTGGCCATGCACCCGCACCTGGTGAAGGTCACCAGCGAGGAGCTGCTGGCCGAACTCACCGCCCGCGAGGCCTTCGGCCGCTACGCCGAACCCTGGGAGGTCGCCAACGTCATCGTCTTCCTGGCCAGCGGCTATTCGTCGTACATGACGGGCGAGACCGTGTCGGTCAGCAGCCAGCACGCCTAGGCCGAGAATGGACGCGTGCCAACGAACCAGCCGAACCAGCCGACACCCAAGAAGAAGCCGCAGGTGACGGCCTCGCCCGAGCGGCGCCGCGAACTCCTCGACACCGCCGCCGAGGTCTTCGCGGCGCAGGGGTACAACGCCACCACCGTCCGCAAGATCGCCGACGCCGCCGGCATGCTCGCCGGCAGCCTCTACTACCACTTCGATTCCAAGGAATCGATGCTCGACGAGATCCTCTCGGCCTTCCTCACCGAACTGTGGCAGGGGTACGACACCGTCCTCGCCGCGGGCCTCGGCCCCAGGGAGACCATCGAGGCCCTCGTCACCGAGTCCTTCCGGGAGATCGACCGGCACCGCGCCGCCGTCGCGATCTACCAGAAGGAGTCCCGGACCCTCTCCGCGCAGCCCCGCTTCCACTACCTGTCCGACTCGCAGCAGAAGTTCGAGAAGGCCTGGCTGGGGACGCTGGAGCGGGGGGTCTCCGCCAAGGTCTTCCGCGCCGACCTCGACATCCGCCTCACCTACCGCTTCGTGCGCGACACGGTGTGGGTGGCGGCGTCCTGGTACCGGCCGGGCGGACAGCACAGCCCCGAGGAGATCGCCCGCCAGTACCTGTCGATGGTGCTGGACGGGATCGCCCTACGCCCCACGTGACCGATCCGATCCGAGGAGTCCCGATGCCCGAGGCCTACATAGTCGATGCGGTGCGCACCCCCGTGGGGCGGCGGGGCGGCGGACTGTCCGCCGTCCACCCGGCCGACCTGGGCGCGCACGTCCTGAAGGCGCTGGTCGAGCGGTCCGGGGTGGACCCGGCCGCCGTGGAGGACGTGGTGTTCGGCTGCCTCGACACGGTGGGGCCGCAGGCGGGCGACATCGCGCGGACGGCCTGGCTGGCGGCGGGCCTCCCGGAGGAGGTGCCCGGGGTCACCGTCGACCGCCAGTGCGGGTCCTCGCAGCAGGCCGTGCACTTCGCGGCGCAGGGGGTGCTCTCCGGGACCCAGGACCTGGTCGTCGCCGGCGGCACCCAGAACATGTCGATGATCCCGATCGCCTTCGCCTCGCGGCAGGCGGCCGAGCCGCTGGGCCTCACCGAGGGCCCGTACGCGGGATCGGCGGGCTGGCGGGCCCGGTACGGGGACGCCCCGGTCAACCAGTTCCACGGCGCCCAGCTGATCGCGCAGAAGTGGGGCATCACCCGTCGGGACATGGAGGAGTTCGCCCTCCGCTCCCACCAGCGGGCGCTGCGCGCGATCGACGAGGGGTGCTTCGCCCGCGAGACGGTGGCGTACGGGGACGTGGCGGTGGACGAGGGCCCCCGCCGGGACACCACGCCGGAGAAGATGGCCGCCCTCAAGCCCGTCGTCGAGGGCGGCACCATCACCGCAGCCGTCTCCTCCCAGGTCTCGGACGGCGCGGCGGCCATGCTGATCGCCTCCGAGCGGGCCGTACGGGAACACGGCCTGCGGCCGCGGGCCCGCATCCACCACCTCTCGGTCCGGGGCGAGGACCCGATCCGCATGCTGTCCGCGCCGATCCCGGCGACGGCGTACGCGCTGAAGAAGACCGGCATGTCGCTGGCCGGCATCGACCTGGTGGAGATCAACGAGGCCTTCGCCCCGGTGGTGCTGGCCTGGCTCAAGGAGACCGGGGCCGACCCGGAGCGGGTCAACGTCAACGGCGGCGCGATCGCCCTGGGACACCCCCTCGGTGCGACGGGCGTGAAGCTGATGACCACGCTCCTGCACGAGCTGGAACGCACCGGAGGGCGCTACGGCCTCCAGACGATGTGCGAGGGCGGCGGCCAGGCCAACGTGACGATCATCGAGCGGCTGTAGCCCGGGCCCGGCGGGGCCCCGACACCCCCGGCGGGGGCCGGGGTCCCGCCGGGAGTTTTCACGCGGACGACGCAGGTCACACGTCTGCGGTCACATCCCCGCACGGAGGTGTGCTAGCTTAGAGCTCGTTGCAGTTGTGGTACCCATGAACTTTATGTGCGCCTGACGGGAATGCTCCGCAGGCGCTTTTATTGTTTTGCCGGAATCTCCGGATGGGGCCCTTTGCCGCCTATTCAGGAGATTCAAAATGGCACTTGGCACCGTGAAGTGGTTCAACTCGGAAAAGGGCTTCGGCTTCATCGAGCAGGACGGTGGCGGCCCGGACGTCTTCGCCCACTACTCGAACATCGCCACCCAGGGCTTCCGTGAGCTCCAGGAGGGTCAGCGCGTCTCCTTCGACGTGACCCAGGGCCAGAAGGGCCCCCAGGCGGAGAACATCCTCCCCGCCAACTAAGTACGTCAGCTTGCCGGGGTCCGCACCGTGAGGTGCGGGCCCCGGCTTGTCTGCTGTCTCGACCTTTGTTTTACCTGCCGGTTTCAGGAGGGCTTTCTCGCATGACCCAATCCAGCTCCGCACGACCCAGCCGCCGCCCCACCCGGGGCCGAGGTGCGGCCCAGGGGCGTCCGAAGGCTGGCGCGGGACGGCAGAAGTCCGCCCCCGTTGCCAGGCCCCAAGAATTCACCATGCCCGAACCGCTGACCCCGGCGCTCCCGCCGGTCGCCGCGTTCGAGGACATGGACATGCCCGAGGCGCTGCTGAAGACCCTCGCCGCCCAGGGCGTCACCGAGCCGTTCCCGATCCAGGCCGCGACGCTGCCGAACTCGCTCGTCGGCCGTGACCTGCTCGGCCGCGGCCGTACCGGCTCCGGCAAGACGCTGGCCTTCGGCCTGGCGCTGCTGGCCCGTACCGCCGGCCACCGCGCGCAGCCGAAGCAGCCGCTCGCCCTGGTCCTCGTACCGACCCGCGAGCTCGCGCAGCAGGTCACCGACGCCCTGGCCCCGTACGCCACGGCCGTCAACCTGCGCATCGCGACCGTCGTCGGCGGCACGTCGATCAACCGGCAGTCCGGCGCCCTGCGCCGCGGCGCCGAGGTGCTCGTCGCCACCCCCGGCCGCCTGAAGGACCTCATCGACCGTGGTGACGCGGACCTCTCGCAGGTCTCGATCACCGTCCTCGACGAGGCCGACCAGATGACCGACATGGGCTTCATGCCGCAGGTCACCGCGCTGCTCAAGCAGGTCCGGGCCGACGGCCAGACCATGCTCTTCTCGGCGACCCTCGACAAGAACATCGACAAGCTCGTGAAGATGTTCCTGCACGACCCGGTCGCCTTCTCCGTCGACCCGTCCGCCGGCGCGGTCAGCACGATGGAGCACCACGTCCTGTACGTCATGGACGAAACCGACAAGAAGGCCGTGGCGACGCGTATAGCCGCTCGCGACGGCCGGGTGATCATGTTCGTGGACACCAAGCGCGGGGTCGACCGCATGGTCAAGAAGCTCCTCGCGGACGGCGTCCGCGCCTCCGGCCTGCACGGCGGCCGCTCCCAGCCGCAGCGCAACCGCACCCTGGACTGGTTCAAGACGGGCGAGGTCACCGCACTGGTGGCGACGAACGTCGCGGCGCGCGGCATCCACATCGACGACCTCGACCTCGTCGTCAACGTGGACCCGCCCACCGATCACAAGGACTACCTGCACCGCGGCGGCCGCACCGCCCGCGCCGGCGAGTCCGGCAGCGTGGTCACCCTGGTGCTGCCCGACCAGAAGCGGGACATGACCCGTCTGATGTCGGACGCCGGGATCTCCCCGCGCACCGCACAGATCAAGTCCTCCGACGAGGAGCTGTCCCGGCTGACCGGCGCCAAGGAGCCCTCGGGCATCCCGGTGGTGCTGGACGTGCCGCAGCCGACCGCGCCGAAGCCGCGCAACGGGTCCGGCTCGGGCTCGGGCTCCGGCTCGCGCCGCCGGTCGGGCGGGCCGCGCACCGGCTCCGCCACGGGCGGCGCCCCGGCCGCCGGCGGCCGCGGCCGCCGTTCCGGTGGCAGCGCTTCCGGGCAGGCCCCGGCGGCCTCCGGGTCGGGCCAGGCCCGCCGCGGCGGCCAGGGCGGCGGCGGGGCCGCCGGCTCCGGCGAGCGCGGCCGGCGTACCGGTGGCGGCGCCACCGGTGGTGCGGCCGCGGCGTCCGCGCGCAGCCGGGTCGGCTCCGCGGGACAGGGCCGCCGCCGCGCGGTCTGACCGTACGGACTCCACGCCGGGCAGTGCATCACGCACTGCCCGGCGTCGTCGTCTCCGCTAGCGGACCATCTTGTTCTGGAGCTTCGCCAGCGTCCGCAGGTCCAGGCCGAGGCCCTGCGTCAGGTAGCCGTAGAAGCTGCCGTAGTCGGCCTCCATCCGGGTCGCCGCGGCGTCCAGGTAGTCCTGGCGGACCTCCTGGAGCGGGATCAGCAGGTCGGGGTTCTGCATGCGCCCCGACTGCTTGAGGCCCGCCCGCACCCGGGCGTCGTAGGCGGCGCGGAAGGTGTTCGACGCCAGGTAGTCGCGCTCGGCGGTGTCCTCGGGGACGGCCAGCGCGCGCAGCAGGACGTAGCTCGTCCAGCCGGTCCGGTCCTTGCCGGAGGTGCAGTGGTAGAGCATCGGCCCCTGGGAGCCGTCCGCGACCTCCCGCAGGGTCGCCGCGAACTGCGCCCGGTTCTCGGGGCTGGTCACGAAGGTCCGGTAGATGTCGCGCATGTAGGCCTCGGCGCGGCCGCCGCCGAGCATCTGCTCCTGTGTGACGGGGTCGCCGCTGGCGATCGCGCCGACGAGGGTTCCGTAGAGGCCGAGGTCGCTGACCGGGCGGGAGGTGGGGGCGAGCCCGGACGGCAGCCGGTCGGCGCCGTCGTACTGGAGCTCCATGGGGATGCGGAAATCGACGACCTTCGTGAGGCCGAGACCGGAGACGGTGGTGACGTCGGCGTCGGTCAGCTTGCTCAGTGCGTCGGAGCGGTAGACGAGCCCCTGGCGGACCGTGCCGCCGGTCCAGGTGCGGTAGCCGCCGATGTCGCGGACGTTGACGGCGCCTTGGAGGGGGATCTGACGGATCGTTTCTGCTTGCGGGTGGGACTGGTGGTGCCGGGCACTGACCCCGGCTCCGGGCGCCGCCGCCGCGTGCGCGGAGGCGGGCAGGGTCCCGATGGCGAGAGCGGCGGCGGCCGCCGCGGTCGCCAGGCGGATTCGGGCACGGCTCATGGGGGCGACTCCTGTGACGGAGAAGGGGGATCACCCTGGTGGTGGCAGGGTGCGGAGCGAGTGCAGTGCTTCGAGTGCCTGTTGTGCCTCGGCCATGACCCGGGAGACGAGCTCCGCGCAGGACGGGAGATCGTCGATCACCCCCGCGACCTGGCCCGATGCCATGACGCCGAGGTCCGTACGGCCCTCGACCATGGACGCCTTGAGGAGCATCGGAGTGTTCGCGGCGAGCAGGACCTGGCTCCAGGACAGGTCCTTGCCGTGTTTCATCGCGAGGCCGTCGCGGACCATCTGCGGCCAGCTCAGACCGGACAGCTTCCGGAAGCCGGCCGCGTGCCGGACCGCCCGGGCCAGTGCCCGCGTGCGGCCCGCCCGCTCCAGGGAGTCGACCAGCGCCGTGCGCAGCATCCGGTGCGGCAGCCCGTCCACGGCGGTGGTGACGGTGACGTCCTTGACGGTGGCCTTCAGGTACTCGGCCTTCACCGCGTCCGGGACGGTGGAGTCCGAGGTCAGCAGGAAACGGGTGCCCATGGCGATGCCCGCGGCCCCGTACGACAGGGCCGCGACCAGGCCGCGGCCGTCGCTGAAGCCGCCCGCCGCGACCACCGGGATGTCCACGGCGTCCACCACCTGGGGCAGCAGCACCGTCGTGGCCACGTCCCCGGTGTGGCCGCCGCCCTCGCCGCCCTGCACGATCACCGCGTCGGCGCCCCAGGCCGCGACCTTCTCGGCGTGCCGCCGGGCCCCGATCGACGGGATGACGACCACACCCGCCTCCTTGAGCCGTCCGATCAGCTCCTTGGAGGGCGCGAGCGCGAAGGAGGCGACCCGTACCCCCTCGTCGATGATCAGCTGGGCGCGCTCGGCCGCGTCCCCGGCGTCCGCGCGCAGATTGACCCCGAAGGGAGTGCCCTCCGGGACCCGGGACCTGACCTCGCGGACCGCCGACCGCAGCTGGTCCACGGTCATCGTCGCCGAGGCCAGGATCCCCAGCGCCCCCGCGTTCGCCGCGCCCGACACCAGGCGGGGGCCGGCGACCCAGCCCATGCCGGTCTGCACGATCGGGTGCTCGACGCCGACCAGCTTGGTGAATGCCGTCTCCATCGGATCAGCCCCGCACTTCGCGCTCGCGCAGCCCCTTGGGGTCGATCACCTCGCGGATCAGCCGCAGCTCGTCCGCCGTCGGCTCCCGGGTGTACGGGACCTCCTCGGCGGCGGCCAGCTCGAACCCGGTGGCCGCCCGGACCTCCTCCACGGTGACCCCGGGGTGCACGGAGACCAGCCGCATCGCGTGGCCGGGGCCGCCGAAATCGAAGACGCCGAGATCGCTGACCACCCGGGGGAGGCGGTGGAAACGGGTCACCCCGGCCGCCTCGGCCCGGTCGTAGCCGACCCCGCTGACCATGTCCACGCGGTCGACGAAGACCCGGGTGGAGTGCTTGGGGATCCAGTAGCTCACCGGATTGTTCAGGGTGTTGACGGGGGCGCCGCGCACCCCGAGGAGCTGGCGGGCCGGCCGCTCCCAGTCGCCGATGCAGGAGATGTTCTGGTTGCCGTAGCGGTCGATCTGGCTGGCGCCCATCATCACGTGGCGCCTGCCGCCGGTGACCATGGTCAGGTGGCGCCGGTACGGGAGCCAGCCCTCGGCCGTGCCGTCGAGGCCGACGAGCAGGGCCTCGCCGTCGGTCAGGAGCAGGTCGGGGGAGAAGGTCCGCTTCGCGAGCCGGGCCCCGAAGGAGGGGATCAGGCCCATCGGGCTGGCGAGGACCTCGCCGTTGTCGCGCCAGGCCTCGGCGCAGGCGATCACGCAGTGTTCGGCGCGGGTGACGGTCGCGGTGGTCGGCGTGGTGGTCACGGCTGCTGCTCCTCGTGCCAGGTCCGTACGGCGGACTGGTAGTCGTGCTCGCCCGCCCCGGAGAGGAAGCGCTCGGCGAACTCGGGCCAGGGGGTGGTCGCGTAGAGCTCCTGGAAGGGCTCGTCGCGGCCGTAGTCGGGGACGCAGGAGGTGAAGTGCGCGCCGTTCGGGGTCTCCACGACCCCGGTGACCGAGTGGCGGCTGACGAGCAGGGACTGCGGGGGGCCGGCCTTGGCGAGCTCGGCGGTCTCGACGAGCTGCTCGCAGGAGACGTAGGCGGCGTCGGCGGCCTCGCAGAGGAGGTCGTCGAAGTAGGGGTCCGGGCCCAGGTACTGGGCGTTGCCGAGGCGGTCGGCCCGGTTCAGGTGGACCAGGGCGGCGTCCATGCGCAGGGCGGGGACGGCGACGAGCTCCTCGCCGTCGGCGTAGGGGGAGGTGACCGTGCGCAGCTCGGGGTTGACCCGCATCACGTCGGAGCCGAGGCCGGCGCGGACGGGGAGGAAGGGGAGCCGGTTGGCGGCGGCGTGCAGGCCCCACATGAACATGGCCTCGTCGAGCTCGGTGAGGGTGAAGGCGGCGCGCTCGCGGGCGGCCCGGAAATGGGGCTCCAGCGGGATGGAGTCGAGGGTGGCGAAGGGGGCGACGAGGTGGCGGATGCGGCCGGCGGCGGCCAGCAGGCCGACGTCGGGGCCGCCGTACGAGAGCACGGTGAGATCGGCGATCTCGGAGCGGAGCAGCGCCCGCACCAGGGCCATGGGCTTGCGCCGGGATCCCCAGCCGCCGATGCCGATGGTCATGCCGCTGCGCAGCTGTCCGACCACCTCGTCGGGGGTCAGTACCTTGCCCGTCCTGTCGGTCATGCGCGCTCTCCCTTCCCGAAGGCGTCGCGGACCCGGTCGGCCACTCCGCTGAGGTTGGCCTCGAAGGTGAAGCCCTGCTCGAAGCGGTAGCTGCGGCGCACGTCCACGGGGTCGATCCCGTTGATGGCCGCCTTGGCCAGCCGGATCAGGTAGCCGTCCTTGCGCGCGATCTCGGCGGCCAGTTCCAGGGCGGCGGAGCGCAGTTCGGCGCGCGGGACCACCTTCCAGACCGAGCCGTGCGCCTGGAGTTCGGCGGCGGTTGCGGTGCGCGAGGTGTAGTACAGCGCGCGCATCAGGTGCTGCGGGACCAGCCGGGCCAGGTGGGTGGCGGCGCCGAGGGCGCCCCGGTCGAGCTCGGGGAGGCCGAAGGTGGCGTCGTCGGAGGCGACGATCGCGTCGGCGTTGCCGACGAGGCCTATGCCGCCGCCCAGGCAGAAGCCGTTCACGGCCGCGACGACCGGCACCTCGCACTCGTAGACGGCGGCGAAGGCCTCGTAGCAGCCCCGGTTGGCGCCGATGAGGGCGGTGTGCCCGGTGTCGCGCTGCATCTCCTTGATGTCGACCCCGGCATTGAAGCCGCGGCCCTCGGCGGCGAGGACGACGCAGCGGACCTCGGGGTCGCGGCCTGCGCCGCGGACGGTGTCGGCGAGGTCGTACCAGCCCTGCACGGGCAGCGCGTTGACGGGCGGGAAGTCGACTGTGACGAGTGCGATGCCCTTGTCCGGGCTGGAGGTGGAGACACCCATGAGCGGATCAGCTACCTTTCCACCAAACATTTGTTAGGCGAGGAAGGTAGCAGCCTATGGAGCTCGACGGGAGGGTTGTCGTCGTCACCGGGGGAACCCGGGGCGTCGGCGCCGGGATCGCCCGGTCGTTCCTCGCGGCCGGCGCGGAGGTCGTCGTCTGCGCCCGGCGGCCCCCGGAGGAACCGGTCTCGGCGGGCGGCCGGAAGGCCTCCTTCACCGCCGTCGACCTGCGCGATCCCGCCGCCGTGCAGGACTTCTTCGGCGCGGCCGCGAGGCGGTACGGGCGCCTCGACTGCCTGGTCAACAACGCGGGCGGCACCCCGTACCGGCTGCTGGGGGAGGGCGAGGCGGAACGCCACGCGCGGGTCGTCGAGCTGAACCTGGTGGCGCCGATGACGGCCTCCCTGGCGGCGTACCCGTGGCTGCGGGAGGCCCGCGGCTCGGTGGTGATGATCGGCAGCGTCAGCGGCACCCGGCCCTCGCCGGGGACGGCGGCGTACGGGGCCGCGAAGGCCGGCCTGGAGAACCTGGCCCGGTCCATGGCCGTGGAATGGGCGCCCGGGGTACGGGTGAACTCGCTGGTCCTGGGCATGGTGCGGACCGAGCTGGCGCACCTGCACTACGGGGACGAGGCCGGGGTCGCGGCCGTGGCCGCGACCGTCCCGCTCGGGCGGCTGGCGCAGCCCTCGGACGTGGGGGAGGCGGCGGTGTTCCTGGCCTCCGGCCGGGCGGCGTACGTGAGCGGGGCGAGCCTGCTGGTGCACGGGGGCGGGGAGCGCCCGGCCTTTCTGGATGCGGCGACTGTGAACAAGGAGAGCTGAGATGGCGGGACTGTGCGAGGGCCGGGTCGTGGTCGTGACGGGCGCGGGGCGGGGGCTGGGCCGGGCCCATGCGCTGGCCTTCGCGGCCGAGGGGGCGCGGGTCGTCGTCAACGACCTGGGGGTGGGGCTGGACGGGCTGCCGGGGCCGGACGGCCCGGCGGCGCAGGTCGTCGCCGAGATCGGGGCACTGGGCGGGGAGGCGGTGGCGCACGGCGGGGACATCGCGACCTCCGAGGGCGCGGCCTCCCTCGTGGAGACGGCGCTCGGCGCGTTCGGACGCCTCGACACCCTGGTCAACAACGCGGGGTTCCTGCGGGACCGGATGCTGGTCAACCTGGACGAGGACGACTGGGACGCGGTCATGCGGGTCCACCTGAAGGGGCACTTCCTGCCGCTGCGGGCGGCGGCCGCGTGGTGGCGGGCGGAGGCGAAGGCCGGCCGGCAGACGGCGGCCCGGGTGGTCAACACCTCCTCGGGCGCCGGGCTGCTGGGCTCGGTCGGCCAGGGCAACTACAGCGCGGCCAAGGCCGGGATCCTCGGCCTCACGATGGTCGCGGCGGCGGAGATGGGCCGCTACGGGGTCCAGGTCAACGCGATCGCCCCGGCGGCCCGGACCCGGATGACGGAGGAGACCTTCGCGCAGACCATGGCCGCCCCGGAGGAGGGCGGCTTCGACGCGATGGCCCCGGAGAACGTGTCCCCGCTGGTGGTGTGGCTGGGCTCCGACGCCTCGGCCGGGGTCACGGGCCGGGTCTTCGAGGCGGAGGGCGGCCGGATCACGGTGATGGAGGGCTGGCGGCCGGGCCCCACGGCCGACCGGGACTCCCGCCGGACCCCCGCGGAGGCGGGCGAGACCACGCTGAAACTCCTCGCCGCGGCGCAGGCTCCGCTGCCGGTGTACGGCGCGCGGTAGCGGTCCCGGTCCGGTCCCGGCGGCGGGGGCGGAGGCTAAGGTTCCTGCTCCGGGACAAGCGCCGAAGGGACACGAACCGACGATGGCCGTCACGCCGACCCCGCAGAAGATCACCACGTTTCTGATGTTCGAGGGGCGGGCCGAGGAAGCCATGGGCTTCTACGTCTCGCTCTTCGACGACGCGCAGGTGCTCGCCATCAGCCGCTACGGCCCCGACGAGACCGGACCCGGGGCCGGGCCCGAGGGAACCGTGCGCCACGCGACCTTCTCCCTGGCCGGCCAGCAGTTCATGTGCATCGACAGCCCGGCCAAGCACGCGTTCGGCTTCACGCCCGCCGTGTCGCTGTACGTCCAGTGCGAGGACGAGGCCGAGATCGACCGCCTCTACGGCGCGCTCGCCGAGCAGGGCCAGGAGCTGATGCCCCTGGGCTCGTACGGATTCAGCCACCGGTTCGGCTGGGTGAACGACCGCTTCGGCGTCTCCTGGCAGCTGAACGTCGCGGCCCCGCCCAGCGCGGGCGCGTGACGGGCCGGGCTCAGGAGCCCGCGCCTCCCGGCCGGGGCTGGTCCAGGCCCGGCACCCCCCGGGCCGAGTCCCCCTACGCCCGGAACGGCACGCAGGGTTCGGCCCCGGGGCCGACCCGGCGGTAGACCTCCGGCGCGACGGGGCCGCACACGCGGCCCCACGCGCGCGGCGGCGTCGACCGGGCCGATCCCCGTACGCCGCCGGGCCCGCCCGCGGCCGGGGCAAAAGCCCGCACCACCGCCGAGGTGGAACTCGACGGGACCCGGCACACCGTTCCCCGGCCCGACGGGACCCCGCTGCTCGACGCGCTGCTCGCCGCGGGCCTGCCGGCCCCGTACTCCTGCCGGGAGGGCGCCTGCAGCGCCTGCTGCTGCCGGGTCGTCGAGGGCGAGGTCGTGACGACCCGCAACGAGGTCCTCGACGAGACGGACCCGGCCGAGGACCACGTCCTGGCCCGCCAGGCCCTCCCGCTCGGCCCCGCGGTGCGGATCACGTACGGGTGAAGGGGGGTGTCGGGCAGGACGCGCGGCCGCTAGCTTCTCCGGGGAAAGCGCTTGCTGCGCGCGGCAATCGGTCCGGGAAGCGGGGCTGGGCCCATGTCCGACACCATCACGCTCGCCGTCGTCGGGGCGGGGGACCGGGGGAGCGGCTACGCCGGATGGGCCCTGGCTCATCCGGAGCGGGCCCGGGTGGTCGCGGTCGCCGAACCGCGCGCGCCCCGGCGGGAGCGGCTCGCCGCCGCCCACGGCATCGACGCCCACCACGTGCTCGGCGACTGGCGGGAGCTGGCCGCCCTCGGGCGGATCGCGGACGCGGTGCTCGTCTGCACCCTGGACCGCGACCACCTGGAGCCGGTCCTCGCGTTCGCCGCGCTCGGCTACCACATCATGCTGGAGAAGCCGATGGCCCTCACGGAGGACGAGTGCCGGCGCATCGTCGACGCCGTCGAGCGGGCGGGCGTCATCCTCTCCGTCGGGCACGTCCTGCGCTACACGCCCTACACGCGGACCCTCAAGGACGTCGTCGACTCCGGCCGGATCGGCGACGTCGTGAGCGTCCAGCACCTGGAGCCGGTCGGCTTCTGGCACCAGGCCCACTCGTTCGTACGGGGCAACTGGCGGCGCGCCGACGAGGCGACGACCATGCTGATGGCCAAGTCCTGCCACGACCTGGACTGGCTCCAGTACGTGCTGGGGCGCCCGCCCGTACGGGTCTCCAGCTTCGGCCGGCTCTCCCACTTCCGGCCCGAGAACAGGCCGCCGGGTGCGGCGGACCGCTGCCTGGACTGCGCGGTCGAGCCGGACTGCCCGTACTCCGCCGTGCGCGAGTACGGCGACCGGCTGGCCGACGGCCGCCACCGCTGGCCGCTGAGCGTGCTGATCGACGAGTTCACGCCGCGAGCCCTGGAGGCCGCACTGCGGGAGGGGCCGTACGGGCGGTGCGTGTACGCGTGCGACAACGACGTCGTCGACCACCAGGTGGTGGCCATGGAGTTCGACTCCGGGGCGACGGCCACCTTCACCATGACCGCCTTCACCGAGCGGGCGGACCGCCACACCCGGATCTTCGGAACCCGCGGCGAACTGCGGGGCGACGGCCGCAGCATCACGGTCTACGACTTCCTGACCCGCGCCGAGGAGCAGGTCGCCATCGGCGCGGGCGGGCCGATGGACGCCGCGGGCGGGCACGGCGGCGGCGACGCCGGCCTCATGGACGCCTTCGTCGCCGCCGTCGCCACCGGCGACCCGGGTCTGGTCAGGTCCGGCCCACAGGAGTCACTCACCAGCCACCTGACCGTCCTGGCCGCCGAACGGGCCCGCTGCTCCGGCACGGTGGAGCCGGTCGGGCCGCCGCTCTAGGAGGCACAACGAAGCGGGCCCGGCCCCCTGGCGAGGGGTCGGGACCGGGTCTTCGTTTCCTGCGGTGGGATATGACTACCCGCTACATCCACTCGCTGAACCGCAGTCAGCCCAACATGTTGTCCATCGCCTGTTCCGAGACCGCCGGCTCCGGGTCCCGGGGCCGTGCGGCAGAGGCCGCCCGGACCCGTCCCGGCCCGGACAGCTCGCCCACACCGCCCGCCCCCGAAACCGGGCCTCGTCACGGACGGGACGGCCGGGTGCTCCGCGAGGACGGCGCGCCGATCGCCGGCCTCCACGCCTGAGGGAACTGCTCGGCTGCGGTGATGGGCGGGACCTACCCGGGCCCGGGCGCCACGATCGGACCGGCGATGGCCTTCGGCCGGGCGGCGGTCAACGCCGTCGCCGCGACCCTCGAACCCTCGGGTGAAGAACCCTCTGGTGAAGAACCCTCGGGTCAGGACAGCTTGCCGTTGTAGTCCGGCAGCTTGACGGTGCGTTCGGCGTGACCGCCGACGAGGTCGGTCGGGCTGTTGCCGATGTTGGCGATGATCGTGTAGCCGCGGGCCTCGATCTCCGCGCGCTTCTCCGTCTTGTAGGCGCTGACCTCGTCGAACAGGTCGGGCAGGTCACGGACGTAGAGCCCCGAGACGGGGTAGCCGACCGCCTTGAGGTTGCGCTCGGTGAGGGACTGGATGATCCCCGGGCGGGCGGTGACGAAGAAGACGGCGACCCCGCGGGCGTTCGCGTACTGGGTCAGGGCCAGGACCTTGGCGATCGCCGGGGTCGGGAAGGTCCAGAACCAGTGGAAGTCCGTCTCCAGCGAGGTGTTGTCGATGTCCAGGACGAGCGCCGGCTTCTCACCGGCGGGCGAGGCGGCGATGCGCTGCTCGATGCCGGGGCGGGCCGCGTCGATGACGGCGGCCACGTCCCGCTGCCAGGTGGCGTAGTCGATGCCGAGGATCGCGGCGTTGCCGCCGGGCGCGGAGGCGGACACGGAGACGGCGGCGGGCGCGGCGGCGGGGGCGGCCTGGGCGGCGGTGGCCGGAACCAGCGTCATGACGGTGGCTGCTGCGGCCACGCCGACGGCGGCGGTACGGGACATACGGGTGCGGCGGGTGCTGCGCATGGGGGGCGCTCCTCGGTCACGAATTGACGTGTACGCGACCAGAGTTGGCGAGATCCGCCCCCATGTCTACTGGCCGGTAAGAAACTTTTCGTGGCCGACCGGTGAATGAAGATCGTCCGGATGCCCCCTGTTGCTAGGTGTCGCAGTCGAGAACGGTGCGGCACAGACCGCACCGGGCCCGGAGTCGCCCGCGCACCGGCAGTCGCAGCCCCTGCCCGCACACAGGGCAGGGGAAGCTCACCCGCAGTCCGGGTCCGGGGTGGGAGTCCTCGCGCTCGAAGCGGTACCCCGGCCCGTCGGCCGACGAGTCCGCCGATCCGCCCGCCGGGGTGGGCCCGGTGCGCCGCGCCTTCGCGTACCGCCGCCGCGCCAGCGCGCCCGCGGCCGCCAACGGGGGCCGGCGGTGGTCCCGCTCGGCCAGCGCGCGCCCGCGCACGTACGCCTCATACGCCTGCGGGCTGGTGAACAGGGTGGAGGGGTCCTCGCCGAACAGGGCGGCCCGTTTGGCGAGGACGTAGCCGAACTCCTCCGGGGTGAGGTAGCCGAACTTCTGGTGGGTGAGCGCGTCCTCGCGGTAGGCGTCGAGCAGCAGCCAGCCCGCCCCGAGGTAGACGGCGGCGGTGTCGGTGAGGATCTCGTTCTCCTCGGTGCCGGGGAAGCGCAGGTCCAGCCGGTGCAGCAGGACGTGGGCGACCTCGTGGGACAGGGCCGCCGCCAGGTCCCGGCGATGGGTGCGGAAGCGGTCACTGACCTCGACGAAGTACTCGGGGCCCGCGGCCGGTTCCACGGTGGCCGCCTGCTCCATCGGCCGGAAGGCGACCACCACGCGCGCATCGGGCAGCCGGAGCGCGCGCACCATCGCCGAGGCCACCCGCTGCGCACCCAGGTGCAGGTCGTCGGCGGCGTCGAAGGCGGCGTCGGCGGGCGCGAAGCTCGTGTCGTAAGCGCGGATGCCGTCGGCCGACAACCGCCGGAAGAGCGCGGTGATCGAGGCCCGCACCGTCGCCAGATGTGGAAATCCGTGCTCGATCGGCCCGCCCGGCCCGCCCTTCTGCGTCACCGCGCCCCCTCCGCCGCAATCCCTGTCGCTCGAACGGATGACTGGCCGAAAATGCGTTCTTGATGGCGCCCGCACCTCTGATGTGTCATGGACCCGTCATTCACCCAATGGCACGCACGGCCCAACCCCCCACGAAAGGCAGTGTGTTGACTGTGACCACCCTTGTGCAGTTCATGAAGCGCAGCCTCGCAGTCGGAGCGGTCGCCCTCGCGGCCGTCAGCCTCCAGCCCGGCTCGGCCTCCGCCGGCACGGCCCCCGTCGTCGGCGGCACGCGCGCCGCCCAGGGCGAGTTCCCCTTCATGGTGCGCCTCTCGATGGGCTGCGGCGGCGCCCTCTACACCCAGCAGATCGTCCTCACCGCCGCCCACTGTGTGAGCGGCTCCGGCAACAACACCTCCATCACCGCAACCGCCGGAGTCGTCGACCTCAACAGCTCCAGCGCCATCAAGGTCAAGTCCACCAAGGTCCTGCGCGCCCCCGGCTACAACGGCAGCGGCAAGGACTGGGCCCTGATCAAGCTCGCCAAGCCCATCAACCTGCCCACCCTCAAGATCGCCGAGACCAAGCAGTACGACAACGGCACCTTCACCGTCGCGGGCTGGGGCGCCACCCGCGAGGGCGGCGGCCAGCAGCGCTACCTCATGAAGGCCAACGTCCCGTTCGTCTCCGACGCCAGCTGCCAGGCCTCGTACGGCAGCTCCCTCATCCCGGCCGAGGAGATCTGCGCCGGCTTCGACCAGGGCGGCGTCGACACCTGCCAGGGCGACTCCGGCGGCCCGATGTTCCGCCGCGACAACAACAACGCCTGGATCCAGGTCGGGATAGTCAGCTGGGGCGAAGGCTGCGCCCGCCCCGACTACCCCGGCGTCTACACCGAGGTCTCCACCTTCGCCGCCGCGATCAAGAGCGCCGCGGCGAGCATGTAGCACCCCCTCGTCCTTCCGGCCGGGCACGAACGCCGCGAACCGGCCGGAAGGGCGAGGCGCCCCGGCCGGCCCGTCCGCAGGGTCGGCTGGAGCACCGCACGAGCCACCCGGCGGTCCGCCGTGCGGTTGCGGGCCGACGCGCGCACCGGCCCCATGGGAAGCGACCGGAGGCGGCAGCGGCGGGCGAGAGCGGGGCAGGTGGCGCAGGGCGATCAGGGTGGTCATCGCGGACGACCAGGACATGGTCAGAACCGGATTCCGGATGATCCTCGAAAGCCGGCCGGACATCGAGGTCGTCGCCGACGTCGTCGACGGCGAGGCGGCCCTCGCCGCCGTGGCCGAGCACCGCCCCGACGTCCTCCTCCTCGACATCCGCATGCCGAAGACGGACGGCCTCGAAGTCACCCGGCGCCTGTCCGGCAGCGACACCCCACACATCGTCATCGTCACCACCTTCGACCTCGACGAGTACGTCCACGCGGCGCTCCACGGCGGAGCATCCGGCTTCCTCCTGAAGGACGCCAGCCCGGCCATGCTGGTTGAGGCGGTCCGCGCGGCAGCCGTCGGCGACTCCCTCGTCTCGCCCGCCATCACGGTGCGGCTGCTGCGCGAAATGACCCGCGGACCCCGGCCTCCCAGGCCCGCCGCCCCGCCGAACCCCTGACGGAACGCGGACGCGAGGTCGTCCGCTGCCTCGCGCGCGGTCTGACCAACGCCGAGATCGCCGCGGAACTCTTCGTCTCCCTGTCCACCGTCAAAACCCACCTGGCCAACGTCCAGGCGAAACTCGACGCCCGCAACCGCGTCGAAATCGCCGCCTGGGCCTGGGAAAGCGGCCTGGCCGCCACCACGGCGTGACGCCGCACCCCCAGCAGCCCGAGCCGCCCCGACCAGGGCCTCCGGCCGCCCTGTGCACGCCCCGGCCCCGGCCCCGGCGCGCGTCCGGCCCGGCCCCCCGGCTCCGCATGAGCGGCGCAGCCCCCGGCACGGTCTAGCCCAGTGCGATCGCCCGCAGCGCGGCCAAGTGGCGCTCGTACACGGTCCGGCCCTCGGGGGTCAGCGAGAGCCAGGTGCGCGGTCGGCGCCCCACGCGGCCCTTGCGGACCGCCACCCAGCCCGCCTCCTCCAGCGCCGCGACCTGCTTGGACAGCGCCGAGTCCGTGACCTCCACCAGGTCCCGTACGAAACCGAACTCGGCCTTGTCCAGCGGAACCAGCGCCGCCACCACCGAGAGCCGTACGGGCGCGTTGAGCAGCGGCGCCAGGTCGTGCCGCGGATGACCGGCCCGCTTCGCCTCCGCCGTCCCGGCCGGGCCCTCAGCCCCCGCTGCGCCCGTGGTCTCCCCGCCCGTCATGCCGCACCCCGCATCTCGGTCCACGCGCCGAGCGCGAGCGGCAGCGCACACGCCAGCGCGGCCCCCGCCGCGAACGGCACGCTGCGGCCGAACACCGTGGTGCCGAGGAGGACCATCAGGGCGAAGACCGTCGCCCAGGACCCGATCAGCAGCCCGTGCTTCACTCCGAAGCCCCGGCGCACGACGCGCTGCCGCGCCGCGTACACGCTGAGCCCGCTGACGAGCAGCACGTTGATCACCGCCATCACCGTCACCGCGACCGGACCGCGCCTCAGCACGGCCATCGGTACGAGCACCAGCTGCCCGGCGGCGAACGCCCACAGGTAGCGCGCGTACCAGCCGCTCCGCGCCCGGGCCGCCTTCTCCATTCCGGCCGCCCGGCCCAACGCCCCGGCCGCCGCCACCGTCGCCTCGTTCATGCTTCCCCCTCGTTCGAACACGGATGAACATCCCATCGGTCAATTTCCAATATGACGAGTACTTTCCATCTTGGCAAGTATGCGGCGCCCGGGAATGCCGACGGCCGAAGCCACCCCCGAAGCACGGCCCGAAGCACCCCCCAAAAAAAGCACCCCCCAAGCCCCCCGAAGCACAGCCCGAAGCACCGCCCGGACGCCCGCGCCCCGCCCCGAGGCCCGCCCCCGTCTCACAGGCCGACTGCCCGGAGACTCACCGGCCGCCGCCACGTATTCTCGGGAACCATGAACATCAGCGACCTCGACAACGGCGCGGGCCCGGGCGCGGGCACCGGCAAGGGCGCCGCCGGCGGCATCGACGAGAGCGTCACCGCCGAACTCGCCCGCCTGCGGGACAGCATCGACAACATCGACGCGGCCGTGGTCCACATGCTCGCCGAACGCTTCAAGTGCACCCAGCAGGTCGGCCACCTCAAGGCCCGGCACCAGCTGCCGCCCGCCGACCCGGGCCGCGAGGCCAGCCAGATCGCCCGGCTGCGCCAGCTCGCCGAGAACGCCAAACTCGACCCCGCCTTCGCCGAGAAGCTCCTCAACTTCATCATCGCCGAGGTCATCCGCCACCACGAGACGATCGCCGCGGGCGAGGAGTAGCCGCTCGGGAGCCGCGGACCGGAGCAGTCGCCGCGCAGCGGAAGAGGGAAACGGAAGATCGAGCTCCGTCGCCCGCTGGGGCAGCATGGCCCCATGTCCGCACTGACGCGCAACGAAGCGCAGCTCCGAGCCCGGCTCCTCGACGTCCACCACTACGCCGTCACCCTCGACCTCACCGGCGACGACGGCGAAACCTTCGACTCGACCACCGTCATCCGGTTCGCCGCCCGCACCGCCGGAGACACCTTCGTCGAGCTGAAGCCGGTGGAGCTGCGCTCCGTCACCCTCGACGGGCGCCCCCTCGACCCGGCCGCCCTCGACGACAACCGCCTCCCGCTCACCGGCCTCACCCAGGGCCCCCACGAGCTGCAGCTCGACACGCGCATGCGCTACTCCCGCACCGGCGAGGGCCTGCACCGCTTCACCGACCCCGCGGACGGGGAAACGTACGTCTACAGCCAGATGTTCATGGACGACGTCCAGCGCGTCTTCCCGGCCTTCGACCAGCCCGACCTCAAGGCCGTCTTCGAGTTCACCGTCACCGCCCCCGCCCACTGGACCGTCCTCGCCAACGGCATCACCACCCGCACCGGCGACCGCACGGGACATCCGTCCGGCGCCGGCGCCGGCATCTGGACCTCCGCCCCGACGCCCCTCATCTCCACCTACCTCGCCGCCGTCGCCGCCGGCCCCTGGCACAGCGTGACGACCGAACACGCCGGACTGCCCTTCGGCATCCACTGCCGCCAGTCCCTCGCACCCCACATGGACGCCGACGCCGAGGAAATCCTCTCCATCACCAAGGACTGCTTCGACCGGTACCAGGAGAAGTTCACCGAGCCCTACCCCTTCGACTCCTACGACCAGGCCTTCGTACCCGAGTTCAACGCCGGCGCCATGGAGAACCCCGGACTCGTCACCTTCCGCGACGAGTTCATCTACCGCTCCGCCGTCACCGACACCGAACGCCAGTCCCGGGCCATGGTCATCGCCCACGAGATGGCCCACATGTGGTTCGGCGACCTCGTCACCCTCGCCTGGTTCGACGACATCTGGCTCAACGAGTCCTTCGCCGAGTACATGGGCTACCAGACCCTCACCGAAGCCACCCGCTTCACCGACACCTGGACCGACTTCGGCGTCACCCGCAAGCCCTGGGGCTACGACGCCGACCAGCGGCCCTCCACCCACCCCGTCGCCCCCGCCCCCGACGACGTCCCCGACACCGCCTCCGCCCTCCTCAACTTCGACGGCATCTCCTACGCCAAGGGCGCCTCCGCCCTGCGCCAGCTCGTCGCATGGCTCGGCGAGAAGGACTTCCTGGCCGGCATCAACACCCACTTCGCCCGCCACAAGTTCGCCAACGCCTCCCTCGCCGACTTCATCGACTCCCTCGCCGCCCACACCGAACGCGACGTCCGCGCCTGGGCCGACATCTGGCTGCGCACCACCGGCATCGACACCCTCGTCCCGCGCATCGAGGAAGCCCCCCACGGCGCCGACGGAGCCGCCGGCTGGACCCTGACCGTCGACCGCCACGGCAGCCGCCCGCACCACATCGCCGTCGGCATCTACGACCGCGCCCCCGCCGACGGCCGCACCCTGGAACCCCGCGAACACCTCGCCCTCGACATCCCCTCCGACGAGGTCGTCTCGGTGAGCGGCCCCCGCCCCGCGCTGCTCCTCCTCAACGACGGAGACCTCACCTACGCCAAGGTCCGGCTCGACGAGACCTCCCTCGAAACGGTCCTGCGCGGCCTGTGCGCCATCCCCGACGCCCTCACCCGCGCCGTCGTCTGGAACGCCCTGCGCGACATGGTCCGCGACGGCGAACTGGCCCCGCAGGACTACCTGCTGACCGCCGAAGCGCACCTGCCCGAGGAACACGACCTGGCCATCGTCCAGGGCGTCCTCTCCTTCGCCCGCACCCAGGTCGCCGTGCGCTACGTCGCCCCCGAAGACCGGACCGACGCCCTGGCCACCCTCACCACCACCGCCCGCGACCTGCTGCGGCGCACCGAGGACGGCTCCGAGCCCGGCATGCGGCTCAGCGCCGTACGCGTCCTCATCGACAGCGCCACCCAGCCCGACACCATCGCCGCCTGGCTCGCCGACGGCACCGTCCCCG
This sequence comes from Streptomyces sp. NBC_01233, assembly GCF_035989305.1. NCBI lineage: Bacteria > Bacillati > Actinomycetota > Actinomycetes > Kitasatosporales > Streptomycetaceae > Streptomyces > Streptomyces sp. NBC_01233. Next base: position 2,547,303 of record NZ_CP108514.1, on the reverse strand, counting down.
GCGGCCCCGCACTCGACCCCGAGCTGCGCTGGCGCATCCTCGCCCGCCTCGCCGTCCTCGGCGCCGTCGAGGAGAGCGACATCGACGCCGCCCTCGCCGCCGACCCCAGCGCCACCGGCCAGGAAGGCGCCGCCCGCTGCCGCGCCGCACTCCCCACGGCGCAGGCCAAGGCCGCCGCCTGGGACCGGCTCTTCCACGACGACAGCCTGTCCAACTACCTGTTCAGCGCCACCGCCCAGGGCTTCTGGCAGCCCGAACAGGCCGACCTGGTCGCGGAGTACGTCACCCGCTACTACCCCGAGGCCGTCGCCCTCGGCGCCCGCCGCGGCCCCGCCATCGGCGAAGCAGCCGGCCGCTACGCCTTCCCCGCCTACGCCATCGACGAGGCCAACCTCCAGGCCGGCCACGCCTGCCTCGCCGACCCGGACATCCTCCCGCTCCTGCGCCGCAAACTCGTGGACCAGCTCGACGACCTCGCCCGCGCCCTCCGCGTCCGCACCGCCTGACCAGCCTCACCCACCCCTGTGCGGGTCCTAGGGCGCCGGCGCCCACCCGGCCCTCCTGGGCCGGGTGGATCCGCTCTGCACCCTCCCCCCCCAGACCCCGTCCGGGAGACCCCCGCGCCCCAAGCGCCGGCGGGGCTGAAAGATCCAGCCCCTCCGGCGTTCGAGGAGCGGGGTCCGGGGCGGAGCCCCGGTTCTTTGAGCCCCGGCGGCGATTGAGGCACGGGTCCCGGCAGGCAGCGGCACACCGACCGGAAACTCCGGACAAACCCTGGCGGTTACCCCATTCGGGTCTGATCGTTGTACTGGCAGGGTGCCCCGCCCCGCACCCCTCCCAGCCCCGGAGGACCCGATGACCGCGCCGCCCGGCACAGGCACAGGCACACCGCCCCCGCTCGCCGGCGGAGCCAACGGCCCCGCGGCCCTGCGGCCCCTCCTCGACACCGTCCTCGAAGCCCTGGCCGCCGGAGCCCGGGACCGCGGCGGGCCACTGCCCGCCGGCGGCCCGAGCGCCCAGGCCGCCCGCGTCCGGGCCGCACTCGGCGACGTACTCCCCGCACACGGAACCGGCGACCACGAGGCGCTCCGCACCCTCGTCCACACCCTCGCCGCAGGCGCCGCCGACCCCGCCGACCCCCTCTGCGCGGCCCACCTGCACTGCCCCCCGCTCGCCGTCGCGGCCGCCGCCGACCTCGCCGCCAGCGCCCTCAACCCCTCCCTCGACTCCTGGGACCAGGCGCCCGCCGCCTCCGCCGTCGAAGCCCTCCTCACCCGCACCCTCGCCGCCGAGTTCTACGACACCCCCCACGCCGACGCCCTCGTCACCACCGGCGGCACCGAAGCCAACCAGCTCGCCCTGCTCCTCGCCCGCGAACGCCACGGCCCCGCCCTGACCGTCCTGCACGGAGCCAACGCCCACCACTCCGTCCCGCGCGCCGCCTGGCTCCTCGGCCTCCCCCCGGCCACCGAACTCCCCACCCCCGCCGGCGTCCTCGACCCCGCCCGCCTCGCCCAAGCCCTCGCCGCCGCACCCGGCCCCACCCTCGTCACCGCCACCGCCGGCACCACCGACGCCGGACTCGTCGACCCCCTCCACCCCATCGCCGACCTCTGCGACCGGTACGACGCCGACCTCCACATCGACGCCGCGTACGGCGGCCTCCTCGCCCTCAGCCCCCGCCACCGCGACAAACTCGCCGGACTCGGCCGCGCCCACTCCCTCACCATCGACCTGCACAAACTCGGCTGGCAGCCCGTCGCCGCAGGACTCCTCGCCGTGCCGGACACAGCCCTGCTCGCCCCCCTCGCCCACCAGGCCGACTACCTCAACGCCACCGACGACACCGAAGCCGGCCTCCCCGACCTCCTCGGCCGCTCCCTGCGCACCACCCGGCGCCCCGACGCCCTCAAGATCGCCACCACCCTGCGCTCACTGGGCCGCGACGGCCTCGCCCGCCTCATCGACCGCACCTGCGAACTCGCCCAGGACCTCGCCGCACTCCTCGACGCCCACCCCGGCTTCGAACTCCACTCGGCCCCCACCATCAGCACCGTCCTCTTCCGGCCCACCCACGCCGACGACGACCAGCTCGCCACCCTGCGCCGCACCCTCCTGCACGAAGGCCGCGCCGTCCTCGGCCGCACCCACGCCGACGGCCGCCTGTGGCTCAAAGCCACCCTGCTGAACCCGCACACCACCGCGGGGGACCTGGACACCCTCATCGCCCTCCTGGAAGGCAGCACCCACCGATGACCGCCCAGCTCGATGCCCCCCACGACCTCGTCGGAATCGGCATCGGCCCCTTCAACCTGTCCCTCGCGGCCCTCGCCCACGGCCTGCCGCAACAAGGCGCGGGCGAACTCGCCACCGCCTTCTACGACCAGCGCCGCGACTTCCGCTGGCACCCGGGACTCCTCATCGAAGGCGCCACCCTCCAAGTCCCGTTCCTCGCCGACCTCGTCACCCTCGCCGACCCCACCAGCCCCTGGAGCTTCCTCAGCTACCTCAAGCACAAGGAACGGCTCTTCCCCTTCTACTTCGCCGAGCAGTTCCACATCCACCGCGCCGAATACGACGCCTACTGCCGCTGGGTCGCCGGCCGCGTCCCCGGACTCCACTTCGGCCACCAGGTCGACGCCGTCCGCTGGAACCCCGAACGCGACCTCTTCGAAGTCGACTTCACCCAGCTCGACGCCGGCGGCGAAGCCGAAGCCCTCGGCCGCACCTACACCCGCCACCTCACCCTCGGCATCGGCACCGCCCCCTACATCCCCGAACCCCTGCGCCCCCTCGCCGAAGCCCCCACCGTCCCCGTCATCCACTCCGCCGACTACCTCGACAACCGCCAGCGCATCCTCGGCGCCGACCACGTCACCGTCATCGGATCGGGCCAGTCCGGCGCCGAAGTCTTCCTCGACCTCCTCCGCGCCCGCCCCGCCGGCCGCGAACGCCTCACCTGGCTCGCCCGGACCCCCTCCTTCGCCCCCATGGAGTACTCGAAGCTCGGCCTCGAACACTTCACCCCCGACTACACCCGCTACTTCCACTCCCTCCCCGAACCCGTACGCAACCAGCTCGTCCCCGCCCAATGGCAACTCCACAAGGGCATCGACGCCGACACCATCGCCGCCATCCACGCGGAGCTCTACCGCCGCACCCTCCACGGCGGCTGGCCCGACGCCGTCCTCACCCCCGGCGTCAGCGTCCGCACCGCCGGCCGCGTCGCCACCGCCAAAGTCGAACTCCACCTCGAACACGTCGAGCAGGGCACCCGCTCCCGCCTCACCACCGACGCCGTCATCCTCGCCACCGGCTACCAGGAACGCCCCCACAGCGGCCTCCTCGCAGGCCTCGACCCCTACCTGCGCAAGGACTCCGCCGGACGCCCCCGCATCGACGACCGCTACCGGATGATCCTCGACCCCGCCGTCACCGGCAGCATCTTCGTCCAGAACGGCGAACGCCACACCCACGGAGTCGGAGCCCCCGACCTCGGCCTCGCCGCCTGGCGCAGCGCCGCCATCCTGAACACCCTCACCGGCAAGGACCCCTACCCCCAGCCCGCGCGAACCGCCTTCACCACCTTCGGCCTCGAACAACGCGAGCACACCCGCCCCCGACCCGCAGGCGACCTGCTCCCGCTCGTCGACCACCCCTGACCGACCCCACCACCCAGCCCGCCGCACCGCCGCGCATACATTCCCGGCATGACGACGCTCCTCCTCGACGGCGGGCCGGTCGCCCCGGACGCCCCGGTCACCCGCACCGGCGGCACACCCCTGGCCCCCGCCGGCACCGCATGGCCGACCTGCGCCCCATGCGCCGCACCCCTGCAGTTCCTCGCCCAGATCCACCTCGGCGACCTCCCCGGCCACACCCCGGGCGTACTGGCCCTCTTCATGTGCGCGAACCGCCCCGGCCAGTGCGAACAATGGAGCCCCACCGCAGGCGGCAACCTCGCCCTGCTGCTCCCCGCCGACCGCCTGGAACCCGTACGGGCCCCCGGCGAGGCGGACCAGGACCTCCTCCGACTCGGAGCCGTCCGCGCCGCCGTACCCGCCCGCACGGCACCCGCCACCGCGACGATCCTGGGCCGGCTCGGCGGCACCCCCGACTGGCTCCAGTACGACGAGACGCCCGACTGCCCCGCCTGCGCACGGCCGATGGACTTCGCCGCCGAACTGACGGAAGGCCCCGACCCCGCCACCGCCATGAACTTCGGCTCCGGCCGCGCCTACGCCCACACCTGCACCCCCTGCGCCCGCGCGACACTCCTCTGGCAGTGCTGACCCCCCACCCGACAGCCGCGGCCCGGCCCCACGCACAGCGGCCGGGACCCCGCCACAGCAGGACCCGGCCGCACGACCCGCGAACGGACTAGAACACCGGCACGCCGGCCCGCGTCAACCGCCAGTCCACCGAAGCGAACTGCGCCGGGTCGATCGTCCCCTTCGCCTTCACCCACTGGATGATCGTGTTACGGATCTCGTCGGAATTCGACCACAGCTGCTTGGCCTGCGGCACGTGCGGGAAGTTCCCCCCACCCGAGGCCCGGTAGTTGTTCACCGCGAACACGAACTGCGCCGCCGGATCCACCGCCTTCCCCTGGAAGGCCAGCCCCGTGATCCGCGAACCCGCCGGCTGCGCGATGTCGATGTCGTACGCCAGCCCGTACACGGCGTCGTAGTTGTAGTCCGGAATGCTCTCGGCGTTCGTCAGCTTCGCCGGATCCACCGCATCACCCGGCGCCGTCCGCACGAAGTACCGCGCCGAGTACTCCAAGTAGTCCTTCAGCTGCGCACCCGTCAGCAGCCGTGCCTCCATCGTGTTCTCGAACGGGTACAGACCCGCCGCGTCCCTGATCGTCACCTGGCCCGCCGGGATCGCCGCCGTCCGCGAGAAGCACGAAGCCTGCGACAGCACCGGAAGCGCCGCCCACTCCGTACCCGCCAGCGCCGCCTTCACCGTCTCCGCCTGCACGTGGTTGATCAGATCGATGATCGCCACGTCCTTGACCGGCCCCTCCGCCGAGGACATCGCCTGCGTGGACGTACCGATCACCTGGTTCACGTACGCCACGACCTTGCGGTGCTCGTCCGACAGCAGCCCCGTGATCTTCGGGTCCTCGGCGACCACGTTCGAGTTCAGCACCTTCGCCGCGACCTTCGCCACCGACCAGCGGCCCTTCTCCCACACCAGCTCGAAGTCGAACAGCGTCAGCCGCTGCCCCCACTTCAGCGGCTCCGACAACACCACGTCCTTGCCGGTCGCCTTGTTCTTCACCCGGTACTCGGGAATCTCCGTGTGCGCATGCCCCACCAGGATCGCGTCGATCCCCGGCACCTGCTCCGCCACCAGCCCCGCCGCGTTCTCGATGTGGGGCAGCTGGTCCCCGTACGAGGACGTCCCGCTCGACCCCGAGTGCGCCGACACGATCACCACGTCGGCGCCCATCGAACGGAGCTTGGGCACGTACTTCGCCGCCTGCTCCTCCAGCCCCGGGAACGTCATCCTGCCCTGCACATTGGCCTTGTCCCAGATCGCGATCCCCGGGTTCGTCAGCCCCAGCACCGCCACCTTCACATCCCGCCCGCAGGGCGTCCGCAGCCGGTGCACGCTGTACGGCGGGAACGCCGGCCGCAGCGTCTTCGCGTCCAGGGCGTTCGCCCCCAGCAGCGGGAAGTCGCACTGCTCCTCGAACTTGCGCAGCACCGGTATCCCGTAATTGAACTCGTGGTTCCCCAGCGCCGCCGCGTCGTACCCGATCGCGTTCATCGCCTGCGCCATCGGATGCACCGGACCGCGCCGGGCCGTGATCGGGTCCACCTTGGCGTAGTAGTAGGACAGCTGCGTGCCCTGGATCGTGTCACCGGCATCGATCAGCAGCGTGTTGCGCCGCCCCTTCTCCGCCCGCACCTGGTTCACCAGCGTGGAGATCTTCGCCAGGCCGACGTCGTTGTGCGCCTTGTCGTCGAACTCCTTGTCCGTGAAGTAGTCCCAGTTGAAGACGTTCCCGTGCAAGTCGGTCGTGCCCATCACCGTGAACGCGTACGTCCGCGACGCCGGGCCCCTCACATCCTGCTGCTGTGCGGCGGCCGGGGTGCTCGTGGCCCCCGCCAACGCAACGGCCGCACCTGTCGCGGCCGTGGTCCCCAGAAAAGTCCTGCGGTCGAACGCCATGCCATCTCCCCTTTTGAGGCCTGAACAACGCGCGTAGATTCTGACCCACTGGTAACAAGCAGCAACACCCCCGTCAGGTTTCGATCCGATGACCACACCCGTACGAGCGACAGTGCGAGAGTGAATCCATGACCCAGGACGCATCGCACCAGCCCTACGGCACCCCCGAAGTACCCCGCGTCGCAGTCCGCGGCGAAGCCCGCATCGAAGTCGACCCCGAGATCGCCCGCATCGGCATCACCGTCAGCGCCCGCGGCACCGACCGGCGCACCGCCCTCGAAGACCTCACCCGGCGCAACAACACCGTCCTCGACCTCATCAAGAGCTACGGCGACCCCGTCGAAAAACTCGAAACCGGCTCGTTCTCCATCACCCCCGAACTCACCCGCCACGGCCGCGCCGAACGCATCCGCGCCTACCACGGCCGCGTGCACATCACCGCCGAACTGAGCGACTTCACCACCCTCGGCGAACTCACCACCCGCCTCGCCGACCTCGAACTCACCCAGGTCGACGGCCCCTGGTGGGCCCTGCGCCCCACCTCGCCCGCCCACGGCCAGGCCCGCCGCCAAGCCGTGCTCGAAGCCGTCCAGCGCGCCCGCGAATACGCCGAAGCCCTCGGCGCCCGCCTCGCCGCCCTCGTCGAACTCGCCGACCTCGGCGCCGAAAACGCCAACCCCTTCCCCGCCGCCCCCGGCGCCGGAATGCGCACCATGGCCTTCAGTGCCGCCGAAGACGCAGGCCCCCCGCCGCTCGACCTCGAACCGCAGCGCCAGACCGTCTACGCCCAGGTGAACGCCCGGTTCACGATGACCCCTCCGCAGCTCTGAAGAACCGACGAAAACGGGGCCCGGGGGTGCTCATCGGAGCACCCCCATGCACATTCAACAGTTGTCAACAACCTTTTGCTCAAAGGTTGTTGAGTGGACACCCGGAAGCGATTACCTACTCTCTGGTAGGGGAATACGCTCGCCTCATGCGCCGAGCGAAAATCGTATGTACCCTGGGCCCCGCCACCGACTCATACGACCAGATCAAAGCCCTGGTCGAAGCCGGAATGGACGTCGCCCGCTTCAACCTCAGCCACGGCACCTACGCCGAACACGAGGAGCGATACGAGCGCGTACGCAAGGCCTCCGACGAGACCGGCCGCAGCGTCGGCATCCTCGCCGACCTTCAAGGCCCGAAGATCCGGCTCGGCCGCTTCCGCGAAGGACCCGTACTCCTTGAACGCGGTGACGAGTTCACCATCACCGTCGAAGACCACGAAGGCGACCGCCACACCTGCGGCACCACCTACAAGGGACTCGCCACCGACGTCACCACCGGCGAGCGCATCCTCGTGGACGACGGCCGCGTCACCCTCGAAGTCACCGCGGTCGACGTCCCCCGCGTCCACACCCGCGTCGTCGAAGGCGGCATGGTCTCCGACCACAAGGGCCTCAACCTCCCCGGCGTGGCCGTCTCCGTCCCCGCCCTCTCCGAGAAGGACATCGAAGACCTCCGCTGGGCCCTGCGCATCGGCGCCGACGTCATCGCCCTCTCCTTCGTCCGCAGCGGCCGCGACATCGAAGACGTCCACCGCATCATGGACGAGGAAGACCGCCGCCTCCCGGTCATCGCCAAGATCGAAAAGCCCCAGGCCGTCGAGAACATCGACGACATCGTCGCCGCCTTCGACGGGATCATGGTCGCCCGAGGCGACCTCGGCGTCGAAATGCCCCTGGAACAGGTCCCGATCGTCCAGAAGCGGGCCATCAAGCTCGCCAAGCGCAACGCCAAGCCCGTCATCGTCGCGACCCAGATGCTCGACTCGATGATCGAGAACTCCCGGCCCACCCGCGCCGAGGCCTCCGACGTCGCCAACGCCGTCATCGACGGCACCGACGCCGTCATGCTGTCCGGCGAGACCAGCGTCGGCAAATACCCCGTCGAAACCGTGCAGACCATGTCCCGCATCGTCGAAGCCGCCGAAGAGGACATCCTCGACAAGGGCCTGCCGCCCCTGACCGACCGCAACAAGCCCCGCACCCAGGGCGGGGCCGTCGCCCGCGCGGCCGCCGAAGTGGGCGACTTCCTCGACGCCAAGTTCCTCGTCGCCTTCACCCAGAGCGGGGACACCGTCCGCCGGCTCTCCCGCTACCGCTCGCCCATCCCGCTCCTCGCCTTCACCCCCGACCCCGCCACCCGCTCCCAGCTCAACCTCACCTGGGGCGTGGAAACCTTCCTCGGCCCCCACGTCGACTCCACCGACGCCATGGTCGCCCAAGTCGAGGAAGAACTCCTGCGGATCGGCCGCTGCGTACCCGGCGACACCGTCGTCATCACCGCCGGCTCACCCCCCGGCGTCAGCGGATCCACCAACCTCGTCCGCGTCCACCACATCGGCGACGCGGTCCGCTGAACCCGCCCGCCGCGGCAGCCGCGGCAACCGCACCTCACGTACGAGACGCACCGCGTCGGGCAGCTCCCACCGGCCCGACGCGGTCACCCGCACCCGGCACTACCAGCCGAAGCGCCGGTCGACCACGGCCGTGAACTCCTCGAGGGTCAACACCTCGTCCCCGTTCGCATCAGCCGCATCGAACAGCGCCGACGACGCATCGGCGTCCCCGAGGCCCCAGAACGGCAGATCCCCGCGCGCGGCCAGCGTCGGCCCCTTCGACCGCAGGGCCGAGATCACCTCCACCCGGGTCAGTTCACCGTCCTCGTTCAGATCGAGCGCGTTGAACAGCTTCCGGGCCTTCTCACTCATCACAGAGTCCCCTCTTCGTTGTCGACCTTGACCTCAACCTAGCCTGAGCTCATACGGTCCTCACATGACGATCAAGGAATACCCCCAGGAGCAGCTCGCCGCCCAGCCCGTCGGCTACTGGACCCGCGCTGCGGCCGATCTGGTCATCGGCGGCCTCCGCGCCGCCCTCGCCGAGGAGAACCTCACCCAGCCCCACTGGTGGACCCTCAACCACGTGGCCGGCACCCCCGGGGAATGGACCCGCCCCGCCCTCACCGCGAAGCTGGCCCCGTTCGACGACCAGAACACCGACTTCGAAGCCCTCTACGCCGACCTCACCGCCCGCGGCTGGATCACGGAGGCCGACGGCCGCCTCACCCTCACCGAAGCCGGCGAGGCGGGCCGCCTCCGCGCCCACGACCGCAACGCCAAGGTCCACGCCCGCATGCGGGAGGGCATCGACGACGCCACGTACGCGGCCACCATCGACACCCTCCGCCTCCTGGTCGCCAACCTCGGCGGCAACGGCGACCTCCCCTAGAGGGGTGGGTCCGTCAGCAGACGCGCCGGGCCAGCACCTGCCCCGGCCAGTCCTCGGACAGGAAACGCTCGGTGGGGGCGAAACCGTTGCGCTCGTAGAACGCGACCAGGGCGCCTCCGCCGCCCGCCCAGCAGTCCACCCGCAACAACTCCACACCCGCCCGCCGGGTCTCCTCGGCGGCGTGGGCCAGCAGCGCCGCCCCGATCCCCCGCCCCGCGTACCGCCGGTCGGAGACCAGCAGCCGGACGTACCGTTCCGGCTCGCCGGCCGGCGCGATCGGCATCTGCGGGCTCGGCCCGGAGTCCAACACCAGGGCGCCGACCGGCACTCCGTCCAACTCCGCGACGTAGGGCGCGTTCTCGGTCGTGTACCGCTCGACCCGTGCCACCCCGCCGGGCCGCTGCGAATACGGCGTCGTGCCCCACTGCCCGGTATTGCCCCGCGCGTTCATCCAGGCCACGGCGCAGTCGAGCATCCCGAGAATGTCCACCGCGTCTGCCGGGCCGCCCGGTCTGATCCGTATGCCATGTGTCGTGTCGTTCACGGTGGCAAGCCTAGGCAGCAGTGCCGCGCCTCAGTGCTTGGGCCCGATGTGGGCGTCCATCAACGCCACGGACTCCCGTCGGGCGATGGACACGTTGAGCGGGTCGCTGCCGCGCGCGAGGATCGTCCACCGGACGCCGACCTTGGTGAGCGTGTCCGTGCACAGCTTCCGGATGTCGTCCGACTTGTTGGTGAAGAAGTACCGCGGGTACTCGTAGCGCTTGCCGTTCCGGACGGTCCAGTTGGTGACCCGACACCCGTCGGAGTGGATGAGCCCCCGGAGGAACTCCCAGGGGTGCGCGTCGACGATCTCCTGCTGCCAGCCTTCTAGGGCGATCCGCCGCTCGTGCTTCTTGCCGGGCCCGTGCTGGGGGAAGAGGCATGTCCAGTGCCAGGTGTACGACTTGACCTCGACGCAGCCCTGTCGCTGCCTTCGCCCCACTTTGGGCTGGGGCATGACGAGGTGCATGGCTTCGGCGGCGGCGTCGATGAGCCCCGGCCGCGACGCGTCGCAGAAGATGGACAGGTGGTGCTGCTTGTACTTCGAGACGATGTGGCCGTCGCCGAGATAGAGGCCCAGGAGGTAGCCGTACGCGGACCTATCAAACTTCCGGCCCGTGCACTGCGGGCAGTCGGTCGGCTGCACGTAGACCTCGCCGCGGCGTTTGCGGTCCTCGTGCCGCCACCAGCCGACAGTGCCTCGAGGGATGCCCAAATGCTCGGCCACGACTCTGTTGGTCACGCCACGGCGTAACAGAAGGACTGCTTCTTCGCGTATCGCAGGATTGTGCTCCACGTCCGGGAGCATCGCCACTATTCGTCCGGTTGGCCGCAATTCGAAGTTTCGTTCACCGTGACGAGTGAAGATCGCAGAATCTGCTTGGCGACCTTGAAATTAAAGGAGAAGTGCCCCGGGTCGGATTCGAACCGACGCTGAATGGGTTTTGAATCCATTGCCTCTACCGCTGGGCTACCGGGGCCCCTTCGAAACGAAGGATACCGAAGACCCTCCGTGTCACAAACATACAGGAGCTAGGTAGGCTCGGGGGAGCTGAATCGCCTTGCAACAAGGAGCCCCCCGTGACCGCCGAGCACGAGTCGACGCCCACGCCCGACGCCGACCAGTCGCACGTTCCGCCGCTGACGACCCGCGTCGTCATCGCCGAGGACGAGGCGCTCATCCGCCTGGACCTGAAAGAGATGCTGGAGGAGGAGGGCTACTCCGTCGTCGGCGAGGCCGGCGACGGCCAGACGGCCGTGGAGCTCGCGCGTGAGCACCGGCCGGATCTCGTCATCCTCGACGTGAAGATGCCCGTCCTGGACGGGATCTCCGCCGCCGAGAAGATCGCGGAGGAGTCCATCGCCCCCGTGCTCATGCTCACCGCGTTCTCGCAGCGCGACCTCGTCGAGCGGGCCCGGGACGCCGGGGCCATGGCGTACCTCGTGAAGCCGTTCAGCAAGAGCGACGTGGTGCCCGCCATCGAGATGGCCGTCTCCCGCTTCGCGGAGCTGCGCGCGCTGGAGAAGGAGGTCGAGGACCTCTCCCAGCGGTTGGAGACCCGCAAGCTGGTGGACCGGGCCAAGAGCATCCTGCAGACGCAGTACGGGCTCACGGAGCCGGCCGCGTTCCGCTGGATCCAGAAGTCCTCCATGGACCGCCGGATGTCCATGCAGCAGGTCGCCGAGGTGGTCATCGAGGACGCCGAGGCGAAGAAGAAGGACAGCGGCAAGTAGGAAGACCCCGCACATGCGTGAGGCCCGCCTCCCCCCGAGGGGAGGCGGGCCTCACGCGTACGGGACGGCTCAGTCCTCGCCGAGGTAGGCCTTGCGGACGTCCTCGTTGTGGAGGAGGTCCCGGCCGGTGCCGGAGAGCACGATCTTGCCGATCTCCATGACGTGAGCCGTGTCGGAGAGCGAGAGCGCCGCCTGGGCGTTCTGCTCGACGAGCAGGATCGTCATGCCGGAGGCCTTGAGCTCCTTGATGGTCGCCATGATCTTCTGCATCATCAGCGGGGAGAGGCCCATGGAGGGCTCGTCCAGCATGAGCAGCTTGGGCTGGGACATGAGCGCGCGGCCCATGGCGAGCATCTGCTGCTCACCGCCCGAGAGGGTGCCGGCGGCCTGCTTGCGGCGTTCGCCCAGGATGGGGAACATCTCGTAGGCGCGCTGGACGTCCTTCTCGATGCCCTCCTTGTCGGTGCGCAGGAAGGCGCCGAGCTGGAGGTTTTCGGCGATCGTCAGCCGGGGGAAGATGTGTCGTCCCTCGGGGGAGTGGGCGAGGCCCAGGGAGACGATCTTGTGGGCGGGGACGGCGGCGAGGGGCTGGCCGTCGAAGGTGATGCTGCCGCTCTTGGGCTTGATGAGCCCGGAGAGGGTGCGCAGGGTGGTCGTCTTGCCGGCGCCGTTGGTGCCGACGAGGCAGACGATTTCGCCTTCGTTGACTTCGAAGGAGATTCCCTTGACGGCTTCGATCTTGCCGTAGGCGACCTTGAGGTCCTCGACCTTGAGCAGTGCGGTCACTTGGCCTCTCCTTCCGTGCTGGTGGTGCTGGTGGTGCTGTCCGCGTCCGCCGGAGCGTCGGCGTCCGCCTCAGGCTCGGCGTCGGCCTCCGCGTCGTCGGACGTGGCAGCCGCCGCGGCTTCCGCCGCCACGACCTCGGCGTCCTCGGCGGCGCCCGGGTCGCCCTCGAAGGGCTCGCCCAGGTAGGCGGCGATGACGCGCTCGTCGCCCTGGACCTCGGACGCGGTGCCCTCGATGAGCTTCTCGCCCTGGACGAGGCAGGCGACGCGGTCGCAGAGATTGAAGATGAAGCGCATGTCGTGCTCGATGACGAGGACGGCGATGCCCATGTCGCGGATGGCGAAGATGAGTTCTTCGGCAGCGCGGGTTTCCTGCGGGTTCATGCCGGCGGTGGGCTCGTCCAGGAGGATGAGACCGGGGTCGCTGGCGAGGGCGCGGGCGATCTCCAGCTTGCGCTGTTCGCCGTAGGGGAGGTTCTTGGCCAGGTGCTGGGCCTTGTTCTCCAGCCCGATGAACTCGAGGAGTTCCATGGCGCGCGCTTCGCTGGCGGCTTCGGCCTTCTTGAAGCCGGGGCCGCGCAGCAGGGCGGACCAGAGGCCTTCCTTCGTGCGGGTGTGGCGTCCGACGAGGACGTTCTCCAGCACGGTCATGTTGTGGAAGAGCCGGATGTTCTGGAAGGTGCGGGCGATGCCGGCCTCGGTGACCTTGTGGGGCTTGGGAGGCAGGACCGTGCCCTTGTAGCTGACGGATCCCTCGGTGGGGACGTACAGCCCGGTGAGGCAGTTGAAGAAGGTGGTCTTGCCGGCGCCGTTGGGGCCGATGAGTCCGACGATCTCGCCCGCGTTGACCTGGAGGTCGACGCTCTTGACGGCGGTGAGGCCGCCGAAGCGCATGGTGACGCCCTTGGCTTCGAGAACCGTGGTCTTGGTGGTGGTGTCCGTGGTGGTCGTCATGGTGTTCACGCCCCCGCCTTGGCGGTGGCCAGGTCCGTGGGGGCCTGGTCAGCGGTGTCGTCGTGGAACTCGAGCTGCGCGCGCTTGTTGGCGATGAGGCCTTCGGGGCGGAAGCGCATGAGCAGGATGAGGGCGATGCCGAAGGCGAGGAGCTGGTAGTCCTGGAGGAAGGCCAGCTTCGCCGGGATCAGGAAGAGCAGTGCGGCGCCGAGGATGGGGCCGCGGATGGTGCCCATGCCGCCGAGGATGACGGCGGCGAGGAGGAACGCGGAGTTCGGCGGGACGGGCCCGGCGAAGACGTAGTTCTCGGGGACGACCGTGCTGTTGACGTGTGCCTGGACGGTGCCGGCGAGGCCGGCGAGGGTGGCGCCGAGGGCGAAGGCGATCAGCTTGACCTTGAAGCCGTTGATGCCCATGGCTTCGGCGGCGGTCTCGTCCTCGCGGATGGCGACCCAGGCGCGTCCGATGCGGCTGCTGCCGGCGCGGGCGAAGACCAGGACGACCAGGGCCATGACGAGCAGCATCAGGAAGTAGTAGTTGGCGTAGGCACCGAGGGTGATGCCGCCGACTACGTGGGATTCCCCGAAGTTCCACCCGAAGAGTTCGAGGTGGGGGATGTTGGGGATGCCGTTCGGGCCGTTGGTGATGTCCGGGCCGGAGGTGCCGTCGAGGTTGCCCATGGCGATGCGGAAGATTTCTCCGAAGCCGAGGGTGACGATGGCGAGGTAGTCGCCGCGCAGGCGCAGGGTCGGTGCGCCGATGACCACGCCGAAGATGAGGGAGGCGAGGGCGCCGACGATGACCGCTGCCCAGAAGGGCAGGTGGATGCCGAAGGCGGAGGCGGTGCTGCCGGAGACCAGGGCCGCGGCGTAGGCGCCGACGCCGAGGAAGGCGACGTAGCCGAGGTCGAGGAGGCCGGCGAGGCCGACGACGACGTTGAGGCCGAGGGCGACGGTCGCGAAGATCAGGATGTTGACCGCGATGAGCGTGTAGGTGTCGCCGCTCTGCTGGATGAACGGGAAGGCGATCGCTGCGGCCGCGGTCCCGATGAGGGTGACCTGGCGGTGCTTGGCGGTGATGCCGGAGAGGCGGGCGAAGAGGCCTGCCTTGTTCAGCGCGAGGGCCGCGAAGCCGACGTTGAGCAGGTAGGCGACGAAGAGCTGCGGTTCCTTGTCATCGGTGTCGATACCGAAGGTGATGACGAAGAGGCCGAGCGCGAAGACGCCGGTGATGACGAGGATTTCGGCCCAGGAGGGCAGCTGCTTGGCGGGGGCCGCCTTGCGGGTGTCGTCCGGGAGCTTGTACGCGGCGAGGGCCGGGATGAGCGAGGCGACGAGGGCGACGTAGGCACCGGGTTCGAGGTTGATCACTCCACCGAGGACGACGGTGATGGAGACGACCGTGAAAGCGGTGGCCAGGAAGTTGCCGACGGCCAGGAACTCGATGGCCTTGCGGGAGCCGGCGGGGGTGAGCCAGCCGAGGCCCTTGACGCCGAGCGCGGAGAGCGCGAAGGCGAGGGTGAGGGCGGCTCCGACGAGGGTGACGTACTGGAGGCCCGCGGGGCTGCCGTAGTAGGTCAGGTCGCCGGGGAAATCGGCGGTCCACGTCCACGCGAGGAAGGCGCTGACGATGGTGAGGAGGCTGCCGCCGATGACCGCGTACAGGAGCGTGGTGGGCGCGGGGCCCTGCTTCACCGTGTCGGTCTGCGGGGTGGTGTTGGTGGTCATGGTTCTCACGCCCGATCCGCGACGCGCTCACCGAGCAGGCCTTGTGGCCGCACGAGGAGGACGACGATGAGGAGTACGAAGGCCCAGACGTTGGACCAGGCGCCACCGCCGAGCTGCGACATGCCGGGGATCTCTTCGATGTAGGCGATCGAGAGGGCTTCGGCGAGTCCGAGGACGACGCCGCCGACCATGGCTCCGTAGATGTTGCCGATGCCGCCGAGGACGGCCGCGGTGAAGGCCTTGAGGCCGAGGATGAAGCCCATCTCGAAGTTGATCTGGCCCTTGTCGAGGCCGTAGGCGACGGCGGCGACGGCGGCGAACGCTGCACCGATGGCGAAGGCCATGACGATGATGCGGTCGGTGTTGATGCCCATCAGCTTCGCGGTGTCCGGGTCCTGCGCGGTGGCCTGCATGGCGCGGCCGCTGCGGCTCTTCTGGACGAAGACGCCGAGGGCGAGCATGCAGAGCGGGGCGAGGATGAGGACGAAGAGGTCCGCGCGCTGGATCGCCAGGCTGTCGGTGATCTTGAAGGCGGCGCCCTTGAACTCAGGGAAGCTGACGGCCTTCTTGGCGTCCGGGTAGAACTGCCAGACGAGCTGCTGGAGCGCGATCGAGAGGCCGATTGCGGTGATGAGGGGTGCGAGCCGGGGGGCGCTGCGCAGTGGGCGGTAGGCGAAGCGTTCGGCTGCGCAGGCCACGGCTACGGAGGTGGCGGCACCTCCGACGATCATGACGGGTATCGCGATCAGCAGGGAGGTGCCGGTCGGGAGGATGGCGTAGGCGCTGAGCGCGCCGAAGCCGCCGATCATGAAGATCTCGCCGTGGGCGAAGTTGATGAGCTGGACGATGCCGTAGACCATGGTGTACCCGATGGCGATGAGACCATAGAGAGCACCGAGGGCCAGGCCGTTGGCCAGCTGTTGCGGCAGTTCGTGCACCGCAGGGCCTCCGATGAGCGTGTCGGATAAGACTCCGCGCGAGGGCGCTGTTTGCGCCCTCGCGCGGCGTTGGTTCAGGTGGTGCTGGTGTTACTGGGGACTACGGCTTACTGGTTGAAGGTGTCGCTCTTGACGTCGACCCACTTGCCGCCCTCGACCTTGTAGACGGTGAGCTGCTTGTTGGTGGTGTCGCCGTACTCGTCGAAGGCGACCTTGCCGGTCACGCCCTCGAAGGAGACCTTGCCGAGCGCCTCGACGACCTTGGCGCGGGCGTCGGTGGGCAGCTTGCCGCTGTTGGCGGCGACGGCGGCCTTGACGGCCTGGATCACGGCCCAGCCGGCGTCGTAGGAGTAGCCACCGTAGGCGGCGTACGGGTCCTTGTAACCCTCGGCCTTGTAGTCCTCGATGAACTTCTTGGCGGTTTCCAGCTTCTCGACCGGGTAGCCGATGGAGGTGGCGAGGTCGCCCTCGTTGGCCTCACCGGAGGCGCTGATGAAGGCCGGGTCCTGGATGCCGTCGCCGCCCATGAGGGGGATGTTGGCGCCGGTCTTCTTGATCTGGTCGGCGAGCAGGCCGCCCTCGGGGTACTGGCCGCCGAAGTAGACGGAGTCGGCGCCGGAGGACTTGACCTTGTCGGCGGAGGAGGAGAAGTCGGTCTCCTTCACCGTGACGTGGTCGGTGCCGACGACCTCGCCGCCGAGCTTCTTGAACTCGTCGGCGAAGATCGCGGCGAGGCCGGCGCCGTAGGTCTGCTTGTCGTCGACGATGAAGACCTTCTTCTTGCCGGCGTCCTTGAAGAGGTACTGGGCGGCGAACTTGCCCTGGACCACGTCGGTGGCGGCGGTGCGGAAGTAGGTCTTGAAGCCGCGCTTGAACTCGCCCTTGCCCCAGTTGTCGCCCTGGCTGAGCGCGGGGTTGGTGTTGGCGGGCGAGACCTGCGCCAGGTTGGCGGAGGCGAAGACGCCCTGCATCTGCTGGGCGACGCCGGAGTTCAGCGGGCCGACGACGCCGAGGACGTCCTTGTTGCCGACGAGCTTGGTGGCGTTGGCCTGACCGGAGGCGGGGACGGCCTGGTCGTCGAGGGCCTCGACCTTGAACTCGATGCCCGGGACCTCGTTGTTCTTGTTGGCAGTCTTGGCCGCGAGGTCGACGGAGTTCTTGATGCCCTGGCCGAGCGCGGAGAGCGAGCCGGTGAGCGGGGCGTCCACGCCGATGACCACGACGGTCTTCTTGCCGCCGCCGTTGTCCTTGGAGTCTCCGTCGCGCGATCCGCAAGCGGTGAGGGTCAGTGCTCCCGTGGTGATCACGGTGGTGAGGACGAGCAAAGAACGGTGTCGCACGATTCTTCCTTTCCCTGGCGCGGCTCTCTCGTGAGAGGTGCCGTTAGGTCGCCGGGCCGCACTGGGAGGTCCACGGCCGTGCTGATTCGCGCCCTGCGGCGCGGTGACTGGCCGTGACTCTAGGCCCGAGGTGACGAGCACCGGGAGGCGGGAAAGGAGGATGTGACGCTCTTGTTATGCCAAGGCCAAGAATGCGTGGCGAGAGTGTGGACAGAACGGACATTTCGTGACGGTGCATAGTGTCCGCATCTTGAGAAATACCTGTTTGCCTAAGGGGCTTGAGGCCTTCATGCACCTGTCTTGGATCAAATTCGGCCGAATGTGGCGGTGTGTGTCTGAAAGAATCCTCCGAGTGGCGATTCTCGGAGGAAAAGACGGATTGCGTACGGCATGTGCATTACTCAGAGTAATGAAATGCGTGATGCGCCCCGGCCGAATGGATCTTGTCCAGGGTGGCGGCATGGCCTCCGACCTGCGGTTCGGTCCTTCGCGCGGATCTGCCCGGAAGACGGACAGTGCGCTCGGGAATGCGGTGACCCGGGTCACGTCGGGGGTCGCCGGTTCTCCGAACTGCCGGTCGCGCCGTCCTGCTCGGCGCAGCGTTGGGCCACGAAGCGGTCGATCAGCTCAAGTGCCGTGGCCTGTCCGGCAGTTCGCTCCTCCGTGCGGCCGGCGGCGACCGCGTCCTCGTGGATCGCGTACTGGTCGTTCGACAGGCCCTTCTGCTCCCAGTCGAGGCCGGACCATTTGGTGCCCAGGAGGGTCTCCTTCGCCCAGTACGACACGAGGCCCGTGCAGACCTGCACGGGCGAGGGCGGGCCGGCGGAAGGGGTCTCCGGGGCCGCCGCCGGCGGTGGCGCGGAGGAGGAGCATCCGGACAGGGCGAGCGCCGCGAGGAGGGTGAGGGCGGCGTACCGGGCCGTGCGTGGCATGGTCCCCATGAGGGGAAGGTAGGCGCGTCACCATCGGTGACACAACAGATGTCACCGTGAAGTGTGCGGAGTGGCGGATTCCGGGCGGTTGGCGGGCGCGGCCCGGTCCGATAAAAGGCGCAGGCCCGGATCCGCCGCCGGGTGCGGGGCGGGATCCGGGCCTGTCGGCGGGTGCGCGCGGCCGGTCAGGCCTGCGCGGGGGTGCCGGAGGAGGCTCCGGCGGCCTCGCCGGCGTCGCGCAGCAGGCAGGTCAGGCGGGCGGTGCAGATCCGCTTGTCCTGCTCGTCGGTGATGACGATCTCGAAGGTGGTGGTCGAGCGGCCGCGGTGCACGGGGGTGGCGACGCCGGTGACGATGCCGGTGCGGGCGCCCCGGTGGTGGGTGCAGTTCAGGTCCACGCCGACGGCGATCTTGGTGATGCCGCCGTGCATCATCGCGCCGATCGAGCCGAGGGTTTCGGCCAGTACCGCGGAGGCCCCGCCGTGCAGCAGTCCGTACGGCTGGGTGTTGCCCTTGACGGGCATGGTGCCGACGACGCGGTCGGCCGCGGCCTCCAGGATGCGGATGTCCATCCGCTCGCCGAGGTCTCCCGCCGAGAACAGTGCGGGGAGGTCGATGCCCAGGGCCGTGTACTCGTCGAGGACCTCCTGCGGGAACTTCACTGCGTGCTGCTCGCCCATGGTCAGGCTCCGTTCGTCAACGCTCGTTAACCTTCTTGTCCTGAGGTCGTTCTATCAGGCCGGTTCGAAACGCACGACGACGGACTTGCTCGCAGGGGTATTGCTGGTGTCCGCGGTGGAGTCCAGCGGGACCAGTACGTTCGTCTCGGGGTAGTACGCGGCGGCGCAGCCGCGGGCCGTCGGGTAGTGCACGACGCGGAAGCCGGGCGCGCGCCGCTCCACGCCGTCCCTCCACTCGCTCACCAGGTCGGTGTACGAGCCGTCGGCCAGGCCCAGCTCGGCCGCGTCCTCGGGATTGACCATGACGACGCGGCGGCCGCCGGTGATGCCGCGGTAGCGGTCGTCGAGCCCGTAGATCGTGGTGTTGTACTGGTCGTGGCTGCGCAGGGTCTGCAGGAGGAGCCGTCCCTGCGGAACCGTGGGGTACTCCACGGGCGCGGCGGTGAAATTGGCCTTGCCGGTCGTGGTGGGGAAGCGGCGCTCGTCGCGCGGGGCGTGCGGCAGCTGGAAGCCGCCGGGGCGGGCCACCCTGGCGTTGAAGTCCTCGAAGCCGGGGACGACGCGGGAGATCCGGTCGCGGATCGAGGCGTAGTCCCGCTCGAACTCCTCCCACGGGGTGGCCGAGGCGGCGCCCAGGACCGCGCGGGCCATGCGGGCCACGATCGCGGGCTCGGAGAGCAGGTGCGGGGAGGCGGGGGCGAGGTTGCCGCGGGAGGCGTGGACCATGCCCATGGAGTCCTCGACCGTGACGAATTGCTTGCCGGCGGCCTGCACGTCCTTGTCGGTGCGGCCGAGGGTGGGCAGGATCAGGGCGCGCCGGCCGGTGACCGCGTGGGAGCGGTTCAGCTTGGTGGACACGTGCACGGTCAGGGCGGTGCGGCGGATCGCGGCCTCGGTGACCTCGGTGTCGGGGGTGGCGCCGACGAAGTTGCCGCCCATGGCGAAGAGGACCTTGGCCCTGCCGTCGCGCATCGCCTGGATGGAGCGGACCACGTCGAAGCCGTGCCCGCGCGGCGAGGTGATGCCGAATTCCTTGTCGAGGGCGTCGAGGAAGGCGGGCGCGGGCCGTTCGAAGATCCCCATGGTGCGGTCGCCCTGCACGTTGGAGTGGCCGCGGACCGGGCAGACGCCGGCGCCGGGCCGGCCGATGTTGCCGCGCAGCAGGAGGAGGTTGACGACCTCGCGGATGGTGGCGACGGCGTGCTTGTGCTGGGTGAGGCCCATGGCCCAGCAGACGATGGTGCGCTCCGAGGCCAGGACCATGGCCAGCGCCTGCTCGATCTCCGGCCGGGTCAGGCCGGTCGCGGTGAGGGTCTCCGCCCAGTCGGCCTCCCGGGCGGCGGCGGCGAACTCCTCGTAGCCGTGGGTGTGCTCGCGGATGAAGGCCTCGTCGGTCGCGCCGCCCGCCTCTATGACCAGCTTGTTCAGGAGGCGGAAGAGGGCCTGGTCGCCGCCGATGCGGATCTGCAGGAAGAGGTCGTTGAGGGCGGTGCCCTTGAGCATGCCGAGGGGGGTCTGCGGGTTCTTGAACCGCTCCATGCCGGCCTCGGGCAGCGGATTCACCGAGATGATCTTCGCGCCGGAGGACTTGGCCTGTTCCAGGGCGGAGAGCATGCGCGGGTGGTTGGTGCCGGGGTTCTGCCCGGCGACGATGATCAGGTCGGCCCGGTGGAGGTCCTCGAGGGAGACGCTGCCCTTGCCGATGCCGATGGTCTCGTTCAGTGCGGAGCCCGAGGACTCGTGGCACATGTTGGAGCAGTCGGGCAGGTTGTTCGTGCCGAACTCGCGGGCGAAGAGCTGGAAGAGGAACGCGGCCTCGTTGCTGGTGCGGCCCGAGGTGTAGAAGAGGGCCTCGTCGGGGGAGGCGAGGGCGGTCAGCTCCTCGGCGAGGACCTCGAAGGCCCGCTCCCAGCTGATCGCCTCGTACCGGTCGCCGCCCTCCGGCAGGTACACGGGGTGCGTGATCCGGCCCTGCTGCCCCAGCCAGTAGCCGGAGCGGGTGGCCAGGTCGGCCAGCGGGTGCGCGGCGAAGAACCCGGGGGTGACCCGGCGCAGGGTGGCCTCCTCCGCGACGGCCTTGGCGCCGTTCTCGCAGAACTCGGCGGTGTGCCGCTTGTCGCCCTCGGGCCAGGCGCAGCCCGGGCAGTCGAAACCGTCCTTCTGGTTGACCTTGAGCAGGGTGCGGGCGGTGCGGGCCACGCCCATCTGCTGCTGGGCGATCCTCAGGGTGTGCCCGATCGCGGGCAGGCCGGCGGCCGCGTGCTTGGGCGGCGTGACCTGGGGTGCGTCCTGCACCGGATCACCTGTGGGCGGCTTGGTCGCCATCGCGCTCCCCTTCGAGCGAACATACGGATGCAGCACGTGTGGCCGCGTCCTTCGATCCTTGCACGGACCACGGAATCCGGGGAGGGCGGTCCGGTGCTCACGCCCATGGGGTGGGTGCGCCGGGGGCGCCCGGTGGGGTGGATGCGCCGGGGCAGGCGGCGGGCCGGAATTGTCGGTGGGGGCGCCTAGGATCGGGGGCGTGGCAGAGACAGCATCGAAGAAGACCGACCAGACGACCGCAGCGGACCGCCCCCGCCTGATGCTCATGGACGGGCACTCCCTGGCGTACAGGGCGTTCTTCGCGCTGCCCGCCGAGAACTTCACGACCGCGACCGGCCAGCCGACCAACGCCATCTACGGCTTCGCGTCCATGCTGGCGAACACGCTGCGCGACGAGGCGCCCACGCACTTCGCGGTGGCGTTCGACGTCTCGCGCAAGACGTGGCGCTCGACGGAGTTCCCCGAGTACAAGGCGAACCGCTCCAAGACCCCCGACGAGTTCAAGGGGCAGGTCGAGCTGATCGGCGAGCTGCTCGACACGATGCACGTGCCGCGGTTCGCGGTCGACGGCTTCGAGGCCGACGACGTGATCGCGACCCTGGCGACGCAGGCGGAGGCCCTCGGCTTCGACGTGCTGATCGTCACCGGCGACCGGGACTCCTTCCAGCTGGTGTCCGAGCACACCACCGTGCTCTACCCGACCAAGGGAGTCTCCGAGCTCACCCGGTTCACACCGGAGAAGGTCGAGGAGAAGTACGGGCTCACCCCGCAGCAGTATCCGGACTTCGCGGCCCTGCGCGGCGACCCGTCCGACAACCTGCCGGGCATCCCGGGCGTCGGCGAGAAGACCGCAGCCAAGTGGATCACCCAGTTCGGGTCGTTCGCGGAGCTCGTGGAGCGCGCCGAGGAGGTCAAGGGCAAGGCAGGGCAGAACTTCCGGGACCACCTGGAGGCCGTCAAGCTCAACCGGGTCCTGACCGAGATGGTCAAGGACGTGGAGCTGCCCAAGACCCCCGCCGACCTGGTGCGCGTCGCGTACGACCGGACCGCCATGCTCGGCGTGCTGGACGTGCTGGAGATCCGCAACGCCTCGCTGCGCGAGCGGCTGCTCGCCGTGGACCCGGGCGCGGCCGAGGAGGAGCCCCCGGCTCCGGCGGCCGGTGTGGAGCTGGACGCCTCCGTACTGGGCACGGGCGAGCTGGCGCCGTGGCTGGAGGCCCACGCGGGCGGACCGCTGGGCATCGCGACCGTCGACAGCTGGGCGCTGGGCGCCGGCCGGATCACCGAGGTCGCGCTGGCCGCGGCGGGCGGGGCGGCCGCCTGGTTCGAGCCGCTGTCCCTGGACGAGGCCGACGAGCTGGCCTTCCGCGCCTGGGCCTCGGACGAGGCCCGCCCCAAGGTCGTGCACAACGCCAAGGCGCTGTGGCGGGTCTTCCCCGAGCACGGCTGGTCGCTGGCCGGCGTGGCCATGGACACCGCGCTCGCCGCGTACCTGGTCAAGCCGGGCCGCCGGTCCTTCGGCCTGGACGTCCTGTCCATGGAGTACCTGCACCGCGAGCTGGCGCCCGCTGCCGCCGACGGCCAGCTGGCCTTCGGCGCCGACGACACGGCCGAGGCCGAGGCGCTGATGGCACAGGCCCGCGCGGTCCTCGACCTGGGCGACGCCTTCACCGACAAGCTCTCCGAGGTGGGTGCGGCCGAGCTGCTGCACGACATGGAGCTGCCGACCTCCGAGCTCCTCGCCCGGATGGAGCGGTTCGGCATCGCCGCCGACCGGGACCACCTGGAGGCGATGGAGCAGCAGTTCGCCGGCGCCGTGCAGCAGGCGGTGAAGGAGGCGCACGCGGCGGTCGGCCACGAGTTCAACCTCGGCTCGCCCAAGCAGCTCCAGGAGGTCTTCTTCGGCGAGCTGGACCTGCCGAAGACGAAGAAGACCAAGACCGGGTACACCACGGACGCGGACGCGCTGGCCTGGCTGGCCACGCAGACCGACCACGAACTGCCCGTGATCATGCTCCGCCACCGGGAGCAGGCCAAGCTGCGCGTCACCGTCGAGGGCCTGGTCAAGACCATCGCCGCCGACGGCCGGGTGCACACCAGCTTCAGCCAGACCGTCGCCGCGACCGGCCGGCTGTCCTCCACGGACCCCAACCTGCAGAACGTGCCGGTGCGCACCGACGAGGGCCGGGCCATCCGCCGCGGCTTCGTCGTCGGCGAGGGCTTCGAGTCCCTCATGACGGCCGACTACAGCCAGATCGAGCTGCGCGTCATGGCCCACCTCTCCGAGGACGAGGGCCTGATCGAGGCCTTCGCGACCGGCGAGGACCTGCACACCACCGTCGCCTCCCAGGTGTTCGGCGTGGAGCGGTCCCAGGTCGACGCCGAGATGCGCCGCAAGATCAAGGCCATGTCGTACGGCCTCGCGTACGGGCTCTCCGCCTTCGGCCTCGCCCAGCAGCTGAACATCGAGCCCGCCGAGGCGCGCGGCCTGATGGAGACCTTCTTCGAGCGCTTCGGCGGGGTCCGCGACTACCTGCAGCGCGTCGTGGACGAGGCCCGCGCCACCGGATACACGGCGACGGTCTTCGGCCGCCGCCGGTACCTGCCCGACCTCAACAGCGACAACCGCCAGCGCCGCGAGGCCGCCGAGCGGATGGCGCTCAACGCCCCGATCCAGGGCACGGCCGCCGACATCGTCAAGGTCGCGATGCTGCGCGTGGACAAGGCGATCGCCGGAGCCGGCCTGCAGTCGCGGATGCTGCTCCAGGTCCACGACGAAATCGTGCTGGAGATCGCCCCGGGGGAGCGGAAGCAGGTCGAGGAGCTGGTGCGGCGCGAGATGGGCGCCGCCGTCGAGCTCCGGGCCGCGCTGGACGTGTCCGTGGGCGTCGGCCCGGACTGGGAGTCCGCCGCACACTGAGGCCCGTACGGCCAGGGCAGCGCCCGTCCCCGCTCAGGCGGTGGGGACGGGCGTCCGCGTTTCCTCGTCCGTACGGGCGCGGTCGCCGCGGTGCCGCAGCCGTACGAGCACCCCGTACAGCAGCAGGGCCACGGCCAGGGCGCCGCCCGCACCGAAGCAGACGGTCGGGATGATGTCGAGCGGCGTACGGATCCGGTCGAAGAAGGTGAAGAAGCGGATCACGCGCATCGTGACCCCGACCGCGACGCACCCCACGACGAGGGCGAGCGCGCCCCAGATCTCCGCCCGGCCGAGCACCGGCACGGACGCGGGGGCGGGGGAGGCGGGCAGCCGCCGCAGGGCGGTCGCCGTGAACCAGAGCAGCGCGCAGGCCGCGACCGCCGAAGTGCCGTACTGCAGGTACGAGTAGAGGGGCAGGCCGAAGGCCAGGGGCTCTTCGAGCTCCGGCACCGCGTCCGTTCCCCAGCGGTCGATGTGCGTGAAACTGTCCCACACCACGTGCGTGAGGGAGCCGGCGACGGCCGACACGTAGAACCAGGCGGCGAGCGCCGGCAGTCGGCGTCCGCTCCAGTGCTCGCCGCGTACGAACGCATGGACACGGCCCCGCCAGCCGCGCGGCAGCAGCGCGATCAGCGGCTCGCGCAGCAGCAGCCAGCACCCCACGAGGGCGGCGGTGAGCACGGCGTCCAGGGTGAACACCCCCGGCAGAGAATGCGTGAAGCTCCCGTAGGCCATGACCCCCTCGACGATCGCGTCCGTGAAGTAGAAGGTGTCCGGCGCGAACGACCCGAGGACCAGGGCCGAGGCGACGAGGGGGCCGCGCGCACGCCCGGTCCGGCGGATGGCCGGAAGTACGGCGGCCGCATGGCTGAGCGTGAACGGCATGGCACCCCTCCTGGACGAACTCGTGGATGTTCTCGTGGACGTTCCCTACTTCGGGCCATTGCGCCCGAAGGGTCCCGACAGTATGCGTGACCTGCACACGGACGTGGCGATGTGGTGAATTCCGGCCCACTGTCCGTGCCCCTTGAAGCGAGTTGACGTATGGTCACGCGGACGTCGAGGGGGAGGGGTCCGGCTCATGTCGGCTCGAATAATCGGACGCAGGCTGCGCACGGGGGCGGCAGCCGCCCTGGTCTCCGCGCTGGTGGCCGCGGCGCTGACCGCTTCGCAGGGGCCGGCGGGCGCCGGGGAGGACCGGACGGCCGCGATCGGTGAGGGCGGGCCGGCCCTCCCGGCGGAGGCGAGCGGTGGTGACTCCGCCTACTTCACCGAACTCCCGCCGCTGGCGAGCCCGGAGCCGCCGGCCGTGGTGCTGCCGGACGAGGCGCAGACCACGCAGCCGCAGGCTCCGGAGACGGCGGCGGCGGCGGTGTCCGCCGGAACCGGACCGGCCGAAGGGGCCCAGGGCATACCGGCGAGCGTGCTCGCGGCCTACCTGCGGGCGGAGAAGACGGTGGGGCGGAGCGACCCCGGATGCGGACTGCGCTGGCAACTCCTCGCGGCGATCGGCAAGGTGGAGTCCGGTCAGGCGCGCGGCGGCCAGGTCGACGCGGCCGGGACCACCCTGCGGCCGATCCTGGGGCCGGTGCTCGACGGCAACGGCTTCGCGAACATCTCGGACACGGACGCCGGGGCCTACGACGGGGACGCCCGCTACGACCGGGCGGTCGGGCCGATGCAGTTCATCCCCTCCACGTGGGCGGCATGGGGTCAGGACGCGGACGGCGACGGCCGGCGCAACCCGAACAACGTGCACGACGCGGCCCTCGCGGCCGGGCGGTACCTGTGCGCGGGCACCCGGGACCTGCGGACGGACGCGGACCTGGACCGGGCGGTGCTCTCCTACAACCACTCCACGGAGTACCTGCGGACGGTCCGGTCCTGGTTCACGTACTACCTGAAGGGGACGCACGAGATCCCGGACCGGCCCGGTACGGGGGCGGGCACGCCCACGGCACCGACGCCGACGCCCACACCCACCCCCACACCCACTCCGAAGCCCACGCCCACGCCGACGCCCACGCCCACGCCGAAGCCCACGCCCACGCCGACGCCGACCCCGACTCCTACGCCGGACCCGAAGCCCACGCCGACTCCCACCCCTACGCCGACCCCGACACCTACGCCGACGCCGGACCCGAAACCCTTGCCGACCCCGACCCCGACCCCGACGCCCACACCCACGCCGACCCCGACGGCCGGCCCGACGCCGAGCTCCTCAGGCACGCCGAAGCCCACCGCGTCTGCGTCCTCCACGTCGGCGGCGCCCCGGCCGACCCCGGGGCGACACACCTAGGCTGTGTCTTGTGGACCGTGCCGGGCGCGCGGATCGAGCCCGGGTCAGTTCGTGCAGCCGGGAACCGACCCGACGGGCCGGCAGTTGTTGGGCGTGTTCTCGACGATCCGGCTCCTGACGAGGGTCAGGGCGGTGCCGGCGGAGGTTCCTTGCCAGACGCCGCCGCCGTTGAGCGCGATGTTGCGCCGCACCTTTGTGTCCGTCAGCGTGGTGGTGCCGTCATTGGCGATGCCGCCACCCGTTTGGCCCGCGCGGTTGTCCGCGATGGTCGTCGAGGAGATGTCCAGCGGAGAGCGGTCGTTGTAGATTCCGCCGCCCTGCTGGAAGGCGCGGTTGTCGTCGATGTGCGAGTTCTTGATGGTCATGGAGACCCCGGCGGTGAAGACGCCGCCCCCCAGCTCCGTGGCCTGGTTCCGCACCACTTTGGTCTTCTGCAGCAGGGTGGTGCTTCCCGGCCCGTTGTAGATGGCACCACCCCGCTGGCCAGCACTGTCCCGCACGACGCTGTCGTACATCTCAAGGGTGCTGCTCTGGTTCACGAAGATGGCGCCCCCCTGGTTCGCCGTGCTGTTGGTCACGGTGCTGTGCTTGAGGATGAGCGTCCCTCCGTCCGTGGGCAGGTAGGTGCCGGCGTAGTCGAGATAGCCGCCGCCGGTCGCGGTGACACCCTCGACGGTCAGGCGCCCGCCGGGGCCGTCGATCTGCGCGATGCGGAAGCCCTCGGCCGCGTCGGGATCCCGTCGGATGGTGGTCTTGTTCCCCAGCAGCGTGACGGTGCCCGTGATCAGGGGCAGGGCGTTGGGGCCGAGACCGCCGGTCGACGCGGGAGTGAGGACGTTGTAGACGCATCTGGGTGCGAGCCGGATGGTGTGCGGTCCGGTGTTGTCGTTCGCGGCGACGATGGCGTTGTTGAGTGCGGTGACGTCGCACGGAATGGCCGCCAGGGAGGTCGCGTCCGCGGTGTTGCCGAGACTGAGCGCGGCCACGACCGGCACAACCAGGGCCGCGGCCTTGAGCTGACGTCTGTGCATCACTTCTCCTATCGCCATATGTAATCATTTGATTACATTCTGTTGGTGATCAGGGTTCCATGGGGCGGGTGTCCCGCCGTGCGCAACGCGGGGGTGGGTGTGCCGGCGGGCGCCGAGATCCCCCGGGCGGCCCAGTGGTGATCTGCGGCCCGAACGGTTCTCATCTCACCCCCGCGTTGCTACGGTGCCCCATCTCTGACGCCTCATCAGATTTCGGAGCCCCGGCATGCGCGCATTCGTCGCCGCCGCCATCGGCCTCGCGGCCGCGCTGGCCCTCGTGTTCGCCATCACGGCGTTCGGGGTGCCCGAAGGCGAGACCTCACCCAGGCCCCTGCTCACCACCGCGCCCCCCGCGCCCGGAAAGTAGAGGAGGGCCCGGCCTTGCGACGCAGAGCGAGCCTTGTCCTGCTGGCCCTAGCCGTGTTCTGCGCAGCCCTCGCGCCGCTGCTGCGCTGGTACGCGTACCCCCGCCTCGCCAAGATCCCGCCGAGCCAGTACCAGGAGATGGTCCTGGAGGCGAAGGACGCGACCCTCCTCGACTACACCGGCGGCATGCAGCCGAAGAAGGTCGACAAGGTCACGATCGTCCAGACCCTCAAGGGGAACGTGGAGGCGTCGAAGGAGATCGAGTCGAGCGCGGGCAAGGACGTCGTCGTCTGGGACACGCTGTCCTACATCATCGGCCCCGACGGCAAGATGGTCTCCCAGATCCCCGAGCGCTACATCTTCGACGCCCACACCCAGGACCCGGTGCACGCCACCGGGGAGATGGTCGACGGGGACGCCGTCAAGCGCGAGGGCATCGAGTTCAAGTGGCCGTTCTTCACCGAGCCGCGCGACTACCTGTACTTCGACGCGCAGACCCGCACCTCCTCGCCGATCCACTACGTCGGACCGCGCACGTTCAAGGGCATGGAGGTCTACTACTTCGAGCAGACGATCCCCTGGACCAAGGTCGCCATGCCGAAGAAGATGCCGATCGAGGGCATCGACCCGTCGACGATCGAGGCCGTCACCGGCACCACCCTCTGGTACACCGCCAAGGTGAGGTTCTGGGTCGACCCGGTGACCGGGGCGCCGGTCAACGCCGAGCAGGACATCCAGCAGGAGATGCGGGGCGGCATCGCGGCCGGCGGCCCCGACGGCAAGCTCACCGCCTTCGCCGGGCACGTGACGATGCGCGAGGACTACTCCGACTACACCGTCGACCTGGTCAAGTCGAACCGCATGAAGGTCCTCGCACTGCACACCTACGCGCCCATCGGCCTCGCCGGCGGCGGGCTCGCGCTGCTGGGGCTGGCGCTGTGGCTGGAGGCCCGCGGACGCCGGGTGCGGGAAGAAGGGGAAGGGATCAGCGCCTGAGCCGGGCGTTCGTGTGACGGGTGGGCTCGGCGGTGGCCGGGTCCTCCGGCCAGGGGTGCTTGGGGTAGCGGCCACGCAGCTCGGCACGGACGGCGCGGTAGCCGCCCTGCCAGAAGGAGGCGAGGTCGGCGGTGACGGCGGCGGGCCGTCCGGCGGGCGACAGCAGGTGCACCAGCACCGGCACACCGGCCACCTTCGGGGTCTCGGCCAGCCCGAACAGCTCCTGGAGCTTCACCGCGAGCACCGGCTGCCCGTGCTCGGCGGAGTAGTCCAGCCGGATCCGGGACCCGCTGGGCACCTCCAGCCGTTCCGGAGCCAGCTCGTCCAGCCGGGCGGCCTCACCGGTGGACCACGGCAGCAGCCGGTTCAGCGCCTGCCCGGCGTCGATCCGCCCCAGGTCCGCCCGGTGCCGGGCCCGCGACAGCTCGGGCTCCAGCCAGTCGTCGGCCCGGTCCAGCAGGGCGCCGTCCTCTTCTACGTCGGGCCACGCGCCGCCGAGCGTGCGGTGCAGGAAGCCCAGCCGGGCCCGAAGGGCCTGCGCGTCCGGGGACCAGCGCAGCAGGCCGAGGCCCTCGGAGCGGAGCCCGTCGAGCAGGGCGGCCCGTACCAGCGCCGGGTCGGGGGTGCGCAGCGGGCGCACGGCCAGCTCGATCGCCCCCAGCCGCTGCGCCGCGCGGGCGATCAGGTCCCCGTCCTCCCAGTGCACCTCTTCGTCCTCGGTCCGCAGGTGGGCGGCGGCGGCCAGGGCGGTGTCCTCGTCGATGACCGCGGCCAGCCGGATCCGTGCGGAGGCGGAGTGCGGGGGCCTGTCGGCGACGGCGACGGCCAGCCAGGGCGCGCGGCGCAGCGGTGAGCCATCGGTGAGCTCGGCTCCGGTGCCGTTGGCCATGAGGAAGGCGTGCTCCCCTTTGGCCTTGGCCACCCGCTCGGGGAACGCGAGTGCGGAGACGAGCCCGGCGGCGAGGTCATCGGGTGTGGCGCCGCCGCTGGGGCTCCGCCCCGGAGCCCCCGACGGGTCCGGGGCGGGGCCCCGGGAGCGGCGGCCGGGGTCGCCAGCCCCGGCTTCGGGAAGGGGCGGGGTGGGGGAGAGCCCCGCAGGGTCCGCGCCGGCCGCGCGCTCCAGCCGGCGGGCCTCCGCGCGCCAGCGGGGCGCGTAGCCGTCGCCGCCCGCGCGGGCCCGCCGCCAGGCCGCGGCCAGGTCGTCCCCGTACTCGCGCGGCGGCTCCTCGCTGAGCAGGGCCACCAGCTCCGCCGCCCGCCGGGCACCGAGCGCGGCCGAGCCGTCCAGCAGGGCGCGGGCCAGCCGCGGGTGCAGCCCCAGCCGGGCCATCCGCAGGCCGCGCGGGGTCGGCCGGCCGGCGGCGTCCACCGCGCCGACGGCCACCAGCACCTCCCGCGCCGCGGCCATGGCGCCGGCCGGCGGCGGATCCGGCAGCGCCAGCCCGGACGCGTCCGGGTCGCCCCAGCACGCCGCCTGCAACGCGAACTGCGCCAGGTCGGCGATGCGTATCTCCGGCGAGGGGAACGCGGGCAGCCGGCCGTCCTCCGCCTCGGCCCAGCAGCGGTACACCGCGCCCGGCCCCTCACGTCCGGCCCGGCCCGCCCGCTGCCGCCCGGCCGCGCGGGAGGCCCGTACGGTCGCCAGCGCGCCCAGCCCCCGGGCGTGGTCCACCCGGGGCTCGCGGGCCAGCCCCGAGTCCACGACCACCCGTACCCCGGGAACGGTCAGGCTCGACTCCGCCACCGCGGTGGAAAGGATCACCCGGCGGTGGTCCGAGGCCGTCAGCGCCGCGTCCTGCACGGCCGCCGGGGCCCGGCCGTGGACCTGCAGCACCTCCGCGTCCACACCGCCCAGCTGCCCGGCGACGCGGGCGATCTCGCCGACGCCGGGCAGGAAGCACAGGACGTCTCCCTCGCGCTCCGCCAGGGCCCGCCGCACCACCGAGGCCACGTGCGTCAGCTGCGCCGGATCCACCCGCATCCCGTGCGGGGGCCGCACCGGCCGGGCCGGCGGGGCCCACACGGTCTCCACCGGGTACGAGACCCCCGCGGCCTCCACCACCGGCGCGTCGCCGGGACCGCCGCGACCGAGTACGCGCGCCCACACGGCCGCGTCGGTCGTCGCCGAAGCCGCCACGAGCCGGAGCTCCGGGCGCAGCGTCTCCCGTACGTCGAGGAGGAAGGCGGCGACCGTGTCGGCGTCCAGGTGCCGCTCGTGGCACTCGTCCAGGACCACCACGTCCACGCCGGCCAGCTCCTGGTCGCGCTGGAGCCGCTGGAGCAGCACCCCGGTGGTGACCACCTCCACCACCGTGCCGGGACCCGCCACCCGCTCCCCGCGCACCGTGAAGCCGACCGAGCAGCCGACGGCCTCGCCCAGCAGCCAGGCCATGCGCCGGGC
Organism: Streptomyces sp. NBC_01233; assembly: GCF_035989305.1. Classification (NCBI taxonomy): domain Bacteria; kingdom Bacillati; phylum Actinomycetota; class Actinomycetes; order Kitasatosporales; family Streptomycetaceae; genus Streptomyces; species Streptomyces sp. NBC_01233. The sequence continues at coordinate 2,515,874 of NZ_CP108514.1, read as the reverse complement.
CGCGGCCCGGGCGGCGATCCGCCGCGGCTCGGCGACCACGACACGGCGCCGGGGCCCACCGCCCACCAGTCCCGCCAGCACCAGCGGCACCAGCGTGGTCTTGCCGGTGCCGGGCGGGGCGCAGAGCACCGCGGCGCCGTGGCCGTCCAGCGCGGAGACCAGCGCGGGCACGGCCTCTCTTACGGGGAGGGCGTCGAGGGCGGCCTGGCGGATCAAGGGATCAGGCCCTCTCGCACACGAAGATCGCGGTGCCCGGGATCAGGTTGCCGCGCAGCGGGGACCAGCCGCCCCACTCCTGGCTGTTCCACTCGGGCCACTCCGGCTCGACCAGGTCGACCAGGCGGAAGCCGCCCGCCACCACGTCGCGGACCCGGTCGCCGAGGGTGCGGTGGTGCTCGACGTACACCGCGCGCCCCTGCTCGTCCTGCTCCACGTACGGGGTCCGGTCGAAGTAGGAGGCGGCGACGGACAGCCCCTCGGGGCCGGGCTCGTCGGGGAAGGCCCAGCGGATCGGGTGGGTGACGGAGAAGACCCAGCGGCCGCCGGGGCGCAGGACGCGGTGCACCTCGCGCATGACGTTGACCGGGTCGGCGACGAAGGGGACGGCGCCGTAGGCGGAGCAGGCGAGGTCGAAGGAGCCGTCGCGGAAGGGGAGCCTGCCGGCGTCGGCCTCGACCAGCCGGGGCCCCGGCACGTCGCCGCCGCCGATGCGCAGGGCGTGCTGGAGCTGGCGGTGGGAGAGGTCGAGGGCCACCGGGCGGGCGCCCTGCGCGGCCAGCCAGCGCGAGCACTGCGCGGCGCCGGCGCCGATCTCCAGGACGTCCTTGTCCTTGAGGGAGCCGGCGGGGCCGAGGAGGGCCGCCTCCGCCTCGTCCAGTCCTTCGGGTCCCCATACGAAGCGGTCGTCGCCGAGGAAGGCGCCGTGCTCGCTCTGGTACTCGTCGGCGTTGCGGTCCCACCAGCCCCGGCTCGCCCGGCTGCTCTCCGTTTCCCCCGCGTCACGCCGTGTGGCCTCGGCGTCTTCCGCGGAGCCCGGATCGGCTTCGTACGCGTCTTCGGAGGCGTAGTCCTCTTGGTTCATGGGGCCCGTCGTCGTAGTCTGCGAATGTCTTCAGAAAGTGGCAGGAAGCGTCAGGAAGGTGCTCCCACCCACGAATTGTGCCGGTTATGCGGTGATCCGCCCGGGGTGTGCGCCTTCGCGCATTGACCCTGTCCGGCCGTCCCCGTATGCTACAAGTTGCGCTGCGAGCCTGTGCTCCTCAGACCTAGCAGGCTGCGCTTGTATCTGTTGATGTCCCCTCGGTTTTCGAGGCCCCGCCGCGTTTCGCGGAATGGGGGTCTCCTTGGCTGTCCGGCTGTCGGCAGATGCCGATAAGGGCTCCCGGCGTAGCAGTACCTACGACTTTCTGTCCGTAACCGGAGCCCTTTCCCACATGACGAGCAGCACCGAGACCACCTCTACCACTCCGCAGGTAGCGGTCAACGACATCGGTAACGAGGAAGCCTTCCTCGCCGCGATCGACGAGACGATCAAGTACTTCAACGACGGCGACATCGTCGACGGCGTCATCGTGAAGGTCGACCGGGACGAGGTCCTGCTCGACATCGGTTACAAGACCGAAGGCGTGATCCCGAGCCGTGAGCTCTCGATCAAGCACGACGTCGACCCGAACGAGGTCGTCAAGGTCGGCGACGAGATCGAGGCCCTGGTTCTCCAGAAGGAGGACAAGGAAGGCCGTCTGATCCTGTCCAAGAAGCGCGCTCAGTACGAGCGTGCCTGGGGCACGATCGAGAAGATCAAGGAAGAAGACGGCATCGTCACCGGTACCGTCATCGAGGTCGTCAAGGGTGGTCTCATCCTCGACATCGGCCTCCGCGGCTTCCTGCCGGCCTCTCTCGTCGAGATGCGTCGTGTCCGCGACCTCCAGCCCTACGTGGGCAAGGAGCTCGAGGCGAAGATCATCGAGCTGGACAAGAACCGCAACAACGTGGTCCTGTCCCGCCGTGCCTGGCTGGAGCAGACCCAGTCCGAGGTTCGCCAGACGTTCCTCACCACCCTGCAGAAGGGTCAGGTCCGCTCCGGCGTCGTTTCCTCGATCGTCAACTTCGGTGCCTTCGTGGACCTGGGTGGCGTCGACGGTCTCGTCCACGTCTCCGAGCTGTCCTGGAAGCACATCGACCACCCGTCCGAGGTTGTCGAGGTCGGCCAGGAGGTCACCGTCGAGGTTCTCGACGTTGACATGGACCGCGAGCGCGTCTCCCTGTCGCTGAAGGCGACGCAGGAGGACCCGTGGCAGCAGTTCGCCCGGACCCACCAGATCGGTCAGGTCGTCCCGGGTAAGGTCACCAAGCTGGTTCCGTTCGGTGCGTTCGTCCGCGTGGACGAGGGCATCGAGGGTCTGGTCCACATCTCCGAGCTGGCCGAGCGCCACGTGGAGATCCCGGAGCAGGTCGTCCAGGTCAACGACGAGATCTTCGTCAAGGTCATCGACATCGACCTCGAGCGTCGCCGGATCTCGCTGTCCCTGAAGCAGGCCAACGAGTCCTTCGGTGCCGACCCGGCGTCGGTCGAGTTCGACCCGACCCTGTACGGCATGGCCGCGTCGTACGACGACCAGGGCAACTACATCTACCCCGAGGGCTTCGACCCCGAGACCAACGACTGGCTCGAGGGCTACGAGAAGCAGCGCGAGGCCTGGGAGACCCAGTACGCCGAGGCGCAGCAGCGCTTCGAGCAGCACCAGGCCCAGGTCATCAAGAGCCGCGAGGCCGACGAGGCCGCTGCCGCCGAGGGTGCTGCCGCCCCGGCCGCCGGTGGCAACGCCGGTGCGGGCATCTCGGGTGGTTCGTACTCCTCGGAGTCGGACGAGACCTCCGGCGCCCTGGCGTCGGACGAGGCCCTGGCCGCGCTCCGCGAGAAGCTGGCCGGCGGCCAGAGCTGATCGCAGCGCGCATCACACTCCGGTGTGAGCAGAGCTGAGCTGAGTTGAACGGTGAGGCCCGTCCCCTTCGGGGGGCGGGCCTCACCGCGTTTCCCGCTGGAGCTGGACCGCCGTCGATCCGCCGTTGACCGGCCGTTGATCCGTTGCGTTCGCGTGAATGCGGCCAACTGGGGAATGGCGGCGCCGTCTTGGACGTTCTTGGCAGAGAACGCGGCGAGGAGGAGTGGTGGCGGTGCTTGATCCACAGGGTTTGTACGAATGGGATGCCAAGGGCCTGGCGGTGGCCGACCTGGCGGTCGCCCAGGACTCGGCCGGGCTGGTCATGCTGTACCACTTCGAGGGGTACATCGACGCGGGTGAGGCCGGCGAGCAGATCGTCGGGCGGCTTCTGGACACCCTGCCCCACCAGGTCGTCGCCCGCTTCGACGCGGACCGGCTGGTGGACTACCGGGCACGCCGCCCGCTGCTGACCTTCCAGCGCGACCACTGGACGGAGTTCGAGGAGCCCCGGCTGGAGGTCCGGCTGGTCCAGGACGCCACCGGTGCACCCTTCCTGCTGCTCTCCGGCCCGGAGCCGGACGTGGAGTGGGAGCGCTTCACCGTCGCCGTCCGGCAGATCGTCGAGCGCCTCGGGGTCCGGCTCTCGGTCAACTTCCACGGCATCCCGATGGGCGTTCCGCACACCCGGCCCGTGGGCATCACCCCGCACGGCAACCGGACCGACCTCATGCCCGGCCACCGCAGCCCCTTCGACGAGGCGCAGGTGCCGGGCAGCGCGGAGTCCCTGGTGGAGTTCCGTCTGGCCCAGGCCGGGCACGACGTGCTGGGTGTCGCCGCGCACGTACCGCACTACGTCGCGCGCTCCCCGTACCCGGACGCCGCGCTGACGGTGCTGGAGGCGATCACGGCGGCGACCGGACTGGTCCTGCCGGCCGTGGCGCACGCGCTGCGGACCGAGGCGCACCGCACCCAGACGGAGATCGACCGGCAGATCCGGGAGGGCGACGAGGAGCTGGTCAGCCTGGTGCAGGGGCTGGAGCACCAGTACGACGCGGCCGCCGGAGCCGAGACCCGGGGCAACATGATCGCCGAGCCCGCGGAGATTCCGTCGGCGGACGAGATCGGGCGCGAGTTCGAGCGGTTCCTGGCGGAGCGCGAGGGCGAGAACTGACGCCCACGGGGCTGTAGGGGCGCGGGGGGCCGGGGTTTAGGCTGCGGGCATGCTGAAAGTGGGCCTGACGGGCGGAATCGGTGCCGGCAAGAGCGAGGTCTCGCGACTGCTTGCGGGGTACGGGGCGATCGTCGTCGACGCCGATCGGATCGCGCGCGAGGTCGTGGAGCCCGGTACGCCGGGGCTCGCGGCCGTCGTGGCGGTCTTCGGGGAGTCGGTGCTGACCGCCGAGGGGGTGCTGGACCGGCCGAAGCTCGGGTCCATCGTGTTCTCGGACCCGGCGAAGCTCCAGACGCTCAACGCGATCGTGCACCCGCTGGTCGGGGCCCGGTCCGCCGAGCTGGAGGCCGCCGCGGGGGCCGACGCGATCGTGGTGCACGACGTACCGCTGCTCGCGGAGAACGGCCTGGCGCCGCTCTACGACCTGGTGGTCGTGGTGGACGCGGCGCCGACGACGCAGCTGGCGCGGCTGACGGCGCTGCGCGGGATGGCCGAGGAGGAGGCGCGGGCCCGGATGGCCGCGCAGGCCACGCGGGAGCAGCGGCTCGCGGTGGCGACCCTCGTGATCGACAACGACGGGCCCCTGGAGGCGCTGGAGCCGCAGGTGCGCAAAGTGTGGGAGGAGCTCACGGCGAGGGCCGCCGACGGCACCCCCTGACGTGTGCATGGAATACCGGCCGTGGTGGGGGCGTTGAACGCGCCCGTAGAGGGAAGGATTCCGACCGTGTCCGAGACCACGCGCCCCACGCCGCCCAGCCCGGAAACCCACGTCATCGACTACCGGGCCGCCGAGCAGCTGCTGGCCGCACGCGACCCGCGCGGCGCGGTCAAGCTGCTCGACTCGGTCATAGCCGCCCACCCGGAGAGCACGGCGGCCCGGCTGCTGCGGGCCCGGGCCTTCTTCGCTTCGGCCCAACTGCGCCCGGCGGAGCTGGAGTTCGAGCTGGTGCTGGAGCGGGAACCGGACAACGCCTTCGCCCACTTCGCACTGGCCCGCACCCACGAGCGCGCGGGCCGGCCCGAGCAGGCGCGCAAGCACTTCCGCCTGGCCGCCGCCCTCGACCCGCAGCCGGAGTACCTGGCGGCGGCCCGTTTCGAGGACCAGGCCTGAGCAGACCGTCCTCTGCCCGACCGCCCGACCGTCCGCCGCCCGACCGTCCACCGGCCGCCGGTTCACCAGCTGCCGGTTCACCGGCCGCGGGGCGGGTCGTACGGCGGGACGTCCCGGCCGGGCTGGTAGTGCGGCCCCTGCCGGATGTGGCGCACGATCATGGCCAGGTCCACGGCCACGATGACCGCCAGCGCCCCGCAGGCGGCCGCCCATCCGGGACGGCCCGCCAGCGAGAAGGCGGCCGTCCCGCCGGCGGCCCAGACCAACCCCCAGACACCCAGCCAGAACCGCAGCCGCAGCGGGCTGCGCGCGGTCACCGGCTCGTTCCCGGAACGCATGGACATCGCCTCTCAGGTCCATGGTGCCACTCCGGCCGGCCGGCCGGCGGCCGGGGCGTGGCCGGGCTACGGGTTGAGCTTGTTCACGGCCGTCGTGGTCGTCTTCTCGAACGCGGCGACCGGGGCCTGGGACAGGTCGCCCATCTCGCCCCACTTCACGACGGTCACCGTGGAACCGTCGCGCCCGATCCCGTAGAGGTGCACGCCCGGCTCCGAGTCGGGGATCGAGGTGTGGACCCCGTAGACGTGCGCGCCCTCCTCGACGGGGAGCGTTCCGTAGTCCTCCCAGGAGGCGGTGCCGCCCGGGGTCGTCCGCAGCCAGTCGGCTGCGCAGGCCGCGACCTTGCGCTCCAGCGTGCCGACGAGCTTGGCGGCGGCGGAGGCCGAGGAGGACCGTACGGAGACCTGCACGGCGCCGGTGTCGAACTCGGTGCCGAAGGTGCGGTGCCAGCTGCCCGCCGCCGGAAGCACGCCCTCCAGGCAGAACGGCGCGAACTCGGGCAGCCCCTTGGTGACCTTGCCCGGGTACCAGGCAGAGCCGGGGTGCGGAGGCAGGTCGGTGCCGGCCAGGAAGCCGGGCGCGGTGGCGGCCGCGGCGGCGGCCGCGGCGGCGGTCGAGGTGGTGAGGACGAAGGCGGTCGCCGCCGCGACGAGCGCGGTGGCGAGGGTGGCGACGGTGTCGGTGCGTCGGAACATGAACGGTCTCCCCGTGAGTGGTTCGGTGTGCCTGACGAGCCTGTTCCCCGGGCCGCCCGGCCGGCCACGGTTTGGGGCGAATTCGGGACGCTGGAATGGCCGTACGCACTGTCACCTGGGGGAACACCTCAGGCATGGAACGCAGTCACGGGACGCCGGACGGGGGAACGCGGTGAGCGAGGCCGAGAATTTCGCGCGGCTGATGCGGGAGCTGAAGGAGCGTGGGGGACTGAGCTACGGGGCCCTGGCGCGCCGCCTGCACACGAGTACGTCGACCTTGCACCGCTACTGCAACGGGGATGCGCTGCCGGCGGAGTTCGCGGTGGTGGACCGGTTCGCACGGGCCTGCGGGGCATCGCCGGGGGAGGCGGTGGACCTGCACCGGGCGTGGCTGCTGGCCGATGCGCGGCGGCGTGCGGGGGCGCCACCGGGGCCGGGTCCGGGGCTGGAGTCGGAAGCGGAGTCGGGGCCGGAGTCGGACTCGGAGCCCGCCGTCGTCGTCGTGGGGGAGCCGGCCGTCGTCGCGGAGCCTGCGGGCGGCAGGCCCTGGTACCGGAGGAGGGCGGCCGTGGTCGCCGGCGCCGGGGTGGCGGCGGGCGCGGTGGCCGTGGCCCTGCTCGCGGCGGCCGGCCCCGAGCCCCGTGCGCCGCGGGCCGGAGCCTGGACGGGGACGGGGAGCGGACCCGGGGCGGGTACGACGGCGCCCGGGGCATCCGCAGGCGCCTCCGGGACCGCGTCCGCCCCGGCGTCGGCACCAGGGACCACGACCACACCGGAGCCCTCGCCGCCGGCCGGTGGCCCGGGTCCGGCGTCCGTCCCGCCCTCCGCGTCACCGCCGGTCCCGGCCCCGCCCCGGGCTCCGGCAGCGCCCCTGAGGGCGGCAGTCCGGTCGCACGTGTGGACCGCGGGCTGCGATCACGCCTACTTGTCCGAGCGGGGTCCGGGGGCGGTGCCGGCGCCGCCCGTGGAGGCGGACGCACCCGCCTGGGCGTCGGCGCAGCGCGCCGTGCACGCCGGGAAGCAGATCGTGGAGGTCACCCTGCACGGCACGGGCCCGGGCGCCGTGGTCCTGGAGGACCTGCAGGTCCGGGTGTCGGGCCGCCGTACCCCGCCGGCCTGGAACGTCTACGAGATGTCGCAGGGCTGCGGCGGGGCACTCACCCCGGCCGTCTTCGCCGTCAATCTGGACGCGCCGCGCCCGCTGGCCCGCCCGGTCGCCGGGAACGACGCCGGGGACACGCTGCCGGCCCCCGCCTTCCCGATGCGCGTCTCGGCGGCCGAACCGGTCGTCCTGCGGGTGGAGGCGGTCACCACGGGCTGCGACTGCGACTGGTCCCTCGACCTCCGGTGGTCGGCACCGTCCGGCTCGGGCACCCTCCGCATCGACGACGACGGGCGGCCGCTGCGCACGAGCGCGGCCCCCGGCCGGCCGGTGTACGGGTACACGACGGACCAGGGTCGCTGGGGGCGGTGATCCGCAGGTCAGGGGCGTTGTCGGTGGTCGCGCCTAGACTCGTCGGCAGAGCGGACCAGCAGATCCGCAAGCGCATCGACGGAAGAGACGGGGGGAGGGGGCACCGTGACACCGCAGCCGCAGCCGCAGCCGCAGCCGCAGGCATCCGCGCAGGCATCCGCGCAGGCATCCGCGCTGCTGCGCCACGCCGCCGTCTTCCTGCCCGCAGCCGTCCCCCGCCAGGGACGGGTCGCCTTCTGGGCGCCCGAGGGGGACGCCCTGCCCGAGGCGGGTATGCCGACGCCGCTCACCGTCGTGCGCCCGCACGGCGACGGCGTCCGCAGCCGGACCGTGCCCGCCGTGACCTTCTCGGTCGCCTCCGCCCTGCCCCTGCTCGCGCGGGCGCCCCACAGCCCCGCCGCGCATCCCGCCACCCGCGCCTGGGGGACCGCCGCCACGCAGGCGCTCACCCTGGCCGCCCGCGGCCGGCTGCTCCCCGGACTCACCCCCGAGGGGGTGGACGCCTGGCGCGCCGGGCCGCTCGACGCCGCCGACATCGATCACCTCCGCGCGGTCGCCGCAGCCCTGCCGTACGAGGGGTACGCGACCCCCCTGCCCGGTCGCCGTCCGCTCCAGCTGCCCGAACCGGAAGCACTGGTCCGCGCGTTCCTCGACGCCGTCGCCGACAGCCTGCCCCGCACCCCGGCCGCGGCCGTGGCCGCCGGGCGGCCGTTCGCCGCGCGGGAGGCGCAGCAGGTGCCGGGGATACAGGACTGGGCCGCGCAGGTCGCGGCCGGCTCCGACACAGGCGTCGGCATCTCGCTCAGGCTCGACCTGTCCTCCTTCCGCCTCTTCGACGAGGCCGAGGGCGAGGACGTCCGGCGCGCCGGGGCCGCCGTCGTCCAGGTGCACAGCCTCGCCGATCCGACCCTGGTCACCGATGCCGGGCAGCTGTGGGCGGGCACGGCGGCGGCCGGGTTCGGTCCCCGCGCCCGGATCGACGCCGTGCTCGCGCTGCGCCGGGCCGCGCGGGTCTGGCCGCCCCTGCTGCGGCTGCTGGACCAGCCCGTGCCCGATTCCCTCGCCCTGTCCGACCCGGAGCTCGAGGACCTGCTGGGGGTGGCCGCGAGCCGGCTGGCGGCTGCCGGCGTCCTGGTCCACTGGCCGCGCGAGCTGGCCCGTACGCTGTCGGCGACCGCCGTCGTACGGTCCACCGCGCCCGGTTCGGCAACCGACGGGACCGCCTTCTTCGACGCCGAGCACCTCTTCGCCTTCTCCTGGGAGCTGGCGCTGGGCGGCGACCGGCTCACCCCGGGGGAGATGGACGCGCTGGCCCAGGCGCACCGGCCGGTGGTCCGGCTGCGCGACCGGTGGGTGCGGGTCGATCCGGAGCTGGTGCGCAAGGCGCGCAAGCGGGAGCTGGGCGTACTGGACCCGGTCGACGCGCTGGCCACCGTACTGTCGGGGACGGCCGAGATCGACGGCGCGACGGTCGAGGCCGTGCCGGTGGGGGCACTGGCCGCCCTGCGGGACCGCCTGACGCGCGAGCAGGCCCCGCTGCCGCAGCCCGCCGCCCTCAAGGCCACCCTCCGCGACTACCAGGCCCGCGGCCTGGCCTGGCTGGACCTGATGACCTCGCTCGGTCTCGGCGGCTGCCTCGCCGACGACATGGGCCTGGGCAAGACCGTCACCCTGATCGCACTGCACCTGCACCGGGACCGGCCCGAGCCGACGCTCGTGGTGTGCCCCGCGTCCCTCCTGGGCAACTGGCAGCGGGAGATCGAGAAGTTCGCCCCCGGCACGCCCGTGCGCCGCTTCCACGGCGGCAGCCGCAGTACCGAGGACCTGACGTCCTGCGCGGGCGGGTTCGTCCTCACCACGTACGGGACGATGCGCGCCAGCGCCGCCCTGCTCGCCGAACAGAGCTGGGGCATGGTCGTCGCCGATGAGGCGCAGCACGTCAAGAACCCGCATTCGGCGACCGCGAAGGCGCTGCGCACGGTGCCGGCCCCGGCCCGGGTGGCGCTGACCGGTACCCCCGTGGAGAACAACCTCTCCGAGCTGTGGGCGCTGCTCGACTGGACCACGCCGGGGCTGCTGGGACCGCTCACCGCCTTCAGGGCCCGTCACGCCCGCCCGGTGGAGCACCAGACGGAGGAGGACGGCGGCAACGAGGCGGCGGTCGCCCGGCTGTCGGCGCTCGTCCGGCCGTTCCTGCTGCGCCGCAAGAAGTCCGACCCCGGCATCGCGCCCGAGCTGCCGCCGAAGACGGAGACGGACCATCCGGTCTCCCTCACCCGGGAGCAGGCCTCGCTCTACCAGGCGGCGGTGGACGAGGCGATGGCCGTGATCGAGTCGAGCGAGGGCATGGAACGACGCGGCATGATCATGAAGCTGCTGGCCTCGCTCAAGCAGATCTGCAACCACCCGGCGCAGTACCTCAAGGAGGAGCAGCCCAGGATCGGGCACCGCTCGGGGAAGCTCGCCCTGCTGGACGAGCTGCTGGACACGATCCTGGCCGAGGGCGGCGCGGTGCTGGTCTTCACCCAGTACGTGACGATGGCCCGCCTGATCGAACGGCACTTGTCGGCCCGGGGGATCTCCCACCAACTGCTGCACGGGGGGACTCCGGTGCCGCGCCGGGAGGAGCTCGTCGACCGTTTCCAGGCGGGCGAGGTCCCCGTCTTCCTGCTGTCCCTGAAGGCGGCGGGCACGGGTCTGAACCTCACCCGGGCCGGTCATGTCATCCACTTCGACCGCTGGTGGAACCCGGCCGTCGAGGAACAGGCCACCGACCGTGCCTACAGGATCGGCCAGACCCAGCCCGTACAGGTCCACCGGATCATCGCCGAAGGCACCGTGGAGGACCGGATCGCCGAGATGCTGGAGGCGAAGCGGGCCCTGGCCGACGCGGTCCTCGGCTCGGGCGAGTCGGCGCTGACCGAGCTGACCGACCGCGAGCTGGCCGACCTCGTCTCCCTGCGGAGGCCCTCGTGATCACCGCGCGGGACGACCGCCGCCGCACCTTCGAGACCGTGCCCGCCGGGGCCGCGGCGGTGAGCTGGTGGGGCCGGGCCTGGGTGACGGCACTGGAGGAGGTCTCCCACGACACGGCTCGCCTGGCCCGCGGCCGTGCGTACGCCGCGGAGGGGCACGTCGACGCGGTGACCGTCACCCCCGGCCGGATCGTGGCGTACGTCCGGGGCAGCCGGCCCCGCCCGTACCGCACCGAGCTGACCCTGCCCGCCTTCGCGGACCGGGAGTGGAGCGAACTGCTGGAGGCCGTCGCGGCCGACCCCGCGGCGCTCGCCGCCCTGCTGGAGCGGGAGGTCCCTCAGTCGCTCGCGGAGAGCATCCTGCCCGGCGCGGGCGAGCTCGTCCCGCACTGCTCCTGCCCGGACTTCGGGCGTCCGCCGTGCAAGCACGCGGCGGCCCTCTGCTACCGGGCGGCCCGGCTCCTGGACGAGGACCCCTTCGTCCTGCTGCTCCTGCGCGGCCGGGGGGAGCGGGAGCTCCTCGACGAGCTCACCCGCCGCAATGCCGCCCATGCCGCGCGCGAACAGCCCGATGCGGCGCCCGGCTTCCCCGGCGTTCCGGCCCGGGCGGCGCTCGCCCGGACCGGTCTGCCGCTGCTGCCCGCGCCGCTTCCCGTGCCGGCCGCGGTGGGCCTGCCGCCCGCCTGCCCGGCCGACCCGGCGGCGCCGGACCCGCTGGCACTGGACCAGCTCGCCTCCGACGCGGCCGCCCGCGCCCTCGCCCTGCTCACCACCGGAGAGGACCCGATCGCCGGGCTCACCCTGTGGCAGGACGCCGTCCGGCTGGCCTCCGCGCACCCCACGGCCGGACTGACGGGCGCGGCCCGCACCCTCTACCGGGACCTGGCCCGGGCCACCGGCCGCAGCACCACCGACCTCGCCCGGGCCGCAGCGGCCTGGCGCCAGGGCGGCCGCCCGGCCCTCGACGCCCTCGAAGAGCCCTGGGACCCGCCGGCCGGTCCCTTCGACCGGGCCCGCCCGGCGCTCCTCGCCGCAGGCCAGGGCACCTTCCGCCCCGACCGCAACCGCCTGACGATCCACACCCGCCAGCTCCGCCTCGGCCGCGACGGCCTCTGGTACTGCTACGAGGACCGCCACGGCGACCAGGACTGGTGGCCCGTGGGCCACCCCTCCCCGGACCCGGTCAGCGCTCTCACCCGGCGCGCAGACTCATGAGCGGCTCCAGGAACGGACTCGGCCGACCGTGCCAGAAGATGGCGAGGCTGTCCCTCGACCGGGTCGCCGCCACGAAGAGCAACGAGCGCGCCCGCTGCAGTTCACGGCGGTAGCGGACGGCATCGGTGGTGCGAAGGTGCGTCACGGCCTCCCGGGGGACCAGTCCGTCCCGAACACCAGCGATGATCATCCGCTGGTACTCGAGACCCTTGAACCGGTACATCGTGCCGATGTGTACGCCGTCGTCGCCGCGCGGCCCCTCGGGCCCGATCTCCACCGCCCTGATGCCTCGCTCGCCCAGAGCGAGCCCGACCTCGCGCGCCATGTCGTTGGTCGGGACACAGATCGCGATCTGTACGAGGGGGACATCGGACCAGTCGGAAATGAGATCGGCGATCGCGGCGCGCTCGCTTTCCCAGTCCTCACAGCCGTGCAGCCGGGGCAGACCGCCAGTGAGGACCGAGCGGTAGCCGTCGAGGTCTTCGCTGCTTCCGTCCAGGTCGTCGAAGGTCTCTCCGCTCAGCACCCCGAGTGCGGAGCCAAGGATCTGCCGAGTTGTGCGGTAGCTGAGGGTCAGCTTCGAGGAGCGTCCACGGATGTTGATGCCGAGGCTGCCGAGCGTCACCGGGTTGTTGTAGATGCGCTGGTGCGTGTCGCCGACGAGGAAGATGTCGTTGCTCGTGCGCGGGACCATGGCGCGGAGCAGCTTCCAGTGCGCGGCGCGCAGGTCCTGGGCCTCGTCGACGACGATGTGCCTGTACCGGTGTCGGAGCCAGCCGGCCGAGCCGGCCTGAAGATGGACGTTGTCCAGGCCGCCAGCCTCCTCGCGCTGCTGTTCGATGGCCTGGATCCGCTGTGCCCGTTCCATCTCCAGACGCGCCGCACGTTCCGCGACCTGCTCCCATGTCTGCCGTCCGAGGCGGTCGAGCCGTTGGGTGAAGCGCTCGGCGAGCTGCCAGATCGCAGCGCGCTCCGGGCGGCCGATGTTCTTCCCACGTCCGGCTCTGCGTGCACGGAAGTACTCTGTCCTTGAGACGACGGCCTGCCCCAGGATGACCTGCGACCATTCGTCGTGCAGGAACTGTGCATCCCAGCCCGTCTCGTTCAACTCGTCGAGCATCGCGCGCCACTCGCGCAAGGTCTGGCTCTCGTCCAGGGTCTGCTTGCTGCTTCCCGGCTCCGCCTCGCGTACGACGCGCAGCGCCAGCTGGTCCACGTGGCTGATCTCCACACGTGACAGCAGCGCTTCACCGCCGAGTTCGAGGAGGCGGGACCTCAGATCGGCAGCGAGGTTCTTGTTGTACGTGGTAAGGAGCACCGGCTTGGTCCGGCCCGGCGGAAGCTGCGCGACGAGGTGCTTCACCCGGTGGAGCGCGACGATCGTCTTGCCGGTGCCCGGCCCGCCGCCGACCCTGGCAGGACCGGAGTATTCGCGTTCCACCAACCGTGCCTGCGTCGGGTGGAGGAACACCTTCCAACGGCTGAAGTCGCCACCCTCCAGGGCCTCACGAAGCGCCTCGTCGGTGGTCGTGACCATGGTCGCGGGTCGCTCGGCCGCCGCTCGGAAGTCCTCGGGGTCGACCGGCTCCGGCGCGGTGACGGGGGCGGTGACCTGGTCCAGAACCTCTTCGTAGGACTTGCCGTCGTGCAGTGCGAGCAGCACCTCGGAGGTCAGCTGTGGAGTGTACTCGGCGAGGCCGAGCAACTGGTCCTCGGTGGTGAGGGTGCGGACGACGGGCACCAGAGGCGCGGCAACGCCGAGGTCGGTGAGCTGTCCGTCGGAGAACGCATCGAACAGCGCTACCGAAGGGGCGAGTCCGGCAGCGAGCTGTTCAGGTGCTGGTTCAGGTACGGGTTCAGATGCCCGGGTCGGACGAGGTACCGCGCGGCGCAGCACGCTCTCCTCGACCACCTGGAGGTCGACGTACTCGATGCCGCCGGTGACCTGGTTGATGCCGTACGAGAGGCGGTCGAGCTTCTCGTACACCTCTTTGCGGTGCTTGACCGAGACGATGAGCCAGTCGCTGTCGGCCAAGTGGAGCAGCAGGGCCCGGTATTCGTCGGTGATCCGGGCCGACCAGAGCCTGTCGTGCCCTTCGAGCTGCTTCAGCCGGAGGCCTCGCGCCTGCGGATTCTCCTTGAACTTGTGCTGGAAGTCGTAGATCGCACCCTTCACCGCACGGGGCAGCTTGAGGATCTCTTTGTCCGCCTTGTCGAGCAGGCGCAGGGTCACGCCTCTGGTCGTCATCACTGTCGCTCTCCGTGGGTGCGGTATGTGCCGTTGTCGTGGGCGGCGGCCAGACGGTCTGCGATGTCCGCGGCGGTGCAGTCAGCGGCAGTGGTGACCCACCAGCCCGCCCCGGCGAAGGCCCTGTCCCGGTCCTCGGCTTCGTAGTCCCGCTCTTCGCCCACCGGGCGGGGAGCGGTGACCACTGCGATCCGGGCAGCAGGCCAGGCCAGTTCGGCCATCCAGCCGTGCTCGTCGAGCTCGTGGCCGGCGTGCGGGGCAGGGACCGACAGCGCCGCCAGGTCCGTGGCCAGCCGTGCCAGGCCCGGTTCGTCAGGATCGAGGAACTCCATGACCTGGTCCCATTCCGAGTCTGCCGTCACCAGGGCCTTTTCAGTGCCTGACGGCACAGGCGGCACAGGCGGTACAGGCGCTTCAGACGGTTCGACGGGTGCGGTCGTCGCGGCCACCGCATCCGGGACCACCCGGTCGACGCGGCTCGACGCCAGCCAGCCGGCGCCACCCGTGACGGCGAGGCTGTCGGGGCTGAAGCCATCCAGCATGCTCGTCGTCAGTTGGGTGCTGTCACCACCTCCGTGCTCAAGGAATTGCAGCACGTTGCTCCAGTACAGCCATGCCTGCCAACGACGCTTGTGCGCGGATTCGTCCGACAGCGCCTGCGCGCTGTCGTCCAGTACGGTCAGCGCAGTCCAGACGGGGGGCCTATGGCGCCCGTCGGCGGCCGCCGTCACCGAGCAGCCCGAGCCGTCCAGGGCGGTGAGCAGCTGGACGGCTCCCTTCGGTCCCTGTGGTGCGGCGCCGCGGAGGACTGCCGTGATCTGCTCCCCTACGACCTGCGGGTCGATCGGTGCCAGCCGGGCGCCGGCACCGGTCAGCCCGGCGACGGCGGCCTCTGCACGCCACTGCCAGAGATCCGCGTCAGGTGCACGGAGGTAGGCGAGCAGCAGGTCCGCCGGATTGATCCAGACCGTTGCGGCGAGCTCACCGGGCAGTCTGCGGCGCACACCGGCGTAGTACTCGCGTGCCCTCTTCTGGCCGCTCTCTCCGTAGGGGATCCAGACGGGGTCCTGCGGGCCGGTACCGGCATAGCCAGTGTCGTGCACCCGGGTGCGCCACTCCTTCACATCGAAGTACGTGAGCTGGAAAACGCGGAGCCCGTCCGAGCGCAACCGGGTGCGCTTCGCGGCGTCGGCAGCCGCTCGGTCGATGTGCTTCGGGCTTGCGTGGTACTCGTACCCGTCGAGGTAGAGAGCGATCCGCTGACCGGGAGCGTCGGTCCGTTCGAAGAGCACATCGGGGCGGGTCCCTTCCAGGACCCGTTGCTGGGAGACCCGCCAGCTGATGGTGGCTCCGTCGGCTCCGGTCAGCCTCAGGTCCAGCGAGTACGTCCCAGCCGTCGTCGTGTACGCGTCAGCACTGGCCTGGGACGAGGGCTGCTGGGCCCATGCGCCCAGCGTGTCGATGAACATGACCTCGAGGTCGCTCTCCGCCTGACGCTCCAACGAGATGTGGTGCGTCGCGGCCACGGGTGAGGTCGACCAGGCCTCGCCGTCGTCTCCGAGCAGCTCGTCCAGCATCTGGCGGACCTCGTTGCGGCTGACCTTGTCGTAGTCACCGGCCGGCACTCGGCGCAGCAGACAGCGGTGGCATCCGTCGAGGCCCTTCTCGATGCAGGTACAGGTCTCGATCACCTCCCGGGCCTTCAGCAGCACCTCACGGAAGCCCTCGGCGGTGGCGAGGCGGTGAAGGTAGCCGGTTCCGCCGGGCAGGCGGTCATAGACGACGAGGAACTGCCGGGGCCAGTCGGAGTCGCTGCCGTCCGGCATGGAGGCTGCAGCGATGTCGATGTGGTCCGGGTCGCCTCCGTACCGTGCGGCGATGCCGGCGAACATGGCCGCGGTGAAGGAAGCAAGCCGTTCCTTGGCACGGGCGACGGAAGCCGGCAGCAGGATCCGGACGGCCTCGGTCACCAGCTCGTGCGCGAGGAGCAGGGGGACGTCGCTGCCCTTGCCCTGCCCTTCGGCCGCCGTGGAGCGAACCTTGCGGCGCGGGCACCACAGCAGGTGGTGAGAGCTTGCCTTGGTCGCTGCCGCGAGAGATTCGGTCAGCGCGTCCTGGGGCCGGTCGATGACGGGACGGCCTTCGCTGGTGGCACCGCCACAGCTTTCGCACACGTAGAACGGGTTGATCCGCACGTCGGCGCCGGCGAGCGGGGCGGTGCTGCTTCCGTCTTGGCGGTCAAGCCCCAGGTTCAGGGTCCGGACCACCGCCTGCCGGGAGAAGTCCACACCGAACACCGCGCTGTCGTGGCGCCATGAGTCGGGAGCGAGGTGCACGGGGTCGATATCGACGGTGGTGAGCATCGCGTAGCGCTTGCTCTCCCGCTCGTCCTTGTCGTCCCGGACCCGGGCGTCGTCACGCTTGTCGCGGGCAAGAACCCGCTTGGGTGCCAGGACCCGCTGCACACAGCCCGCATCGGCGATCTCCCGTCCGCCGCACCGCGGGCATGGAGAAGCGTCGGTCTGCGCATTCTCGGTGCGCACGTAACCGCATGCCGGGCACATCCGCCACACCGACCAGGCGCGCCGTTCGGGACTGCCGATGTCCAGTGCCCGCACCACGTGCTTGTAGCCGTTGACGTAGAAGCTGTTGCCGGGTGCCAGCTCGGACAGAGCGAGCTTGCGTGAGCGCTCGTAGTCCCGCACCTCGCTCCGGTAGATCTTCTTCGCGCCCTCGCTCTCGGGCTCCTCGGTCCAGTAGAGGGTGGCTTCCAGCTGTGTGGTGGTGTCGGCGAGGCTGTAGTTGGGCAGCAGACCGAGTTCGACGAGTGCGCCATGGGCGCTCGTCTGGTTCAGGTCGCGCAGCAGATTGCCGGTCGCGTACCGCTCGGCGCGCAGCTCCCGCCATTCCCTGTCCTGTTCCGGGTCGCTGCGGACCAGCAGGCCCATCGCCTCGTCGATGGAGTGGATGCGGCGCCGCAGCTCCTCGCCCCGGCCCGTCCAGTCCTCTTCGGCCTCCTGTAGCGCGCGGGCGATCCCGCTGGTGGCATACGTCCGCAGTGTGTCGGCGGCGTGCGGGGTGATGCCTGTTCCTTCGATGCCCGGGAGAGAAGGAAACAGGCCGAGGAAGGCTTCGACGAGCGAGGCGCCGTGCGTGAGCGCGGCGTCCGTGAGGTCCTGGCACCAGCCCGAACTGCCGAACAGCGCGGACACCAGGCGCGGGGCGGGCTGCAGCCGCTCTCCGTCACCCGTGGACAGTTGGCCGCGCGCCGCGAGGTCGAGCAGGTGCGCGGTGTACTGACGGCGCAGGATCTCGACTGCGGAGAGGTAGCAACCGGGCGGGACGATGTCCCCGGCGATCATCTCGCGGGGATCGTCGAGGTAGTACAGGTCGCGTGGACGCCGGCCGCCGA
The DNA here is from genome assembly GCF_035989305.1 of Streptomyces sp. NBC_01233. Lineage (NCBI taxonomy): Bacteria > Bacillati > Actinomycetota > Actinomycetes > Kitasatosporales > Streptomycetaceae > Streptomyces > Streptomyces sp. NBC_01233. Next base: position 2,498,292 of record NZ_CP108514.1, on the reverse strand, counting down.
AGGCGACGACGAGGGCATTACCGGTCTTGCGGCCGGCCCGGCCTGCACGTTGTACGTAGTTGGCGGGTCCCTTGGGCAGGGAGCCCAACAGGACGGCGGACAAGTCGCCGATGTCGATGCCGAGTTCCAGGGTCGGGGTGCACGACAGCACATTGGGGTCCGTGTAGTGCGTGCCGTCACGGAACGACCGTTCCACGCGCTCGCGCTGCGGTCGGGTGAGCATGCCCGTGTGCTCCGCGGTGACGACCCGGAAGGCTCCGCCGGTCCGGTATAGCTGCCGGTAGTAGTCCTCTTTGTAGTCACGGGGCCGGGTGCCGCCGAAAGTGGTGGATCCCGACATCGACATCCCCGGCTGGGGTGCGGTGATGCGGCCCTGGCAGCGGTAGCGCGGGCAGGGGTGGCCGTACCAGCGAGTGCGGCGGGAGGGGTGCACGACCTGCTGCCAGCCACAGCGCTCACAGCTCACGAATGCCTTGTTGACGATGTCGTCCTCCAGGAGCCACACGTGGATGTGGCCCGGCTGCAGCCCGTACACCCGTGTCGCCCGGTCCTGTGCCGTGCGCACCGCGAGCAGGCCTTCCTCGGCGAGAGTGGGCAGCAGACGGCGGAGGTACTCGGCGGCGCCGGCCGCATCGAGCCCGAGACAGCGCTGGGTCCAGTCCTGGTACCAGCCGGAGCGGGCGGCGGCAGCGTCGAAGTCCGACCTGTCCTTCGGGTTGTCCAGCAGGAAGCGCGGGGCGGCCACACCATCGGGGAAGGCCGGCATCCCATCGGGCCGGCCGCCCCAGATCTTGAACCGGGCCACCCCCGAGTCCTTCATCCAAGGCTCCAGCCAGCGGTGTCGGACTCCACCGCGCAGCCGGACCCGCTCCAGCAGTCCGCGGACAAAGGCAAGGTAACGCTCCGCGGTCGGCAGTCCCTCCCCGACGATCAGTTGGCCGGGCAGGGTCAGGTGCACGTCGCGCGCGAGCATCGTGATGCGGTGCTGGTTCTCGATCGCGACTTCGGCAGCGGCCGTGCGGGTCAGTTCCAGGGTCCGCCCCTGGCGGGAGCGCAGCCCGAACTCCATGACGGTGGAGAAGGCGAGCCGCTCCCCGATCAGTTTCCAGGTTCGCACGTCACCCTTGCCGCGCCCGGACAACAGCCGGTCCACGCCGGGCTCGTCGTGCAGATCGGGTGGCACGACCGCCGCGAGAGCCTCCGGATCGTCCACGGACTCCAGCACGTTGGCGATGAGGTCGTTGAGGGCGAGCGGCTGCCCCGACTCCTCGAGGTTGTGGGTGAGGAGCGAACGCAGGGAGAAGGTGAACGAGCGATTCGCCACGTACCCCGCCCGGTGCGCGGCATCCTGCGTCGAGTCGTTGAACAGGAGCGTTTTGCGCTCCTCCGGTACGAGGGCGACTTCTCCCCCCGTGAACAGCTGCGTGACGGTCGCCGAGGCCAGGGCGGCAAGTCGGGTGCCGAGGAAGCGCATCGCGTTGTCGGCGCCGCAGACGGGGCAGCGCTGGTCGAGGGCTGCCTTGTCCGCCGACTTCTTGTCGGTGACGGCGAAGACGAACCAGGCGTCCTGCAGGCTGCCGGCATCCTCCGGTACGGGCAGCCGGTACACACCTTGGGCTCCGTCGAGCACCAGCGCGGGGATCGGGCTGCCACCCGAGGTGGTCGGAGCAGCCGAGTCCAGAGCGGCCAGGGCCTCCGCCCTCTCCGATTCGGTGGCCGCGATGAAGTATCTGATGCGACGCTTGTCACGGCCGACGCTGGCGCGCCAGATCTTGTCGTGGGCCATCACCAGCTGCTGGGGGTCGGCCTCGGGGGAGATCGCGGCCCAGCCGGAGCGTCCGCAGTTGCGGCAGTAGGCGGCGGGCAGCCGTATCGCGGCCTCGCGCATCGTCGTGTCCGCACCGACCGCGGGCTGCGCGCGCAGGGAGCCGGACGCAGGGCGGCTGCCCGATGCGTGTTCGGCTTCCTCGGCAGTGCCGTCCGGGGGTGCGGTCGCCAGGGCGGCTCGACGCGCGCGGTCATCCTCGTACCAGTGGAATTCCGGCCTGCCGGGGCCCACTCCGCGGACGATCCGGCCCACCGGACGCACCCACAGATGTGACTCCACATGGAGCAGGGGCCGGGGCCGCTGCTCGTCCGAGTCGGGATCACGCGCGGCGGACAGGAGGGCCACGAAGCGTGCGAGCGCCGACAGGGCGAGCCGTGGGTTCTCACGCGCGGCTCGCCCCCAGGCATAGCCGAAGCGGCCGAGGCGGTCCCGGAGCTCCCATTCACTCAGGGGTTCGCCGTCCAGAAGCGAGAGCACACCCTGGGTGAAGTCATGCTGCTTGAGCAGACGGCCGATCTCGAACGCCGTCAGCCCGTGCTGCCCCAGCAGCCTGGCTGCCAGAGCGTTGAGATCCAGATTGTCCGGCCGAGCCACCACGTCGGAACCGCCGGAGCACGCGATGATCTCTTCGGGCGAGGGCGGTTCCGGCAGGGCGTAGTTCACCGGGCCGGTGAACTGCTCGGCCGGCAGCCGTTCCTCACCGACCAGTGCGTCCGCGGGGAACGGCATCCCGAAGACCTGCGAGGCCACCTCCAGGATCCCCCCGGACGAGGCCGCAGGACCGGGTTCGCCGAGCGTCGCCGAAGTCGCCACCGGGCAGATCCCACCCAGCGGACGTCCCGGCTCGCTCTGGCCCGTCGTCATCGCCAGCCTGCGCAGCAGCATCGCCACATCGGTGCCCTGGGCCCCGTCGTACGTGTGGAACTCGTCGAGCACCACGTACTGGACGAGGGCGTCCTCCCACAAGGCCCGGTCCTCGCTCCGCTGCAGCAGGAGGTCCAGCATCTTGTAGTTGGTGATGAGCAGGTCGGGCGGCGACTGACGCATCTCCTCGCGCCGGGTCATCACCCGGCGGAAGTCGGTGTCGGGGCGGTCGCCGATGTACAGGCCGGCCGTTACCTGGGCGAGCTCCGGCTGGGCGAGATACTCGCCGATGCGGCTCGCCTGGTCGGTGGCCAGCGCGTTCATCGGATAGAGAAGAACGGCCTTCACCCCACGCCGTCCCCGGGCCTTCTCCCGGCGGCAGTGGTCGAGCGCCGGAATCAGGAACGACTCGGTCTTGCCCGATCCCGTGCCCGTGGTGATGAGCGTGGGCAGCGCCGGACCGTGCAGGGTGCTCAGCCGCTCGAACGCCTTCGCCTGGTGCCGGTACGGAACGAATCCCGGAGTCCACTCCAGATGCTTGCGCCAGCCGTCCTCGGCCTTGTGGAACGGTGTCCTGATCCGGAGGTACGGCCCCCGGAACATGCCGGTCTCCGGGTGCTCCAGGAACCGTTCGAGTGCACGTCGGGTGTCTTCGTCCGTCAGCGCGTACGTCGTCGTGAGGTACTGGGTGAGACTGCCCCGCAGCTGCGCGGCGGCCAGCGTGGGCCTCACGACGTTCTCCTTCGATTCGTCCAGGTGGATGATCTGCGACAACGGTATATGCAGCCCCCGACATCCCTCCTCGTACCGGTCGGTGACGGCTGATTCCGGCCACTGCCCGATCGGGCTGTCCTGGAAGGTGCTCGCGGAGGTCTGGAGACTGCGGGAGGACCGGACGGCCCGGTGAACGCCGACATCGGCCCCCGGGGACCTGATGGAGCGCACGGGCAGGGAACGCCCGGGGTGTCAGCCATGCCGTGTCGAGGCAGGGTGGCGGGCCGGAGAGTGAGGTGGATCGCGGCCCCGTCCGGGCCCGTCGGCTCCGGTGAGCAGCTCGGCTATCGGGCGTTGCGCGGCACGCCGGCCGTGAGCCGTTTGCGGCCGATGTATCCCACTCGGATCTTGCCCTCGTCCGTGATCAGCCGGAGGTGGATACGGCCCTGGTGCGGCTGGTACCGGACGTGGAGGCTGAAGAGCTGCTTGCTGCCGTCGAGGTCGGTGAAGTTGCACAGCCCTTGGTTGATGCGCGTGTCGCTTTCGGGAACGACCCTGACTGCCCACGCGGGCTCCGACTCCCCGGGAGTCCAGGCCTCCGCCGCGGCGTTGAGGCGAAACAGCTCGGCTCGCACGTTGGGCACGGCCACACCAGGCAGTTCGCGCAGGTTCTCTTCCACGCCCGGCACGAACTGGAGGCATGGAAAGAGGGTTTCACGCTCCTCCCACAGTGTGCTCCGGTGGCGGCGGCGGAGGCGGCCGTGTCGCGGATCCACTGCTCGTGCTCCTGCACATGCCCGCTCTCGGAGGCATGGCGGACGTCTGCGCTCGACGCGGTCAGCTCATCCTCGTCGAGCAGCTCGTAGTCGACCTTGAGCCACGGAGCCTCCCAGACGGGAGAGGTGGGGAGGCTGACAGCCAGTGTGTTCATCAGATGGGCTGCGGCCAGCCCGAGGACCGGGTCGCCTTCGTGGCGGTATTCGCTCTCCTGGTCCTCCGGCGGTTTGGGCAGTACCCCGGACAGTGGAGCCTTGCGCTGGAGGACCCTGCGCATGAACTGCCAGGCATCGCGGTTGCCGGCCTCGTTGCGCCATTGCTGGAGGTAATAGCCAGGAGCGATCTCCAGGTCTTCCAACTTGACCTCGCTCACCAGCGTCGCCCCGTTGTGGACGCGCCAGACCTCCCTGCAGACATCGATGAAGTCACGCATGGCCTTGCCGGCCTCGGCCTGGGTGCAGTCGGACACACAGGACTTCTCGTTCAAGAACATGAGCACCACTGAAGTACTCCCCCCTCGTGGCTCTCGGATCGACGACGGCGCGGTCAGCCCAGCAGCTGGTCCAGCGTGTGGTCCGACTCGTCGAAGAATCCTTCGGGCCATTCCGAGAGCGAGCCGTCCTCGGCGATGGTGGGGGTGACGATCTGTACGCCGGCACCGTTGCCGCGGAAGTAGTGGATCGCGGTGTCCGAGGCCGCCAGCCGTCCCTGCTTGACCGCGAGCCGGGTCCCGTCCAGCACATGGTCGCTGTGCGTCTCGACGATCACCTGAGCCCCCGCGGCCGCCGCGGTCGCGATGAGCATGGCCATACGGGACTGGCCACGCGGGTGCAGATGGGCCTCCGGATTCTCCAGGAGGATGAGGCTGCCGGTGGTCGCGGCCATGCACGCCACGACGATGGGAAGCGCGTAGGTCAGACCGAAGCCGACATTCGTGGGACGCCGGCGGCGGGTGGAGTTCAGCCCGGTCGTTCCGCCGAACCCGTAGCTGAGGCGAACCGAGTCCACTCCTGGGATCTCGTCGGCCTCCAGGTTCACACCGGGGCAGAGCTCCTGCATCCAGGCGACCACCTGATCCAGCATCCTGTGTCCGGCAGCCTTCGGATGGCGCAGCGGACCCTCGGGGACGACATCCTCGGCATGGTGCCTGAGGAAGTTGGCGGTGTGCTCGCCGCGCGCGCCGAGGAAGCCGCGACCGATCGCCTGGTGATGGGATCTCGGGTAGGTGGTGGCCGGGACGATCCGATCGGCCTTCAGGTACTGGAATCGACGGGAGAACAGGGGCAGATCACCCCATCGTTCCCGATCCCCTTCTCCGGACGGCACCGTCTGCCGGAGGGGAAGTACGTCCTGTTCCGGCGAGTACCGGGCGGACCACGCGAAGATCTGTCCCTCGGCGCGGAACCCGACCGCGATCAGCGGGTCGGGTTCCGACTCGACCTGGATGAAGTCCTCGTGCAGGAGGTCCTGCCCGGTGCCCAGTTCCACCAGCTCGCCGTCGAGGAGGAAACCCCCGAGGCTCTTGGAGTCTCCGTCGGTGTGCATGAGCGTGCCGGAGTCGTAGGACTGGCGCAGCAACGCCAAGGACTGGAGGACCGTGCTCTTGCCCGAGGAATTGAGGCCGGTGAGCAGAGTGACCGGGGCCAGCCTGATGTCCGCGGACCGGAACGCCTTGAAGTTGGTCAGCGACAGTTGCTCGATCACTGCGCAGTGCCCCCGTTGCTCTCCAGCACGGTACGGAAGAGGTCACGGACCTGGGCGAACCGGGTGACCACCTTGGCCCGGTCACCCGTTCCGACGGACACAGCACGCTCGAAGTCCCGGTTGGCCATGAGCTGCTGGAAGCCCTCGACCACCTGTTGGCGTGACGCTACCAGCGTCGAATGATCTTGGTCCGGGAGGCGGGCGAGGTTGACCGACACTGACTCAAAAATGGCCTTGTTGACCGGAGATCGACGGACCTGCCCCGGATACAGCTTGCGGAAGGCGTGGCCGTCGAAGATCCGCTCAGCCGTCACCATGGCGCGCTTGAAGTCATGGGCATGCGCTTGGCGTTCTTCGGCCGGCAGACGGTTGATCTGGCGCATGGTGAGCGCCAGGAACTGGTCGAAGTCCTGCGCCCTGAAGGTGTCGGGCGGTGAGATGAGGAAGGCGAGGAAGCGCAGGACCATCTCCCGGTCGGCCATGCGCTCGCTGTACACGCCGTTGCTGGTCGCCGACCGGAACTCTGCCGAATCCGCCAGCGAGGACAGCAGTTCACGGGCCGGCCCGGGAACGAGAGCGTGACGGATCTCCTGTCGGGTGAGAGGCAGTCCGCCGGTGTTGATCCTGGCGAAGATGTTGAACTTGACCTCTTCCGGAGTCCCCGGGCGGATGACGTGAACGACGACCTGCGTCTCGTTGAGCCGGATCTGCAGGCGGCCGGAGAGATCGGTGTAACCCTTGCCCTCGAAATCGTCACGCAGGTACTCCAGCCCGCGTAGCGGCAGGGGTCCCGCATCGATGCCCGCCACCTGTGCCAGGGCGTCGGGTGCGATGAACCGGGCGATGGCCGTCAGGCGCTGGATGCCGTCGACGATGGCCCAGGAGCTGTCCTGAGCCCAGGAACTGTCGTCGAGCTCCGCCGCGTAGAAGGACGGGATCGGAATGCGGAGCAGGAGGGACTCGATCAGTCGGCTCTGCTGCTCGTCCGACCAGATGCCGGCCTTCCTCTGAAAGTCCGGGGCGAGGTCGATCATGCCGTTGATCAGCCGGGACATCAGAAGGTTGATCGTGGGATTGCTGGTCTGGATCTCGATCTTGGACGGATCGTAGGGAGCGTTGATGTGGTCCGATTCGCTCTCGGGCTCCGTATCGGGGAGCTCGAGCTCGACGTCCGTGCTCCGCCCGTCGGCGCCGACCTCGACGAGGAAGCCGCCGCTGTCCTCACCTGACGGATCATCCAGGTAGCGTCCGTACAACGACAGCTGGTCCTTCGCGCCTGCTGCTCGATTGGCACCGCTGTCCTCAAACGACATGTGTCCTCGCGTCCCGTTCCCTCGCCCGACCGTTCTGGCTCTCAGCCCGTCCGATTCTGCCCGACGGCATCCGGCCGGTCGGTGAGCTCCACAAGATCGACGGCTTTGAGCTGAGCCCAAGCGGTGCCTGCGAGCGTGCTCAGCAGGCAGACGGCAAGACAGCCGACCAGCGTCATCTCCGGGCGTAGCTCCCAGGGGAGTCCGTACGCCTGGGGGGCCGGGGGACCGGATGCCGCGAGGAGCAGGATCAACCCCAGCAGCACCGACCACCGCTTGCGCACGGGGTAACCGGCCGCTGTGGCACATGCGATGAGCAGCAGGCCGGCGGCGATGAACACCAGCAGGGGCCAGGCAGGCCAGAGGGTTGCGTCTCCCTGCCGGATGGACGCCAGGGAGAAGCGTGCACAGCCGAAGAGGGCGATGACGCCGCCGGTCGCCGCGGCGAGCGCGGGAACGGCTCGGGCTCCCGTGGGGACGATACGTACCTGCCAAGCCTTGGCGGCGCGCTGCAGCTTTCCGGTCAGGCGGGATGTGAAGGTGCGTGCGGCGCGGCGTGCGTTGAGGTGGCTGATCCCGGTGAAGAGCACGGTCAGGAGCAGCAGCCAGACGGCGAACGGGAACCAGGCGCGGAGGAGGGCCTGCACGATTGATGCCTGCACCAACACGAGGGGAGCGATGACCGCGGCTGCACCCGTGCCCAGGATCAGGCCGTGCAGTGCGCGGCGGCGGGAGGCCTGCCGGCGTTTGGCTGCGTCGAAGCCTCCGGCAGCCCGCTTCCATTCGTCCGCCGCCCGAGCGAACTCGTCTCCCTGGGCGACAGCGAGATCCGCGAGTAGATCCGCCGCCAGCCGCCGAGGCAGAACGCCGGTCGGGTGAAAGTAGAGGACGTGGTCTCCGAGCGGATGCCCCGCGCCGGAGATCCAGGGCTGGTCGACATCCTCGGGCACCCCGGGGCTCAGGATCCGCCCGACCATGTCGTGGGGACTGGTGTACTCGCGCCACTCGATGCGGCGTCGGTCGTGGTCGAGGGATAGGGAGTAAGGCGGACGGGCGAGGAGCGCCGCGTGGATCAGTCGTCCGGTGAGAACGGCAAGACTGAGCGATCCGGCGACGGCGGCGCCGTGGGCCAGGTCCAGGTGCGGAGCAGGGATGCCTGCTACTGCCCGCAGAGATTCGTGCGCGACAGCCGTCCACCACTGGCGGGACCCTTCGGGATCGGACAGGACGGCGGCAGGCACCAGAGACGTGTGAAGCGCAGCAGAGCACACGCGTACCAGGGCCCGGAGACACCCGCCCACCGGCTCCCCGACCAAGGGCCAGACACCCCAGATCCATCCAGGCATCACGAGGATGCCGGACCACAGGAGCGTCGTGAGGCCGCTGCGGTCGAACGAGCGGAGCAGGCCGATCGGTTTGAGGCCGGACCCGACTCCGATGAAGCGCCGGACCTTCGGACGGGACCGGTTCGCGGTGGGCGACAGGACGCGGTGCATGAGGTACCCGCCCTGAGAGTGCGCGACCACCACCACCTCGTCGCACTGCGCCTCCATCCAGTGCAGCTTCCGGTGGAGGTGCGACAGCAGGGCCTGCGTACGCTCCTCGTCGAGAGCGGCGACGCGTACGTGCCAGAGGAGGTTCATCCGAGAGCGGGCCAGCCAGGCCAGGCCGGCCAGCACGACCGCCGACCCCACGAGGGCGGTAGTCGATCCGGCGAGCGCGAGTGCGACACCGTATCCAAGGGCCAAGGTCAGTACTGCCAGCGTCGCAAGGCGCCAGAGGAGCCGGCCCAATGCGTACGTCTCCGGATGGAGGGCGAACCAGCGGGCAGGGCCGCGGGCAGGTGCAAGCGCTCGAAGGTCCCGATGGTCCGGCCCGATGATCCAGAGGAGAAGCGGAAGACCGGACAGGACGAAGACGAGGGTCCGCCAGGCGGAGGGCCTTCCCAGTTCGGCGAAGCGTCTGGACCACAAGGCCTCGGCGAAGAGCACAGTTCGTCGTGCTCCGCCGATGTCGAGCACGACCTCGGCGTGGCGTGTCTCCCGGTCCGCACGGGTCTCCGAGAGCGGTTGATCCCGCCAGGCGACGGCCTGTGCCCCGTGAACGTCCTGGAGTGTTCCGATAACGTTCCTGCCCCACTGGAGGGCGTCGCCCGGCTTCTGATGGCCCACCCCGTGGACGAAGAGATATCCCACGCGCCAGCGGGTTGCGGGGGTGCGCGGGGCCACCGGGTGGCGGGGCCGCGGTACATGACCGGGACGCTTCCTGGTCTTGGCCAACGGGGCTGCTCCTCGGGGGCGGATACCTGGAGCATTCAAGTTTGCAGCAAACGGTTCCGGTGGAGTAGCGAATATCGGGCCTGGGGAGACACGTACTTCTGTGCGGTGCGGTGTGATGAGGCGGGGTGGGCAGATGAGACGGGTGCGGTACGACCAGAGGGTGCTGGTCCTGGTCGAGGTGAGGGGTGAGCAGCGGGACTGGGACCAGGCGGAGCGGGAGTTCGAGGAGCAGGGATGGCCGGTCGTCAGCTGGTTCGCTCGTGGGGAGGACGTGTCGGCCGGTGTTCTACGGGCGGATCCTGCTTCGCGGTTGTACGCCGTCGAGGTGCGCCTCTTCGGGACCCGCAACCGGCGTACCGAGCGGGCCGCCGCCTGGCGGGTGCAGTGGCTCGCCCGCAGGGCCCGCCTTGAGATGTACGCCAGGCGCTGCGACCTGGTCGACCAGGACCGCGAGCAGCTGACTGAGTGGAGGCTCCACACGGTCGGGCACCGGCCACCCCGCGCTCCGGATCCGGGGGCCTTGACCGTGGCGCAACGGCTGCGTCGACGCTGGACGCTCGCCCGGGCCCGGTCCACCGAGCGGCGCGGGCGTCACGACACCGGGCACGTCGTGACCGGCACCGCCTCCGAGGCGCGGAGGCTGTCACGGATGCCGATGCCCGGTGGGACCGCGGCCGGGCCGGCCACCGACGTACGGGCGCTGTACGGGCGGGAGCGCAGCCACATCGTGCCGCGCAGGGAGGAGGACATGCGCCGACGGATGTACCGGTTCTTCGGCTGGCTGGTCGTGATGGTCCTCTGCGCGGTGTTCGCCCGCCATCACAGTGGGGCACGCACCTGGTTCTGGTCCCTGGCCGCCGTGGCTTGCTTCGGCGGGGCCATGCGCGTTGCGTTCGGGGTGTTCGCGCAGGGAGGGCGGTGGCACAGCCTCTTCGTAGCCGTGGTGGCCGCCGCCGTTTTCCTCTCCTCAGGGCTGGGCCTGACCGCGCCCGACGGCAAGCCGTTGACCCCGGTCCAGGTCCTCCAGGTGCTGGCCGTAACGGCCTCTGTCCTCGGGCTGTGGCTACTGGTCCGGCAGTGGAGCTGGGGTGAGTGGCTCACGTGGGGCGCCCCGTTGGCATTCGGGGCTGTCGTCTCGTTCGCGGTCACGTCAGGGTCGGTGCTGCATGCCATGTACGCCGACGAGCTCGACCTGACGGTGGACGACCTGGACGTGCCGGGCATCTGGCAGGCCACCTCCGCGGCCAAGCTGCTGAGCCTGCTGAGTGTCGCTCTGTGCGTACCGGCGGCGTGGGGGATCGCGAAGCACCTGCACGTGCCGATCGTGAGTCCGGTCGAGCGGCTCGGCATACCCCTCTACGTCCTGGCCCAGGTCGCGGTGGCCGCCATCTGCGCCGGCTTGGCGTTGGATTCTGCGGGGAACGCGGCCACGGCGGTGAAGTCGGCAGCGGAGAGCAAAGGCCCGGCGCCGTCGTACTTCGGGGTCGAGCCGGAGTGGACCTGCGTCGAACCGACGGTTCCGGCCGCCGAGCTGAACACGCAGGGCGGAACGCTCCGCCCCGAGCACCCCTACCTCTCCTTCGGAGAGGCGGACGGGACGGTCGCGTTGTGGAATGCGGCGGCCGACAAGCCGTTGAAGGTGCCGGCGGGACAGGTGCGGCTCCTGCCCGTGAACAGCGGAAGGACCGCGTGCTCGTTCACTTACGACGGCCACTCGTAGGAGGACGTGTCCTCATCACCGTCGTCGAAGGACATCTGGCCCGATGGAACGGTCGGGCGCTTGGGCTTCGGCTTCTTCTCCGGCCCTCGGGAGCGGGCACGCTGCTGGCGCTCGCGGACGACCTGTCCGGGCTCCCCGTATGCGAGCTCGGCGGCGATCGCGACGGAGTTGCCCTCGCGAGCCCGTTGCTTGGCAAGGGCGATCACCTCGTCGCGGGTGGTGCCCACCGTCCCAGTGAGCCCGTGCTTGACCAGCTCGATGAACTGGGTGTGCACCAGGTGACGGTCGGCGTACCCGTAGCCGAGGCGCCTGCCGTCTCCCGGCCCGAGGGTGCAGTCGTCCTGGAGGAGCAGCCGCACGTAGGAGAGGGGCAGGATCATGCCCGGCGCCGGGCCGTTGGGGTCTGCTCGGCGGTCCTCCGGCCAGTACGCGAGTTTGAGGAAGCACGCGTCGTTGCTGAGGCGCCATTCATGGGCAGCGATCGGCTGTCGGCTGAGGTTCGCGACGGCTTCGAGCCGGTCGAGCTGGCCGAGGAGCTGCTTGTTGGCGTACACCCAGCGCTCGAGGGCCGGCAGACGTTTGTACTGAACGAGGGTGAGGCTCTGGGTCGCGACGTGGTAGTAGATCAGGTCGGTGCCGGTGCGGTTCTCGACCTCGGACGCGTTCACGTTGACCACTTCGATGCGGCGTCCACGGTGCTCGAACACGTGAATATCGCAGCGGAAGTCGGATTCGAGCTCCCCGGTGTCAGGGTCTTCCCAGACCTCGAAGATCCGCGGGCCCGGCAGTGAGTGGGCCACGTCATGCTCGATCAGGCTCTGTTCCGTCGGCTCTCGGACGATGCCGGCGAGGAACGGTGCGTGGCGGTCGGCCGGCCGACGCCAGGCCGCGAGCAAGGACGGTGGGAAGCCGCCGATCTGGAGCCCCGTGCGGGTGGCGTCGGACTGCTCCTGCCAGGAACGGTCCTCTGTGCGTGCACTGTCGAGGAGATCAGGCTGGGCGATGGTCTCCAGAAAGTCGAGGAGCGACGCGAGCCTGGGGTGGAGTGAGCGTAATGCGGTGATCACACTGTCGCCGAGCTCGTCGGGGAGTGCGGTCACCTCGGCCGTGAGCGCGGTGGCGAGAGCCCCGGCGTGGTCTTTGGAGAGCACCGACCGCAGCTGGGCCAACCTGATCCGAGCCGGGCTCCGGCGCAGCGGATCCACCTTGATCCGGACATCGCGCAGGGCGACCTTCTCGCCCCTGGGGTTCTGGGCGACACCGAGCCAGCGGAGTTCGTAGTCCGCGGCGGCGGGAGACTCCCCGCCGCGCGCGAAGACCAGCGTGATCCGAGGTGATGGATCGCGGGTTCTCTGGGGCATGCCGAGGGTCTTCGTCATCGACTGGTCGCACTCCAACTGCCAGTCGATCGCTTCGTATTCGTCGGCCGGGAAGGCAATCGCGTAGACCACGCCGGAAGCCTATCCGGATCAAGGGCGGACGATCGTGTCGAGTCGGGCCCAGACGGTCTTGCCGGGTGCGCCGGTGCGTGGGGTGGTGCCCCAGTGGGTGGCGAGGGCGGCTACGAGGAGCAGACCGCGGCCGGCCTCTGCGTCGGGGGCGGGGGTGGTGGGGATGGGCGTGAGCTCGGTGCGGGTGTCGGTGACCTCGATGCGGAGGGCGGCGGCATCGCTGGTGAGTCGGAGGTGGAAGTCCCGGCCGGGGACGTGGCCGTGGCGCACGGCGTTCGCGGTGAGCTCGGCGGCGATGAGGGTGACTGTGTCGTTGACGGTGGTGTTGTACGGGTACCCCCAGTCGTGGAGGCGGTGCGAAACGAGACGGCGGGCGAGCCGTGCGCCGCGTGGGGTGGAAGTGAAGCGCATCTCGAACTCGTGGGTGAGGGCGGTTGACTGGGCCGTTGCTGAATGCGGGGGAGTTGTCGACTTCATGCCGCCTACGGTGGCGTTGCGTGAGTAACGTTGACCAGGAGTGACGCGCCTACGGGTACGGGTTGTACGCGGGTGGGGCGCGGTCGTACGCGGTGTGGCGCGACGGAGGTACTGGGCGTGGACGATCAGCAGCAGGCGGAGTGCGAGACCGAGCCCGGCTCGGGGATCCTGTTCGTCTTCGGGCGACAGCTGAAGCGGTCCCGGGAATGGGCAGGCCTGGAGCGGGCCGAGCTCGGCTCGAAGACCGGGTACTCGGCGTCGACCATCGCCTCGTTCGAGCAGGGCCGGCGAATCCCGCTGCCGAAGTTCATCGACGAGGCGGATCAGGTGCTGGGGGCGCGGGGGATGCTGGTCGAGCTGAAGGAGGAGGTCGCGCGGGCGCAGTATCCGGCGTTCTTCCGTGATGCGGCTCGGTTGGAGGCGGGTGCGGTTGAGCTCCACGTGTACGCCAACCAGGCGGTTCCGGGCCTGTTGCAGACCGAGGAGTACGCGCGGGCCGTATTCAGCATGTGGCGGCCTCTGCTGGACGAAGACACGGTCGCGCAACGGGTCGTGGCCCGCTTGGCACGACAAGAGATCCTCTCTCGGGCGCCCTTGTCCACCATCAGCTTTGTCATCGAGGAGTCGGTGCTGCGGCGCCCGCTGGGTGGGACCAGTGTGATGAGGGGGCAGCTGGAGCATGTCCTGCTGGCCGGGCAACGGCGGAACGTGGAGATTCAGGTGATGCCCACGAACCGTGAAGAACATGCCGGACTGGCCGGACCCTTCACGTTGATCGAGACGAAGGAAGGGCGGAGGATCGCGTATGTAGAGGTGCACAAGCACGGCCGCCTCTACACGGAGCGGAAGTCGGTCCGGGAGATCGAGGAGCAGTACGGTCTTCTCCGTGCGCAGGCGCTGACTCCGCGCGAATCGCTTGCCGTCATCGAGAAGTTGCTGGGAGAGGCATGAACGTCGAACAGCCTGGGCAGGCCGTGCCCGATTCGGCTTGGTTCAAGAGCAGTTACAGCAGTGGTGCGGGCGGCGAATGCGTGGAGGTGGCTCGCGGCTCAGAGGTGGTGCACGTCCGCGACTCGAAGAACAAGGTCGGAGCGGCGCTGAGCGTGGGCGCGGAGAGCTGGACGAGGTTCGTCGCGCTCGCGACGAGCTGACCGGCGCTACAACGCGGGTGGTCCCCAACCGAGGTTGGGGACCACCCACATTGTCATGTGCGCCAGGCTACGCCTCTGCCTTCGCGGGCGGGGTCCACCGGCCGGCGGCGATCTCCGCGTCGAGCCGCGCGGTGAAGTGCGCGTGCGCGCCTCGCATCTCGGTCTCCCGATCGGCCTTGTAGAAGGGGGCGGTGTACCCCTCGGGCGGCGGAACGCTGGCCGGGTTGTCCAGGTGGTCGAGGAGAGCCGGGTAGGTCTCCTTGGTCTGGCCGTGCCCGTATGCATAAGGGTCGCACGCAATTCGACGCCCGTGGGAATCGAACCATATTCCGGCCTCCCTGTCGGCCAGGATCGTGTACCGCGATTTGTAGATGGCGACGAGCTGATCTGGACCTCGATCTCCTGGGCGAACCTCTGCCGGGTCTCCGAGTCCACCACGGAAGGCTTGATCACCTTCACCGCGACGGCCTCGCCCGCCGCGGACTCGCCCAGGTACACCTGACCCATCCCGCCGTGCCCGATCCGCCCGGCCAGGAGGAAGCCGCCCAGCTCGGTCGGATCTTCCGGGCTCAGCGGTGTCGTGTTCACTCTGCTCCTCGTCCAGTGGTCGGTGGGCATGCGGGCAAGCCGATGCGCTGACCAGGGTATCGGGGGGTGCGGACAGCACGGATGGTCCTGAGGACCGAGGCCGAAACCTTCGCCTGCAGGCGGGCCGGCGCGAAGGTCCGGGCGTGCGGGCCGATCGTCCTGATCCGTGAGATCCGGGCGTTCTGCATGGCGTGGTGTGATTGGGTGATCCAGCACCTGACAAGGGCTGAACCCTTCTGTCCGGTCCTGTCGTTTTCTGCCCCGGAGGTACCCCCAGATGCACGGCCGGACGGCGCATGCCGAGCCTTTCGACGCAAGTGCCGACCCGGGGCCGGCGCGTTTGAGGGCCGTACTGGGCGGCTGGCGCGAGTCGCTCATCGACATGGGCGGCCGCAACAGACTGCTGAACTTCCGCCACACCAGGTCCTCCACGTTGGAGATCACCTCGCCCGGTGCCGGCCCCCTGCTGGAGAAGCTGGACCGTGGGTGGGACTTCGCTCCCGTCGAGGAGGCCGAGGAGGAGCAGTCCGGCATCAGCCTGGACAAGGCGCCGCGTGGAGCGGCCCCAGCCAGGGCGGGCGACGGGATCCTCACGCAGAAACAGACCCAGCAGGCCCTCGACAGCGCCCTGCGGCAGTTGCGGCAGAAGTCGAACCAGACCTTCAACGACTTCGGATTGTGGGTGCTCTGGATCGGCGTCGGAATGCTCGACTGGTGCGAAGAGGGAGCCCACGAGAGCAGCTCGGCACCCCTCGTACTGGTCCCGGTGCAGCTCGTGCGCGACCGGACGGGCAGGATCCGGCTGCACGAGGCCGAAGAGCAGGACGCCGTGCACAATCCGGCGCTCGCAGTGAAGCTCGCCCAGCTCGGCGTCGACTGGACGCCCGTCGCGGACACCGACTGCCTCGACGCGGCCGCCGTGCTGGCGCGGGCCCGGGCGGCGGCCGCGGGCCAGACCGGCTGGGTGGTCCGTGACAGCGTGGTCCTGGCCATGTTCGCCGCCCACAAGGAGGCCATGTACCAAGACCTCAAGGAGAACGAGGCGGCGATTCTCGCCAGCCCCCTCATCCGGGCGATCGGGCTGGGACCGGACGCGGGCCTCGCGGACGACGTCATAGGTTTCGAGCCGCCCGCGATCGAGCGGATCGACGAGGTCCAGCTGCCCGAGCGGACTCCGCTGGTCCTGGACGCCGATGCCTCGCAGCGCCAGTGCATCGCGGCTGCCATGGCGAACCGGTCGTTCGTGATGAGCGGCCCGCCCGGCACCGGCAAGAGCCAGACGATCACCAACATGATCGCGGCCCTGATGCATTCCGGCCGCACCGTCCTGTTCGTCAGTGAGAAGGCCGCGGCGCTCGACGTCGTACGCAATCGACTGACCGACGTCGGCCTCGGGGACTTCGTCCTGGCCCTGCACAGCAGCGACACCAGCAAGAAGGCCGTCGCCCAGGAACTGGACCGTGCGCTGACGACCGAAGTGCGGGCTTCCGGGGCGGCCGAGCACGAGCTCGACGAAGCCAGGCGGCTGCGCGAGGAGCTGTCTGCCTACGCCGCTGCGATGAACGAGGAACGGCAGCCGCTCGGCCGCACCCTGCACGACGTACTGGGCCGGCTCGCGCTGCTCGGCCGGCAGGAGGTTCCGCAGCTGACGCTCACCTCCGGGGCCGCCACCGTCACCGACACGCTCAGCGCCGCCGCACTGCACGAGGTGCTCACGGCCGCCCGATCGGTCGCCCGGTCCTGGCGGCCCGTGGCGGAAGGCGACTCCTTCGCCTGGTGGGGGCTACGCGACCCCGAGGCGATGGGCGGAGGCTCGGCGACCACGGCGCTCGCCGATGCCGCCGACGCCCTGCAGTCGCTCCGGGCGGCCGCGGAACGCAGACCCTTGTCGGCCGACGCGCCCCTTCCGAAAACGGCCCGGGACGTCCGGCGGATCGCGGACGAGCTCCGCGCGGGGCTGCCCGTCCGCACCTCGGGCTCGACGAACGCGCCCTTCGAGGACCACTCGCCCGTCATCGCACAGCTCGCCGAGGGCTTCGGCCTGGACAAACCGCGGGACATCGGGTCCGTGCTCGCGCTGTTCGAGCTCGTCGACCTGGAGGATGCCGAGCACCGGCCCCCGCTGCACTGGTTCGACGTGGCGAACATGCGTCAGGCGCGGGCCGCGGCGGAGCAGCTCAAGGAGGCTGCCGGCGAGGAGGACGCGGCGCGCGGCGCGGCGCAGGACGTGTTCGGACCGCAGGTCCTGAACTACGAGGCCCTCGCCGATCTGGTGCGCCGGTTCGCCGAGGACCACCACGGGCTCACCGCCCGCTTCAAGGGGCAGTACCGTGCCGACCGGGAGGCAGTGACCGCCCTCACGGTGACCGGAGCCTGGGACAAGCACCTGCCGGGACGGCTCGCACAGGCGCTCGCCTGGCAGCAGGCCCATGACCGGGTGCTGCGGCTGACCGAGGAGCACCGGGCGCTGCTGGGTCCTTACCTGCCCGGCGGCGCCGACGGATTCGCGGCGCTCGACGAGGCTCTGGCCAACGCCGCCCGGATCGCGGAGCTCACGGCGGAGAGCAACGAGCCGGGCGTCGTGGCCGACCGCCTCGCGTACGGAGCGGACACGGACCACGGCTACGCAGGGCTGCAGGTCCAGGCCGTCCGCGGTTCCCTCGCCGACTGGTGCGATGCCGTGGACCTGCGTGCAGCGCGATGGACCGAGACCTCGTCGCGGCTCGCCGCGATGTTCGAGGACGGGCGCCGGCTGAAGCTGTTGCCGGCCCTGGGCGGCACGCTGGAGGAGGCCGACCGCGCTCTCGCCGTCCTGGCGGCGGATCCGTCGGGCCCGGGGGAATGGCACACGTACCGCAGCGCACTCTCGGTGCTGACGGGCCGCGGGCTCGACGACCTCGTCTCCCGGGCCGCGGAGCGGGGCATCGACGCAGAGACCTTTCCCCAGGTCGTCGAGCGCGCCTTGCTCCAGCTCTGGGCCGACACGCTGCTCGCCACCGACGGCAGGCTGCGTACGGCGCGTGCCGCGGAGCTCGACGCCCGGGTACGGAGCTTCCGTGAGGCCGACCGGATGCTGGTGGCCGCGGCGAGCGGCGCCGTCATCGCGTCATGCAACAGCCGCAAGCCCAAGGCATTCGGTGCGGGCGGGGCCTCGCTGATCCGCCGCGAGGCGGAGAAGAAGACCCGGCACATGGCCGTGCGGGAACTCCTCGGCAAGGCGCGGGAGGTGGTGCAGGCGGTCAAACCCTGCTTCATGATGAACCCGCTCTCGGTGAGCCAGTACCTTCCGGCCGACTACCGCTTCGACGTGGTGATCTTCGACGAGGCTTCGCAGGTCAGGCCCGGTGACGCGGTCAACTGTGTCTACCGGGGCCACTCCTTGGTCGTCGCCGGCGACGAGAAGCAGCTGCCGCCCACCTCGTTCTTCGACTCGGCCGTCGGGGACGAGAGCGATGAGTACGACGAGGAGGTGCCCGACTCCTTCGAATCGCTGCTTCATGCGTGCAAAGCGGGAGCGATGCGCGAGCTTGCGCTGCGCTGGCACTACCGGAGCCGCCACGAGGACCTCATCACCTTCAGCAACCGGTCCTTCTACGGCAACGGCATGGTGACCTTCCCCGGGGCGGTGGAACGTGGCCCGGACATCGGGGTGGAGTTCTTCAAGGTGGACGGCTGTTACGACAGGGGCCGCCGCCGGGACAACCGGCGCGAGGCGGAGGCCGTGGCGCAGCGCGTGCTGCACCACTTCGACACCCGGCCGGGCCGCAGCCTCGGCGTGGTGGCGCTGTCGCAGGCCCAGGCGACGGCGATCGACGAATGCGTGCAGCAGGCCCGGCTGACCCGCCCGGACCTCGACCACTGCTTCACCGAGGACCGCCTCGACGGATTCTTCGTGAAGAACCTGGAGTCGGTCCAGGGCGACGAGCGAGACGTCATGATCATGTCGCTCGGTTACGGGCCGGACGAGCTGGGGGTGCTGAGGGTCAATTTCGGTCCCATCATCAGGGAAGGCGGCTGGCGACGCCTCAACGTCGCCGTCACCCGAGCCCGGTTCCGTGTGGAGGTGGTCGCCTCGTTCCACGGATCCCAGCTCAAGGACGGCCCCAACGAGAGCGTGCAGCACCTCAAGCGCTACCTCGAATACGCGGAGAACGGGCCCGCGGTCCTGGCCAGGGACACCGTGGTGGCGGACGCCGAGCCGGACAGCCCCTTCGAGGAGTCGGTGCTCGCAGTGCTGCGCGACTGGGGATACGAGGTGCAGCCGCAGGTGGGCGTCGCGGGCTACCGGATCGACCTCGGCCTGCGGCACCCGGCGGCGCAGGGCTCGTTCGCGCTCGGCATCGAATGCGACGGGGCGATGTACCACTCGTCACGTGCGGCCCGCGACCGTGACCGGCTGCGCCAGCAGGTACTGGAAGGCCTCGGCTGGACCCTGCACCGGATCTGGGGCACCGACTGGTACCGCAACCGTCCGGAGGCGGAGCGCCGGCTGAAGGAGGCGGTCGAGGCGGCGGTGGCGACCGACCCCTTCGCGAGACCGGAGGCGGTACGGCTGCCTGATCGCAGCACGCTCGGCAAAGACACGGCGTCTGCCGAGACGCGAATCCCGACACCCCGCCCGGAACCGGAGCGGATTCTCCTGGTGGACCGGGCGCCGGTACGCGACTGGAGCACGCGGTACGTGCTCGCAGAGGTCGGCGTGGACGCCTGGGCAGTACCGGAGTTTCACACTCCGGAGGCACGTCCCGTACTCCGGAAGGTGCTGGCGCAGATCATAGAGGCGGAGGGGCCGATCCATCAGGACCTCCTGGTCCAGCGTGCGCGGGAAGCCTGGGGGCTCGGCAAGTCGGGCAGGCGGATGGTGGAGAACGCCCAGCAGGTGCTGCATGCCCTGGTACGTGCCGGGATTGCGGAGTACGAGAACGGCTTCGCCGACGTCGCCGGTCGGCGGCTGCGGGGTGCCCGCACACCGCTGGACGACCAGCCGCGCAGGATCGCCCATGTTTCACCGGCCGAGCGTCAGCTGGCAATGCGGGAGCTGGCCCTGGAGTGCCCGGGCATGACCACGGAGGAACTGCTCCAGCAGACCCGGGAGCTCTTCGGCTGGAAGCGCATGGGGTCCGACATCCGGAACGCGCTCGAAGCAGACGTCAGGGACCTCCTCGCCCGGGGCGACCTCACAGGGACGCCGGACCGGCTGGTCGCCACTCGCTGAGCCCGGCGGCCCAGCGGGTCAGGGTGGCGAAGTCCCGGTCGCGCAGGCCGTGGCGGGGGTGAATGCGCAGCAGGAGGGCCGGAGCCGGGTGGTGTTCGGCGACCCAGGCGCGGTCGCGCGGGGTGATCATGTCGTCGACCCAGGCGAAGGGGCGGCCGGCCGCCCAGTCGCGGAGGTGGCGGGTCTTCCAGGAGAGGCCGTCGGGGTCATCGGCGAAGAGTTCCGGCCATTCGACGACGGAGAGGTCTCCGGGCAGTCCGATGTGCGGGGCGATCAGCGTGTTGGCCTGGTGCGTCCAGGCGGTGGCCCAGGCGAGCTCGAAGGGCAGGGCCAGCAGCCGGGCCCCGTGGGAGGGGTGGAGGCGGACCCGTGCGCCGCGCCGGGCGCTGCGCGACTGCGGGTCGCGGTAGGAGAGCCAGACGTCCGGCCGCATCCGGTGGCTCCGGTAGCCGCGCAGACCGGCGAGGGGAGAACGGAAGGGATTGAGCGGTCCGTCCACGTCGAGGAGGAGCAGCGGGCGATCAGTCATGAAGTAGGCACTACCCAGTACACGATGGAGTGAAATGCCTACCGGCTCTATAACCCGAATGGGTTTACCGCGTTATCTCCGGTGCGGGTGATGCGCCCGCTGGATCCTCCGGAAGGCAGGGAAACTGATGCGTCACAGTCGTCGGAATGGCGTGATCGCGGCGGTGGTTGCGGGAGGTGGGCTGGCGGCCCTGGGCGTGAGCGGGTTCGCCTACGCCGATGCGGACGCGGGCGGGCGGGCCGAGCGCTCGCCGGGGCTGCTGTCCGGGAACCTGGTGCAACTGCCGGTGCACGTCCCGGTCAACGTCTGCGGGAACACCGTGAGCGTGGTCGGAGTGCTCAACTCGGCCGCCGGGAACCGCTGTAGCAACGAGACGCCGGGAGGCGGTGGCGGGCATCCCGGGCAGGGGTCCTCGCATCCGGCGAAACCAGGAGCCGGAAACGGCGGAGGGGCCACGGCAGAAGGGCGCGGAAAGGATTCGTCGGGGGTGCTGTCCGGCAACGGCCTGCAGCTTCCCGTCGAGCTGCCGCTGAACCTCAGCGGCAACTCCGTGAGCGTGGTCGGCGTCGGCAACTCCTCGCACGGCAACACCTCCGTCAACGGCGAGGAACCCACCGGAGGCAAGCCCGCCCAGCCGCCCGTCGTCGAACCGCCCGTCATCGAACGGCCGGTCATCGAACGGCCGGTCATCGAACGGCCGGTCACCCCGCCCGCACCGCCGCACCACACCGAGGCCCTCGCCCGCACCGGGGCCGACGGCCTCGGATACCTTCTGCCCGGCAGCGGAGCGCTCCTGCTCGGCGGTGTCCTCCTCTACCGCCGCTTCCGCCTCAACTAGGCTCGGAGCGCCACCCGTCGAGGATGGCGTCGATCCGCGCGGCCAGCCGGGCCCGGGCCGCGAACCGGGGGACGCCCGCCATCAGCAGGGCGTCGTACTCGGTGTCGGTGTGCCGCACCGCCGCCCGTACCGCGACCGAGACCGCCAGCTCGTCGAGGGCCCGGCCGGCCGCGGTGCGGCCCACCCGGCCGCTGCCGCGCACCGAGGCGTGCGTGGCGATCGCCACCGCCCGGTCGGCCGGACACCCGGGGAACAGCCGCACTATCTCGGCGGCGAAGGCCGCCGTGAACCGGGTGTCCTCGGCCGCGCGGCGCAGCCGGTCGCGCTCCCGGCGGCGCGCCCGTGCCTCGGAGTCCGCGAGACAGGCGCGCTCCGCGCGGGCCAGGGCGGCATCCTCGACGAGGAGCCCCCGGCGCTCGTACCGGCGGCGCCGCTTGTGGAAGCGGACGACCACCGCGGAGAGCGAACTGGCCTCGCGGGAACGGCGGGTGAGCGCGGCGTCCCCGCGCGGGAGGTAGACGAGGTGCCCGAGATCCGCGCAGTCCAGGCAGCGCGGCACGCCCGCCTCGCGCACCAGGTGCCGGAGCGGGCCCTGCCGGCACTCGGCGCAGTGGATCTGTTTGAGAGACTCGAACACCACCAGGCTCATACAGGGGTGATACCGCGATAGGGGCCTCATATCACCTGCTGGGGAGGGGCGGTTGATGTTTCATCAACTCTTCCTCGAGACCGGAACCCCTTCTACGGTGGGGCCGTGGGCCGGGGTGAGTCCGCGGAGGAGGAGACATGGGTGGAAGACAGGCGACGACGGCACCGCCGGGCAGGGCACGTGGCGCCGGGGCCCCGTCGGGCCGGAAGATCGTCATCCTGCCAGGCGGCTGCACCGGCTGGCACTTCCACCGGGTCCGGCTGGACGCGGTGGTGCTGGCCGGGACCCTGACCCGGATCCTGCACGACCGCACCGTCGTGGTGCACCGTGCCGGGACCACCTTCGTGGAACCTGCGGGCATCGGGCACATCCACCTGGGCCACAACCTCGGCACCGAGCCGGTCGTGCTCTACGTGACCCCCGCGCTCCCCGCGGGGACCCCCTTCGCGATACCCACCCCGGCCCCGCCCGGTGCCGCGCCGGCGGCCTGCCGCTCACACAAGCCGTCGTATCTCTCCGCGGACCCGGTAGAAGCCCCCTGAGGCGGCGTGCAGCCCCTCGACCACGTACCGGGCGCCGGGCTCCCGTATCCCGCGCGGGAACTGGACGTTCCACGAGGGCTCGAAGCCGTCCGAGACCACCTGCACCCGCATCCGGCCGCCCTGCTGGACGCACTCCACCACCACACCGCCGGCCGGCTCCGAGGCCACCACGGCCATCGAAACCGTCGCCACGGCCGAGGCCGACGCGGCCGGGGTGAACACCGGCAGCGCCGCCGCAGACTTCACGTCCACCGGCGCGGGCACCGAGCCCTGCTGGGCCGCAGCGATCGCCTGCTCGCTCGCATCCACGCAGAGCAGCGAACCGTCCGTGGTGACCAGGTACAGCCGATCGTCCAGGTACTGCATGGACAGCGCCGACCCGCTGCCCGTGCCCAGCTTCCACAGCCGCTGCCCGTCGGCGTCGAAGCAGTACACCGAGGAGGAGAGGTCACCCGCGAAGACGTGCCTTCCGTCCGGTGAGGTCGCACACGAGTACACCGCCGCGTCGCACCGGTAGGTGGCCTCCACCGCGCCCGTCGCCTTCGACAGCCGCTGCACGGTGTTCCGCCCGGTGCCCGCGTACACCGCGTGGTCCTCCTGCCAGCCGAACAGCACCGAGCCGTTGGTCGCGGTGTGCCACAGCTCCCGGCCGCCGTCCGGCGCGTACGCCGTCACCCCCTTGCTGTGCCCGTGGTAGACGGCGTCCGCGTCCGCCCGGACCATCCACGCGTTGGAGCCGGCCGAGCGCCTCGACCACTGGAACTCGTCCTCGTGGTCGATGACCGTCAGCCCGCCGTTGCGGTCGGAGACGTTCAGGACGCCCTCGCGGATGTCGAGCCAGAAGATGTCCACGTCCTCCGCGATGTCGTACGCCCCGAAGGGAACCTTCGACGACAGGTCGTACACCGTGCCGTCGTCGCAGCCCGCGTATATCCAGAACTCGTCCGCCACCAGGCACTTCACCCCGTCCGGCAGCGAATACCTGGCCAGCACCTCACCGCCGTGGCTCAGCGTGTAGACGTCACCGGCCTGGTTGCCGACCCAGCAGCGGTCCTCGTCCACATGGATCCCGAAAGCCGAGGAGCCGGTGCGGAAACGCCACAGCACCGGGGCCACCGCGCGCGCCGTCGACGGCGCCGACGTCACCTGGCGGCGCGTCACCGACCGGGCCGCGCGCTGCCCCTGCACGGCGGGGGCGTACCCCTTGCGGACCTTCTCCCCGATCTTCTTCGCGGCGGCCGCCCGGGCCTTCTCGGCGGTGGGGAAC
Source organism: Streptomyces sp. NBC_01233 (assembly GCF_035989305.1). NCBI lineage: Bacteria > Bacillati > Actinomycetota > Actinomycetes > Kitasatosporales > Streptomycetaceae > Streptomyces > Streptomyces sp. NBC_01233. The sequence goes on along the minus strand of NZ_CP108514.1, from coordinate 2,474,389 downwards.
GAGGAGCTCTGCAACTGGCCGTCCGCGCCGATGCGTCCGTACCGCACGGAGACGGCCGTGCCGTCCACGGTCACCTCGTAGAACTTGTGCGCCCCGCCGCCGTCCTGAGACAGCTCCAGATACGTCGTCTCCCGAGCCATGACAAACCCCTCCCCGAAGGCCGGGCCGCCGGCTCCGTTTCCGCCGGTGATCCCTCGTGAAAAACGCTAAGGCCGACCACTGACAATGGGCCGGTGAAGTGGGAAGCGATCACATGGCAGCGGATGGCCGAGCGGCTCGCCGGTCACCTCGACGACCCTGACCACAGGCCCGAGCAGGGCAGTTGGCAGCGGGTGGGCATCGACGGAGCACCGGCCGCCGGGACCGGCGTGCTGGCGGAGGAGCTCGCGCAAGCGCTGCGGAGGCGCGGACGTGCGGTGATGGTGGTGGCGACCGACGGATTCCTGCGGCCCGCCTCCCTCCGCTTCGAGTTCGGCCGGCAGGACGTGGACGCGTACCTCGACGGCTGGTACGACAGGGCCGCGCTCTGGCGGGAGGTGTTCGGACCGACGGATCCCGGCGGGACCGGACGGGTGCTGCCGGACCTGTGGGACCCCGTGACCGACCGGGCGACGCGCAGCCCGTACGCGGAACTCCCGGCCGGCGGGGTGCTGCTGGTGCACGGTCCGCTGCTGCTGGGGCAGTGGTTCCCCTTCGACCTGAGCGTCCACATCCGGCTGTCGCAGGGGGCGCTGGGACGGCGGACGGAGGAGTCGGCGCGGTGGACGGTGGCGGCGTTCGCGCGGTACGAGGCGGAGGTGGATCCGGGGGCCGGCGCGGATGTGGTGGTGCGGGCCGATGATTCCAGGCATCCCGCCTGGACGGGGGTTCGGGGGCGGTGACGCGGGTGCGGGGGCGGGTGCGGGTGCGTCGCCGTTCCCGGGGGCGCTGCCCCCGTGCCCCCCGCGCCTCAAACGCCGGCGGGGCTGAAAGATCGGGGCTCCGCCCCGGACCCCGCGCCCCAAACGCCGGCGGGGCTGGAAGGTGGTCAAGGGCGGCCGCCCGGGCGGGTTACCGACAGGGCGGCCGTGCGGCAGCCGGCTCGGGTGGCTTCCACGGGGTCCGCGCCCTGGAGGCGGGCTGCCAGGAAACCGCCGGTGAAGGCGTCTCCGGCGCCCGTGGAGTCCACCGCCTCGGCCGGCTCGGCGGCGACTTCGGCGGTGATCCGGCCCCGTTCGGCGACCAGCGCGCCGGCCGATCCCAGGGTCACCACCACCAGCGGTATCCGTCGGCTGAGTTCCACCGCCGCCCGGGCCACCCCGGCCGGCTCCGGCAGTCCGGCCAGCAGCCGGGCCTCGTCCGCATTGGGCAGCAGCACGCACGCTCCGGCCACCGCGTCGAGGAAGCGCTGAGGCCCCAGGGCCTGCAGGAAACCGGCCGAGGCGGGGTCCACGCTCACCGGCACCCCGCGGGTCCGGGCCGCCCGCAGCGCGACCATGGCCAGCTTCCGGCTGCTGTCGGCGAAGAACAGGTAACCGGACAGGTGGAGGTGGGCCGCCCCGTCCAGCAGCGACGGAGCCCAGTCGGCGGGGCACAGCCGCAGCGAGGCCCCGCTGTCGGTCAGGAAGGTGCGTTCCGCGTCCTTGCCGACCAGCGCGACGACCGTCCCGGTCGGTTCCTCCGGGTCGATGACCAGCCGCGGCCGCACCCCGGCGTCCACCAGCGCGCGTTCGTGCCACCGCGCCGTCTCGCTGCCCACCCGTGCCAGGAGGCGTACCTCCACGGTCCCCGTACGGGCCGCCCAGCAGGCGGCGTTGGCCCCGGCGCCACCGGGCAGGGTCCGGATGAGGGCGGCGGTGTCCGTGGCCGGAGCGAGTGGCTCCGGGTGTATCGCCACCACGTCCGTCACCACGTCCCCGACGACGACCAGTGCGCCCGTCCCGGTCATGCCCGCCCCGGTCATGCCCGAGCCGCCCAGGCCCCCGCGATCCGGGCGCCGAGCCGCACATTGCCGCGCACCGCCGCCAGGTTGGCCTCCAGCGAGGCGCCGCCGGTGGCCCGTACCAGGAACCCCAGCAGGAACGGGGTCACCGCCTGCCCCGTGATCCCCCGCTCACGGCAGTCGGCGAGCGCCTCCGCGAGCACCCGGTCGTGCAGCTCCGGGTCCAGCTGCTCCGCCTCGGCCACCGGATTGGCCACCAGCAGCGCCGACTCCGGTCCGCCCAGCGCGTCCTGGGCGGCCATCACCGCCGCGACCTCCTCGGGCCGGTGCACCGTCCAGTCCACCGGCTCACCGGAATCCGCCAGGTAGAACCCGGGGAAGCGGTCGGTCCCGTACCCGAGCACCCCGACCCCCAGCGTCTCCAGCCGCTGCAGCGTGCCCGGCACGTCCAGGATCGACTTCACCCCCGCGCACACCACCGTGATCCGCGTCCGCGACAGCAGCGCGAGGTCCGCCGACTCGTCCTGCGTCTGCGTCCACTCCCGGTGTACCCCGCCCAACCCGCCCGTGGCGAAGACCCGCAGGCCCGCCCGCGCGGCCAGGAAGGCCGTCGCGGACACCGTCGTCGCCCCGGTCGCCCGCGTCGCCAGCGCGGGGGCCAGGTCCCGGTGGCCGAGCTTGCGGACGCCGTCGCCGCCCGCGATCCGCTCCAGCTGCGCCTTGTCCAGGCCCGCGTACGCCACCCCGTCCACGACTGCCACCGTCGCCGGAACCGCGCCTTCCGCACGGACCAGCGCCTCCAGTTCGAGTCCCACCGCCAGGTTGCGGGGGCGGGGCAGGCCGTGCGCGAGGATCGTCGACTCCAGGGCCACCACCGGCTTGCCCCGGGCGAGCGCCTCGCGCACCTCTTCCGACAGGACCGGTCCGCCCGACGGGGGTGCAGTTGCTGTGTGCTGTGACATGTCCCCATCCATGGCACGGGATCAGCGCCCCCAAACGCACTCCCGCCACACCCGTCCCAACCTGTCCGAGTAGCGTTCCCCCATGGACACGCGCGGGTTCTACGACGAGCTGGCCGACCGCTACGACCTCATCTACGCGGACTGGGACGCGTCCGTCACCCGGCAGGGCCGGGCCCTCGACGCCCTCCTCACGACCGCGCTGGGCGCCGGACCGCACACCGTCCTGGACAACGCCTGCGGCATCGGCACACAGGCACTGGGCCTCGCGGCCCTGGGCCGCCGGGTCACCGGGACCGACCTGAGCCCCGCCTCCGTGGCCCGCGCCGCCAGGGAGGCCGCCGACCGGGGACTCGACCTGCCCGTCGCGGCCGCCGACATGCGGGCCCTGCCCTTCGCGGACGCCTCCTTCGACGCCGTGGTCTGCGCCGACAACGCGCTGCCGCACCTGCTCACCGCTCGGGACGTGTGCGCCGCGCTGGCCGAAACCCGGCGGGTCCTGCGCCCCGGCGGACTGCTGCTGCTCTCCACCCGCCCGTACGGCGAACTGCTCCGGGCCCGCCCGCAGAGCGAGGCCCCGCGCGTCCGCACGGGACCCGACGGGCGGACCATCACCTTCCAGCTGTGGCACTGGCACGCCGACGGGGAGCGCTACGACCTGGAGCTCTTCCAGCTGCTGCCGACCGGCGGCACGTGGACCACACGGACGTCGAGCGCGACGTACTGGGCGCTGCCGCAGGAGCGGACCGCCGAGTTCGCCCGGGAGGCCGGCCTGCGCGGGACGGTCTGGCACGCACCGGCGGACACCGGGTTCCTCCAGCCGGTCCTCACCGCCCGGCGCCCCGGTCCGACTGGACAGGGTGACGCGTAGGCCGGGCCGTTCCTGGACGCTGTGGTCACCGCGCCCTGCGGGGGGCCGGACTAGGCTGGCGCGCCATGAGCACCAGTGATCACTCCGCCGCCCCGGCCTCCTTCTCCGTCTCCGTCGCGGACGTGGAACTGGAGCCCGAGGACCTCGACCCCGCCCAGATCGTCTCCGGGGAGCCCGTCGTGACGGGCAAGGTGCTCTGGGAGTCGCCGGACGGCAGCCAGGTGCGCGGGATCTGGCAGATCACCCCTGGCGTGGTCACCGACACCGAGGCGGACGAGCTGTTCGTGGTGGTCAGCGGCCGCGCCACCGTGGAGGTCGAGGGCGGCGAGACCCTCGAGGTGGGCCCCGGCTCCGCCTGCGTCCTGCGGGAGGGCGACAAGACCACCTGGACCGTGCACGAGACGCTCCGCAAGGCCTACCACATCAGCTACTGACGCCCTTCAGCCACCGAGTCCCTTCGCGGCGACGGGGTGGCGGCGCGCGGTGAACAGGGCGAGCGCCGCCATCGGCAGCAGCAGCGCGGCGCCGACGGCGTTCAGCCAGCCGTAGCCCGCCTGGGACATGACCAGGCCGGCGGCCGCGCCGCCCACCCCCGCGGCCGCGTTCATGGTGAGGTCGCTCAGGCCCTGTACGGCGGCCCGCGCGGGCTGCGGCACCGAGTCGGTCAGCAGGGCCGAGCCGGACACCATCCCGGCGGACCAGCCGAGCCCGAGCAGGAACAGCCCGAGCGCGCTCCGGCCGTGGCCGGCCCCGGCCGTCCCGGCGAGCAGCGCGGCGACCGACAGGAGCCCGGCGGCGAGGCCGATCACGGACAGCCGTCCGAGCCGGTCCGCGAGCCACCCCATCAGCGGGGAGAAGGCGAACATGCCCGCGATGTGAATGCTGATGACCAGCCCGATGAGCTCCAGGCCCGCGCCGTGGTGGCCCAGGTCCATCGGGGTCATCACCATGATCGAGACCATGACGGTGTGCGACACGGCGACGGTGACGAGTGCGAGCCGGGCCCGCGGGGAGGCCTTGACGGCGGCGAATCCGGCGCGCAGCGAGCGGCCCTCGCGGGTCTGTTCCGCCGGCGCGGCGAGCGCCCGGGCCGTCAGCAGCGGGTCGGGGCGCAGGAGTACGCCGATCAGCGTGCCGGTGAGCAGGAAGACGACGGCGGCCCACACGAAGGGGCCCGCCGTCTCGGGTATCGCGGTCCCGGCGAAGCTGCGGCTGGCCGGCGCGGAGAGGTTGGGGCCGAGCACCGCGCCGAGGGTGGACGCCCACACGACGACGGAGATCGCCCGGGCCCGGCGGTCCGGGGCGGCGAGGTCCGCGGCGGCGAACCGGGCCTGCAGGTTGGCGGAGGAGGCGGCGCCGAAGGCGGCCATGCCGAGCAGCAGCAGCGGGAAGTTCTTGATGGTGGCGGCGAGGACGACGAGTCCCGCTCCGACGGCGCCGATCGCGTAGGCGAGGACCAGGCCGGGGCGGCGGCCGCGTGCGGTCATCAGGGCGGCGAGCGGCAGCGAGACCAGGGCGGTGCCGATCACCGCGGCGGTGGAGGCGAGGCCGGACAGGGCCTCGGTGCCGCTGATCTCGGTGGCGAGCACGGGTGCCAGGGCGATGCTGATGGGCACGCCGAGACCGCCGAGGATCTGGCCGGCGATGAGGACCCGGGAGGTGCGCCGCTGCAGCCGGGCCACGTCCGGCAGGCCGAGCGGCGGAGCGGGCCGGTCCGTGCCGGGGGAGGCCGTCATGCGGCACCTCGCTTCCGCGGGTGCGTGACGCGGGGCCCGGAGGGCGCGGTGAGGCCGGGTGCGGCGGCAGCAGTAGTCACCGCCGCAGTGTGCCACCCCTTACCGCCCGGCGGAACCGTACCCGCGTCCCGGCCGGCACACAGGTCAGGACCCCGCTCAGAACAGCGGCTGCGGGAGCACGCCCTCCAGCGCGAGCAGCTGTCGCTTGGTCTCCACCCCGCCGCCGAATCCCCCGATGCCCCCGTCGTTCTCCACGACCCGGTGGCAGGCCACCACCAGTGGCAGCGGATTCGAGCCCATGGCGTTGCCCACGGCCTGGGCGGCGCCGGGCTGTCCGGCGCGGGCGGCCAGTTCCCCGTAGCCCACGACCGATCCGTACGGCACGGAACGGTCCAGTTCCTGGAGCACCTGCCGGTTGAAGCCGGAGCTGAGGCGCCAGTCCAGCGGCAGCTCGAAACGCCGCAGCGTGCCGGCGAAGTACGCCTTGAGCTGGCGTATGGGCTCGGCCAGCAGCACCTCCTCGCCCGGCGCCGGCCGCCGGGCGTCGGCGCCCAGCCGGGAGACGAGCGGGCCGATCATCTTCTCCACCCGGTCCGGGGTGGCATGGAACTCGACCCGGACCAGACCCTCCGGGGTCGCGGCCAGGAGCAGGGGACCGATGTCGCTGGCGACGACGGCCCATTCGAGGTGCGGCCCGCGGGGGCGCTCGGTGGTGTCCACGCGTCCACCGTACGGCTCCCCCCTGACAACGCCGGCCGCTTCGGCCCCATCGCCCGCATCACCCACGCCGCCCACGGCCCCGCGGGCTCAGAACCCGCCGACCGCCTCCTGCACCACGTCCGGGGCGTTGGTGATGATCCCGTCCACGCCCATGTCCTGGACCTTCCGGGCGGTCGCCGCGTCGTCCACGATCCAGGTGTCCACCTCCATGGTCTTGCCGTGGGCCCCGAGCAGGCCGTGCACCGCCGCGACCCAGTCCGCCGAGATCGTGGTGTGCCACGGGTTGATCCGGTCGGTGAACTCCGCGTACAGCGGCAGGTCGGCCACGGCGGGGGTGCCCAGGAAGGCCGTCACCAGATCCGGGCGCAGGCGGTGCACGATGCGCACGCAGTCGGCGCTGAAGCTCTGCACCACCAGGCGCTGCGTCACGTGCCGCTCGTCGAGCCAGCCGGTCTCCTCCAGCACCTTCAGGGTCTGCTCCTCGATCCCCGGGTAGAGCTCCGGCTTCTTGATCTCCAGCAGCAGCTTCTGCTGGTTGCGCTGCACCCGGTTGAGGTACTGCCGCAAGGTCGGCACGCGGGCACCCGCGTACTCCTCGCCGAACCAGCTGCCCGCGTCGAGCCGGGCGATCTCGGCCGCCGTGAAGTCCTTGACCTTCCAGGGGGAGCGGCCCGGGAACACCTGCTCGACGTTCGTGGTCCGGGCCAGGGTGTCGTCGTGGATCACCACCAGCTCGCCGTCCTTGGTGCGCTGCACGTCGTTCTCGACCCAGTCGAAGCCCAGCCGCATCGCCAGGTCGATCGCGGCCAGGGTGTTCTCGGGGGCGTACGCCGAAGCCCCCCGGTGGGCGTACACGACAGGGTCCCCCGGCACTGCCCGGCCGGTGGCGGATCCGGGGCCGGCGGCGGCGTACGAGGCCGTCCCGCCCAGCAGCGTGAGGGTGAAGCCCAGGAACGCGGCGGCGGCCGCGGCGGCGGGTCGGACTCGGACGTACATGTGCGTTCTCCTCGGGTCGTGAGCCCTGTTCCTGCGTCAGACGGGTGCGGAGCGGCAGACGTTGTGGCGATGCACTTCACGGCGATCATGGGGTTGAAGATCACCGAGCCGCCACCGAACTACGACAAACGGACCAGAACGAATGACGGGCCCCCTGGCGTCCTGAGCCGCCGGAGCGCGCCGCGGACCGGCGCGGATGCGTGAGTGTCAGTGGGGGGTCGTACGGTTGAGTCATGCGGCCCGTATCGAAGATCGAACGCACGGTGGCGCCTTTCGAGGTCGTCAGCCCCTACCAGCCCAGCGGCGACCAGCCGGCGGCCATCGCCGACCTGGAGAAGCGCATCCGTGCAGGTGAGAAGGATGTCGTCCTGCTGGGTGCGACCGGCACCGGCAAGTCGGCGACCACCGCCTGGATGATCGAGAAGCTTCAGCGCCCCACCCTGGTCATGGCGCCGAACAAGACGCTCGCCGCCCAGCTGGCGAACGAGTTCCGCGAGCTCCTGCCGAACAACGCCGTCGAGTACTTCGTCTCGTACTACGACTACTACCAGCCCGAGGCGTACGTACCGCAGTCGGACACGTACATCGAGAAGGACTCCTCGATCAACGAGGAGGTGGAGCGGCTGCGCCACTCCGCGACCAACTCGCTGCTGACCCGGCGCGACGTGATCGTCGTCGCCTCCGTGTCCTGCATCTACGGTCTCGGCACCCCGCAGGAGTACGTCGACCGGATGGTCTCCCTCAAGGTCGGCGAGGAGATCGACCGGGACCAGCTGCTGCGCCGCTTCGTCGACATCCAGTACACGCGCAACGACGTGGCCTTCACCCGCGGCACCTTCCGGGTGCGCGGCGACACCATCGAGATCTTCCCGGTCTACGAGGAACTGGCCGTCCGCATCGAAATGTTCGGCGACGAGATCGAGGCCCTGTCCACCCTCCACCCGCTGACCGGTGAGGTCATCAGCGAGGACCGCGAGCTGTACGTCTTCCCCGCCAGCCACTACGTCGCCGGCCCCGAGCGCATGGAGAAGGCGATCACCGGCATCGAGGCCGAGCTGGCCGAGCGCCTCGCCGAGCTGGAGAAGCAGGGCAAGATGCTGGAGGCGCAGCGGCTGCGCATGCGCACCACGTACGACCTGGAGATGATGCGGCAGATCGGGTCCTGCTCCGGCATCGAGAACTACTCGCTGCACATGGACGACCGCGAGCGCGGCTCCGCCCCGAACACCCTCATCGACTACTTCCCGGAGGACTTCCTCCTGGTCATCGACGAGTCGCACGTGACGGTGCCGCAGATCGGCGCCATGTACGAGGGCGACGCCTCCCGCAAGCGGACCCTGGTCGACCACGGCTTCCGGCTGCCGTCCGCCCTCGACAACCGGCCGCTGAAGTGGGAGGAGTTCCAGGAGCGCATCGGCCAGACCGTCTACCTGTCGGCGACCCCCGGGAAGTACGAGCTCTCGCGCGGCGACGGCTTCGTCGAGCAGATCATCCGCCCCACCGGCCTCATCGACCCCGAGGTCGTGGTCAAGCCCACCGAGGGGCAGATCGACGACCTGGTCCACGAGATCCGGCAGCGGGTGGAGAAGGACGAGCGGATCCTGGTCACCACCCTCACCAAGAAGATGGCCGAGGACCTCACGGACTACTTCCTGGAGCTCGGCATCCAGGTCCGCTACCTGCACAGCGACGTGGACACCCTGCGCCGCATCGAGCTGCTGCGCGAGCTGCGGGCCGGCGAGTACGACGTCCTGGTCGGCATCAACCTGCTGCGCGAGGGCCTCGACCTGCCCGAGGTGTCCCTGGTGGCGATCCTCGACGCCGACAAGGAGGGCTTCCTGCGCTCCGGGACCTCCCTGATCCAGACCATCGGCCGAGCGGCGCGCAACGTCTCGGGCCAGGTCCACATGTACGCGGACAAGATGACCCCGGCGATGGAGAAGGCCATCGACGAGACCAACCGGCGCCGGGAGAAGCAGATCGCCTACAACACGGCGAACGGGATCGACCCGCAGCCGCTGCGCAAGAAGATCAACGACATCGTCGCCACGATCGCCCGCGAGGAACTCGACACCGAGGAGCTCCTCGGCACCGGATACCGGCAGGCGAAGGACGGCAAGGGGGCCAAGGCTCCGGTGCCGGCGCTCGGAGGCCGGTCCGCCCATGCCAAGGCGGGCGGCAAGGGCGCGAAGGGGGCCAAGGCCGCCAAGGGCGCCGAGGTGCTCACCGACCGGCCCGCCGAGGAGCTGGCCTCGCTCATCGAGCAGATGACCGAGCGCATGCGCGGGGCGGCCGCGGAGCTGCAGTTCGAGGTCGCGGCCCGGATCCGGGACGAGGTGGGCGAGCTGAAGAAGGAGTTGCGGCAGATGAAGGAGGCGGGCCTCGCCTGACCCGGAGCGGGTCAGTAGGGTTGAATCACAGCCGCAGGTACACCCTGCGCGCCCGTTAATGGGGCGGGCCATGGAGAGGGGACAGCTCGTGACGGTCAATATGACCAAGGGTCAGGCCATCAGTCTGCAGAAGGCGGACGGGGGCACGCTGACCGCGGTCCGGATGGGCCTCGGCTGGCAGGCGGCGAAGCGCCGCGGACTGTTCGGTTCGCGGACGCGGGAGATCGACCTCGACGCGTCGGCGGTGCTCTTCGCCGACAAGCAGCCGGTGGACGTCGTGTTCTTCCGTCACCTCCAGAGCGACGACGGCTCGGTGCGCCACACCGGCGACAACCTCGTCGGCGGCGTCGGCCAGGGAGGGGACGACGAGGCGATCCTCGTCGACCTCCAGCGCGTGCCGGTCCACATCGACCAGATCGTCTTCACGGTGAACTCCTTCACCGGCCAGACGTTCCAGGAGGTGCAGAACGCGTTCTGCCGCATCGTCGACGAGACCAACGGCCAGGAGCTGGCCCGCTACACCCTCGACGGCGGCGGTCAGTACACCGCGCAGATCATGGCGAAGGTGTCCCGCGCGGGCGCCGGCTGGCAGATGACGGCCCTCGGAAACCCGGCCAACGGCCGCACCTTCCAGGACCTCATGCCGGCGATCCTGCCGCACCTGTAGAAGTACCGGCGAGAAGAAGGCACGAGAGAAGAAGGCGCGGGGGAGGGGCTGCACGATGACGGCCGAACTGGTCCGGGGGCAGAACCACCCCGTGTCCCACAGCCGGGTGGAGATCAGGGTCTCGGCGGGCACACCCGTGCTCGCCCTGGCCTCGCTCGCCGACGAACAGGGCCGGTTCGCCGGCGACGCGGTCCTGGCCCACCCGGGGGCCAGGTCCCTCCCCGGCGTGCAGGCACCCGGGGAGCTCGCCGACCGGCACACCTTCGCCGTCGACCTCGACGCGGTCGCGGCGGACGTCCACCGGGTCGGCGTGCTGCTCGTCCTGCCGCCCGGCGGCCCGGCACGCTTCGGCTCCGTCCCGGCCTCCTACGTGGCCGTGGCCGACCCGGCGGGCGCCGAGCTCGCCGGCTACACCCTGACCGGGCTGGAAGCCGAGACCGCCGTGGTCGCCCTGGAGCTGTACCGGCGCCAGGGCGCCTGGAAGGTCCGCGCCGTGGGCCAGGGCTACGCCGACGGCCTCGGCGCCCTGCTGTCCGACGGCGGACTCCCCGCGGCGGACGCCACCGCGCTGGCCGCAGCCGCGCTGCGCACGGCGGCCCCGGCCGCGCAGGGCGACGGCACGCTCGCGGCCCTGCGGAGCCCGGCCCGCGACCTGCGCGCCCCGCAGGCCCCGGCCACCCCGGCCCAGAACCAGGCCCAGGGCCCCGCGGCCGCCCCCGAGCCGCCCGGCCCGGTCCCCGTCTCCGGGGCCCCGTACGCCGGTACGCCCGGGCCCGCGCCCGGCGGCGACACCGGGGGCTCGCCGCCCACCATCAGCTACGCCCACCCGAGGCGACGCCGCACCAGCACGGAGCCGCCCGAGCCGGCGCCGCGGGCCGCCGCGCCGCAGGAGCCCGGACAGCCCCCGCGTCCCGTGGCCGGGGATGCCAGCGGCTGGTCCATGGAGGAGCGGCTCTACAACCAGGTCTGGGGCATGTTCGAGGACCTGGCCCGCACGGTGGCCGCCTACCGCAGCGCCGTCGAGTTCGCCGACTCCCGCATGGACCGCGAACTCGACGAGGCCCTCTCCGACCCGCGCCACCGCCTCGGGGGCTCCGGCAACGCCGCCCGTGACACCGCCCGCGCCCGCCGCGAGGAGCTCGTCGCCCAGGCCCAGGCCGTCCTCGGCCGGGACCTCGCCCAGCTGATCGCCGAGTCGGAGGTGGTCGAGCCCGCGCTGCCGGCCGCGTACGCCCGCTGGGACAACCCGGTCTGGCACGACAGCCGGGCGACCGCGCCGCCCGAGGAGAACCCGCTCGCCCTGCGCCTGGGCGACCTGTACCTGCCCGAGCGCCCCGACCTGCGGATCCCCATGCTGATGAGGGTCCCGCTGGAGCGCGGGATCTGGATCGACAACGGCCGTACCGGCTCCGAGGCCGCGATGGCCATGGACACCGACCGGCTGCGCCGGGCCGCCATGGACATGGCCGTCGCGCACGCGGTGCGGATGCTCGCGGTCCATCCCGGCGACCGGTTCTCCGTCCACGTCATCGACGCGGCCGGGGCGGGCGCCGCCTCCCTGGCGCCCCTCGTCCGCGCCGGGGTGCTGGCAGGGCCGCCCGCCGCCGGGGCCCACGGGGTCACCCAGACACTGGCGCGGCTGACCCGGCGGGTGGACCTCGTACAGATGGCGCTGCGGGCCGGCGCCCCCGAGGACCTGCCGCCGGACGTGGACACGGCCGACCAGCTGCTGCTCGTGCACGATTTCCCGCACGGTTTCGACGACCGGGCCGTGACCCAGTTGCGCTACCTCGCCGACGAGGGCCCGGCGGTCGGCGTGCACCTGCTGATGGTCGCCGACCGCGACGAGGCCTCGGCCTACGGGCCGCTGCTCGACCCGCTGTGGCGCTCGCTGATGCGGCTGTCGCCGGTTCCGGACAGCCATCTCGCCGACCCTTGGGTCCACCATGCCTGGACCTTCGAACCGGACCTTCCGCCGCAGGGCAGCCGGGTCCTCGAACAGGCGCTGGACCGGGTGGCGCAGACCCGCCGCACTACCGGTCCGTGACCATCCTTTGGCATTCTCTTTACCCAATCGGCCCCTGACGGGTATGCTCGTGTGTGCGGAGGGGAGTATTCCTGCTTTCCTGCTACGGCGTACCCGTCAATACGGACCACTGCGGTGAAGTGAGTGCAGTCGGTCCCGGGGCGTCGGCCCACGGCCTCCAGGCCGCCCGGGTGGAAGAGACCTCCGGCAGCGATGACGCTGACGTAGTCCTGAGCCATCCGCCGGAGGCGTGTTCACCATGGAAGTTTCCTGGGCCCTGTGGGCCGCGACCATTCTCGGTCTCTCCCTCCTCATCGGTGCCGATTTCTTCATCGGCCGCAAGCCCCACGACGTGTCGATCAAGGAAGCCGGCATCTGGACGGTCGTATGGATCGTCCTCGCCGCACTCTTCGGCCTCGGCCTGTGGTTCTTCGGCAACCCCCAGGCGTCCCAGGAGTTCTTCGCGGGCTTCATCACCGAGAAGTCCCTGAGCGTCGACAACCTCTTCGTCTTCGTCCTGATCATGGCGAAGTTCGCGGTGCCCTCCCACCTCCAGCAGCGCGTGCTGCTCATCGGCGTACTGATCGCCCTGGTCCTGCGTGCGGTCTTCATCGCCGCCGGCGCCGCGATCATCGCCAGCTTCTCCTGGGTCTTCTACATCTTCGGCGCGTTCCTGATCTACACCGCGTGGAAGCTGATCCAGGAGGCCCGCAAGGACGAGGACGACGAGGAGTTCGAGGAGAACCGTCTCCTCAAGTCCGTCGAGAAGAAGTTCGGCGTCGCCGACCAGTACCACGGCACCAAGCTCTTCATCGTCAACAACGGCAAGCGCGTGCTGACCCCGCTGATGGTCGTCATGCTCGCCATCGGCACCACCGACGTGCTGTTCGCCCTGGACTCCATCCCCGCGATCTTCGGCCTCACCCAGGACCCGTACATCGTCTTCACGGCCAACGCCTTCGCCCTGATGGGCCTGCGCCAGCTGTACTTCCTCATCGGCGGCCTGCTGAAGAAGCTGGTCCACCTCAGCTACGGCCTGTCGATCATCCTGGGCTTCATCGGAATCAAGCTGGTGCTGCACGCCCTGCACGAGAGCGGGGTGCACGTCCCGGTGATCTCCATCCCGGTCTCCCTCGGTGTCATCTGCGGTGTCCTGGTCATCACCACGATCACCAGCCTGATGGCCTCGAAGAAGCAGGCGGCGGCCGAGGCCGCCGCCCACCAGGAGAGCGTCGACGCGTAACCGGAACGACGGAGCTACGCGGGGGCGGCCGCTTCGGCCGCCCCCGTTTCCGTTTCCCTGCCGGCGCCCGACCGCGCCCGTACGACCAGCGGACTGGTCTCCGGGAGCAGTGCGAAGCAGCCCAGGCTGAGCAGGGCGATCCCGGTCAGGTACACCGCGACGCCCCACGGCGGACCCGAGCCGTCCGCCAGCGCCGTCGCCACGATCGGGGTCAGCGCCCCGCCCAGCACGCCGCCCAGGTTGTAGCCGACGGCCGCGCCCGTGCAGCGGATCCGCGGGGCGTACAGCTCCGGCAGGTACGCCCCCACCACCGCGAACATCGTCACCATGGCCAGCAGCGCCCCCGTGAAGCCCAGTGTCATCAACAGCGGGTCGGCGGTACCGAGCAGTGCCACCAGCGGGACCATCAGCAGGGCGCAGGCCGTGCACCCGGCCAGGCACAGCGGCCGGCGGCCGTACCGGTCGCCGAGCACCGCCACCAGCGGGGTCACCAGGCCCATCAGCGCCACGGCGCCCATGATGCAGGCCAGCACCACCGTCCGGCCGAGGCCCAGGCGCTCGGTGGCGTACGCGAGGGCCCAGGTGGTGACCGCGTAGAAGACGGCGTAGGCCACGGCGAGCGCCCCGCCCGTCAGCAGGAGCAGCCGCCAGTGGCCGCGGACCACCTCGGCCAGCGGTGCCTCGGCGCGCCGCCCGGTTTCGGTCAGCGCCCTGAACTGCGGGGTCTCCTCCACCGAGCGGCGCAGCCACAGCCCGGCCAGGGCCAGCAGCCCGGCGGCCCAGAACGGCACCCGCCACCCCCACGAGGTGAACTGCGCCTCGCTCAGCGACGCGGACAGCCCCAGCAACAGGCCGTTGGCCAGCAGGAAGCCCACCGGCGGTCCGATCTGCGGGAAGCTCGACCACAGCCCGCGCCGCTGCTCGGGCGCGTGCTCGGCGGTCAGCAGCACCGCGCCGCCCCACTCGCCGCCGAGCCCGAGGCCCTGCAGGAAGCGCAGCAGGAGCAGCAGCACGGGCGCGGCCACGCCGATCGATCCGTACGTGGGCACGCAGCCGACGGCGACCGTGGCGAGGCCGGTCAGGAGCAGGGAGGCCAGGAGCACCGGGCGCCGGCCGTAGCGGTCGCCGATGTGGCCGAAGACCGCCGATCCGAGCGGGCGCGCGAGGAAGCCGACGCCGAAGGTGCCGAAGGCGGCGAGGGTTCCGGCGAGCGGCGAGAAGGAGGGGAAGAACAGCGGGCCGAGCACGAGGGCGGCGGCCGTTCCGTACACGAAGAAGTCGTAGAACTCGATCGCGGTCCCGGCGAGTGCGGCCGAGGCGAGCCGCAGCATGCCGGGGCGGGCCGCGTCCTCGGCCTCGACGGGTCGAGCGGCGCCGGGGGCGGGGGCGGCGGGAGGGGGAGTGGGGGAGGACGCGAGGGGCGGGGAGGGGTCCTGGTGCATGCTGCACCAACTACCCGCTCCCCGTCCCTCGGGACGTGCGTTCGGCCGCCAACGACCGGAAGGAGTGCGTCGCGTACCGAAGTTGACGCGTTGCGCTGCCTACCAGCCGCGCTCGCGCCATTCCGCCAGGTGCGTACGCTCCGAGCCGAGCGTGGTGTCGTTGCCGTGGCCGGGGTAGACCCAGGTCTCGTCCGACAGCTGCTCGAAGAGCTTGTGCTGGACGTCGTCGATCAGGCTCGCGAAGGCCTTCGGGTCGCCCCCGGTGTTGCCGACGCCGCCGGGGAAGCCCTAGGGTCCTGTACCGTGAACACTAAGACGCTCCCGCGCCGTACTGTCGCCTTCCTGTACGCCCGGATCTCCGAGGACCCGCGCGACCGCCGACGGGGCGTCAATCGGCAGATGAGCGACCTGCGCACGTTCTCCGAGGAGAACGAGTGGGAGGTCGGCGGCGAGTACATCGAGAACGACGTCTCCGCCCACTCGGGTGAGGAACGCCCCGGGTACGACCGCCTGATGGCCGACGCCATCGAGGCCGCCCGGGAGCCGGGGGTCCGCGTCATCGTGGTCGGCTACCACCCTTCACGAGTCTGGCGGCGCCGTGTCGAGCGCGCCCAGGCCATCGAGGACCTGCGTCACGCGAAGTGCTGGGTGGCCTTCGAGTCCGGCGGCCTGTTCAACATGGCGAAGGCGTCCGATCGGTCGCAGCTCGCCAACCTCGGTGAGTCGGACACCGCCGAGTCAGAGGTGAAGTCGGAACGCGTCGCCCGCGCGGCCCTGGAGCGCGCCCAGGAGGGCCGGGCGAACGGGCCCGTGGCGTACGGGTGGAGGCGCCAGTACGAGTACGACGCCCGCGGCCAGGTCGACGGGTTCCATGACGTCGAGGACCCCGAACAGGCCGCCATCGTCCGCGACATCGTCACCCGCCTGCTGTCCGGAGCGAGCCTGATCGGGATCACGGCGGACCTGAACGCGCGCGGGGTGCCGGCGCCCGGCGCGGGGATGCGCCTCAAGCGGCGGGCGGTCGGGCAGAACGAGGAGGGGTCGTTGTGGAACAAGACCTCCGTCAAGAAGCTCGCGCTGCGCCCGGCGAACGTGGGGCTTCGCGTCCACCAGGGCGTGGAGTACAAGGCGGCATGGCCGGCGCTCATCACGGACGAGCAGCACGCGCAGCTCCGGAACCTGTTCGCGGAACGGGCCGTCGTGCGGGAGCTGCCGGGGGCGCGGAAACACCTGCTGACGTGGGGCGAGGTAGCGACGTGCGGGCCGTGCGGGTCGGTGCTCCGGGTCGCACTGAAGGGCAACGCGTCGCGCGGCCGGAAGCAGCCGACGTACGTCTGCGACGCGGGCGGCTGCGTCGGCCGGAATGAGGAAGCCCTCGACCGTTTCGTGGGGGAAATGGTCGTGGACATCCTGTCGCAGCCTGGCGCGGCCGAGACGTTGCGTGGGGATGACTCGGCGGCCCTGGCGGCCCTGGAGCGGGCGGAGGGCCTGAAGGCGCGCCAGGAGGCGGCCGCCGACGACTACGCAGACGGGATCATCACCCGGGAGCAGCTGCGGCGCATCACGGTGAACCTGGCGAAGCAGATCACCGAGGCGCAAAACGAAGCGCGCAGGTTGCGGCCGGCCTTCGACCTCAGCGTCTTCGACGGCCTCGTGGGGCCGCGGGCCGGGGCAGGGTGGGAAGTGCTCGAAGTGCCGCAGAGGAGGCGGGTCCTGGACGGCCTTGGCCTGCGGCTGAAGGTCCACCCGGCGGCGCGGCGCGGCCCCGGGTTCGACGGGACCACCATTGAGTTCCACTGGGCGCGCGCAGGCGCCTGAGGGCGGGGACGGCGTCAGGGTCCGGCGGGGTCATGCTCTGCCGGGCCCTCGGAGTTCTTCCCAGAGGGTGCCGGCGTTCTCGACGAAGTCGTGCATGCGCTGCTCGCGTGCTTCCCGCTGCGCCTCGGTCTCGTCCTCCGGGAGTTGCACCCCCACCTCGGGGGCGGGCACGCCCAAGTCGTGGGCCATTCGGTACACGAGCAGTTTCGGCCCGGGCTCTCCTCCGGCGCGGCCTTTCACAGCAGGCGCCAGCCACCCCTCCTTGCGGGCTCGGGCGAGCCATGTGCGGATGGTCTCTGTCGGCCGGTCGAACCGTGCCGCGACGCGTCTCAGGGCACCGGCCGGTTTCCCCGCGGCGGTCTCCTCCAGGTACGCCTCTGCGAGTTTGTTTGTAAGCACTTGTTTGGGCTCCAGTGCACGGAGTTCTTTTGGCTCCGACGGACGTTCGACCGCCGGGCCGGCTCAAGTGCTTACAGACAGGCCGGGGCCCTTTTTGCGTTCCGGGCCCGCGCTGCAGGAAACGGTTCGGTCGAACCGTTTCCCCGGCAGGTGATTCGACCGAAACACCTGCCGACGCCCGGGCGTCTGGTCAGACCGCGGCGGCGGTGATCTCCTCCACCAGGGCGTCGACGTCCTCGCCCGCGGCCAGCGCGGCCAGCAGACGGCCGAGGAGGGCGTCCTCCTCGTACAGAACCGTCATCGCCCGTCCGGTGGGGATCTTCGGCCCTGGGAAGACGCGCGTACCGAGGCTGTTCAGCACCTCCTCGTGCGTGCTGACGGTCCGGCCGTCGTGCGGGGCCTGCTCCCGTGCCCACATCTGCGCGTGCAGCGTCGGCATCATCGCCTCGCGGACCGCCTCGGCGGACACCGCCATGACGCCCCCGGAGGTGATGACCTGGACGATGAGCTGATGTGCCGGGTCCTCCTGGTTGAACGGCCGGGCGGGCAGGGAACGCCCGCACCGCTGTTGCAGGACGGAGCAGGCGGCCGCGATGAACGGGGCGTGCTGCTCGCCGATCCTGACTGCGCGCCGGGCGGTGGACAGGAGATCGGCGAGGAGTTCGGGGGTCGTCATCGCCCGGCATGCCTGCTGCACAGGGTGGGCCGGGGCGGTCGTGGTCGGCATCGTGCCTTCCTCTCGGTAGGGGTGGGTCAGTGCCTGCGGTGGAGGGGTGCGGGGCGCCCTGGTGGTGACCGCCCGGACCGGGGCCGGCCTTTCACTGCCCGGCCTGCGCCTCGGCCTCGCGGCCTTCCTCGATGAGCCGCATCAGGTCCTCGGCGGTGACGGTCCCGCCCTTCGACTCGGGCATGGCCGTGGTGAGGCCGAGTAGGTCGGCCTGGCGGTCGATGAGCCGCGCGGCCAGCCCGGCCGCCGTCACGTCGCCGCCCATGGCTTTGGGCCACACCCGGGCAAGCAGGGTCTCCAGTCGGGCATTCAGCAGGACGCGCTGCTCGGCGTCGGTCGCGTCGGGGGTGTCCATCAGCGCGGCGAGCGTCGCCAGTTCGGGCAGCGGCGGGAGGTCGCTGCAGCCCGGTGCGCCGGCCTCCAGCCGGGTCAGCCGGGCGGGGATGCGGGACATCAGCGGGTCCTCTCACGGGTGGGGATGGTGGCGGACAGTCGGGGGAGGAGGGCGGCGTATCCGGCCGGGTCGTCGCGCTCCAGCTCGGCCAGGAGTGCCAGCACCTCGGCGCCCAGGGCGGCGGCCTCGGCGCGGGGGCGCTCCAGCCGCAGCAGTCGGGTTCGCAGGCCGGCGCTCACAGCAGGGCCCGCCCGTCGACACCCGGCACGACGTAGCGCAGGACCCGGCCGCCGGTGATGGTGGTCAGCTCCAGCCGCTCCGGGCCGAGCCACGCGTACGAGCGGTAGAGGGCGTTCCCAGGGGCGAGGGGCGGCCCGTAGAGGACGGCCTCCGCCTCAGGGTCGAAGGGGACCCGCACGGGGGCGGTGACGCGCTCGAGGCGCTGCACGCGGCGGGTGAGGCTCACGACGCCCCGCCCTCGTCCCGGCACGACGTCGCCGCCTCCAGCAGCGCCACCCGCTCCTCCAGCTCCACGTGCTCGGCGATGCGCGGCAGGATCGTCAGGACCCCGAGCGCGGCCCGCACGCGGATCGTGGGCGAGGCGGAGCCGTCGATCAGGATCTGACCGAGGACGCTCACGGCGTTGCGGCTGATGGTCTCCAGCGCCCGCAGGGTCTCCCCCAGCGCCGTGCGCCGGATCTCCTGCACCTTCTCCGCGTACACGGGATCTTCGAGCCAGCGGCGGACCGTGCGGCCGGTGACGTCGACCTGGCGGGCGACCTGCTCGGCATTCAGGCCCCGGGCCAGGAGGACCGCCGCCCGGTCCTTCCTGCCCTCAGCTGAGACATTCACGGGCATGTGCGGACACCTCCAGCGGTAGGACGGGCAGGGTCCGGGCCGATGGTTCCGGTGCTGCTGCTGGTCATGGCGTGCTCTCTCTGGCGGGGCGGGTCGGGTACGCGGGTCAGGGCGAGGTGATGCGCCGGCCGTACCGGAGGGCGGCACGCGCGGCGGCGGCGTGCGCGGCGGGGTCGGCGGCGGGCGGTCCGGCCGAGGAGGTCGCGCACCGTATGCAGACCGGGCGGGGCCAGCGCGAGGAGGCGTGGACAACCGAACCGGCCTGTCCACACCGGGCGCACCTCGACGTGGACGTGTCCCTGCTCCTGGCCGTCGCCGTCGTGGGGGCGGCCGCCCTGCTGCGGGTGGGGAGTCGGCGAATCCGCGCGGCCAGCACTGCCTCGTGCGAGCGAATCCCGTCTGGCCATGCGGTGAGCAGGTCGCGCAGGGCGGGGCCGAGTGACCAGCCGCGGGCGCTGGCGGTGTCGCGCAGGGCCGGGGCGAGGGACTGCGCGACACCGGGCCACGGCGTCCACGGGGCCGGGAGGTCGAGCAGGAACGCCGCGGCCGCGGTCAGGCTGGCACCGGGGGCTGCGGCGGGGTGGGGGCGGCTGGTCGGCATGACGGGGCCTCCGCACGAACGCGTCAGAGGTGCCCCGGCCCATAACCAGCGAGCGGCGGGTGAGACCTACCCGCGCCCATCACGGTACCGCTGACGGACGGTCAGCGGACAAGAGTGGACGCGGAGGGACACGGCCGGACGGTGTGGGGGTACGGGATGCTGCGCAACCGCTACACCTGTGCCCCGCCCCCAGCCGTAGCCCTGGCGGTGCGTCAAGGCGGTTGCGTACCGGGGCCGCTGTACGTCATCGCGTCCTCCCCGGCCGGGGTCGTCACCCGGTGTCCCGAGGTCAGCGGGTGGGTCGACACGGACGCTGAGATTTGAAAGCGCACGCATAACGTGTCTTATGCGGGTATGGTCTGAGGCATGGTCAACTCCCCCAGACACCGTCCCGGCGCTGAACTCGCCACGGCCCCGAACCGCGCGGAGGACGCCTACGCCCGGCTGCGCGGACAGCTCGGCACCGTCGCCCCCCGCGACCCGGTGTCCAACCGCCTCGGGCCGCGCCGTGACCGCCTGGAGCTGCTGGCCGAGGTCTGCGACCGGGAGACGTTCGTCCTCGTCGCGGACTGGCTGTCCTCCACCGCGGTCAAGACCGTGGATAGCAAACGCAACTACGCCGACGACGTCCGGCACTGGGCGGCTGTCGTCATCGAGGACGGGCACCCCGGGTTCACCCTGGACGCCGTCACGCCCGGCCTGATCCGTACGTGGCGCCTCTCGGAGGAGGAGCGCGGCCGGTCCGCGGGCACGATCAACCGACGATTGTCCGCCGTGCAGTCCCTAGCCGACTACCGCGCCCACCGTGACGGCCGTCAGCCGGTGCGCCTCGTGACCCGCTTCGACCGCCCGAAGGAGGACCGTTCGGCCGGCGCCGCCCGTGCCACGCCCGTCCTGGAGGCGGACGAGCTCCAGCGACTCATGGACGCGTGCGCCGACGCTCACGAGACGCTCGCCGTCCTGATGACGTACACCCTCGCCGGGCGCGTGAGCGAGCTGTGCACCGCCGACCTGTCCGCGCTCCAGAATCGCGGCCGCACGTGCCGCCTCGACCTGACCCGCAAGGGCGGGAAGGTCCGCGTGTTCACCCTCCCGCCCGAGCTGTGCGAGCTCCTGGACGACGTCCTCGACGGCCGGACCAGCGGACGGCTGCTGCTCCGCGCGGACGGCCGCCCGTACACCCGGCACGACGTCGACACGATGCTGACCCGCCTCGGCCACGGGGCGCGCATCCTCACGTGCCCCGACGCCTACACCGGCCGGGGCCGGCGCCCGGCCGGTGCTGAGCCGCGCCCCCGGCACTCCTTCCGCACCTGCAAGCGCTGTCGAGACGTCACCCCCCACGTGCTCCGGGCGTCGAAGCTGACGCACATGCACGACCAGGGCGTGCCGCTGGAGGAGATCCAGCAGTACGCCGACCACGCCGACCCGGCCACCACGCTCGGGTACATCCGTCAGCGCGATGACGAGGCGGTGAAGGCCCGCAACGCGCAGGCCTCAGTGAACCTGTACCAGCACGTCCTGGACCGCTGGCTCCGCCCTGATGAGACGGCGGGGGCGGCGCGATGACCGATACCCGAACCGCCCCCGAGCACGCGGGCCGATGGAAGGCTGACGGGGGCAGGTCCCGCACTACGCCACTGGATATGAGCGGTGGGGGACGTGCCTCGCCTGCCCGCCGCTGGACGGCTGCGACTCTTTGGCACCACGAAGCCCGGCCGATGCCCCGTCCGCTCCGGCCGTGCTGGGGGCCCTGGTGCGCGAGCACACCGCCGGGCACACCCTGGCCGACGTTCCTCGCCTCTCTCACCGCTGTGCGGGACGCCACGGCCGTCGTGAACGCGGCCAATGAACGGGCGTGGGACGTCGTCCGCCTCCGCCGCCAGTAGGCCGCCGAGCGTAGCGAGCACCCGTACTCCGAAGAGGTGGCACAGCAGTTGTCCGCCGCCCTCGTTGGACACGAGGATCACCAGGGCGTGCGTGACCAACTCGAGGACGTCGTCTGCGGCTGACTCCCGCCGGATATGCCGAGGCCTCACACCCTGGCATAGGGGGCCTCCGGTCAACCGCGGCGCCGCTTGCGGCTGCTCCTGGGGCTGTTCTTGCCGTGCCGGTCCGTCGGAGCGGCACGTTGTTTTCCGGGCTGGGCTGTCGGGCGGGGCAGAGGGCGCCCTTGCAGTTGATCGGCCAGGGTCCGCAGCTCGTCAAGCCCGGTGTGGTCGGGGTGTCCGGAGTCCAGTGCTGCGCAGAGGGCGGCTTGTGCTTCTTGCAGGCCGAGGGATTCCAGGAAATCAGTGGCGGCCTGGCGGCCGGAGATCTCCATGGAGCTCAGGATGGCCTCGGTCATCACCAGTTGCTGCTCCACCTCGGTCAGGTCTTCTTCATTCAGCAGGTCTTGGTGGATCAGTGCGGTGAGCGCGGAGGGGCCCAGGGCCGGGTCATCACGCAGGGAGTGCAGGAGACCGTGTTGCTCGGCCTCGGGCAGGATCCCGCACACAACGGCGAGCATGTCCTGTGCCCGGATACGGAACGGGGTCTGGCGGACGGCGTCCAAGAGGCGGTCGAAGGCTTTCAGCCAGCCTCCGTGCGCGTTCGTCCAGGCTTCTACTTCCTGCCGGGCGGCCTCGACGGGGTAGTGCTCGGCGAGGACACCCAGCAGTTCGGGTGCGGTCGCCTGGGTGAGTTCACCGACCATGGGCGCGTCCCGTCCTTCGCCCAGCAGCCGCTCGCGCACGGCCCAGGTACCCAGGTCTGTGAGAGCGATCAGCTCGACGGGGCCGGCCGACAGTTCCGCCCGCAGGGCCCGCGCCTGCTCCTGTGATGCGGCATCTTCCGGCACCAAGACCTCGGGCCCGTGAACGGGCATGGCAAGGAGGCGGGCCAGTTCGGGCGGGATACCGGCCGGCAGCGGCGGAAAGGAATCGTGGCCCCCGGCGGTGGGTACTGCGTGCGGTGCGTTACCCGAGCCGAACAGGCCGGGGCCGGTAAAGCTTTCCGGCCCTCCCCCGGGCGCCTGGCCGTTCAGGTCGGCCAGGAAGACCTCGGATGCCATGCCCTGGGCACGTTCCAGTACGCCGAGCTGCTCCAGCACCGCGAGGACTTTGCGCAGGTCGGTGTCCGCGTGCCCCAGCCAGACGCTCCGCCGACGCGGATCGATGCCGTCGAGGTCGTAGGCGGACCGGTAGGCCAGATGGACGGAGTCGCGCAGCCGGGGCCAGGGCATGGGCTCGGGGAGGCTGTAGAGGGTGTTGAGGACATCCGGCAGTGTCTCCTCGTACACGTCGTACAGCATCGACGGGGCCGGTGCCCAGCCGCCTCGTGAGCCCAGCAGGACTTCTCCCAGCTCTGCCACTGCCCCGAAGGCGCGTTGCCACAGCGTCAGCGGGTCCGCGAGCAGGGGTGCGGCCTTGGCCACCTGTACCAGCCGGCCCTTGACGGTCCGCACCAGCCGGGCCTTCCTGGCCCACTCGAAAAGCCGGTGTACTTCCGGCAGGTCGGCACTGGAACGGGTGCGGTGCCTCACTCCGGCATGGACCGGATCGACGGTATCGCCGGTGCCGAGCAGGCCCACCAGTTCCCGCGCATCGGCCATCTGCAGCCTGCCCGTCGTGGTGAGCTTGCGCCCGCCCGGACCCACCCACGCGGTGAACACACGAAGCTGCTCCACTACCACGGACCGCCCCGCCTGATCGCGCAGTTCCTCCAGCGGGGGCAGCGCCACGGGCAGCTGCGGCAGAGCCCTGCCGACGAACGGCCCGTCGGCGAACCGGCGCTGCATGATCCGGCCGGCCAGGGCCTCGTCGTAGGGAACCTGACCACGCTGCGCGCGTTCGCTGAAACGTTGCATGGCGTGCGGATCGGTGATGTCCACGCCGTGCTCGGCGGCGGTGGTGGCCCAGAACTTGGCCGTTCCCCAGAGCTCACGGTCGGCCATCGCGGCCCGGAACTGCCCGGACGCGGTCTCCAGGGCCGCCTGGTTCGCCGCGAGGGTGCCGCCGCGCGGGTCACGCAGGCC
Source organism: Streptomyces sp. NBC_01233 (assembly GCF_035989305.1). Classification (NCBI taxonomy): domain Bacteria; kingdom Bacillati; phylum Actinomycetota; class Actinomycetes; order Kitasatosporales; family Streptomycetaceae; genus Streptomyces; species Streptomyces sp. NBC_01233. Next base: position 2,450,606 of record NZ_CP108514.1, on the reverse strand, counting down.
CGTCTCATCGAAGTAGCGCAACAGGGCGGCCATAGTTCCGGGCCCGTCGGGAAGCTCTTCACCGGGCTGCACGGTCAGCCGGCGCGGCATCCACTCCAGCAGGAACTCCCGCACATGGACAGGAGACCACAGCGTGAGCCGACCGTCGGGGGTGTCCGCGTGCCGGTAGTCCCAGGCCGCCTCCGCCACCCACGGATCGACGGGCAGGCCCTGCCGCTCGGCCCACACGGCGAAACGCCGCACCATCAGCTCCTGAGCAGCCTCGAACTCTTCTCTCTGCTCAGGCTCGAAGAATGTACGCACCGCTACCCGGTCCTTTCGAGGCCATCCGGGGCCAGCAGCTACCCGACGCCACTGATGATCTCGATCGCCCGGGACCCCCGATCAGACCTCCACCGTACCGAACCGGCGCGCACACCCTCCAACCGACCAAGAACCGCCCGCGCCCACGTGCCCGACCAGGACGAGAGCGCAGTGCGATTGTCACAGGGCTGTGCCAGGCTTCCACCTCATGCGCAACGACATTCCACTTACAGTCATCGGGAACCTCGTCGAGGACCCGGAGCTGCGGTTCACCCCCAACGGGGTACCGGTGGCCCGGTTCACCATCGCCTCCACCCCACGGACCTACGACCGGGAAGCGGCCGCCTGGCGAGACGGCGAGCCCACCTTCATGGACTGCACCGCCTGGCGCCACCTCGCCGAAAACCTCGCCGCCTCGGCCGGCAAAGGAGCCCGGCTGGTAGTCACCGGCAGACTGCGCACCGACCGGTGGGAGACCCCCGAAGGCGAGAAGCGCTCGAAGGTGGTGATGGACGCCGACGAAGTGGGAGCCTCCATGACATTCGCCACCGTCATCATCGCGCGCACCACCCGCACCACCCCGCCCAGAGAGGCGGCCCCGGACGACCCGTGGACCACCGCCAGCCCCACCCGACCCGACCCTACGGCTGCCACGGGACCGGCGGACCCACCCTTCTGAGGCGTGGCTGCGCCCCGTTCCCGGACGGGAGCGGGGCGCGGTCTGCCACGGGGTCCAGGGCGGATCAAGCGGTCTCGTAGCTGGATAGGCGCCCGCCCCAAGGGATTGATCTCGGTGCCGACATAAGTGACTATTTGGATTGCATCTTCCGCCGCCCGTTGCCCACCTGTGAGGAACTCGCCTCGCTGGTGGCCGTACTACGTGCCGAGCTGGTGGTGGCTCGAGGCCAGGTCACGGACCCGTAGGACCGGCTGGCCAGAACTCGGCGAATTCCTCGAAGCCCCACCCTCGGACGGTCCATTTAGCCAAGCCTGAGCGGAAGCGCTGGGCGGGGGACGTTCGGGCGTGGCCCCGGGCGTCCACAGGGGGCAGCACGGCACTGATTCCTTCGGGTCGGATCCGAAAACTCACCCGCCAACTGCGGAAGTCAGGAGCGAGATCCAGCCGCACTGCACGAACGACACCTCACACCCTCACGGACCGTCACATTGCGGCAGCCACCGCCGCGCGCCGGTTACCCGCTGAATCGATTGCTTACGAATGTGTCACCTCTCAGCCGCGCGACCGGGGCCACTTGTATCGCAGCCACGCCAGGTCGGTCTCGGCGCGGGTGCGGGTCGCTTGTTCGCGGGTGAAGACGGCGTCAGTCTTGGTCAGGACCAGGACGTAGGGGCGCCCCTGGCGGCGGGTGGTGTGGGAGACGGGCAGGCCGGCCTGGTCGATGCGGCTGTGGAGGTGGCGGCGTCCGTCCGTCGCGAGTGGCCACTCCATGACGCGGCGGGTACGGGAGGTGAGGAAGGCGTCCAAGTCGGGGCAGAGTCCGCAGCCAGTCCGGCATGTCCCGGCCGGGGTGAGGGACCAGTCGTCGGCCGCGCGTACGGGGCGGGTGAGGGCCGCGGTGAGCCGGTTCTCGCAGTGGTCGGCGAGGGTCTGGAAGACGCGGGCGGCGGGTGCGCCGTCGCGTAGGGTCGTCGGTTGGCGGGCCGCGGTGCGCAGGGCCGGGAGCAGGCATTCCAGGGCGGTGTCCGGAAGGCCGAGTAGCGTGGCGGCGATGGTGTCGGCGGTCCGGGGCCCTGCCGCCTGCAGGACGTGGGCCAGTGATGCGCCGAGCCGTTCCATGCCTGTACGGCGCTCCGTCTCGCGGCCTACGCTGAGCCAGCTGGTGAGCTGCTGCTTGACTGCTTGCCAGGCGCCCTCGGCCAGCGGCGAGGCCATCGCGTCCCCGTCGCCGTCGGCGGCGCGTAGCGCGGTGCACAGGCCGGGCAGCGACTCGAGCCACGCCGCGCGGTCGGCCCCGGTGTACGCGCCCACCGTGCCGAACCAGCTGCTGACGGCCCCGCGGGCCCACGTCCCTCCGTACCGTGTGGCCGCTGCCGCCAGACCCGGGGCGTGCTGCTCGCCCAGGGTCTCCACTCCGAAAGGCGCGAGGAGCATCGTGGCGGTGTCCGCTTCCCGTAGTCCCTCCGCGACGGGCAGGGCGGCGGCGAGGAGCGACGCGGCCGACTCGCCCGAACCGTGGTGCTTCCAGAACGGTGCGAGCGACCGGGCGAGCGTGCGTGCCCGGTCGAGGTCCCCGGCGTCCAGGTGGCCCTGGAGTTCGCGCAGTGCGCCCTCGGAGCCGGCCTCGGCGCGGGCCGTGAACGAGCGCTTTCGGGGCCACAGGACCACCGCGGCCCGCCGGTACCAGCGGTCGAGGGTGTTGCCGTAGTTGCCCATGTAGCCCTCGTACTCGGACTGGTAGGGCGTCAGGTCCTTGTTCTCGGTGGTGGCGCACACCTCGGCGTACGCGACGGGCAAGTTGATCTGCTCGCCGCCGGTGCCGTCCGGGCGGGTCCACCAGCTCAGCGTGATCTCGTCGTCGACCAGCTCGTTCAGTTCGTAGTCGGAGAAGTCGCCGCTGCGGCGGCGCTCGGCACCGGGTTCCCCGTCGGGGTCCAGGAGGCATTCACCCTCGCACTCCTCGTCCTCGCAGCCGTCGTAGTGCTCGATCTCTCCGTAGTGGTCGTCGTAGCGGTCGTACGGCGCATGCGCGTCCCAGGTCTCCTTCACCTCGGCCAACGCCAGGACCGCTTCACAGTCCGCCTCCGCGGCGGCCTGGCGGAGCAGGGTGGTGCGGGTGGCATCGGCTCCCTTGAGACGGTCCCAGTCCAGGCCACGCTGGGTGTACTCGTGGTCGAGGAGGTACACAAGACGGTTCGGTGGCGCGGCCTTCTGCCGGCCGTAGGCGTAGCGCTCTTCGGCCGGCTCGGTGAAGTGCTTGGTCAGGCAGTGGGCCAGGTCGGCGACCGAGCCCCCGTCGTCTTCGCCAGCCGGGCGAATGCGTTCAGCGAGGAGGTTCATGGTGAGGGTGACGCGGTAGCCGGACTTCACGGGCTTGACCTCGTGCAGGCAGTCCGCGTAGAAGGCGGCGAAGGTCAGCTTCTCCCGAGACGCCTGGTGGACGACGCTGCGGCCGGCGTGCGAGACAACGAGTTCGCCGCCGGTGTGGTGCGAGGGCAGCGAGACGACCAGGGTGCCCACCATGGAGTCGTCCTTCTCAGAGTCCTGGTGCGGCAGGAAGAACTGGCCCTTGCCGTAGACGAGCAGCGCGTGCGGCTTGGCACGCAGGACGGTGGTGGGCGGCAGACCGAGCGCGGTACGGACACCGTCGAGAACGCCGTCCAGGGTGCGGTCCCAGTCAGTGCCGCCGAGCGTGATGCAGTCTGGAGTGATCTCCCAGGTGTCGCGGACGCTGGTGTCAGACAGGGTCTGCTCGCCACGCCCGAAGGACGCCTGCCGGGCCCGCGCGATCAGTTTCTTGGTCACCGGGGCACGCAGCGGCAGCGGCAGTTCCCCCACCCCGTCGACCTCGATGCGCAGCGCGCGGGCCGACATCTCGATACGGGTGCTGAAGTCCCCGCGCCGCTGTACGTCGCCGAGCAGCTCCGCCAGCTGCTTCCGCGCTCCGTGTCCCATACTGTTTCGTCCCCAGGTGTACAGCGTGCCGTATGGCCTGTCCCGGAAACCCTAATGCCGCGGTGACTGGATAGGTGTCTCTGGTCGGAAGCATGGGTGGTCTACGACCAGAGACACCCCACCTATCCCGTCACCGCGGTCTCTTTGATCGCCTGCAGAACGCGAAGTGCACGTGCCCCCGCGCGTTGCCCCGGGGCAGGGTCGGTGCGCCCGGTGCAGGCGCCGCTATCGGACAGGGCAACACGGCCGGGGCGCTGTTATCGTCACCAACCGCGAGCGCGCCACTCCGACAGGTGCGGGCGCTCGGCGCCGAGCGTGGTGTCGTTCCCGTGGCCCGGGTAGACCCAGGTCTCATCCGGGAGGGCGCCGAATACTTTGACCTCCAGCCCGTCCATGAGGGAGTTGAACTCCTCCGGCCGTGTTGTCCGGCCTGGACCGCCCGGGAAGAGGCAGTCGCCGGTGAACACGTGCGCGTGGCCGTGCGGGTCGTCGTAGATCAGCGCGATCGAGCCGGGGGTGTGTCCGACCAGGTGGCGGGCGGTCAGCTTGACCCGCCCGACCTGGATCGTGTCCCCGTCCGCCACGGCCACGTCGGTCGTCACCGGGATGCCCTCGGCGTCCTGGGCGCCCGCGTAGGTCCGCGCGCCGGTCGCCGCGACGACCTCCTCGAGCGCGCCCCAGTGGTCGCCGTGCCGGTGGGTGGTGACCACGGACGCGATGCCGTCGTCCCCGATCAGGTTCAGCAGCGTGACGGCCTCGGCGGCAGCGTCGATGAGCAGCTGCTCATCGGTGGCCCGGCAGCGCAGCAGGTACGCGTTGTTGTTCATGGGGCCCACCGCGACCTTGGAAATCATCAGGTCCGCGAGCTCGTGCACGTCGGCCGGACCGCCGACCTTGACCTCTCCGGTGTACGTCATGCCTTGATCCTAGAGCGGGGGGAGCTCGGGGAGGCCGTCGCCGGCCATGACGGCGAGGTGGGCGCCCTTGAGACCGCGCCCGGCCAGCCAGCCGAGCAGTTCGTCCTTGGGGCCCTCGAGGACCACGGGAGTGCCCTCGGTGCCGCCGGTGTGCCAGACCTGGCCGCCGTAGGAGGCGTTCAGGGTCACCGGCGGCACCTCCGGACGCCCGGACCAGCGGTCGGCGAGGAAAGCGATCTCGCGATCGGTGAACTCCTCCGGGAGGTGGTGGAGCTCGTAGCCGATGTTCAGGTCGACGTGGTGCAGGTCGACCTCGACCCAGCGGCGGAACGGCACGTTGGCGGCGAGGTCGGTGATGCCGTTGCGCAGCTCGACGGTGCGGGACCAGTCCTGGTCGGGCTCCGTGGTGGCGAGGAAGCGGGCCCCGGAATCACGGAGGTCCGTCAGGTGTTGTTCCAGGGGTCGGCCGGCGTCGCGTGCGATGTCCGCGTCGCGCGCGGAGGCGCTCTCGTACATCGGGCGCCCCTCGAGGACGTTCACGAGGGCGTCGGCGTTGCGCGCGAGGTGGGCCAGGATGTGGCCGCGGGTCCAGCCGGGGAGGTGTGACTCCCCGGCAAGCGCTGCGTTGTCCATTTTCGCGACTGCGGTCAGCAGCCGGTCCGTGGCTTCACGTACAGATCGCAGGTCGTGCACATGATCAGTCATGACGGCGAGCCTAGTGGCTCACCGGGCAGGGCCACACGATTGGGTGAAGCGGTCTGTGGAGTGCCGTAAATCGAATGTGCGTGCTATACGCTCGGAAGTCCAGGGACCCAGTCCATCGCAGAGGCGCCCCCCATACCCTGGGACGGGGGCCCGTGCCCCCGCTCTCTCAAGAAAGGTGCGGACCGGCGTGACCGACCGTCTCATCGTTCGTGGCGCTCGCGAGCACAACCTGAAGAACGTCTCGCTCGACCTGCCCCGCGACTCACTCATCGTCTTCACCGGACTCTCCGGGTCGGGCAAGTCCTCCCTGGCCTTCGACACGATCTTCGCCGAGGGCCAGCGCCGCTACGTCGAGTCGCTCTCGTCGTACGCCCGCCAGTTCCTCGGGCAGATGGACAAGCCCGACGTCGACTTCATCGAGGGCCTCTCCCCGGCCGTCTCGATCGACCAGAAGTCCACCTCGCGCAATCCGCGCTCGACCGTGGGCACCATCACCGAGGTCTACGACTACCTCCGCCTCCTCTTCGCCCGCATCGGCAAGCCGCACTGTCCCGAGTGCCGCCGCCCCATCTCGCGCCAGTCGCCGCAGGCGATCGTCGACAAGGTGCTCGCGCTCCCCGAGGGCAGCCGCTTCCAGGTGCTCTCGCCGCTGGTGCGCGAGCGCAAGGGCGAGTTCGTCGATCTCTTCGCCGACCTCCAGACCAAGGGCTACAGCCGGGCGCGGGTGGACGGGGAGACCATCCAGCTCTCCGAGCCGCCGACGCTGAAGAAGCAGGAGAAGCACACCATCGAGGTGGTCATCGACCGCCTCACCGTCAAGGACAGTGCCAAGCGCCGGCTCACCGACTCCGTGGAGACGGCCCTCGGCCTCTCCGGCGGCATGGTGATCCTGGACTTCGTCGACCTCGCCGAGGACGACCCTGAGCGTGAGCGGATGTATTCCGAGCACCTCTACTGCCCCTACGACGACCTCTCCTTCGAGGAGCTGGAGCCGCGCTCCTTCTCCTTCAACTCGCCCTTCGGCGCCTGCCCCGAGTGCACCGGCATCGGCACGCGCATGGAGGTCGACCCCGAGCTGATCATTCCGGACGAGGACAAGTCCCTGGACGAGGGCGCGGTCTCGCCGTGGTCGCTCGGCCACACCAAGGACTACTTCCAGCGGCTGATCGGCGCGCTCGCCGGGGAGCTCGGCTTCCGGACCGACATCGCGTGGGCCGGCCTGCCGGCGCGTGCGAAGAAGGCCCTGCTCTACGGGCACAAGACGCAGATCGAGGTCCGCTACCGCAACCGGTACGGGCGGGAGCGGGCGTACACGACGGCCTTCGAGGGCGCCGTGCCGTTCGTCAAGCGGCGGCACGCGGAGTCGGAGAGCGACGCCAGCCGCGAGCGCTTCGAGGGCTACATGCGCGAGGTGCCGTGCCCGACCTGTGAGGGCACCCGCCTCAAGCCGATCGTGCTCGCGGTGACGGTGATGGAGAAGTCCATCGCCGAGGTCGCCGCCATGTCGATCAGCGAGTGCGCGGACTTCCTGGGACGGATGCGGCTCGACGCCCGCGACAAGAAGATCGCCGAGCGGGTCCTGAAGGAGGTCAACGAGCGGCTCCGCTTCCTCGTCGACGTCGGTCTCGACTACCTCTCGCTCAACCGGGCCGCCGGCACCCTGTCGGGCGGCGAGGCCCAGCGCATCCGGCTCGCGACGCAGATCGGCTCCGGCCTGGTCGGCGTGCTGTACGTGCTGGACGAGCCCTCCATCGGCCTGCACCAGCGGGACAACCACCGGCTGATCGAGACGCTGGTGCGGCTGCGGGACATGGGCAACACGCTCATCGTGGTCGAGCACGACGAGGACACCATCAAGGTGGCCGACTGGGTCGTGGACATCGGCCCGGGCGCGGGTGAGCACGGCGGCAAGGTGGTGCACAGCGGTTCGCTGAAGGAGCTGCTGAAGAACACCGAGTCGATGACCGGGCAGTACCTGTCGGGCAAGCGCTCCATCGCGATCCCGGACGTGCGCCGGCCCGTGAACGGCGAGCGCAGGCTCACCGTCCACGGCGCCAAGGAGAACAACCTGCGGGACATCGACGTGTCCTTCCCGCTGGGCGTGCTCACGGCCGTGACCGGTGTGTCCGGATCGGGCAAGTCGACGCTGGTCAACGACATCCTCTACACGCACCTGGCGCGCGAGCTGAACGGCGCCCGCTCGGTGCCCGGGCGGCACACCCGGGTGGAGGGGGACGACCTCGTCGACAAGGTGGTCCACGTCGACCAGTCGCCCATCGGCCGGACGCCGCGGTCCAACCCGGCGACGTACACCGGCGTCTTCGACCACGTGCGCAAGCTCTTCGCGGAGACGATGGAGGCGAAGGTGCGCGGCTACCTGCCGGGCCGCTTCTCCTTCAACGTCAAGGGCGGCCGGTGCGAGAACTGCTCCGGCGACGGCACGATCAAGATCGAGATGAACTTCCTGCCGGACGTCTACGTCCCGTGCGAGGTCTGCCACGGCGACCGGTACAACCGGGAGACGCTGGAAGTCCACTACAAGGGCAAGTCCATCGCCGAGGTCCTGAACATGCCGATCGAGGAGGCGCTGGACTTCTTCGAGGCGGTGCCGACGATCGCGCGTCACCTGAAGACGCTCAACGAGGTCGGGCTGGGCTACGTCCGCCTCGGCCAGTCGGCGCCCACGCTGTCGGGTGGTGAGGCGCAGCGCGTGAAGCTGGCCTCCGAGCTGCAGAAGCGGTCGACGGGCCGGACGGTGTACGTGCTGGACGAGCCGACGACGGGTCTGCACTTCGAGGACATCTCGAAGCTGATCAAGGTGCTGTCGGGGCTGGTGGACAAGGGGAACTCGGTGATCGTCATCGAGCACAACCTCGACGTCATCAAGACCGCGGACTGGGTCATCGACATGGGCCCGGAAGGCGGCTACGGCGGCGGCCTGGTGGTGGCCGAGGGCACGCCGGAGCAGGTGGCGTCGGTGGGCGCGAGCCACACGGGCAAGTTCCTGCGGGACATCCTGGGGGCGGACCGGGTCTCCGACGGCGCGCCTCCGGCGGTGGTCGGCCAGCGGAAGGCTCCGGCCAAGAAGGCTCCGGCCAAGAAGGTTGCCGCCAAGAAGGCTGCCGCCCCGGCGAAGAAGGCGACGGCGCGGGCCCGCAAGGCGTAGTCGCTGCGCTGAGCTCGGCGGGAGGGGCTCGGCTGCGGCCGGGCCCCTCTTCGTCTGCGGCGCCGCCGCGGGGGTGCTGCCCCCGGCCCCCGCGCCTCAATCGCCGGCGGGGCTGGGAGACGTGGGGCTCTGCCCCCGGCCCCCGCGCCTCAAGCGCCGGCGGGGCTGGGAGACGCAGGGCTCCGCCCCGGACCCCGCGCCTCGAACGCCGGCGGGGCTGGATTGTGCGGCGGGGCTGCGAGACGTGGGGCTCTGCTCCGGACCCCGCGCCTCGAACGCCGGCGGGGCTGGGTTGTGCCCGCGGGCGCGGAGCGCCGTCGGGGTGCGGGGCGGCGCCCGGCTAGGAGGCGACGCCCAGTGTGTGGGCGGTGTAGGCCGGGTTGGTGAGGGTGGTGAGGAGGGCGTCGGCCACGTCCGCGCGGGGGATGGCGCGGCCGCCGCGGACGTTGGCGTCGATCGCGCGGCGGTACGTGCCCGTGTGCGGCTTGTCGCGGAGCATCGGCGGGCGGATGACCGTCCACTCGGCTCGGCTCGCGCGCAGCTCCGCCTCCATGACCGCGAGGTCCGCGTAGAGGTCCCGCAGCAGTCTGCGCAGCAGCGGGTAGAGCACCGCCCGGGTGAGCACGCTCTCGCCCTGCGCCGGCGGGCCGACCGGGGCCGCGCTGACGGCCGAGAGGCGGGTCACGCCCGACCGGTCCATGGCCGCGAGGATGGCCCGTACCGCCGGCCCCGTCACGGGGGCAGCCTTGGCCTGCTTGTTGCTCGCCGCGCCGAGGGCCGAGATCACCGCCGACCGGCCCGCCAGAACGGGGACCAGTGCGTCCTCGTCCGTCAGGTCGCCGACGACGGCCACCCGGAGGCGGTCGTGGGCCGGCACCGTCAGCCGGGCCGGGTCGCGGACGACCGCTGTGACCTCGTGTCCCGCGGCCAGTGCCTGCTTGACGACCTCGTGGCCGACGCCGCCCGTGGCTCCGAACACCGTGAGTTTCATCCTGGCTCCCGACGTGTGGGCAGGTGGGTGGGTGAGCGTTCACTCACCCCTTCCGGCCCTTAGAGTGAGTGAATGCTCACCCCGAAGTCAAGCCGTCCCACCCCCGAGCGGTTGCTCGACGCCGCCGAGAAGCTGATGCGCACCAGTGGCCTGGCCAACGCCACCACCAAGGCCATCGCCCGCGAGGCCGGCTGCTCGGAGGCAGCGCTCTACAAGTACTTCGCGAACAAGGAGGAGCTGTTCGTCCGCGTGCTGATGGAGCGCACCCCCAACGCCGGCCCGCTCATGGCCGCCCTGGGGGCCGATCCCGATCCGGGGGAGCAGGGGGTCGAGGAGGCGCTCACCGACATCGCCCGGCACGCCTCGCTCTTCTATGCCGACGCCATGCCCATGGCCGCCTCGCTCTTCGCGGAGCCGGCTCTGCTCATCCGTCACCGCGAGGGCGTGCAGAAGATCGGCTCCGGGCCCCACGTGGTCCTCGACGCCCTGGCCGGCCGGCTGCGGCGCGAGCTCGCCGCCGGGCGGCTGCGACCCGACGCCGATCCGGCGGCCGCCGCCGCCCTGCTGCTCGGCGCCTGCTTCCAGCGGGCCTTCTTCCTGCACTTCTCCGGCGCGCAAGTGGTCCAGCCGGTCGAGGAGTTCGCCCGGGCCGTGGCCACGGCCGTGTGGGCCGCTATCCGCTGAGCTCCGCCGCGTACGGAGGCTCCGCGCCGGCCCGCGTGCAGGTCAGGGCCGCCGCGTGGGCGGCGTAGGCCAGGACGTCCGGCCAGTCCACCGGGCGCCCCGGCTCGCCGGCGAGCCGGTGCAGCAGGGCGGCGTTGACGGTGTCGCCGGCCCCGATGGTGTCGGCCACCACGACCCGGCGGGCCGCCGCCGAGTGCTCCTCGCCCTCCCGCGTCCAGACGGTCAGGCCCGCCGCGCCCCGGGTCAGCACCACCGCCGAGGGCCCCGCCGCCAGCCAGTCGCGGACCCCGCCGCCCAGCCAGGCGGCGTCCTCCTCGGACAGCTTGAGGACGGTCGTGCTCGGCAGCAGCCGCTCCCGCAAGCGCGCGCGGTACGCCGCCGGGTCCGCGATCAGCGCCGGCCGGATGTTGGGGTCCAGCAGGGTCAGCAGCCCGCGCCCCGCCTCCCGGCGCAGCAGGGCCTCGTACGCGCTCGCGCCCGGTTCCAGGACCAGCGAGCAGGTGCCGAGCGCGAGGGCCCGTACCCCGTCGGGGAGAGCGGGCGGCAGGGTGAACAGCCGGTCCGCCGTGCCCTCGACGTAGAAGCCGTACGAGGCCGAGCCGTCCGGGGCCAGCGAGGGCACGGCGAGGGTGGTCGGCTCGGGTCCGCGCTGGACCAGCGACACGTCGACCCCGGCCGACCGCAGCCCGGCCAGCAGGCTCTCGCCGAAGCCGTCCGCCGAGACCCGCGAGCAGAAGGCGACCTCGGCGCCGAGCCGCCCGAGGGCGAGCGCGGTGTTGTACGGTCCCCCGCCCGGCCGGGGCAGCAGTGCGCCCGGCGGCCGCGCCGCGGGCACCAGGTCGATGAGGGCTTCTCCGCCGACGACGATCACGCGGGGAAGGTACCCCGTGCGGCGGCGGTATCGTCGGGTGGGCCGGTGCCCCGGCCGGGCTCCGCCCGTGCCCGGCCCGCGCCCCGTCCGTACCGTCCCCACCGTGCCCGACCCCAGGAGAACCGCATGCCCGCGCCGCAGCCAGCCGCCCGCCGTACCGTCCTCAAGGGCGCCGCCGCGCTCGCCGGGGCCGCCGGGGCCGGAGTGACGCTCGCGGCCTGCTCCACCGAGACCAACAGCGGGGGCGACACCCCCGCCACGCCCACCGCGCCCGTGGAGCTCGGCGCCGCGGCCGACGTCCCGGTGGGCGGGTCCAAGCTGTACCGGGAGCGGAAGCTGATCGTCAGCTGCCCGGCGGAGGGCCGGTACACGGCGTTCAGCGCCCAGTGCACCCACGCCGGCTGCGTCCTGGACAAGATCGTCGAGGGTCAGGGCAACTGCCCCTGCCACGGCAGTCGCTTCGACGTGGCCACCGGCAAGGTCCTGCGCGGCCCGGCGTCCGCCCCGCTGCCCGCCGTCCCGGTCCGGGCCGAGAACGGCAAGCTCATCGCGGGCTGACGCCGCGCCGGTCACTCCCAGTCCCAGGTGATCCCGAGGATCCCGCGCCGCACCGTCTGCTCCACCAGGTGCACCGCCCGGTGCCGGCCGCCGGGCGTCAGGTCCACGAGGCCCGTGCGCGGGGCCTTCGGTCCGCGGGCGAAGCGCCGGCAGCGCACCGGCAGGGCCGCCTCGTCGAAGCGGACCTGGAGCATGTACTGGCCGCCCGCGTAGCTGAATCCGCGCACGTACTCGCCGCTGCGGGCGCCCGTGCCGTCCTCGATGCCGTAGCCGAAGACGTAGGTGTCCCCGCGCCGCAGCCGTGCGTCGAAGAGCAGCTCCGCGACCACCACCCCGGCCTCCGGATGGCAGCGCACCCGGCCCGTACGGCAGTTCTCGTACGCCGTCACGCGGATCCGGGACACGTCGCAGCCCGGGTCGCCGTGGTGGACGGCGAGGTAGCGGTCGACCCCGTCGCGGTGCGCCCGGACGATCTGCTGTGACGCGCGGACCCGCAGCTCGCCCGCCGGGCCGATGCGGACCCGCTCGTGGTGGCCGAGCGAGTGCAGCCCGCCGTCCGGCGGCAGCTCCATCCCGTCCAGCAGCCGCTCCACCGTGCCGCCCATGCTGAACAGGGCACGGTACGAGCGGGTGGCCGGACGGGCCGGCCCCGGGGCGGGGTGCGGTGCGGCGAGCAGGCGGACGAGGGCGCCGTCGGGCAGCTCCAGGATCTGCTCCAGGGCGGTGACGGCCCGCAGCGACTCCGGGTGCCGTGGCCGGCGGGCGCCCTGCTGCCAGTAACTGAGGCTGGTGACCCCGACCTTGATGCCCCGTGCCGCCAGCCGGTGCTGTATCCGGTGCAGGGGCAGCCCGCGGGCGGCGAGGGCGGCGCGCAGGGCGAGGTGGAAGGGGCCGCCGCGCAGCAACCGGCCGAGTTCGGCCGTGTCCCCGGTCGGCGCCATCGCGACTCCTCTGTGAACGTTCACACGCCTCGGCGCGGAGGATCGCGCCGGAGGCTCCGGGGGACCAGGTGAAACGACAGCAACCGTTCACACCGCAGCCCCACCGTTCACACTGCAACGTCACCGCGTATTGAAGCGTGTTGACCTGATCGCGACAACTGCTTGATGCTCCTCCACAGCGTCCGGACGCGCTCCTCCACCCCCCCACTCCCCCCCATCGGGAGGAACGCGATGCGCAACCGAAACCGGCGGCTTTCCCTGGCCGCCCTCCTCACCGCCGTGCTGTTCACCCTGCCCGTCGGCACCGCCACCGCCACGGCAGCCGAGGCCGGCACCGATTCCGCACTGGCCTACAAGCGCCTGAACATCACCATGCAGGCGCAGCAGAAGACCAACTGGTGCTGGGCCGCGGGCGGCAACACCATCGCCACCTGGTTCGGCCGGAACCACACCCAGAACCAGTTCTGCAACGCCGCCTTCAACCGCCAGCAGGGCTCCGAGTGCCCCAACAACCAGGCCACCCTCGGCAACGTCCAGACCGGACTGCGCTGGGCCGGCATCAACCCCGGCTCGTACGTCAACGGCTGGCTCCAGTACTCCACCGTCCAGACCGAGATCAATGCCGACCGGCCGGTCGAGACCCGGATCCAGTGGTCGAACGGCGGCGGCCACATGCACGTGGTCTACGGCTACGACACCGCCGGCAACTGGGTCTACTGGGGCGACCCCTGGCCCTCCAGCGACCGCTACAACTGGGCCTCGCACGCCTGGTACGTGAACAACAGCACCTTCTCCTGGACCCACTCGCTCTACCGGATCGGGGCGTGACCGCCATGACCCTGCGCGCCACCGCCACCGCCGCGGTCCTCGCCGCCACCGCCCTCCTCGGGCTCGCCCCGCAGGCCCTCGCGGCCTCCCCGGTCCCCGTGCCGCAGCCGCAGACCGCCACCGCCGAGCACAAGGCCGCCGCCGCGCAGGCGGCGACCGCCCCCGACACCCTCGCCACGCTGTCCCGCTTCTTCGCCCGGGAGGGCAAGGTCTCCCCGACCGCCGCGCAGCCGCGCGTCGAGGGTGAGGCGGTACCGGTCCACCACCTCTCCCCGGACTTCGTCGCGGGCCGGGCGGGGGCGTCCGTCGCCCGCCTGGAGTTCCTCGCGAGCAAGGCGGTCTCCTCCGACGGGCAGCAGGCCGCGCTGTGGACGGCGCGGACGGAGGCGGGCTGGCAGGTGGTGAACATCGCCACCGGCGACGACGAATTCCACTACGCGCAGCTGGGCGCGGAGAAACTGCCCGGCGGGACGGTGTTCCGGGAGCCGCAGATCGACGCGTGGTACGTGGCCGGGGGCGGTCGGGTGCTGCCGCTGGACGAGGACGCCGTACGGGCCGTGGGCGCCGGGGGCGCCAGCCTCGACGGGTACCGGGTACGGGTCGCCGCCGCGTACGGGGACAAGCTGCCGGGCTCCGCGTATGCCTCGCGGGGCATGGCGGGCGGTTACGCCGACGCCGCCGACGCCGCCGCCTCGGCCGAGGGCGCTGGGACTCCGGTCGCGGTGGTGGCTGCCGCCGGGGCGCTCGCGCTGGGCGGGGCCGGGGTACTGGCCCTGCGCCGCCGCCGAGCCGTCGTGGCGTAGCCGCCACCACCTGTCTGCCCGGCTCCGGCCAGGGGCCGGGCAGACCGCCCGCCGCCACCTGGCCCGCCGTGTCCTGGGGCTCCGCCCCAGACCCCGCGCCTCAAGCGCCGGCGTGGCTGGATGGTGCGGCGGGGCTGAAAGATCGGGGCTCCGCCCCGGACCCCGCGCCTCAAGCGCCGGCGGGCTGGATGGTGCGGCGGGGGTGGGAGATCGGGGCTTAGCCCCAATACCAGTGACTTAAGGATCTCGGCTGGTAGGGTGTTGGCCAGGAGGTGTCTGGATGCCACGCCCTGGACAGGTCAAGCCGGAGACGGACGAGCGGTTGTCGGATCGGATCGCGATCGGACTGCTGACGCGGACGTTCCCGCCGGAGCTGGTGGACCGGGTCGTGGAGGAATCCGGGAAGGCCGGGCAGCGCAACCGGCTGCTGCCTCCACGGGTGGTCGTCTACTTCGTGCTGGCGATGTGCTTGTTCTCCGGTCAGGGCTACGAAGAGGTCGCACGGCTGCTCACTCAGGGTCTGGCCTGGGCCAAGCACTGGTCGGGTTCGTGGCAGGTGCCTACGCCCGGTGCGGTTTCCCGGGCCCGGGCCAGGCTCGGGCCCGAGCCGCTCAAGGCTCTCTTCGAGCAGTCCGCCGGGCCTGTGGCGACCGAGTCCACTCCCGGTGCGTGGTACGGGTGTTGGCGTCTGATGGCGGTCGACGGGACCACGTTCGACGTGCCGGACAGTGAGGAGAACGACGCCCGGTTCGGTCGTCCCGCCACCCACCGGGGCGAGCGGACCGCGTTCCCGCAGGTGCGGGTGGTGGCGCTGGCGGAGTGCGGCACGCACGCCATCACCCGCGCGGCTCTGGGGCCGTTCACCACCGCGGAGTCCGTGATCGCGCGGGAGCTGTTCGACGCCCTTGGACCGGATGACCTGCTGATGGCCGACCGGGGCTTCGCCGGGCTGGAGCAGTGGCGAGCGGCATCGGCCGGCGGTGCGGACCTGCTCTGGCGCATCAAGTCCAACGCCGTCCTGCCCGTGCGGCGCGAGCTCCCCGACGGGTCCTACCTCTCCGACATCGTGGCGGCCAAGGACCACCGCAAACGCACCGATCCCACCGTGGTGCGGGTCATCGAGTACACCCTGGACGACCCCGGACGCCCGCAGCACGACGCCCCGTACCGGCTGATCACCACCATCCTCGACCACGAAGCCGCACCCGCGGCGGAGTTGGCGGCCCTCTACAACGAGCGATGGGAGATCGAGACCACACTGGACGAGCTGAAGACCCACCAACGCGGCCCCGCCCAGGTCCTGCGCTCCCGATCGCCCGACGGCGTCGAACAGGAGGTCTGGGCC
The DNA here is from genome assembly GCF_035989305.1 of Streptomyces sp. NBC_01233. Classification (NCBI taxonomy): domain Bacteria; kingdom Bacillati; phylum Actinomycetota; class Actinomycetes; order Kitasatosporales; family Streptomycetaceae; genus Streptomyces; species Streptomyces sp. NBC_01233. The sequence goes on along the minus strand of NZ_CP108514.1, from coordinate 2,434,860 downwards.
CACCTCCTCGTCCATCACGCGATCCGCCAGCTCATGCACACCGCCGCCCGGGACACCGACACCGATACCGACCGGCTTTCCTTCACCCGCACCCTCCGCCTCGCCCGACGCCAGGTCACCGCGCAGGCGGCCTTTTCCCCTGACCGCCTGGCCACAGCCCTCACCGACGGGATACGAGAGATAGCCCGTCACCTCCTGCCACCGCGACGACAGCGGTCGAACGCCCGCGTCGTCAAACGCAAGATGTCCAACTTCGGCGTCAAGCGCACCGCACACCGGCTCTGGCCACAGCCGACACTCGACCCAGCCCGAGCCGTGGCCATCGCCCCACACCACAAAACGGCCCCGACCAACCCACCGAAGACCCCAGGCACCCCGGACCCTTAAATCACTGGTATTGGGCTTAGCCCCCAGGCTCCGTCCGGGGGACCCCCACCGCCTCAAGCGCCGGCGGGGCTGATTTTCAGCCCGTCCGGCGTTTGAGGACCGGGTCCGGGCGGAGCCCGGGAAGGCCCGCGCGGCGGACCACCCGGAGGCGCACACCGGGCCGGAGGCCTGCGGTCGGTTGTCAGACGGCGCCAGTAGGGTGGTTGGCATGGCCGACCCTTCCAGCTACCGCCCCCAGCCGGGACAGGTCCCCGACTCCCCGGGGGTCTACAAATTCCGCGACGAGCACCGCCGGGTGATCTACGTCGGGAAGGCCAAGAGCCTGCGCCAGCGCCTGGCCAACTACTTCCAGGACGTCGCCGGCCTGCACCCCCGTACGGCCACCATGGTGACCACGGCCGCCTCCGTCGAGTGGACCGTGGTGTCCACCGAGGTCGAGGCGCTCCAGCTGGAGTATTCGTGGATCAAGGAGTTCGATCCGCGGTTCAACGTCAAGTACCGGGACGACAAGAGCTACCCCTCCCTCGCCGTGACGATGAACGAGGAGTACCCCCGGGTCCAGGTCATGCGGGGGCCCAAGAAGAAGGGCGTGCGCTACTTCGGTCCGTACGGGCACGCCTGGGCGATCCGCGAGACCGTCGACCTGATGCTGCGGGTGTTCCCGGTACGGACCTGCTCCGCCGGAGTGTTCAAGCGCTCCGCCCAGATTGGCCGCCCCTGCCTGCTCGGCTACATCGGCAAGTGCTCCGCGCCCTGCGTCGGCCGGGTCACTCCCGAGGAGCACCGCGAACTGGCCGAGGACTTCTGCGACTTCATGGCCGGGCGGACGGGGACGTACCTCTCCCGCCTGGAGAAGGAGATGCACGAGGCCGCCGAGGAGATGGAGTACGAGAAGGCCGCCCGGCTGCGCGACGACATCGGGGCGCTGCGCCGGGCGATGGAGAAGAACGCCGTCGTGCTGGCCGACGCCACCGACGCCGACCTGATCGCGGTCGCCGAGGACGAGCTCGAAGCGGCGGTGCAGATCTTCCACGTGCGCGGCGGCCGCGTCCGCGGCCAGCGCGGCTGGGTCACCGACAAGGTGGAGGCGGTCGACACGGCCGGGCTCGTCGAGCACGCCCTCCTGCAGCTGTACGGCGAGGAGAAGGGCGAGGCCGTCCCCAAGGAGGTGCTGGTCCCGGCGCTGCCCGAGGACACGCCCGCGCTGAGCCAGTGGCTCGCCGACCGCAGGGGGTCCCAGGTCAGCCTGCGGATACCGCAGCGCGGCGACAAGAAGGCCCTCATGGAGACCGTCCACCGCAACGCGCAGCAGTCCCTCGCCCTGCACAAGACCAGGCGCGCCAGCGACCTCACCACCCGCTCCCGGGCGCTGGAGGAGATCGCCGAGGCCCTGGAGCTCGACAGCGCCCCGCTGCGCATCGAATGCTTCGACATCTCCCACCTGCAGGGTGACGACGTCGTCGCGTCGATGGTGGTGTTCGAGGACGGGCTGGCCCGCAAGAGCGAGTACCGGCGCTTCCAGATCAAGTCGTTCGAGGGGCAGGACGACGTCCGCTCCATGCACGAGGTGGTCTCGCGGCGCTTCCGCCGCTACCTCCAGGAGAAGCTGAAGACGGGCGAGTGGGAGGCCGAGGAGGGCGAGGGCGCGGTGCCCGAGGACGACGGGCGGCCCAAGCGCTTCGCGTACCCGCCCCAGCTGGTGGTGGTCGACGGCGGGCAGCCGCAGGTCGCCGCCGCCAAGCGGGCCCTGGAGGAGCTCGGGGTGGACGACGTCGCCGTGTGCGGCCTGGCCAAGCGGCTGGAGGAGGTCTGGCTGCCCGGCGAGGACGACCCGGTCGTGCTGCCCCGCACCAGCGAGGGCCTCTACCTGCTCCAGCGGGTGCGTGACGAAGCCCACCGTTTCGCCATCCAGTACCAGCGCAACAAGCGCGGCAAGCGCCTGAAGTCGGGCCCGCTGGACGAGGTGCCCGGCCTCGGCGAGAGCCGCAAACAGGCCCTGGTCAAGCACTTCGGTTCGGTGAAGAAGCTGAGACAGGCGACAATCGACCAGATCTGCGAGGTCCCGGGCATAGGACGGAAGACGGCCGAGACCGTGGCCGCGGCCCTCGCCCGGGCGGTCCCCGCCGGCCCTGCCGTCAACACGGCCACAGGAGAGATCATTGAGGATGAGAACCCCGCCCCCGCGGGTGGGGGCACCTCCCGGCGGTAGCCGGGAGCCATCGTCCGAACGGGGGACCGAGCAATGACCGAGCACGAGACCACGCACGACCGAGACGGAGCACAGGTGAGTACGGGCACGACAGTGGAGCCCGGCGAGACCGCCGAGGCGGCCATCCCCGAGCTGGTGATCATCTCCGGCATGTCCGGGGCCGGCCGCAGTACGGCGGCCAAGTGTCTGGAGGACCTCGGCTGGTTCGTCGTCGACAACCTCCCGCCGGCGCTGATCCCCACCATGGTGGAGCTCGGTGCCCGCTCGCAGGGCAACGTGGCGCGCATCGCCGTCGTCGTCGACGTCCGCGGCCGCCAGTTCTTCGACGCCCTGCGCGAGTCCCTCGCCGACCTCGACAGCAAGGGCGTCACGCGGCGCATCGTCTTCCTGGAGTCCTCCGACGACGCCCTGGTCCGGCGCTTCGAGTCGGTCCGCCGCCCGCACCCGCTCCAGGGCGACGGCCGCATCACCGACGGCATCGCCGCCGAGCGGGACCTGCTGCGCGAGCTGCGCGGCGACGCCGACCTGGTGATCGACACCTCCAGCCTCAACGTCCACGAGCTGCGCGCCAAGATGGACGCCCAGTTCGCCGGGGACGAGGAGCCGGAGCTGCGGGCCACCGTCATGTCCTTCGGCTACAAGTACGGCCTCCCCGTCGACGCCGACCTGGTCGTCGACTGCCGCTTCATCCCGAACCCGCACTGGGTTCCGGAGCTGCGCCCCTTCACCGGGCTCAACGAGGAGGTGTCGGGGTACGTCTTCAGCCAGCCCGGCGCCAAGGAGTTCCTCGACCGCTACACCGAGCTGCTCCAGCTCATCGCCACCGGCTACCGCCGCGAGGGCAAGCGGTACGTGACCATCGCGGTCGGCTGCACGGGCGGCAAGCACCGCAGCGTGGCCATGTCCGAGAAGCTCGCCGCCCGCCTCGCCTCCGAGGGAGTCGAGACCGTCGTAGTCCACCGGGACATGGGGCGCGAGTGACCGCACGGACCCCGCGGCTGAGCCGCCTGCGCCGCCTCACCCCGGGACGGGGCGAGGACGGCGGGGGCCGCTCCGGCCGCTCCGGCCGCCGACGCGGCGCCACGCCCAAGGTGGTGGCGCTCGGCGGCGGCCAGGGCCTTTCGGCCTCCCTCGCCGCCCTGCGCCGGATCACCGGTGACCTCACCGCGGTGGTCACCGTCGCCGACGACGGCGGATCCAGCGGCCGGCTCCGGGAGGAGCTCGGCGTGCTCCCGCCCGGCGACCTGCGCAAGGCGCTGGCCGCGCTGTGCGGGGACGACGACTGGGGCCAGACCTGGGCCCGGGTCATCCAGCACCGCTTCCAGTCCGAGGGCGACCTGCACGGGCACGCGGTCGGCAACCTGCTGATCGTCGCCCTGTGGGAACAGCTCGGCGATCCCGTCCAGGCCCTCGACCTGGTCGGCAAGCTGCTCGGGGCCCAGGGCCGCGTCCTGCCGATGTCGGCGGTGCCGCTGGAGCTCCAGGCCCTGGTCAGGGGGCACGACCCGGCCCGCCCCGAGGACGTGGACACCGTCCGCGGGCAGGCCACGGTGGCCCTGACCCCGGGCGAGGTGCTCTCCGTACAGGTGGTGCCGAGCGACCCGCCGGCGGTGCCGGAGGCCGTCGCCGCGGTCCTGGACGCCGACTGGGTGGTGCTCGGGCCGGGGTCGTGGTTCTCCTCCGTCATTCCGCACCTGCTGGTGCCGGAACTGCTGGACGCGCTGATGGAGACGAAGGCCCGGCGGGTCCTCTCGCTGAACCTCGCGCCGCAACCCGGCGAAACAGAGGGCTTCTCTCCGCAGCGTCATTTGGAGGTTTTGGCCCGACACGCCCCTAAACTCGCCCTGGACGTGGTGCTGGCCGACGAGGCCGCCGTGCCCGACCGCGAGTCCCTCGCCGATGCCGCGAAACGGTTCGGTGCCGCGGTCGAGCTGGCGCCCGTGGCCAGGCAGGACGGTTCTCCGAAGCACGATCCGGAGCTGCTGGCCGCCGCGTACGACCGTATTTTTCGGATGCATGGAAGGATCGGCCCATGGCGATGACGCCCGCGGTGAAGGATGAGATCTCCCGCCTCCCGGTCACCCGGACCTGCTGCAGGAAGGCGGAGGTCTCGGCGATCCTTCGGTTCGCGGGCGGCCTGCACCTGGTGAGCGGCCGCATCGTCATCGAGGCGGAGCTCGACACCGGGATCGCGGCCAGACGCCTGCGCAAGGACATCCTGGAGATCTTCGGCCATTCCTCGGACCTGGTGGTGATGGCCCCCGGCGGACTGCGCCGCGGCAGCCGCTACGTGGTCCGCGTCGTGGCCGGCGGCGACCAGCTGGCGCGCCAGACGGGCCTCGTGGACGGCCGCGGCCGCCCCATCCGGGGTCTTCCCCCGCAGGTGGTCTCCGGGGCCACCTGTGACGCCGAGGCGGCGTGGCGCGGCGCCTTCCTGGCCCACGGCTCGCTCACCGAGCCGGGCCGGTCCTCCTCCCTGGAGGTCACCTGCCCCGGCCCGGAGGCCGCCCTGGCCCTGGTGGGCGCCGCCCGCAGGCTCTCCATCGCCGCCAAGGCGCGCGAGGTGCGCGGCGTCGACCGCGTCGTCGTCCGCGACGGCGACGCGATCGGCGCCCTGCTGACCCGCCTCGGCGCCCACGAGTCGGTGCTGGCCTGGGAGGAGCGGCGGATGCGGCGCGAGGTCCGCGCCACCGCCAACCGCCTCGCCAACTTCGACGACGCGAACCTGCGCCGCTCGGCGCGTGCCGCGGTGGCCGCCGGAGCCCGTGTGCAGCGTGCACTGGAGATCCTCGGCGAGGAGGTCCCCGAGCACCTCGCCGCGGCCGGCCGGCTGCGCATGGAGCACAAGCAGGCCTCCCTGGAGGAGCTGGGCGCGCTCGCCGACCCGCCGCTGACCAAGGACGCGGTCGCCGGCCGGATCCGCCGCCTGCTGGCGATGGCCGACAAGCGCGCCCAGGACCTCGGCATCCCGGGCACCGAGTCGAACCTCGACCTCAGCGAGGAGATGGCCGACAACATGGCCGGTTAGCCGATGACGCCCCTGTACGGCAAAGGGGTCCGTGCGATCACTCGTGCGGGCCCCTTTGCCGTAGGCCCCATTGACATGAGCATGGGCCGGTCTTGAGTCTGGCGTCCGAAGCTTTCGTGGCAGACGACGCCCAGGGGGGCACATGAGGCACCGCGCGAGATCGATCCTCGCCGCAAGCGCACTCGTCTTCGCAAGCACACTCGCCGCACTACCCGTGGCGGCCCAGGCCCAGCCCGGCTCCGGCACCGCACCCGGCGCCGACGAGGTACGGGTCTACGACGCCGACATCACCCGGGAACAGGTCCCCCTCGTCCTCGCCGCCGGCCAGGACGCCCACGAGCTCACCGAGCGCGCCCCGGAGACCGGGACCGCCCGGGTCGAGCTCTTCCTCACCGGCGGCCAGGCCAAGGAGCTCGCCGCCCAGGGCGTCACGCTCGCCGAGCGGAAGATCGGGGCCCAGGGACTGGCCCGCGCCAAGGCGGCGGGCGACGGCGTGTTCCGCCCGTACAGCGGCAAGGGCGGCCTCCAGGAGGAGATCCTGCGCACCGCGCAGGAGAACCCGGCGCTCACCAAGGTCGTCTCCATCGGCAAGACCGTCCAGGGCAAGGACATCCTCGCCCTCAAGGTCAGCAAGAACGCCAAGAAGACCAAGGACGGCGACAAGCCCTCCGTGCTCTACATGTCCAACCAGCACGCCCGTGAGTGGATCACCCCCGAGATGACCCGGCGGCTGATGCACCACACGATCGACAACTACGGCAAGGACCAGCGGATCACCAAGCTGGTGGACTCGACCGAGCTGTGGTTCCTGCTCTCCGCCAACCCGGACGGGTACGACTTCACGCACGCGCCGGACGGCGAGCGGCTGTGGCGCAAGAACCTGCGCGACAACAACGGCGACGGCAAGACCAGCGCCGGCGACGGGATCGACCTCAACCGCAACTTCGCCTTCAAGTGGGGCTACGACAACGAGGGTTCCTCGCCGAACCAGGCGAGCGAGACCTACCGCGGCCCGAAGGCCTCCTCCGAGCCGGAGACCGCCGCCCTCGACGCCTTCGAGAAGCGCATCGGCTTCGACTACGCCATCAACTACCACTCCGCCGCCGAGCTGCTGCTCTACGGCGTGGGCTGGCAGGTGGCCACCCCCACCCCCGACGACGTCGCGTACGAGGCGCTCGCCGGCACCCCGGAGAACCCCGCGGTCCCGGGCTACTACCCGCAGGTCTCCTCCGAGCTCTACACCACGAACGGCGAGGCCGACGGCCACGCCTCCAACGTCAACGGCATCATGATGTTCACGCCGGAGATGACCACCTGCCAGACCGCCTCGGCGGCCGACCCGAACGACCAGTGGAGGCCCGAGGACTGCGCCTCCGGCTTCAACTTCCCGGACGACGAGAAGCTCATCCAGGCGGAGTTCGCCAAGAACGTCCCCTTCGCCCTCTCGGTGGGCGAGAGCGCCGCGCAGCCGGACCGCCCGGTGTCCTCGGTGGGCCTGAGCGCCGCGGACTTCACCCTCGACCCCTTCACCACCTCCTACGTGGCCCGCGGCGAGGACCAGACGGTCTCCGTCACGGCCCGCAAGGCGCTGAAGGACAAGGAGCTCAACTTCCGGATCAACGACGGCCGCACGCACGACGAGGAGCTCAAGGCCTGGAAGGGCGGCGAGGTCTACGGCGGCGACGACAACAACTGGTTCGACGAGTACCGCGCCAAGGTGGACGGCGCGAAGCCCGGCGACAAGGTGGAGGTCTGGTTCACCGGCCGCGACCGCTCCGGCAAGGCCGTCTCCAGCGAGCACTTCACCTACACGGTGGCCGGGCGGCCACGCGCGGACGTCCTGGTGATCGCCGAGGAGGGGGCCAAGGCGCAGCACGCACAGGGCTACGTCGACGCCCTGCGCGCCAACGGGAAGTCCGCGGCGGTCTGGGACGTGGCGACCCAAGGTGCGCCGCACCACCTGGGCGTGCTCTCGCACTTCCGCACGGCCGTTCACTACACCGGGGCCAAGGCCCCGGGTGGCGACACCCAGCTGGCGGTGCGCGACTTCCTCAACGAGGGCGGCAAGCTGATCGAGGCCGGTGAGCTGGCGGGCGGCAACGCCCAGGTCGGCCGCGCCGTGACCAACGACTTCAGCCAGTACTGGCTCGGCGCGTACAGCCGTACCAGCACTCCCGGTGCCAGCGGCTTCACCGGCGCCGGCTCCCTGAGCGGGGCGAAGGGCGGCCTCGGCGACGCCGCGGGCAACCCGCTGAACGCCCCGGGCGGCTACACGGTCACCTCCGAGACCCTGGCCCCCGCGCAGTTCCCGCAGTTCAAGAGCGCCCAGGCGGGCCAGTTCACCGGGGTCGTGAACCCGTACGCCCCCTACGCGGGCACCGGGATGGCCTCGGCCCTGCACGCGGACGACGACTGGAAGCGCCTCGTCCGCACGATCGACCTCACCGGCGTCACCGCGGCCGACAAGCCGCAGCTGAAGCTCGCCCTCAACTGGAACGTCGAGGAGGGCTACGACCACGCCGCGCTGGAGGCCCGTACGGCCGGCGGCGACGACTGGACGACGCTGCCGGACGCGGGCGGCCTGAGCAGCACCACGGTGCCGGAGGAGTGCGCGGCCGGGTTCTTCATGAACGGCCACCCGTTCCTGCGCCGCTACCTCACCCTGGACTCCGGCGGCTGCACCGCGCAGGGCACCAGCGGTGCGTGGAACAGCTTCACCGGTTCCTCGGGCGGCTGGAAGCAGGTCTCCTTCGACCTGAGCGCGTACGCGGGCAAGAGCGTCGAGGTCTCGCTCTCCTACATCACCGACCCGGGTTCGGGCGGCCGCGGCGTCTTCGCGGACGAAGCGCGCCTGTCCGTCGGCGGAGCGGACCAGGCCGTCGAGGGCTTCGAGTCCTCGCTCGGTGTCTGGACGGCCCAGGGCGCACCCGCCGGAAGCCCTGAAGTTCCCGGCGATTGGTCCCGGTCCGGCGAACTGTTCAAGTCCTTCGCGGCGGTCACTACCCGTGACACCGTCCTGCTCGGCTTCGGCCTGGAGCACGTGCCCGCCGCGGCGGACCGCGCGCTACTCGTCGGTAAGGCACTGCGCACGCTGAACCGCTGATCAGCGGTCCCTTTGTTACTCACCCTGAGTGACAAGGGCCAAAGTCCCCCGGTCCGGTTCCGGAGCGTCAGGTACGGGGCCGGGTGGGGGTCCCCCACGGAGTAGGGGGAGTGTCAGGCCCCGACCGATGTCACCCAAAAGCTCACGGAGAGGTAGGGTCGTAAGCGGTCGGGGACATCCCATTTCAGCTCGCCGGCGCACTAACCGGCGCACCAACGAGGAGATCGGTTCGTGACGATCCGCGTAGGCATCAACGGTTTTGGCCGCATTGGCCGTAACTATTTCCGGGCGCTCCTGGAGCAGGGAGCGGACATCGAGATCGTCGGTGTCAACGACCTGACTGACAACGCGACCCTGGTGCACCTGCTCAAGTACGACACCATCCTGGGCCGGCTGAAGCACGAGGTCAGCCACACCGACAACAGCATCACCGTCGGTGGCCAGACCTTCAAGACCTTCGCCGAGCGCGACCCCGCGAACCTCCCCTGGGGTGAGCTGGGCGCCGACATCGTCATCGAGTCGACCGGCATCTTCACCAAGAAGGCCGACGCCGCCAAGCACATCGCGGCCGGCGCGAAGAAGGTCCTCATCTCGGCTCCGGCCAAGGACGAGGACATCACCATCGTGATGGGCGTCAACCAGGACAAGTACGACGCGGCCAACCACCACGTCATCTCCAACGCCTCCTGCACCACCAACTGCGTGGCGCCGATGGCCAAGGTCCTCGACGAGAACTTCGGCATCGTCAAGGGCATGATGACGACGGTCCACGCCTACACGAACGACCAGCGCATCCTGGACTTCCCGCACTCGGACCTGCGCCGCGCCCGCGCCGCCGCCGAGAACATCATCCCGACCTCCACCGGTGCCGCCAAGGCCACCGCTCTGGTCCTGCCGCAGCTCAAGGGCAAGCTGGACGGCATCGCCATGCGCGTCCCGGTTCCGACCGGTTCGGTCACCGACCTGGTCCTGGAGCTCTCCCGCGAGACCACCGTGGAAGAGATCAACGCGGCCTTCCAGAAGGCCGCCGAGGGGCAGCTCAAGGGCATCCTCGACTACACCGAGGACGCGATCGTCTCTTCCGACATCGTGAACTGGCCCGCGTCCTGCACCTTCGACTCCTCCCTGACCATGGTCCAGGAAGGCACGCAGGTTAAGGTCGTCGGCTGGTACGACAACGAGTGGGGCTACTCCAACCGTCTCGTCGACCTCACCGTCTTCGTCGGCGGTCAGCTCTAAGCACGTAGGCAAGGCACCACGATGTGAGCACAGGGTCCGAGCAGCGCGACGAAGCGCCGCACGGGCCCTGTTGCTTGCCTCGTTCTCCCTTCCTCGCCCTTCGAGTGAAGGACACAAAGGAGTAGGTACACATGAAGACGATCGATGAACTCCTCGCCGAGGGCGTCAAGGGCAAGCGGGCCTTCGTCCGCGCGGACCTGAACGTCCCGCTGGCCGAAGGCACCATCACCGACGACGGCCGCATCCGCGCCGTCCAGCCCACGATCGCGAAGCTCGCCGCCGCCGGCGCCCGCGTCATCGTGGCCTCGCACCTGGGCCGCCCCAAGGGAACCGGCGTGGAGCCGGCCTTCTCGCTCGCCCCCGCCGCCACGCGCCTCGGCGAACTGCTCGGTGCGGACGTCGCCTTCGCCGCCGACACCGTCGGCGCCTCCGCCAAGGAGACCGTCGCGGCCCTCGCCGACGGTCAGGTGGCCGTCATCGAGAACCTGCGCTTCAACGCCGGTGAGACCTCGAAGGACGACGCCGAGCGCGGCGCCTTCGCGGACGAGCTCGCCGCGCTCGCCGACGTCTACGTCGGCGACGGCTTCGGCGCCGTCCACCGCAAGCACGCCTCGGTCTTCGACCTGCCCGCGCGCCTCCCGCACGCGGCCGGCTACCTCATCGCCACCGAGGTCGGCGTCCTGAAGAAGCTCACCGCCGAGGTCGAGCGCCCGTACGTCGTGGTCCTCGGCGGCGCCAAGGTCTCCGACAAGCTGGCCGTCATCGACGAGCTGCTCGGCAAGGCCGACCGCATCCTCATCGGCGGCGGCATGGCCTACACCTTCCTCTACGCCAAGGGCTACGAGGTCGGCATCTCCCTGCTCCAGAAGGACCAGGTGGAGAAGGTCAAGGAGTACATGCAGCGCGCCGAGGACACCGGCGTCGAGCTGGTCCTCCCGGTCGACGTGCTGGTCTCCGCGGAATTCCCGGACCTCAAGCACAAGACCCCGGCCAACCCCGAGACCGTCGACGCGGACAAGATCCCCGCCGACAAGGAGGGGCTGGACATCGGCCCGAGGACGCGCGAGCTGTACGCGTCGAAGATCGCCGATGCGAAGACCGTCTTCTGGAACGGCCCGGTCGGCGTCTTCGAGCACCCCGACTACGCCGGCGGCACCACGGCCATCGCCCGGGCACTGCTCGACAGCAGCGCCTTCACCGTCGTCGGCGGCGGAGACAGCGCCGCCGCGGTCCGCATCCTCGGCTTCGACGAGAATGCTTTCGGCCACATCTCGACCGGTGGCGGCGCCTCCCTCGAATACCTCGAGGGCAAGACGCTCCCCGGCCTCGCCGCCCTGGAGGGCTGACCCCTTATGTCTGACGCTGTGAACGGCCGTACCCCGCTGATGGCGGGCAACTGGAAGATGAACCTCAACCACCTCGAGGCCATCGCCCACGTCCAGAAGCTCGCCTTCGCGCTCGCCGACAAGGACTACGACGCCGTCGAGGTCGCGGTCCTGCCGCCCTTCGTCGACCTGCGCTCGGTCCAGACCCTGGTCGACGGCGACAAGCTGAAGATCAAGTACGGCGCCCAGGACCTCTCCGCGCAGGACTCCGGCGCCTACACCGGCGAGATCTCCGGCTCCATGCTGGCGAAGCTGAAGTGCACGTACGTGGCCGTCGGCCACAGCGAGCGCCGCCAGTACCACGGTGAGACGGACGAGATCTGCAACGCCAAGGTCAAGGCCGCCTACCGGCACGGGATCACCCCGATCCTGTGCGTCGGCGAGGGCCTGGACGTCCGCAAGGCCGGCCAGCAGGTGCCGTACACGCTGAGCCAGCTCGACGGCGGCCTCAAGGACGTCCCGGCCGAGCAGGTCGAGTCCATCGTGATCGCCTACGAGCCCGTCTGGGCCATCGGCACCGGCGAGGTCGCCACCCCCGACGACGCCCAGGAGGTCTGCGGGGCGATCCGCACCCGCCTCGCGGAGCTGTACTCGCAGGAGCTGGCCGACAAGGTCCGCATCCAGTACGGCGGCTCGGTGAAGTCCGGGAACATCGCGGCGATCATGGCCCAGCCCGACGTCGACGGCGCCCTGATCGGCGGCGCGGCGCTGGACGCGGACGAGTTCGTCAAGATCGTCCGCTTCCGCGACCAGTGAGTATGCGGTAGGGCCGATCCGTCGTACCCTTGCGGGGGCCAGGGGCTGGACCATCAGCCACTGGCCCCCGCGCACATCCCGCAAAGCCGGAAAGCCTGAAAAAGCCAGAAAGTAGGAATCAGCCGTGATTATGGGGTTCTCGATCGCCCTGATCGTCTTCAGCGCCCTGCTGATGCTGCTCGTGCTGATGCACAAGGGCAAGGGCGGCGGCCTCTCCGACATGTTCGGCGGCGGAATGCAGTCGTCGGTCGGCGGTTCCTCCGTCGCGGAGCGCAACCTGGACCGCATCACCGTCGTCGTGGGTCTGCTGTGGTTCGCGTGCATCGTCGCGCTCGGTCTGCTCATGAAGGCGAGCAGCTGACCGTTCTGGCCATTCCGGCAGTCCTGTCGGTGGTGCCCGGCCTATCATGAGGTCCGGCGTTCAAGCGCGGAATCAGTAACTCCGCTCACTGGACGTGCGTTGGGCCTTACGTAGACTTGGGCGCTCCGCGGCGGAAATTCCACTCACACTCCGCGGCACCATCACGCAGGGAGTTACGACCGTGGCAAGTGGCAACGCGATCCGTGGTAGCCGGGTCGGAGCGGGGCCGATGGGTGAGGCAGAGCGCGGCGAGTCCGCGCCCCGCCTGCGCATCTCCTTCTGGTGCTCGAACGGGCACGAGACGCAGCCGAGCTTCGCCAGCGACGCACAGGTGCCGGACACCTGGGACTGCCCGCGCTGCGGGTTCCCGGCCGGCCAGGACCGGGACAACCCGCCCGCGCCGCCGCGCACCGAGCCGTACAAGACGCACCTGGCGTACGTACGGGAACGGCGCTCGGACGCCGATGGCGAGGCGATCCTCGCCGAAGCGCTCGCCAAACTCCGCGGCGAGATCTGACACCGCCCCAAGTATGTGACGTGAGGCCCGGCCCCGCAGGAACCATCTCCTGCGGAGCCGGGCCTCTTTGTGTGCGTTGCGCCGCTTCTGATCCCTTAGGTTGGAGAACGGCGGGGCACGACAGGACGGAAGAAGTGGGTTGATGTCCGAGATGAACGCAAATCAGGCCGCCGCGCGAAGCGCGTCAAGCGAGGGTGGTGGTGGGCGACGGGAGGGACGTACGAAGCTCAACCGGATGCCCGAGTGGCTTGCACTCGGCAAGCACCGGGAGGAATTCGGGCAGACGCATCTGCGGGAGCTGTTCGAGGAGAATCCCGGCCGCGGCGCCGGCTACACCCTGCGGGTCGGGGACCTGCACATCGACTACTCGAAGCACCTCGTGACCGACGAGACGCTCGCACTGCTCCGCGAGCTGGCCGCGGCCACGGGCGTGGCCGAGCTGCGCGAGGCGATGTTCCGCGGCGAGAAGATCAACACGACCGAGGACCGGGCGGTGCTGCACACCGCCCTGCGCGCGCCGAAGGACGTCGTCGTCGAGGTGGACGGCGAGGACGTGGTCCCCGGCGTGCACGAGGTCCTGGACAAGATGGCCGCCTTCGCCGACCAGGTGAGGTCGGGGGAGTGGACCGGCTTCACCGGCAAGCGGATGAAGAACGTCGTCAACATCGGCATCGGCGGATCCGACCTCGGTCCGGCCATGGCCTACGAGGCCCTGCGCGCCTTCGCCGACCGCGGCCTGACCGTGCGCTTCGTGTCCAACGTCGACGGCGCGGACCTCCACGAGGCCGTGCGGGACCTGGACCCGGCCGAGACGCTGTTCGTCATCGCCTCCAAGACGTTCACCACCATCGAGACCATCACCAACGCCACCTCGGCGCGCGGCTGGCTGCTGGCGGGTCTCGGCGGCGACCAGGCGGCCGTGGCACGCCACTTCGTCGCGCTGTCGACCAATGCCGAGAAGGTCACCGACTTCGGCATCGATCCGGCCAACATGTTCGGGTTCTGGGACTGGGTCGGCGGCCGCTACTCCTTCGACTCGGCCATCGGCCTCTCCCTGATGATCGCGATCGGCCCGGGCGCCTTCCGTGACCTGCTGGCCGGCTTCCGCCTGATGGACCAGCACTTCCGCACGGCCCCGGCGGAGGAGAACGCCCCGCTCCTCATGGGCCTGTTGGGGATCTGGTACGGCGCCTTCTTCGACGCGCAGTCGCACGCGGTGCTCCCGTACAGCCACTACCTCTCGCGCTTCACCGCGTACTTGCAGCAGCTGGACATGGAGTCCAACGGCAAGTCCGTGGACCGCGACGGCAATCCGGTCGAGTGGCAGACCGGCCCGGTGGTCTGGGGCACGCCCGGCACCAACGGGCAGCACGCCTACTACCAGCTGATCCACCAGGGGACGAAGGTGATCCCCGCGGACTTCATCGGCTTCGCGAAGCCGGTGGCCGAGCTGGAGGCGGCCCCGGCGGCCCAGCACGACCTGCTGATGGCCAACTTCTTCGCACAGACCCAGGCGCTGGCCTTCGGCAAGACGGCGGACGAGGTGCGCGCCGAGGGGGCGTCGGAGTCGCTGGTCCCGCACAAGACCTTCCACGGCAACCACCCGACGACCACCGTCCTGGCGACCGAGCTCACCCCGGGGGTGCTGGGCCAGCTGATCGCGCTGTACGAGCACAAGGTGTTCGTACAGGGCGCGGTGTGGAACATCGACTCCTTCGACCAGTGGGGCGTCGAGCTCGGCAAGGTGCTCGCCAAGCGCGTCGAGCCCGCCCTGACCGAGGGCGCGGACGTGCCGGGCCTGGACGCCTCGACGAAGGCACTGGTGGCCACGTACCGGAAGCTGCGCGGCCGGAGCTGACCGGCAACGACGGAGGGGCTCGCTCTCCTCGGGAGAGCGGGCCCCTCCGTCATACCGGTCAGGAGGCCGGGGGGTACATCCCGGTCGGGAGCTTGGCCGCCGCCGCACGGTCCAGCAGCCACAGGGTGCGGGAGCGGCCGTAGGCGGCCGCGGCCGGGGCCTGGACCTCGCCCGCGCCGCCGAGGGCGATGGACACCGCACCCGCCTTGTCCTCGCCCGCCGCCAGCAGCCAGACTTCACGGGCCGCCCGGATCGCCGGAAGCGTCAGCGAGATCCGGGTGGGCGGGGGCTTCGGGGCGCCGTGGACGCCGACCACCGTCCGCTCGCTCTCGCGGGCCGCCGGGTGCTCCGGGAACAGCGAGGCCACGTGCGTGTCCGGGCCCACGCCCAGCATCAGCACGTCGAAGCGGGGGACCGGACCGTGGTCCTCGGGGCCGGCCGCCTTCGCCAGCTCGGCCGCGTAGGCGGCCGCGGCCGCGTCGACGTCGGCCCCGTACGGGCCGTCCGAGGCCGGCATCACGTGCACGCGGGCGGGGTCCACCGGGACCGAGTCCAGGAGGGCCTCGCGGGCCTGGGTGTGATTGCGCTCGGTGTCGTCGGCGGGGACGTACCGCTCGTCGCCCCACCAGAGGTCCAGCCGCGCCCAGTCGACGGCGTCGCGGGCGGGGGCGGCGGCCAGTGCCGCGAGGAGGCCGTTGCCGTTGCGTCCGCCGGTGAGGACCACGGACGCGGTGCCGCGGGCCGCCTGCGCGTCCACGATCTTCGTGATGAGCCGGGCCGCGGTGGCCTCGGCCATCAGTTCCTTGTCCCGGTGGACGACGACCTGAGGAGTCGTCATACCCATGTGCTGCCGCCTTTTGTGTAGTTCCGGGGTGCGGTGGTGCGGGTGCCGCTGTGCGGGGCCCTTCCCCCACCCCGCCCCTTCCGGAAACCGGGGGCTCCGCCCCCAGACCCCCAGCGCCTCAAATGCCGGCGAGGCTGAATCTCTCAGCCCGTCCGGCGTTTGAGGACCGGGGTCTGGGGCGGAGCCCCTGGGGGCACCTCCCAGCGGTAGCTGGGGGAGAAACGGTGAAAGGGCGGGGTGGGGGAGAGCCCCGCAGGGCCCCGTTACTTGTTCGCGGCCTTCTTCGACGGCTTCGCGGCCGGCTTCGGGGGCTCCGGCTTGGCCTCGGCCTCCGGCTTGGCCTCGGCCTCGGGCTTCGCCGGGGCCTCGGGCTTGGCCGGAGCCGGGGGAGCCGACGGCTGCAGCTTCGCGACGCCGAACTTCAGCGCGGACTCGTACGTGTTGTCCGGGTCCAGCCGGCGCAGCTCCTCCGCCAGGAGCTCGGCCGTGTCGCGGCGCTTCAGCGCCACCGCACGGTCGGGCTGCCCCGGCATGCACAGCGTGGCCAGTGCCCCGTCCGCGCGGTCCAGGACGATGTCGCCGTCCTTGGTCGACAGGCGTACCGCCGTCAGGCCGGGGCCCGAGGACAGCGTGCGCGTGACCGGGACCTTGAGCCGGTCCGCCAGCCACATGGCCAGCAGTTCGCAGCTCGGGTTCTCGTCCTCGCCCTCGACGGTCGCCGAGGTGACCGACAGCTGCTGCTGGTCCAGCGCGGCCGCCAGCATGGAACGCCACGGGGTGATGCGGGTCCACGAAAGGTCCGTGTCCCCCGGGGCGTACGCCGCCCCACGGGCGCTGAGTTCCCGGGTCGGGTCCTCGCACGAGTACGTGTCCGAGATCCGGCGCTGGCCCAGCGTCCCCAGCGGATCGCCCGCCAGGTCCGCAGGCGCACCGTCCGGCCACCAGACGACCACGGGGGCGTCCGGCAGGAGCAGGGGGAGAACCACCGACTGGGCGTGGTCGACCAGTTCGCCGTGAAGGCGGAGCACGACCGTCTCACCGCTGCCGGAGTCCGCCCCGACGCGGACTTCCGCGTCGAGCCGGGCGTCGCGGCGGCTGCGGGGGGAGCGGCTGGCCCGCCTGATGACGACGACGATCCGCGAGGGGTGTTCGTGGGACGCGTCGTTCGCCGACTTGAGCGCGTCGTACGCGTTCTCCTCGTCGGTCACGATCACCAGCGTGAGGACCATGCCGATGGCCGGCGTGCCGATGTCCCGGCGCGCCTGCACCATCGCGGCATTGATCTTGCTGGAGTTGGTCTCCGTGAGGTCGATCTTCATGGCCGGCGCCAGCTCCGTCCGTCTCGTGCGAGCATCTCCTCCGCCTCGACCGGCCCCCAGGTGCCCGACGGGTACTGCGCGGGCTTGCCGTGCTTGTCCCAGTACTCCTCGATCGGGTCGAGGATGTTCCAGGAGAGCTCGACTTCCTGGTGACGCGGGAAGAGGTTCGCGTCGCCGAGGAGCACGTCGAGGATGAGCCGCTCGTACGCCTCGGGGCTCGACTCCGTGAAGGACTCGCCGTAGGCGAAGTCCATCGTGACGTCCCGGACCTCCATGGAGGTGCCCGGGACCTTGGAACCGAAGCGGACCGTCACGCCCTCGTCCGGCTGGACCCGGATGACCAGGGCGTTCTGCCCCAGCTCCTCGGTCGCGCCCGACTCGAACGGCAGGTACGGGGCGCGCTTGAAGACCACGGCGATCTCGGTCACCCGGCGGCCCAGGCGCTTGCCGGTCCGCAGGTAGAACGGGACGCCCGCCCAGCGGCGGTTGTTGATCTCCAGCCGGATGGCCGCGTAGGTGTCGGTCTTCGACTTGGGGTCGATGCCGTCCTCTTCGAGGTACCCGACGACCTTCTCGCCGCCCTGCCACGCCGCCGCGTACTGGCCGCGCACGGTGTGCTTGCCCAGGTCCTCGGGCAGCTGCACGGCGGTCAGCACCTTGAGCTTCTCCGCCACCAGCGCCTTGGGGTGGAAGGAGCCGGGCTCCTCCATCGCGGTGAGCGCGAGCAGCTGCAGCAGGTGGTTCTGGATGACGTCACGGGCCGCGCCGATGCCGTCGTAGTACCCGGCCCGGCCGCCGATGCCGATGTCCTCGGCCATGGTGATCTGCACGTGGTCGACGTACGACCGGTTCCAGATCGGCTCGAACATGGTGTTGGCGAAGCGGAGCGCCAGGATGTTCTGGACGGTCTCCTTGCCGAGGTAGTGGTCGATCCGGAAGACCTCGTCACGGGGGAAGACCTCGTGAACGACCTTGTTGAGCTCCTCGGCGCTCTTCAGGTCGTGGCCGAAGGGCTTCTCGATGACGGCACGCCGCCAGGAGCCCTCCTTCTGGGCCAGCCCGTGGTCCTTGAGCTGCTGGACCACCTTCGGGAACCACTTCGGCGGGACCGACAGGTAGAAGGCGAAGTTGCCGCCCGTGCCCTGCGCCTTGTCCAGCTCGTCGATCGTCGCCTTCAGGGTCTCGAAGGCCGCGTCATCGTCGAAGTCGCCCTGCACGAACCGGCAGCCCTGCACCAGCTGCTGCCAGACCTCCTCCCGGAACGGGGTGCGCGAGTGCTCCTTGACGGCCTCGTACACCTCCTGGGCGAAGTCCTCGTGCTCCCACTCGCGGCGGGCGAACCCGATCAGCGAGAAGCCGGGCGGGAGCAGGCCGCGATTGGCCAGGTCGTAGACGGCAGGCATCAGCTTCTTGCGCGACAGGTCACCCGTAACGCCGAAAATGACCAGGCCGGACGGCCCCGCGATGCGCGGGAGCCGCCGGTCCTGTGCGTCACGAAGCGGGTTCGCTCCGTTCACAGACAAGGTGTTCAGGCCTCCGTGGGGGCAAGGCGCTCAAGCTCCGCCTCGGTCGACTTGAGCAGGTCGTTCCAGGACGCCTCGAACTTCTCGACGCCCTCGTCCTCGAGCAGCTGGACCACATCGTCGTACGAAATGCCCAGCTTCGCGACCGCGTCGAGTTCGGCACGGGCCTGCTCGTAGGTGCCGCGCACGGTGTCACCCGTGATCCGGCCGTGGTCGGCGGTGGCCTCCAGAGTGGCCTCCGGCATCGTGTTCACCGTGTTCGGGGCGACCAAATCGTCCACGTACAGGGTGTCCTTGTACGCCGGGTCCTTGACGCCCGTCGAGGCCCACAGCGCGCGCTGCTTGTTGGCGCCGACGCGCTCCAGGGCGGCCCAGCGGTCCGAGGAGAACACCTCCTCGTACGCCTCGTAGGCCAGACGGGCGTTGGCGAGCGCCGACTTGCCCTTGAGGGCCTTCGCCTCGTCGGTGCCGACCGCGTCCAGGCGCTTGTCGATCTCGCTGTCCACGCGGGACACGAAGAAGGAGGCGACCGAGTGGATCAGGGACAGGTCCAGGCCCGCGGACTTGGCCTTCTCCAGGCCCGCCAGGTACGCGTCCATGACCTCGCGGTAGCGCTCCAGCGAGAAGATCAGCGTCACGTTGACGCTGATGCCCTTGCCGATGACCTCGGTGATGGCCGGCAGGCCGGCCTTGGTCGCCGGGATCTTGATGAGCGTGTTCGGGCGGTCCACCAGCCAGGCCAGCTGCTTGGCCTCGGCGATGGTCGCCGGCGTGTTGTGCGCCAGGCGCGGGTCGACCTCGATCGACACGCGGCCGTCCTGGCCGTCGGTGCGGTCGTAGACCGGGCGCAGGATGTCGGCGGCGTCGCGGACGTCCGCCGTGGTGATCATGCGCAGGGCCTCTTCCACGGTTACCTTGCGGGTCGCGAGGTCGGTGAGCTGCTGCTCGTAGCCCTCGCCGCCGCTGATCGCCTTCTGGAAGATCGCCGGGTTGGTGGTGACACCGACCACGTGCGACTGGTCGATGAGCTCGGCCAGGTTGCCGGACGTGATGCGCTTGCGGGACAGGTCGTCCAGCCAGATCGCGACGCCTTCGTCGGAGAGGCGCTTGAGTGCGTCTGTCATGGGATTACATCTCCTACTTGGTTCTGGACCGGCGTCAGCGCGCGGCGGCGGCGAGGCCACCGGTTTCATCGAGGGAAGCCTTGGCGGCGGCGGTCACGGCCTCGGCGGTGAAGCCGAACTCGCGGAACAGCACCTTCGCGTCGGCGGAGGCGCCGAAGTGCTCCAGCGACACGATGCGGCCGGCGTCGCCGACGTACCGGTGCCAGGTCAGGCCGATGCCGGCCTCGACCGCGACGCGGGCCTTCACCGAGGAGGGCAGGACGCTGTCCTTGTACTCCTGCGGCTGCTCCTCGAACCACTCGACGGACGGCATGGAGACGACCCGGGTCGGGACGCCCTCGGCCTGGAGCTGCTCGCGGGCCTCGACGGCGAGGTGGACCTCGGAGCCGGTGCCGATGAGCACGATCTGGGCGGGGCCGCCCTCGGCCTCGAAGAGCACGTACCCGCCCTTGGCGGCGTCCTCGTTGCGCTCGTAGGTCGGCACGCCCTGGCGGGTGAGCGCCAGACCGTGCGGGGCGCCCTTGCCGAACACCTTGGTGTGGCGCTTGAGGATCTCGCGCCAGGCGATGGCGGTCTCGTTGGCGTCGGCCGGGCGGACGACGTTCAGGCCCGGGATGGCGCGCAGCGAGGCCAGGTGCTCGACCGGCTGGTGGGTCGGGCCGTCCTCGCCGAGACCGATGGAGTCGTGCGTCCACACGTACGTCACCGGCAGGTGCATCAGGGACGACAGGCGCACGGCGTTGCGCATGTAGTCGGAGAACACCAGGAAGGTGCCGCCGTAGACACGGGTGTGGCCGTGCAGGGCGATGCCGTTCATGGCCGCGGCCATGGCGTGCTCGCGGATGCCGAAGTGGAGGGTGCGGCCGTACGGGTCGGCCTCCGGCAGCGGGTTGTCCTTCGGCAGGAACGAGGAGTTCTTGTCGATGGTGGTGTTGTTGGAGCCGGCCAGGTCGGCCGAGCCGCCCCACAGCTCCGGGATGACCGCGCCGAGCGCCTGGAGCACCTTGCCGGAGGCGGCGCGGGTGGCGACGCCCTTGCCGGCCTCGAAGACGGGGAGCTCGTCCTCCCAGCCCGCGGGCAGCTCGTTGGCGTTGATGCGGTCGAACGAGGCGGCGCGCTCCGGGTTGGCCGTGCGCCAGGCGGAGAAGTCCTTCTCCCAGGCGGCCTTGGCCTCGCGGCCGCGGTCGAGGGCCTTGCGGGTGTGCGCGATGACCTCGTCGGAGACCTCGAAGGACTGCTCCGGGTCGAAGCCGAGGACGCGCTTGGTGGCCGCGACCTCGTCGTCGCCGAGCGCGGAGCCGTGGGCGGCCTCGGTGTTCTGGGCGTGCGGGGCGGGCCAGGCGATGATCGAGCGGGCCGCGATGAAGGACGGGCGCCCGGTCTCGGCCTTGGCGGCCTGGAGGGCGGTGAACAGCGCCTTCGGGTCGAGGTCGCCGTTCTCCTGCTGCGCGACGCGCTGGACGTGCCAGCCGTACGCCTCGTAGCGCTTGATGGTGTCCTCGGAGACGGCCGTCTCCGTGTCACCCTCGATGGAGATGTGGTTGTCGTCCCACAGCAGCACGAGGTTGCCGAGCTTCTGGTGGCCGGCCAGCGCGGACGCCTCGTGGGAGATGCCCTCCTGGAGGCAGCCGTCGCCCGCGACCGCGTAGACCATGTGGTCGAACGGGGAGGTGCCCGGGGCGGTCTCCGGGTCGAACAGGCCGCGCTCGTAGCGGGCGGCCATGGCCATGCCCACCGCGTTGGCGACACCCTGGCCGAGGGGGCCGGTGGTGGTCTCCACGCCGGCGGTGTGGCCGTACTCGGGGTGACCGGGGGTCTTGGAACCCCAGGTGCGGAACGCCTTGAGGTCGTCCAGTTCGAGCCCGAACCCGCCGAGGTACAGCTGGGTGTAGAGCGTCAGGGACGAGTGCCCCGCGGAGAGCACGAAACGGTCGCGGCCCACCCACTCGGGGTCCGCCGGGTCGTGCCGCATCACCTTCTGGAAGAGGGTGTACGCGGCGGGGGCCAGGCTCATCGCCGTACCGGGGTGGCCGTTTCCGACCTTCTGGACCGCGTCAGCGGCCAGGATGCGGGCGGTGTCGACGGCCCGCTGGTCCAGTTCGGTCCACTCGAGCTCTGTGGTGGTCGGCTTGGTGCTCACCGTGGGTCAGGGCTCCTCTCCACATGTATGAATCCCGGTGACGAACGGTGCACCGGCGCGATTCCGAGCCTACCCCCGCAACGGCGTGCAGCTATTCGAGTGCAGGCAGTCCGTCACCGTGCCGCCGACCCGTGTTCACCCGCGCACGGGGGCCCGGACCGCGGCGTCCCCCGTAGGTATGCACGGTCCGATCGGCCCAACACGAGACGACCCCGGCGCCGGGCGACGTAAGTGCAACGTCTACAGTGGCGTGGTACGCGCAAGCCTCAACCGGGCCTTCATGTTGTGAATGGCCCGAGTCGGAGCTTGCTGGATTCTCTCTCAGGGGTGTGCGTGACGGCCGTCGAATCCCGTCCAGCGGCGTTGCTCGGGACGAGCCCCGGTCACCGGCCGTTCGGGACCCGCGTCATGGCTTTCGTGGCATTGACCAAGCCGCGGATCATCGAACTTCTGCTGATCACCACAGTGCCGGTGATGTTCCTCGCCGAGCAGGGCGTGCCCTCACTGTGGCTGGTCCTCGTGACCTGCTTCGGCGGCTACTTGTCCGCGGGCGGCGCCAACGCGCTGAACATGTACATCGACCGCGACATCGACGCGCTGATGGACCGGACCTCGCAGCGCCCGCTGGTGACCGGGATGGTCAGCCCGCGGGAGTGCCTGGCCTTCGGCCTCACCCTCGCGGTGGTCTCCACCCTGTTCTTCGGCCTGCTCGTCAACTGGCTGTCGGCGGCCCTGTCGCTCGGCGCGCTCCTCTTCTACGTCGTGGTCTACACGATGCTGCTGAAGCGGCGCACCGCCCAGAACATCGTCTGGGGCGGCATCGCGGGCTGCATGCCGGTGCTCATCGGCTGGTCCGCGGTCACGAACGAGCTCTCCTGGGCCGCGGTCATCCTCTTCCTCGTCATCTTCTTCTGGACGCCGCCGCACTACTGGCCGCTGTCGATGAAGGTGAAGGACGACTACGCGCGCGCCGGCGTGCCGATGCTCCCCGTCGTGGCGGGCAACAAGGCCGTGGCGCGCCAGATCGTCCTCTACAGCTGGGTGATGGTGGCGGTCTCGCTGCTGCTGACCCCGCTGGGGTACACCGGCTGGTTCTACACCGCGGTCGCGCTGGCGGCGGGCGGCTGGTGGCTGTGGGAGGCGCACGCGCTGCACGCACGGGCCAAGGCGGGCGTGACGGGCGGGAAGCTCAAGGAGATGCGCCTGTTCCACTGGTCGATCACCTACGTGTCGCTGCTGTTCGTGGCGGTGGCCGTGGATCCCTTCCTCCGCTGATTACTCGCCGGTAGCATGCCCTCCATGGGAGACACCGCAGACACCGCAGACACCGCAGGCGCCGCGGACACCGCAGGCGCCGCGGACAAGAAGCAGGACCGTACGGCGGCGAAGCTCGCCAAGCAGATCGGCGCCTTCGCCAAGCGGCACGGCGGCGCCGAGGGCCAGCTCGCCCACATCGGCCAGGTCGGCACCCGGATCGTGCTCGTGGGTTCGGACGGCGGATGGGGCGACCTGGTGGCGCCGACCTTCGCGGTGGCGCAGCTGGCCGCCGAGAAGGCCGGGCTGACCCTCCACGAGGATTTCGACGGGGAGTTCGCGGCGCGGGTGCGCACCGGCCCCTACGAGTGGACGCGCATGGCCGGCATCCAGCTCGGCGGACGCGAGAACTAGGTTCTCGGTCAACAGCGCGAGCAACACCTCACACCCCGCTCACCCGTTAGGACGTGTGGAAGCCCCTTCCTCACGTCCGCAACGGGATGCCCGGATGATCGAAACGCCGCCCCTGGTGGACCAGTACTGCCACGGAGTGCTCCGTACGGAGCTGGGCCTCGGCACCTTCGAGGCCCAGCTGGTCCGCTCGGCCGGCCCGCCCGCCGCGGGCACCACCTTCTTCGACACCCAGACCGGTTTCGCGGTGCGCCGCTGGTGCCCGCCGCTGCTGGGGCTGGAGCCGCACGCCGCCCCCGCCCGCTATCTGGCCCGGCGGCGCGAGCTGGGCGTGGCCGAGACCGCGCGACGGCTGCTCAGAGGGTCCGGGGTCGCCGCCTACCTGGTCGACACCGGGGTGGCCGGGGACCTCACCGGGCCCAAGGAGCTGGCGCTCGCCGGGGACGCCGAGGCCTTTGAATCGGTCCGGCTGGAGTTACTGGCCGAGCAGGTCGCCGACACCTCCGGCACGGTGTCCGCCTTCCTCGCCAATCTCGCCGAGGCCGTCCACCACGCCGCCGCCGGGGCCGCGGCCTTCACCTGCGCGGCCGCCTTCGACCGCGCGGGCGCCCCGGCCCTCGCGCCCGATCCGCCCGGTCCGGGCGAGGTGCGCGGGGCGGCCGGACGATGGCTGGCCGGGCGGTCCAGGGGCGGGGCCGTACGGGACCCCGTACTCCTGCGGCACCTGTTGTGGAGCGCGGTGTCGTCCGGGCTGCCGCTCCAGCTGCACACGGACGCGGGTGATCCGGCGCCGCTGACGGAGTTCGTACGGGCCACCGCGGGCCTGGGTGCGCGGCTGGTGCTGCTCGGCGGACATCCGCACCACCACCGGCACGCGGCGCGGCTCGCGGCGGCCTTCCCGCACGTCTACGCCGACACCGGACCGGCCCTCGGGCGGACCGGGGCGGGGGCCGCGGCGGTCCTGGCCGAGCTGCTGGAGCTCGCGCCGTTCGGGAAACTGCTGTTCTCCAGCGGCGGCCGGCGGCTGCCGGAACTGCACGCGGTGGGCGCACTGGTGTTCCGGGAGGCGCTGGGCCGGGTGCTGGGCGGCTGGGTCGCGGAGGGGTCCTGGTCCTGGCGGGACGCGGAGCGCGTGGCCGCCATGGTCGCGGCGGGCAACGCCCGCCGCGTCTACCGACTGGACGGGCCTTAGCCGGGCGCCCCTCACTCCTTGCGCTGCCTGCCCACGGGCCCCTCGGCCCGTACGGCTCAGACGGCGGAGAGCTGCGGGTCGCCCTGGGCCGGGGTCCCCGCCTGCTCGGACGGCCGCTCGCGCAGGCTCAGCGCGACCCGGAGCACGGCGATCCACACCAGGCAGGAGCCCAGCATGTGCGCGGCGACGAGGATCTCGGGCAGGTCGGTGAAGAATTGCACGTAGCCGATGCCGCCCTGGGCGAGCAGCACGACCAGCAGGTCGCGGGCGCGCGCCCGGGTGTCGACGGGGGCGTCGACCACGCGCAGCACCAGCCACATCGCGACGGCCAGCGCGCACACCAGCCAGGCGGCGACGGCGTGCACGTGGGCGATGGCCGTCCAGTCGAACGGCATCCGCCTGATCTCGCTGCTGTCGCCGGCGTGCGGTCCGGAACCGGTGACCACCGTGCCCGCCGCGATCAGCACGAGGGTGGTGGCGATCAGTGCCCACGACAGCTTGCGGACCGGGCCCGGTACGCGCGGGCGGGGGGCGGTGTCGCCCTCGGCCGTGCGCTGCCAGGTGACGGTCGTCACGGCGATGAGCGCGGTCGCGAGCAGGAAGTGCCCTGCCACGCTGTACGGGTTGAGGCCCGTCATGACGGTGATGCCGCCGAGCACGGCGTTGGCCATCACGATGACGAACTGGACCCAGCCGAGCTTCGTCAGCGAGTGGCGCCAGGGCTTGGCCGAGCGCGCCGCGAGGATGATCCAGCCGACGGCGGCGCTGAGGACGTACGTCAGCATCCGGTTGCCGAACTCGATGGCGCCGTGGAAGCCCTGGGCCTGCGTCGCGATCAGGCTGTCGTCGGTGCACTTGGGCCAGGTGTCGCAGCCGAGACCGGATCCGGTCAGCCGCACCGCGCCGCCGGTGACGACGATGGCAACGCTCATGACGAGGGCGGCGAGTGCCGCGCGCCGGACGATCCGGGGTGACGGAGTCCAGCGGTCGGCGATGTAAGCGAAGGGGTTCAACACGGCACCTATCGTAGGCGGCGCCTTGTGCAAAGTTTCACGAGGGGGTGCCGACGGGTGCGTCGGGGCCCGCGACCAGCCGGAACCTCGCCCCGGCCGGGTCGCCCTCCTCGTGCCACCACACGCGGATGCGCCAAGGGACGCCGTCGCCCGGGTAGTCCGCCGATCCTGTGAACCCCCGCACCAATTCGCCCGCTACGTCCTCGGCCGTCCGGTTCCTCACCTCTGTGGTGCTGTGCCATGGATGGGCGAGTACGTTCCACAGCCCGTCAGGACCGCGCACCTCGACGCGCCACACCGCGAGCCAGGGCGTGACCTCCAGCATCGTCCGCACCTGTTCGGGGTCGAGGCGCAGCCGGGCCGCGACCTCGGACTCCTCCACCCCCTGGATACGGGCGGCCACCACGGCCTGCGGCAGCAGCCGTTCGGGCATCAGCCCCCGGGCGCGCAGGCCGACCAGGGACTCGAAGGCCAGGAAGCGCAGCCGCAGTTCCAGCTGGCGGCCGATGTGGTCGAGGGCCTCCTCGGCCTCCTCCGACTCCTCGGCGCCGGGATCCGCGAGCAGCAGCTGCCGGAAGTCGGACTCCGCGTCCACGGCCCAGGCCACCGAGTCCTCGGCGAAGCCCAGCTCGGCGAGGCGGTCGCCGAGGAACACCTTGGCCTGGGCGAGGCCCCGCCGGTTGACCGGATCGTGCTGGTCCAGGCCCGCCCACACCTCCACCGCGGTCCGGGTCAGATCACGGGCGCGCTCACCGGCCGCCCGCTCCATGGCGCTCGGACCCTCGCTGGCGGCCGGGCCCAGCGGGTGCTTCGGCAGCCGGGCCGCGTCGCTCAGCGGCCAGGCCAGCCACACCCCGTGGTTGATCAGCCCGCGGGCGTACCAGCGGGCGAACTCGGCGGAGTGCCGGGCCGCGCGCTCGGAGCTGCGCAGCCCCTCCTCGATCGTGGCCAGCGCGCCCGCCCGGTCCCCCGCGGCGAACCGCAGGGCGGCCCGGTCGGCGAGGCGAAGCCCGAGCAGCGCGGTGCACTGCGGGTCGTCCGTGAGGGCGCGCAGGGCGGCGATGAGCTCGTCGAGGAGCCGTTCGCGCTCCTCCGGTCCCGCGTGCGCCGCCCCCGACCGCACCTGTGCCCACTGCTCGTCCAGCCGAAGTACGGCCTCCCGCTGCACCATGTCCGCCCCCCGGCTTCATGTGTGGAGGCGCCCATCCTCGCGGCAATCTCAGCGGGAGGGGAAGGGTTTCATTCCCAGCGGAAGAGCCGCGCGGCGGCGCCCAGACCGAGTACGGCCCAGCCGGCGAGCACGGCGGCGTCGCCCCACGGCAGCGCGGCCCCGTGCTGGAGCACCTCGCGCAGACCGTCGGAGAGGGCCGAGATGGGCAGCAGCCCGAGGACGGACTGCGCCGCCTCCGGGAACTTCTCCAGGGGCACGATCACCCCGCCGCCGACGAGCAGCAGCAGGAAGACCAGGTTGGCGGCGGCCAGGGTCATCTCGGCCTTGAGCGTGCCCGCCATCAGCAGCCCCAGGCCGGAGAAGGCGGCGGTGCCCAGCAGGATCAGCGCGGCGACCGACAGCGGGTTCCCGTGCGGGGACCAGCCCAGGGCGAGGGCGATCACCGTCAGCAGGGCGATCTGCAGCACCTCGGTGACCAGCACCGACAGGGTCTTGGCGGCCATCAGGGCCCAGCGGGGCAGCGGGGAGGCCCCGAGCCGCTTGAGGATCCCGTAGCGGCGGTCGAAGCCGGTGGCGATGGCCTGGCCCGTGAAGGCGGTGGACATCACGGCGAGCGCCAGGATGCCGGGGGCGAGGAAGTCCACGGACTTCCCGGAGCCCCCTTCTCCGACGGGCAGGGTGATGATGTCGACGGCGGAGAAGAGGGTCAGCAGCAGCGCCGGGATGATCACGGTCAGCAGCAGCTGCTCCCCGTTGCGCAACAGCATCCGGGTCTCCAGAGCCGTCTGCGCGAGGATCATGCGGGACACGGGTGCCGCCCCCGGATTGGGGGTGAACGTACCGGCGCTCATGCGCGCAGCTCCTTACCGGTCAGTTCCAGGAACACGTCTTCGAGGGTGTGCCGCTCCACCGTGAGGCTGTCCGGCATCACGCCGTGCTGCGCGCACCAGGAGGCGACGGTGGCCAGCAGCTGCGGGTGGACGTCGCCGGTGACCCGGTAGGTGCCCGGGATCAGCTCGGCGGCCTGGGTGCCGTCGGGCAGCGCCTTCAGCAGCGAGGCGAGGTCGAGGGAGGGGCGGCCGGTGAAGCGCAGGGTGTTCTCGGCGCCGCCCCGGCAGAGCTGCTCGGGGCTGCCGTGGGCGATGACCCGGCCCGCGTCCACGATGGCGACCTCGTCCGAGAGCTGCTCGGCCTCGTCCATGTAGTGGGTGGTGAGGACGACGGTGACCCCGTCGGTGCGCAGCTCGCGTACGAGGTCCCAGGTCGCGCGGCGGGCCTGCGGGTCCAGGCCGGCGGTGGGCTCGTCCAGGAAGACCAGCTCGGGGCGGCCCACGACGGCCATGGCCAGGGCCAGGCGCTGCTGCTGGCCGCCGGAGAGCCGGCGGTACGCGGTGCGGCCGCAGCCGCCGAGTCCGAGGCGTTCCACCAGGGTGTCGACGTCGAGCGGGTCGGCGTACAGCTTGGCCATGTGGCGCAGCATCTCGACCGCGCGGGCTCCGGAGTAGACGCCTCCGGACTGGAGCATCACGCCGATCCGCGGGCGCAGCGCCCCGGCCTGGGAGACCGGGTCGAGGCCGAGGACGCGGACGGTGCCGGCGTCGGGGCGGTGGTAGCCCTCGCAGGTCTCCACCGTGGTCGTCTTGCCCGCGCCGTTGGGGCCGAGGACCGCGGTGACGGAGGCCGTACGGACGGTGAGGTCCAGGCCGTCCACCGCTGTCTTGGTGCCGTACCGCTTCACCAGACCGCGGATCTCCACGGCGGGGTCGTTGCTCATGACGGGTGAGTCTACGGAGCCGGAGGAGGGTCCGCGGGCCCCGGGGGCGAGGGGCCGGGGAACCCCGGTGGGGTGTGTGCGGGCCGCTCGTTCATGACCACGGCGTAGTGAATGAGTGCTCTTTTCGGTCGGGCTGTCCTGGATGGCCCGACCGCTTTCCGTGATCTTCTACGGAACTCGACGTGCACCGCCCCGGGAAACACCATGGGCGGAGGTGTGCTGGTGGGAGCGGTGTATCGGCTGACCCGGGGCGGTCGGAAGAATGGCGGAATACCTCCCTCCAAATAACTCTGCGTCGATAGATAAGGTAACCCTTAGTGATGGAGGCCACCAGGAGTGGCGTCCGTCACGGCTTGTCGGGGCTCGACTAATTACGCAACAATGGCGTTGTGAAATACGGCGAACGGCAGATCGAGACCCCCCAGGGGGAGCTCGCCACCGGGGAGCGGTCAACCCGCAACCGAGTGGCGCGCTCGATCCTGGACCACGGTCCGTCCACCGTCGCCGACCTCGCCCAGCGTCTTGGCCTCACCCAGGCCGCCGTCCGCCGCCACCTCGACACGCTCGTCACCGACGACGTGGTCGAACCCCGTGAGCAGCGTGTGTACGGTGCGCGCACCCGGGGTCGGCCCGCCAAGGTCTTCGCGCTCACCGACTGCGGCCGCGACGCCTTCGACCAGTCCTACGACACGCTCGCCGCGGACGCGCTGCGCTGGATCGCGCAGTCGGTCGGCGGCGGTGAGCAGGGCGAGGCGGCCGTCGCCGCCTTCGCCAAGTCGCGGATGGAGACGCAGGCGCGCGCCTACCGGGAAGCGATGGAGGCGGCTGCTCCCGGGGACCGCGCGGAGGCCCTGGCCAAGGCGTTGACCGCAGACGGGTACGCTGCTACGGCGAAGAGCGCTCCCGGTCCGCACAGCGGTGAACAGCTCTGCCAGCACCACTGCCCGGTCGCCCATGTGGCCGAGCAGTTCCCGCAGCTCTGTGAGGCGGAGACCGAGGTCTTCTCACGCCTGCTCGGGACGCATGTGCAGCGCCTCGCCACGATCGCCCACGGCGACGGGGTGTGCACGACGTTCATTCCGCGAAGCGCGAGCACCACACAGACCGACACATCAGTATCTGCAAGTACGGCCGGGAGGAACCCCGCATGACCACGGAGACTGCTCACCCTGAGCTCGATGGCCTGGGCACCTACGAATACGGCTGGGCCGACTCCGACGCGGCCGGCGCCGCTGCCAAGCGGGGTCTGTCCGAGGATGTCGTCCGCGACATCTCGGCGAAGAAGTCCGAGCCCGAGTGGATGCTGAAGCTCCGCCTCAAGGGCCTCAAGCTGTTCGACAAGAAGCCCATGCCGAACTGGGGTTCCGACCTCTCCGGCATCGACTTCGACAACATCAAGTACTTCGTGCGTTCCACCGAGAAGCAGGCCGCTTCGTGGGAGGACCTGCCGGAGGACATCAAGAACACGTACGACAAGCTCGGCATCCCGGAGGCGGAGAAGCAGCGCCTCGTCGCCGGTGTCGCGGCCCAGTACGAGTCCGAGGTCGTCTACCACCAGATCCGTGAGGACCTGGAGGAGCAGGGCGTCATCTTCCTCGACACGGACACCGCGCTCAAGGAGCACCCGGAGCTCTTCCAGGAGTACTTCGGCACGGTCATCCCGGTCGGCGACAACAAGTTCGCGTCGCTGAACACCGCCGTGTGGTCCGGCGGGTCGTTCATCTACGTCCCCAAGGGCGTCAAGGTCGACATCCCGCTCCAGGCCTACTTCCGCATCAACACGGAGAACATGGGCCAGTTCGAGCGGACGCTGATCATCGTCGACGAGGACGCCTACGTCCACTACGTCGAGGGTTGCACCGCCCCGATCTACTCCTCGGACTCGCTGCACAGCGCCGTGGTCGAGATCATCGTCAAGAAGGGCGGCCGCTGCCGCTACACGACGATCCAGAACTGGTCGAACAACGTCTACAACCTGGTCACCAAGCGCGCCGTGGCGTACGAGGGCGCGACCATGGAGTGGATCGACGGCAACATCGGTTCCAAGGTCACCATGAAGTACCCGGCCGTCTACCTGATGGGCGAGCACGCCAAGGGCGAGACCCTCTCCATCGCCTTCGCGGGCGAGGGCCAGCACCAGGACGCCGGCTCCAAGATGGTCCACATGGCGCCGAACACCTCCTCGAACATCGTCTCCAAGTCGGTGGCCCGAGGCGGCGGCCGCACCTCGTACCGAGGCCTGGTCGAGATCGGCGAGGGTGCCCACGGCTCGAAGTCCAACGTGCTGTGCGACGCGCTCCTCGTCGACACCATCTCCCGCTCGGACACGTACCCGTACGTGGACGTCCGCGAGGACGACGTCTCCATGGGCCACGAGGCCACCGTCTCCAAGGTCTCCGACGACCAGCTCTTCTACCTGATGAGCCGCGGTCTGACGGAGTTCGAGGCGATGGCCATGATCGTGCGCGGCTTCGTCGAGCCCATCGCGCGTGAGTTGCCCATGGAGTACGCCCTGGAGCTGAACCGGCTGATCGAGCTGCAGATGGAGGGTTCGGTCGGTTAGTCCCGGCCGCCCGAGTCCCGCAGACATTCTTTGACGTAGGAAGAGAGCACGAAGACAGCCATGGCTGAGGCTCAGAACATTCCGGCGGGTTCGACCACCGCCGGCGCGATCGCGGTGGCCGCCGAGTCCACCGTCGCCACCCGGATGAGTGCCCCCCCGTCCTTCGACGTGGCGGACTTCCCCGTGCCCCACGGCCGCGAGGAGGAGTGGCGCTTCACTCCGCTGGCCCGCCTGCGTGGTCTCCACGACGGCACCGCGGTCGCCGACGGCGCCATCAAGGCCCAGATCGACGCGCCCGAGGGCGTCACGGTCGAGTCGGTGGAGCGCGGCGACGCGCGCATCGGCAAGGCCGGCACCCCGGTGGACCGGATCGCCGCCCAGGCGTTCTCGTCCTTCGCCAAGGCCACGGTCGTCACCGTGCCCAAGGAGGCCGTCCTGACCGAGCCGGTGCGCCTCACGCTGCACGGCGAGGGCGGCACCACCTTCGGGCACACCGTCTTCGACGTGCAGGCCTTCGCCGAGGCCGTCATCGTCATCGACCACACCGGTGACGCCGTGCGCGCCGCCAACGTCGACTTCCTGGTCGGCGACGGCGCCAAGCTCACGGTCGTCTCCGTGCAGGACTGGGACGACACCGCCGTCCACTGCTCGCAGCACAACACGCTGGTCGGCCGCGACGCGACCTTCAAGTCGATCGTGGTCACCTTCGGCGGCGACGTCGTCCGCATCCACCCGCGCATCAGCTACGCAGGCCCCGGCGGCGAGGCCGAGCTCTTCGGCCTGTACTTCACGGACGCCGGCCAGCACCAGGAGCACCGCCTCCTGGTGCAGCACGACGCGCCGCACTGCAAGTCGAACGTGGTCTACAAGGGCGCGCTCCAGGGCCAGGACGCCCACGCGGTCTGGATCGGCGACGTGCTCATCGAGAAGACCGCCGAGGGCACCGACACCTACGAGATGAACCGCAACCTGGTCCTCACGGACGGTGCGCGGGTCGACTCGGTGCCGAACCTGGAGATCGAGACCGGCGAGATCGTCGGCGCCGGCCACGCCTCGGCGACCGGCCGCTTCGACGACGAGCAGCTCTTCTACCTGCAGGCCCGTGGCATCCCGGCCGACGAGGCCCGCCGCCTGGTCGTCCGCGGCTTCTTCGCCGAGCTCGTCCAGCAGATCGGTGTCCCGGACATCGAGGAGCGCCTGCTCTCCAAGATCGAGACCGAGCTCCAGGGTTCCGTCTGATGAATTACGTCAAGGCCTGCACGCTGAGCGAGCTGGAGGAGAACACCCCGAAGCGGGTGGAACTCGACGGCACGCCGGTGTCCATCGTCTCCACCGACGGGGAGGTGTTCGCGATCAACGACATCTGCTCGCACGCGAACGTCTCGCTCTCGGAGGGCGAGGTCGAGGACTGCATGATCGAGTGCTGGCTGCACGGGTCGGCCTTCGACCTGCGCACCGGCAAGCCCTCCGGTCTGCCCGCGACGCGCCCCGTACCCGTATACCCCGTAAAGATCGAAGGGGACGACGTGCTCGTCTCCCTCACCCAGGAGTCCTGAGGTATCCATGGCAACGCTTGAAATCCACGACCTGCACGTCTCCGTCGAGGCCGAGAACGGCGCCCGCGAGATCCTCAAGGGCGTCGACCTCACCGTCAAGCAGGGTGAGACGCACGCCATCATGGGTCCGAACGGCTCCGGCAAGTCCACCCTGGCGTACTCGCTCGCCGGTCACCCGAAGTACACCGTCACCGGTGGCACCGTGACCCTCGACGGCGAGGACGTCCTGGAGATGTCCGTCGACGAGCGTGCGCGCGCCGGCGTCTTCCTCGCGATGCAGTACCCGGTCGAGGTCCCCGGCGTCTCGGTCTCCAACTTCCTGCGCACCTCGGCCACCGCCATCCGCGGCGAGGCCCCGAAGCTGCGCACCTGGGTGAAGGAGGTCAAGTCCGCGATGGAGCAGCTCTCCATGGACCCGGCCTTCGCCGACCGCAACGTCAACGAGGGCTTCTCCGGCGGTGAGAAGAAGCGCCACGAGATCCTGCAGCTGGAGCTTCTGAAGCCGAAGATCGCGATCCTCGACGAGACCGACTCCGGCCTCGACGTCGACGCGCTGCGCATCGTCTCGGAGGGCGTCAACCGCGTCCGCGAGAGCGGCGAGGTCGGCACCCTGCTGATCACCCACTACACGCGCATCCTGCGCTACATCAAGCCCGACTTCGTGCACGTGTTCGCGAACGGCCGTATCGCCGAGTCCGGTGGCGCCGAGCTCGCCGACCAGCTGGAGGCCGAGGGCTACGACAAGTACGTGAAGGGTGGCGCGACCGCGTGATTCAGCTGCCTGGCCTCCTCGACATCGAGGCGATCCGCAAGGACTTCCCCCTGCTGGATCGTGTGGTCCACGACGGGAAGAAGATCGTTTACCTGGACAACGCGGCGACCTCGCAGAAGCCGCGCCAGGTGCTCGACGCGCTGAACGAGTACTACGAGCAGCACAACGCCAACGTCCACCGTGGCGTGCACGTGCTCGCCGAGGAGGCCACGGCGCTGTACGAGGGTGCTCGCGACAAGGTCGCCACCTTCATCAACGCACCGAGCCGCGACGAGGTGATCTTCACCAAGAACGCCTCGGAGTCGCTCAACCTGGTCGCGAACATGCTCGGCTGGGCGGACGAGCCCTACCGGGTCGACCGCGAGACCGAGATCGCCATCACGGAGATGGAGCACCACTCCAACATCGTGCCGTGGCAGCTGCTCTCGCAGCGCACCGGCGCGAAGCTGAAGTGGTTCGGCCTCACCGACGACGGCCGGCTCGACCTGTCCAACATCGAAGAGGTCATCACGGAGAAGACGAAGATCGTCTCCTTCACGCTGGTCTCCAACATCATGGGCACGGTCAACCCGGTCGAGGCGATCGTCCGGCGCGCCCAGGACGTCGGCGCCCTGGTGCTGATCGACGCTTCCCAGGCCGCTCCGCACATGCCGCTGGACGTGCAGGCGCTCGGCGCCGACTTCGTGGCCTTCACCGGCCACAAGATGTGCGGCCCGACCGGCATCGGCGTCCTCTGGGGCCGCCAGGAGCTCCTGGAGGACCTGCCTCCGTTCCTCGGCGGCGGCGAGATGATCGAGACCGTGTCGATGCACGCCTCGACGTACGCCCCGGCGCCCCACAAGTTCGAGGCCGGTACGCCCCCGATCGCCCAGGCCGTCGGCCTCGGCGCGGCCGTGGACTACCTGTCCGCGATCGGCATGGACAAGATCGCCGCGCACGAGCACGCGATCACCGAGTACGCGATCAAGCGCCTCGCCGAGGTGCCCGACCTGCGGATCATCGGCCCCACCACGGCCGAGGACCGCGGCGCCGCGATCTCCTTCGTCCTCGGCGACATCCACCCGCACGACGTCGGCCAGGTGCTGGACGAGCAGGGCATCGCGGTCCGCGTGGGACACCACTGCGCGCGCCCCGTCTGCCTGCGCTACGGAATTCCGGCGACGACGCGAGCGTCTTTCTATCTGTACTCCTCTCCGGCCGAGGTCGACGCGCTGGTCGACGGGCTGGAGCACGTACGGAACTTCTTCGGGTGACGACGAGTCGACGACGATGAGGCTGACGAGGACGCTGTGAAGCTGGATTCGATGTACCAGGAACTGATCCTGGACCACTACAAGCACCCGCACGGGCGTGGCCTGCGCGACGGCGACGCCGAGGTGCACCACGTCAACCCGACGTGCGGCGACGAGATCACGCTGCGCGTGAAGTACGACGGCGAGACGCTGACCGACGTCTCGTACGAGGGCCAGGGCTGCTCCATCAGCCAGGCCAGCGCGTCCGTACTCAATGAGCTGCTGGTCGGCAAGGAACTGGCCGAGGCGCAGAAGATCCAGGCTGTCTTCCTGGAGATGATGCAGTCCAAGGGCAAGATCGAGCCGGACGAGGCCATGGAGGACGTGCTGGAGGACGCGGTCGCGTTCGTCGGCGTCTCCAAGTACCCGGCTCGCGTGAAGTGTGCTCTGCTGAGTTGGATGGCGTGGAAGGACGCGACCGCCCAGGCTCTGGGCGACGCGGAGAGGAAGACGGCATGACCGAGAACGCGACGCCCGAGGCGTCGATCAAGCCCGCCACCGAGGAAGAGGTCCGCGAGGCCCTCTACGACGTGGTCGACCCCGAGCTGGGCATCGACGTCGTCAATCTGGGCCTGATCTACGGCATCCACATCGACGACGCGAACATCGCCACCCTCGACATGACGCTGACCTCGGCGGCCTGCCCGCTGACGGACGTCATCGAGGACCAGGCGAAGTCGGCGACGGACGGCATCGTGAACGAACTTCGGATCAACTGGGTCTGGATGCCGCCGTGGGGTCCGGACAAGATCACGGACGACGGTCGTGAGCAGCTCCGCGCGCTCGGCTTCAACGTCTGATCACCGCCTGCGGATGAGGGCCCCCGGCACGGTCGTGCCGGGGGCCCTCGCTGTTCTCCGGAGCGTCCCGGATCAGGGTTTCCGGCTGGGTCCCGGCTGGGTTCCCGGATCCGGAAGGCTGTTCTCCGGCTGGACGGATGGCGTGCACCCGGAGTTGTCCGCCGTCACCGAACCTTCTCGACGGCCGTCACGACGTGGCGCCGCATACGAGAGGACCCCCTGTGACCGTTCGTTTCGCCGCCGGGACAGCCGGCGCCGCCGCCCTGCTGATCGTCGGGCTGACCGCGCCCGCACAGGCCGTGACGTACGGGACGCCGACGATCGCCCTGTCCGCGTCCTACCTGTCCGGGGCCGTCGGGGCGACCGGGGACCCGGTCGTGAACGTCACCGTCGGCCAGAGCG
This sequence comes from Streptomyces sp. NBC_01233, assembly GCF_035989305.1. Classification (NCBI taxonomy): domain Bacteria; kingdom Bacillati; phylum Actinomycetota; class Actinomycetes; order Kitasatosporales; family Streptomycetaceae; genus Streptomyces; species Streptomyces sp. NBC_01233. Next base: position 2,398,867 of record NZ_CP108514.1, on the reverse strand, counting down.
GGGCCGACGTCTCCGCCCTGACGGTCAGCGCCTCGGCGTCGAGCAGGGCCTCGGTCGCCGGGACCGGGGACGTCACCGTCACCGGCGCCGGGGCGGTGCGGCAGCTGGCCGTCGCCGCGCGCGGCCGCGGCTACACCAACCTCACCGTCAAGGTGACCGGGCTGGGAACGTGGAGGGGCTGGAGTTCGCGCCCGGCTCCACGACCACCGCCTACCTGGGCTTCCGGGCCCCGCTGGCGCCGGCCGTGCCGGGCGGCAAGGCCCTGATCGTGCCGGTCACCAACTTCGACCAGGTCCTGGCGAGCGGGGCCAAGGCGGTCTTCGGGACGGGCATCGAGCTGGACCTCGGCGGACTCTCGGTCCGGGACCTCCGCAAGAACGCGGCCGGGCAGTACCTGATCCTGGCCGGCTCCTGGGCCGCGGACGACAACTCCGACCCGTACGCGCTCTACCAGTGGGACGGCGTCGCCGGACACGCCCCGGTCAGGCGGGCCGACCTGCCGACCACCGACCCGGGCGGCTGGGAGGCCGTCGTGGACGTCCCGGACCTGACGGCCGCGGGAGCCCGGGTGCAGCTGATCACCGACAGCGGGTCCGCGGACCTCTACGGGGACGGCACCGAGGCCAAGGACCTGACGCACGCCGAATGGAAGAAGGCGCGGGCCGCCTGGTTCACGCTGAACCCGTGACCGGGAGCTCCGCCGTGAGCGACCCGGCGAGGTGCTCACGGCGCAGCCGCCGGTCGGCGTAGAACAGGCCGACGGTCAGCTGGGGGAAGGTCAGCAGCAGGGCCGGCGCGAGCAGGACGCCCAGGGCCCCGAACCAGTGCAGGAGGGCGTACGCGGCCCCCAGCGCGAGCGCGCCCGCCGGAGCCGTGACGCACAGGGTCCGCCACCAGCCGCCGCGCACCAGGCCGGCCGACCGGCGCAGGGCCGCCACGGGGCCGAGTCCCTCGTACCCGGCGGCCGTGGGCGCCAGGGCGAAGAGCACGGCGAGCCACAGGGCGACCGGGGCCAGGGGAAGCAGCGCGAGCGGAGGCAGTCCGGCGGCGAAGGCGGCGGCGCCCGGTCCGGCGGCGGCGAGCAGGGACAGCAGCCGGGTGCCCAGCACCGCCGGGGTCCGGGGCAGGGCCGCGCGGAGCAGCTCGCGCGCCGCCACGCGCCGCCCGAGCACGGCCGGCCGGAGCAGGGCCGCGGCCAGGGCGCCGGCCAGGGCCCAGCTGAACAGCAGGAACAGGGCGACGGCCGGGACGAGGGCGTAGACGAACGCCCGGCTGCCGGCGGTACGGGTCAGGGAGGCGAGGGTGGCCGCCCCGGCGACGGCGGCGACCAGCAGCAGCCCGCCGAGCTGGCCGAGGAGCAGGGCGCCGACCAGCCGGCCGCCGTGGCGGCGCAGGGTGGCGAGGGCGCCGATGAGGATCTCCCGCGGTGCGAGCGGGCGCAGGGGTATCACCCCCGGCCGGGGAGAGCAGGGGGGCAGCCAGCCGCCCCCCTGATGGGTCCAATGCTGCGCCATGCGCGGGCCGCCCCTTCGTCTCCCCAGGAGGCGGACAGGGTAGCGCCGCGGGCCGCAGGAGTCCCGGGTCATGCGGCGGGTCGCTTATGTGTACGGGTGTACGCATCAATGTGTACCCTTGTACACATGCCCTACGCACTGCTTGCCGCGGCCATCGCCGCCGAGGTCGCCGGAACCACCGCCATGAAGTACAGCGACGGTTTCACCAAGCTCTGGCCCTCGCTGGGCACCCTGCTGGGGTACGTCATCGCCTTCACCCTGCTCGCGCAGACGCTGAAGTCGATGTCGGTCGGCACGGCCTACGCCATCTGGGCGGGCGTCGGCACGGCCGCCATCGCCGCCATAGGCATCGTGTTCATGGGGGAGGCGGCCACCGCCGCCAAGATCGCCGGGATCGCCCTGGTGATCGGCGGGGTGGTCCTGCTGAACCTCGGCGGAGCGCACTGATGCCCCCCGGCGTGCGGCGCTACGACCCGGACCGGCGCCAGCGGATCATCGACGCGGCGATCCGCGTGGTGGGCGCCAAGGGCATCGCGGGGCTGAGCCACCGCAGCGCGGCCGCGGAGGCCGACGTACCGCTCGGGTCGACGACGTACCACTTCAAGACCCTCGACGATCTGCTGGTCGCGGCGCTGCGCCAGGCCAACGAGGGCTTCGCGCGGGCGGTGGCGGACTCGCCGGCGCTGGCCGATCCCGACGCGGACCTCGCCCGGGCCCTGGCCCGTCTGCTGGGGGAGTTCCTGGCGGCGGACCGGGGCCGGGTCGAGCTGGAGTACGAGCTCTACCTCGCGGCCCTGCGCCGCCCGGCGCTGCGGCCGGTGGCGGCGCAGTGGTGCGAGGCCGTGTCCGCCGGGCTGGCCTCGCGAACGGACCCGGTGACGGCGCGGGCGCTGGTGGCGGTCATGGACGGCATCGGCCTCCAGGTCCTGCTGACGGACGCCGCGTACGACGAGGCGTACGCCTGCGAGGTCCTGGGGCGGGTGCTGCGTACGACGAGGCCGGATCCTTCAGCCGGTCCGGCGTCTGAGGACCGGGTCAGGGCAGAGCCCGGGGAGCGGAGGAAGGGCGGGGCGGGGAGCGGCTCCGCGCAGCGGCGGCCCGGCTAGCCCGCGGAGCGGACGGCGGCCAGCGCCGCGGCCACGCTCGCCTCGATGTCCTGGATCGGGTAGATCACCTCGCGGACCGTGCGGTCGCGGTCCACGACCAGGGTCAGCCGCTTGATCCGGGTCACGCCCGCCGCCCGGAACGTCGGCAGCCGCAGCGCCGCCGTCAGCGCCAGGTCCGCGTCCGAGAGGAGCGGGAAGCGCAGCCGCTCGTGCTCCGCGAACTCCCGCTGCTCGTCCGGGCGCTGGGCCGACACCCCGTGCACGGTGGCGCCGGCCGCGGTGAACTCCGCGAGCTGGTCGCGGTAGGTGCACGACTCGAACGTGCAGCCCTTGGCCCCCGGGATCCCGGCCCAGCCGGGCGGGTAGGACTCGGCGCGCGCGTACGCGCCCGGGAAGCAGTACAGGACCGTGAACGGGGTGTCCGCCACCGGGTCGCTCAGCCCGCCGAAACGGTCCGGCAGCAGCAGTCCCGGCACCCGCGTGCCGCGCAGCGCGTGCACCCGTTCCGCCTCCCGCGAGGCCTCGTCGGTCGTCGCCGTCATCTCTCCCTCTCCCAGGACCCAGGTGTCTCCCCAGTCCTGGAGGGCCACCAGGACCGGCAGCAGCCCCCGCCCGCGCGGGGTCAGCCGGTACTCGAACCGCACCGGGCGCTCCTGGTACGGCTCGCGCGTCAGCACCCCGGCCTCGACGAGCATCTTCAGCCGCTCCGTCAGCACCTTGCGGGACATCCCCAGCTCGCGCTGGAGCTCGTCGAAGCGGTGCAGGCCGCGCGCGGTGTCGCGCACGATCAGCAGCGTCCACCAGTCGCCCACCACGTCGAGGGCCTGGGCGATGGCGCAGTCCGCGTCGCCGAGGTGTGTGCGCTGGGCCATGGGAACTCCTTTGTCCGTTGACCCAAGGCTGTCATGCTGACATAGTCAGTTCCCAAAAGGAACTAACACGTCGGAAGCGGGGGACACGGGTGTGCTGCAGGGGTTCAAGGACATACCGAAGGTCGTGTGGCTGCTGGCTGCGGGGGTGTTCGTCAACGCCGTCGTCAGCTTCACCTTCGTCTTCGTCTTCCTCTACCTGACCGGCCCGCGCGGACTCGGCGCCGCCCAGGCCGGCCTCGTCACCGGGATCGGCGGCATCGGCCTGGTCGCGGGCAACTTCAGCGGCGGCTGGTACGGGGACCGCTTCGGCCACCGCCGGGTGCTCCTCGCCGCCGCCACCCTCGCCGGGGTCACCCTCGCGGCCCTCCCGCTGCTGCCCACGCCGCTCCTCTTCGCGGCCATGCCGGTGGCCGAGTACGCCTCCGGCGTGATCCGGGCCGCCAACTCCGCGCTGGTCGCCGTCACCGTCCCGGAGGGAGCCCGCCGCCAGGCCTTCGCACTCGTACGCTGCGCGTCCAACGGCGGATTCACCCTCGGGCCGCCGCTGGGCGCCCTGATCGCGACGGGGCTCTCCTACGACTGGCTCTTCGTCGCCGACGGCGTCGGAACCCTCGCCTTCGCCCTCTGGACCGCCCGCGCCGTCCCGGCGCGCGGCGCCCCCCGCAAAGCATCCGCGGTCCCGGACGGGGGTCGGGGCCGCGGACTCGCCGCCGAACTACGGGCCCGGCCCGCCCTCCTGGTGCTGCTCGGCGCGATCCTGGTGACCGACGTCGTCTACCGCCAGCAGTACGCCACCTTCCCCGTCTTCCTCACCGACCACGGCCTGGACCCGCGCGCCTTCGGGCTCGTCATCGCCCTCAACGGCGGGGTGATCCTGCTGCTGGAGCTGCCCGCCGCCGTCGCGCTGCGCGAGCGGCCGGCGCTGCCGGTGATCGCCGCCGGGCTGGTGCTGGTCGGGGCCGGGTACGGGGCGCTGCTGTTCGGGGCGGGGATCGCGAGCGCCGTGGTGATGATGGTCCTGCTGAGCCTCGGGGAGATCCTCTACAAGACCACCGCCACCGCCTACGTCGCCGACGAGGCGCCCGAGCACGCCGTCGGGCGGTTCCAGAGCCTGTACGCGGGGATCTCGGTCAGCGGGGTCGTCATCGGGCCCCCGCTGGGCGGTGCGCTGTACTCCGCTGCGCCCGGTCTGCTGTGGCCACTGTGCGCCGGGCTCGCGGTGGCGGCGGGCGGGGCGGTGCTGTGGGCCTGGGCACGGCAGCGCCGACACGCGCTCAGACCGGCACATGAGACCGGTTCGCAACCTCAGGCCGTCGCCGGTTAGGTTTCGGATATGACTGCTACGCGTACCACCGGCGCCGTCGCCGCCGGACTTGCCACCCTCACCGCCGACGGCACCGTCCTCGACACCTGGTTCCCCGCCCCCGAGCTGGTCGCCGAGCCCGGCCCGGCCGGCACCGAGCGCCTCACCGCCGAGCAGGCCGTGGAGCTCCTCGGTGCCGCCGCGGCCAAGGCGATCCGTACGGACGCGGTCCGCGGGGTCGAGGTCGTAGCCGTCCGTACGGTGATCGCTTCCCTGGAGGACAAGCCGCTGGACGCGCACGACGCGTACCTGCGCCTGCACCTGCTCAGCCACCGCCTGGTCAAGCCGCACGGCCAGAACCTCGACGGCGTCTTCGGGCTGCTCGCCAACGTCGCCTGGACCTCGCTGGGCCCGGTCGCGATCGACCAGGTCGAGACCGTCCGCCTCAACGCGCGCGCCGAGGGCCTGCACCTCCAGGTCACCTCGATCGACAAGTTCCCGCGGATGACCGACTACGTCGCCCCCAAGGGCGTGCGCATCGCCGACGCGGACCGCGTCCGCCTCGGCGCGCACCTCGCCGAGGGCACCACCGTCATGCACGAGGGCTTCGTCAACTTCAACGCCGGCACCCTCGGCACCTCCATGGTCGAGGGCCGCATCTCCGCGGGCGTCGTGGTCGGCGACGGCTCCGACATCGGCGGCGGCGCCTCCACCATGGGCACCCTCTCGGGCGGCGGCAAGCAGGTCATCTCGATCGGCGAGCGCACCCTGATCGGCGCCGAGGCCGGCGTCGGCATCGCGCTGGGCGACGAGTGCGTCGTCGAGGCCGGCCTGTACGTGACCGCGGGCACCCGCGTCACCCTGCCGGACGGCCAGATCGTCAAGGCCCTGGAGCTCTCCGGCGCCAGCAACATCCTCTTCCGCCGCAACTCGGTCACCGGCGCCGTCGAGGCCCGCCCGTACAAGGCGGCCTGGGGCGGCCTGAACGAGGTCCTGCACAGCCACAACTGACGCCCCGCCGCACCGACCCGCGGCCCAGTCACCGATCAACTGGCCGACCGGCGGCTGAGCTGTCGCCAGTCGTCGGAGCGGGTCACCACTGAGCGCCCTCCCACGGCCCCGCCACGGCCCGAGGAGGGCGCTTCCCTTTCCTCCTCTGCTCGACGGGGCGCGTTCTGACCCCGAGCGCTGAACCGCGTTGTCGTTCACCGTCGTTTGAGCCCCGCTAGGCCTTCCGCACGGACGTCCAGCCCTGGCGGCGGAGGCTTTCGAAGCCGTCCAGGAGGAGGTCCAGGGCGAATTCGAACTCGAACTGGTCGTCGCAGCCGCCGCCGACCGTGGAGCCCCCGTCGTGCGCGGCCGTCGCGGCCAGTTCCGCGATGTGCGGGTAGCGCGCCGCCAGCCCGGGGTCGGGCGGGCCGGAGGGGCCCGAGGTGTCGAACAGTTCCTGGCTGAAGCCGAGCAGGCGGCTGCCCATCGCGTGCATGACGTGGTGCGTGAGGTCGGCGGAGAGGCCGCCGTCCCGGAAGCTCCCGGCCATCGAGTCCAGGTACGCCAGCACGGCCGGGGTGGGGCCGGTCCGCGACTCGATGACCCGGGCCGCCCAGGGGTGGCGCAGCAGGACCCGCCGGGCCGAGAGGATCCGCCCGCGGACCATGCGCTGCCAGTCGGGGTCCGCGGCCGGCGGGTCGATCTCGCCGACGACGGCGTCGGCCATGCCGTCGAGCAGCTCCTCCTTGTTGGCCACGTGCTTGTAGAGGGCCATCGGTACGACGTCCAGCTCCTGCGCGAGCCTGCGCATGCTGAGCGCGTCGATGCCGGTGGCGTCGGCGAGCGCGACGGCGGCGCGCAGGACGCGGTCCCTGTTCAGGGGGATCCGTTGCGTGTGCGTGGCTTCCTGCCAGGTCATTCCGGTTCGGCCCCTTTCCTCCTCGACAGCACCCTCTCCTTGACGAGTGTACGTCGTACACCTATAGTCGCTGTCAGGTGTACGGCGTACACCTGCTGCTTGGTGTACGGCGTACACCGCCAATGAGCGAGGGGTGCCGAGAAGATGAGTCCGGACCGGAGAACCGCGGTGGCCGCCGGGTCGCTGTTCCTGCTGACCGAGGTCGCCGCGATGGCCGGGGCGGCTCTGTACCGCCCCCTGCTGGGCGCGGCGGACGGCCGGCTCGCGCAGGGAGCCGACACGCGGGCGCTGCTCGGGGTGCTCTGCGAGGTGGTGCTGGTGGTGGCGGTGGCCGGTACCGGGGCGGCGCTGTTCCCCGTCCTGCGGCGCCACGGCGAGGGGCTCGCGCTCGGGTACGCCTTCGGGCGGCTGCTGGAGGCGGCCGTCATCGCCCTCGGAATCGTCGCCGTCCTGGCGCTCGTCACCCTGCGGCGGGACGCGGGGGCGGCGGACGGCGCCGACGTCGCGCTGGCGGCCGTGCACGACTGGACGTTCCTGCTCGGGCCCAACATCGCCCTCGGCCTGAACGCCGTCCTGCTTGCGTACCTGGCGTACCGCGCACGGCTCGTGCCGCGCTTCATCGCCGTGCTCGGGCTGGTCGGCGGGCCGCTGATCTGCGCCTCGGCCGTCGCCGTGATGTTCGGGGCCTACGCGCAGCTCTCCGTGGCGGGGGCGGCCGCCGCCCTCCCGGTGTTCGCCTGGGAACTGGGGCTGGCCGGGTGGCTGATCGTCAGGGGGTTCGGGCCCGGCTCGGGCGCCGCGTCCCGGGCCGACGGAGAAGTGGCCGTTCCGGCCGGTGTCCGCCGGTGAGGCCGACCCGAGCTTGACGGCGGTGCCGTCCGCTGCGAAGCGACCGTGGTGATCGCAGCCATCCGGCAGCGGACGTTCGTGGCGACCGCGGCCGCGGCTTGCGACTGAGCGCCCTTCCGGTGGACCGGGAGGGCGCTCGGCGTACGTGCGGACGCGTCGGGCGTCAGTGCAGGGGGATCGTCCGGATCAGGCCGGCGAACGCCTGCTGTTCCGCCTCGGTCAGTTCCACCGACTCCATCGGGTGCGAGGCGGAGCTGCGCTGGGCCGGGATCATCGGCAGACCCTCGTGGGCGACGGGCTCCGGGCGGTGGAAGCGCCTGTCCCGCAGCATGTGGCGGAGGCCGACGACCCAGACGATCGCAGCCACGAGCACGGCGAGGCCGATTTCCTGGGCGAGGGGGATGGAGGGGAGCACGCGGATCCTCCAGGGAGGGGGCGGTACAAGCCGGGGCAAGATCGGGCGTGGAGACACTCAACACCACAACCGGTGGATTCGGTAGGGATGTGTCGAGCGTCACGCCAGGGCCGAAAGTCCCCACCTTGCCCGGAAAGGGCCCGTTACGGCTTCAGCTGCAGCTTGAAGCCCTCGTGGCTGCGTGCGAAGCCCAGCCGCTCGTAGAAGCGGTGGGCCGCCGTGCGCCGCTTGCTGCTCGTCAGCTGGACCAGGCCGCAGCCGCGCTCGCGGGCCCGCTCGACGGCCAGGCGCATCAGCTCCGCGCCGAGTCCCGCGCCCCGCCGGTCCGCGCGGACCCGTACGGCCTCCACCACGGCCCGCTCCTGCCCGTTCTGGCCCAGGCCCGGTATGTACGTCAGCTGGAGGCAGCCGAGGACGATCTCGTGCGCCTCGTCCGACGCGTGCGCCCCGTCCGCCCCGTCCGACGCGTGCACCCCGTCCGCCCTGTCCGCTCCGCCCGTGAGGACCAGCATCTCGTTGCGGGGGTCCGCCTCGATGGCGGCGAAGGCCCGCTCGTGCGCCTCGCCGACCACGATCGAGGCCGGGTCGAGGACCTGGTCCTCGTCGGCGAGCAGGGCGAGTACGGCGGGCAGGTCCCGTCGGGTGGCGGTGCGGAAGGTCATGGCCGGATTGTGGCAGGGGGGCCGGCCAGGACGGCGGCCGGACCCCCTGCGGCTCGTGGGAGCGGGGGAGTTACGGGCGGAAGCGCAGCACCTGCGGGTCGTGGTCGCTGTTCTGCGCCGCGAACTCCGCGTTGATGTGCACGCTGTCGTACGTGAACTTCTTGATCGCCGGGCTGGTCAGGATCTGGTCCAGCACCTGCGCGTTGCCCTGGTAGACGTACGAGTAGCGCTCCGCCTTCGGCAGCGACTTGATCGCCGGGTACAGGGCCCCGCCGTCCGCGAGCGCGTCCGTCGTCGCCGAGAACTCGAAGTCGTTGATGTCACCGAGGACCAGGACGTTCGCGTTCTTGTCCGCCGCCAGGATGTCCTTGACGAAGCCGTTCACGGCCTGCGCCTGCAGCAGCCGCTTGGCCTCCGAGGAACGGACCGGCGGCTGGTGGTGCGAGGTCAGGCCCTCGTCGCCACCCTTGGAGCCGAAGTGGTTGGCGATCACGAAGACCGTCTTGCCGCGGAAGACGAACTCGCCCGCGAGGGGCTTGCGGCTGTCCGCCCACGCCGGGTTCGCGGGGTCGACGCGGCCGGGGGAGTGGGTCAGGGCGGCCTTGCCGTTCTCCTTGACCACGCCGGTCGCCGTCACCGCGTCGCCCGGGGCGCGCTCGGTGAAGGAGACCCGCGCCGGGTTGAAGAGGAAGACCTGGCGGATGTTGCCGCCGGGCTCGCCGCCGTCCTTCTTGTCCTCGGGGTTGACGGTCCGCCACTGGTAGGCCGGGCCGCCCGCCGCCGTGATCGCCGCGGTGAACTTCGTCAGCGTCTGCTCGGCGGAGACGGTGCCGTCGTTCTTGGCGCCGTTATCGTCCTGGATCTCCTCCAGGGCGAGGATGTCGGGGGCGGCCAGGTTCTCGACGACCGCCTTCGCCAGCGCGTCGAACTTCTCCTGCGGGTCGGTCGGGTCGAGGTTCTCCACGTTGTACGTGGCCACCGCGAGCTCCTGCGCGACCTGCGGCTTGGTCTTCTCGGGGGCGAGGGTGCCCGCCTTGACGGTGCCGAGGGTACGGGCCACCAGCGTGTAGCCGCCGAACTGGTTGAAGTCCAGCGGGCCTTCGGTGGTGCCGGTCAGCTTGTCGCCGACGTTGGCCACCGGGAAGGGCTGCTGCGCGAGGGGCGCGAGCTGCTGGATCTTCAGGCGGCCGGTGTTCTGGGACTCGTAGGAGCCGTAGACGGTGCCGCCGCGCCTGGCGGTGTTCTCCCAGCCCTTGACCGTGACCCACAGCTCCGAGTGCGGGGTGGTGGCGCCGACCACGCGCGAGGTGCCGATGCGGACGTTCATGCCCTCCAGGGACTCGTAGAAGTCCAGGGCGTAGCGGGAGGGTTCCAGGGCCAGGCCGTTGATGCTGCCGCCGGCGGCCGGGTCGCCGGCCGGGGCGTACTCGGCGGGCACCGTGTACTCGTTGACCGCGGTGGCCTCGGGCAGCGCGTTGCCGGAGGAGACCACGGTCACCGTCGGCTTGGAGATCTGGGTCACCGACTGGTTGCCGGAGGTCAGGCCGCCGGGGACGTACTCGCCGACGGTGCCGGAGGCCTTCACCGCGTCGCCCACGGCGACGGTCGGAACGGAGCTGGTGAAGACGAACACGCCCTCACTGGTGGCGTCGTTGTCGTCGGCGTCCGGGTCCTGGATCCAGAAGCCGCGCGAGCCGTACGTCCGCACGCCCGTCACGATGCCCTCGACGTCGGTGACCTGCTTGCCGTTCAGCGGGGATATCCGGGTGGTGCCCTGGATGTCGTGGATGCGTATCGGATCGGCGGACACGGCGCCTTCGGCCGCGTCGGCGGAGCCCGCGAGCAGGCCGGTGGCCAGTGCGGTGGCGACGAGGGCCGCGACGGCGGCGGAACGGGGATGCGAGGAGCGCATGGGCAGGAACTCCGGTGTGGGAGAGGGAAAGGAGGGGCGCGGCAGCGGGGTCGCAGCGAGATCTGCGGGAGGTGTGCCGCTCCCGATACATCTACGCGCGTCAATTTCCTGTGTGGCCAGCAAAGTTGTCAAGCCCTCCAGGGAATACGACAGCTGACTGTGGGATGAACCAAAGGTGATGGCCCACCGGATGGTCCCGAAATGCGTCTACGCTGGAGCGCCGAACGACGGCCACCGCTGTCATCTGCGCCACACCTGCCCTGCGCCGCCCTGCCTGTCATGTCGGCCATGTCGCCGATGTCCGCGCGCACATGACGGACCAATCGGTCGTCACGGCCCGCCGGCCCGGCTGCGCGCCCGGCCCCCACCGCGTCCGCGAGGAGAACAGCACCATGTCCGCAGAGTCGCACCCCACGCTGCCGCCGGTTCGGCTGCACTCCGGCGCGGAACTGGCCCGCGACGCCCTCGTCGCCCCGCTGTTCGCGCGCGCCGTGCGCCTCGCCCGCTGGGCCGGACCCGAGACGCGCGTCGGCATCGGCGGTGAACTCGTCGCGGACCAGCTGCCGGAGGCCGTCGCGGCGCTCGGCCTCGACGCCGCCGACGCGGACTCCGCGGGGTACGCGAGCCAGGCCTGGCGGGTGGCCGTGGACACCGGCCTGGTCGACGTGACGGAGCCGGAGGAGGAGGCCGGTCAGGACGCCGGTCAGGACACCGGTCCCGGCGCCGGTCAGGGCGGTGAAGAGCGGTTCGGCACGGCTGCGCCCGGCGAGGACCTGGCGCTGGTGACGAGCGGTGCGCCCGGCGATGTGCTCGACCTGTGGCTGGCGGCCCTGGACATGGTGCTCGCCGACGCGGCGGTGCCCGACCTGGACGGCCTCGTCGACGCGCTGGACGCGGGCGGCGAGATCGACTTCGACCGGCTGGACTGGAACCCGGGCCGCGAGGCGGACTTCCTCGACGGGGTCCTCGCCAACCTCTACCTGCTCACCGTCACCGAGGGCGGGGCGGCGGACCGGCCGGTTCCGCTGCCGGTGCTCGCCGCGTCCATGGTCGTCCCCGACGGCATGGGCGAGCCCACCGACGCCGTGCTGGAGCAGGTCTCGGACGCGATGATGCGCCTCGACGACCAGTTCAGGCAGCTGGAGCCGATCGGGCTGGTCGAATTCCGGCCCGTCGACGAGGAGCTGATGGCGGAGGCCGACGACGAGGAGATCCCCGCCGGCGCGTCGCAGGCGGGCGGCCCGGCCGCCGTGGACGACGAGGACGTCTCCCGCTACGGCATGGTCCGCCTCACCCCGCTCGGCCTGTACGGGATCCGGGCCCGCATGCTGGAGGCCGGGGTCGAGGCCCCCGCCGTCGGCGAACTGGCCGACAAGGGCGCCGACGCACTGCTCGACGCGGTCTCCTTCTACCCCGAGAACGCTGCCCAGGCCGAGATCGAACAGTGGCTGGCCGGCCGCGAACTGCCCGCCGCGGTCGCCGAACTGCTGGCCGCCGCCCGCGGGGACGACGAGGGCGGCCCGCTGCGCCGGCTCCGGTGCCAGCAGGCCCTGGCTCCGGCCGGGCCGGAGGCCGAGCCGGCGGTCCGCGCGGTGCTGGACGACGCGGAGCTCGGCGGGCTCGCCCGGGTCTGGCTGGCGGAGCGCGGGGTGGCCGACGTACCGGCACCGGACCCGGAGATGGTGTTCTGGCTGACGGTCGACACGATTGCGGCGCAGCTGGCCGCCGACGGGGAGACGGACGAGCTGCCCCTCCTGATCGAGACGCTGACCGCCCATCACGCGGGGTTCTTCGAGCAGGTGTGGCGGGTGGAGCACCCGGCGACGGCGTACGTCCTGGAGGCGATGGGCCGGCTGCACCCGGACAAGAAGGCGGCGAAGGAGGCCCGCAAGGCCGCGTTCAAGGCACGTTCCCGCCGCCCCTGAGCCGAGCCGGGCGGTGGGGGCGTTGTGGCGGGGGCCGGAGGTGGCCGGTGGGGCCGGTAGGGCTGGTGGGGCCGGTAGGGCCGGGCGGCCCGAGCGTCTCCGGTGTCCCGGCCGGGATGGCGACAATGCGCCGTTCCTGGGGCCGGAGTTGGCCATTCCGGCCACCGGCAAGGGGACTGATCCTCTTCGTGGGTAGTTCAGCCGCCGTTCACGTGCGGGCGAGAGCGTGTGCGCCGACGACCGCACGACAGGCGCACCACCTCCCCACCCCAGGAGCCCCGATGCCGCTCAGCCGTAGAGACTTCACCGCCCGCACCGTCATCGCGGGCGCGGGAGTCGCGCTCACCGGCACGGTCGGCGCCCTCGCCACCGCCCCGGGAGCGCTGGCGGCCGACGACAGCACCCACCGCGACGAGCACGGGCGGCCCTGCGAGCCCGGCTACGGCCCGCTCGTCCCCGACCCGGCCGGCATCCTCGCCCTCCCCGCCGGCTTCAAGTACCGCGTGATCACGCACAGCGGGGTCACCACCCTGGAGTCCGGCGAGAGCACCCCGTCCAACCACGACGGGACCGCCGCCTTCGAGGGCCACCGAGGAGTCACCCTCCTCGTCAACAACCACGAGCTCAAGGGCCCCCGTTCGGGCTGGACCCACCCCGTCCCGCTCGCCGAGGGCCTGGTCTACGACCCGGCCGCGGCCGGCGGCTGCACGGTCGTCGAGGTCCGGCGCGGCGGCGAGGTCGCCGAATGGGTGGGCATCGCCGGTACGTCCACCAACTGCGCGGGCGGCTCCACCCCCTGGGACACCTGGCTGACCTGCGAGGAGAACTCCGACCTCGCCGGCAAGAACGGCATGACCAAGGACCACGGCTACGTCTTCGAGGTCGACCCGCACGACCGGCGCGCCAACCGCGACCCGCGCCCGGTCAAGGCCTTCGGCCGCTACGACCACGAGGCCGTGGTCATCGACCCGCGCCAGGGCCACGCGTACCTGACCGAGGACGCCTCCGGCCCCAACGGGCTGCTCTACCGCTGGACCCCGCCCCGCGGCTTCCAGCACGGGCGCGGCAGGCTCCGTACCCTCGCCGCCGACGCCGGCGTGCTCCAGGCCGCCAAGTGCATCGACAGCTCGGGCCGGTTCGTCGACGACTTCTCGCGCGCCACGAAGATCGGCACCGTCTACGGGGTCGACTGGGTGGACGTCCAGGACCGCGACGCCCGGACCGTGCCGGTGCGCAAGCAGTTCGCGGACGGGGTGGTGACGCGCGGACGCAAGCTGGAGGGCATGTGGTGGGCCGACGCAGGCGCGTACTTCGTCTCCTCCTACGCCCGTGCGGAGAGCCCGGGCGCGGCACACGACGGCCAGGTGTGGTTCTACGACCCGAAGCGGCGCACGGTCCGGCTGACCGTCCTGATCGGTGTCAACGCGGATCCGGCGGTGGACGGCGGCTACGACGGCCCGGACAACATCACCGTGTCGCCGTACGGAGGGCTGGTCATCGCGGAGGACGGCTCGGGGCTGCAGCACCTGTTCGGCGCTACCGACTCGGGCCGCACCTACCCGCTGGCGCGCAACGAGCTGAACATCGGGTCGGCCGAGGAGCCGGAGTACTCCGAATTCACCGGTGTCTGCTTCTCCCCGGACGGGCGCACGCTGTTCGCCAACCTCCAGAGCCCGGGCATCATGCTGGCCGTCACCGGGCCGTGGCGGCGCGGACACTGACGCGGGCGGAGCCCGGCGTGCCCACGGGTGCGGGCGCGGGTGCCTGGGCACCCGCGCTCACCGGCCTGCGGAAACCTCCGCATGCGAGCCGTCGGCCCACTCGGTGAGCAGGAACTCATACGCCTCCGAGGGCCACTCGCCGTCCACCCGGGTCTCGACGAGGAGCCGTATCGCCTCGTTCGCCTCAGCGGCGGACGGGCGGGCGGGTCCCGCGGGCGTGAGTGTCTGGTGCATGGTTTCAAGGCTACGGGCGGGCACTGACAGCAACGTACGGATCACGCGTGGCATCCATCACCCGGGATGCGCCGCCGTGGCTGCCGGTGCCCGCCCACCTGCTCAGAGTGCCTGCGCGGCGGGCTTGACCATGCCGCGCACTGTGCGCGACTTCACAAACTCTCCCATGGCCGTCATCTCCCACTCGCCGCTGAACTGCTTGATCAGCTTGGCCATCATCACGCCGGTCTGGGGCTCGGCGGTGGTCAGGTCGAAGCGCACCAGCTCCTCGCCGCTCGCCGCGTCGATCAGGCGGCAGTAGGCCTTCGCCACCTCGGTGAACTTCTGGCCGGAGAAGGAGTTGACCGTGAAGACCAGGCCGGTGGCCTCGGCGGGGAGCCGGCCGAGGTCCACGACGATCACCTCGTCGTCGCCCGCGCCCTCACCGGTGAGGTTGTCCCCCGAGTGCTTGACGGAGCCGCCCAGGATGGACAGCTTGCCGAAGTAGCAGCTGTCGATGTGGTTGCGCTGGGGGCCGTACGCGATGACGGAGGCGTCGAGGTCGATGTCGCGGCCGCCGAAGGCGGGCTCCCAGCCCAGGCCCATCTTCACCTGGGAGAGCAGCGGGCGGCCGCCCTTGACCAGGGAGACGGTCTGGTTCTTCTGGAGGCTGACCCGGCCCTTGTCGAGGTTGATCTTCCCGGTGCCGGGCGGGGCGGCCGGGGGTGCGGCGGGCGCCGCCGGCGGGACCGGCGCGGCCGGAGTGACGGGGACCGTCGGGGTCGTGGCGCCGCCGAGCCAGGGGGAGGGCGGGTAGGAGACCGGCGGGGCCGGCGGCGCGGGGGGTGCCGGGGCGACGGGCGGGGTGACGGCGGCGGCCGCGGGAGCCGGCTCGTCCTCCACGGAGACCCCGAAGTCGGTGGCGATGCCGGCGAGGCCGTTCGCGTACCCCTGGCCGACCGCGCGCACCTTCCACACGCCGCCGCGCAGGTAGATCTCGACGACGACGAGCGCCGTCTCGGAGCCCAGCTGCGGCGGGGTGAAGGAGGCGATCACCGCGCCGCCGTCGGCGCTCCGCACGGTGGCCGTGGGCTCGATGCCCTGGAAGCTCTGCCCGGCGGCGTCGGGGCTGGCCGTGACCACGATCCGTTCGATGCCCGGCGGCACCGCGCCGGTGTCCACCGTGATCGAGTCCGGCGCCGCACCGCCGCCGGACCGGTAGCTGACACCGGGGCCGGCGGGCTGGTTGAAGAAGATGAAGTCGGCGTCGGAGCGCACCTTGCCGTCGGCCGTCAGGAGCAGGGCCGATACGTCGAGCCGCACCGGCGCAGCCACGTCCACCGTCACGCGGACGGTGTTGAGCGGCAGGTTGGAACCAGGGGTCATAGCGGTCATGCCCGGAGAACGACCGGAGGGGCTTTGCCGTTCCCTTACCCTCGCGCGAGATTTCAGCGCCGGTTGCGGGGGCGGTTCCGCGCCGTGCGCTCGTTCCCGAACGTGTACGAGCCGTTCCAGCGGGCCATGACCAGCTGCGCGTCGCCGGACCCCACCTCGGCGGGGAACTTCTCCGCCCGTGCCCCGCGCGGGGTGGCGGCGGTGCGGCCCGGGTGGGTGATGACGAGGCACTGGGCGCCCAGTCTTTCGTACATGAATTCGTACGTGAATCCGTGCGGCTTCGGCATGGGGCGCAGCCTGCCCCGCCGCGAGCGGGGCGGGCAACGGGTTCAGGGCGGCGGCCCCGGCCTGGGCACGGGCCCGGATGTGGGCACGGCCCCGGCCTGGGCACGGCCCCGGCCGGGGTGTGGCCCCCTCGGTGAGGTGTGGCCCGGCCGGGGCCCACCCCGGCCAAGGTGGGCCCCGGCCAAGGTGGGCCCGGCCGGGGCATGGCCTTCGCTCAGACGCCCGTGACCCGGCGCGGGAGCCCCAGCGGGTTGGCCTCGCGCAGCTCCGCCGGAAGGAGCGCGTCCGGCACGGACTGGTAGGCCACGGGCCGCAGCCAGCGCTCGATCGCGGTCCCGCCCACCGAGGTGGAGTGCGAGGTCGCCGCCGGGTAGGGGCCGCCGTGGTGCTGGGCCGGGGCCACCGCCACGCCGGTCGGCCAGCCGTTGACCACGATCCGGCCCGCCAGCTCCGTGACCT
Organism: Streptomyces sp. NBC_01233; assembly: GCF_035989305.1. NCBI lineage: Bacteria > Bacillati > Actinomycetota > Actinomycetes > Kitasatosporales > Streptomycetaceae > Streptomyces > Streptomyces sp. NBC_01233. The sequence goes on along the minus strand of NZ_CP108514.1, from coordinate 2,382,327 downwards.
GCCCGATCAGCTCGGCGGCCGGGCCCGGTGCGCCCTCCGTCTCGACGGCCGACAGCTGGAGCGTGGCGCTCAGGTTGCCGGGGAGCCGGCCGAGCACCGCGCCCGCCTCGCCCTGGTCGGCGTACCGCACGATGACGGTGACCGGGCCGAAGCACTCCTCCAGGAGGAGGTCGTGGGCGCCGCCCCCGAGCAGGTCCCCGGCACGCACGGTCAGGTAGCCGGCGCCGACGGTGTGGTCCCCGCCGGAGCCCGGGGTGACGGGCACGTCGACGCCGGGCAGTCCGGCCCGCTCGCGCACCCCGGAGACGAAGTTCTCCCGCATCCGGTGGTCGAGCAGCACCCCGGGCTCGGTTTCCCCGAGCGCCTTGGTGAGCGCGCCGGTGAGGCGATCGCCCGCCGCGCCCTCGGGGACCAGCACCAGCCCGGGCTTCACACAGAACTGGCCGAGGCCGAGGGTGACCGAGCCCGCCAGCCCGGCGCCGATCTCCTCGGCGCGCTCGGCGGCCGCGGCAGGGGTGACCACGACGGGGTTGAGGGAGCCCAGCTCGCCGTGGAAGGGGATCGGCACGGGCCGGGCGGCGGCCGCGTCGAACAGCGCGCGCCCGCCCCGGATGGAACCGGTGAATCCGGCGGCGGCCACCAGCGGGTGGCGGATCAGCTCCAGGCCGGCGTCGAACCCGTGTACCACGCTCACCACTTCGGCCGGGAGTCCGACGGCGGCCGCCGCCCGGCGCAGCAGCGAGGCGCACAGCTCGGAGGTGGCGGGGTGGTCGGGGTGCGCCTTGACGACCACCGGGCAGCCGGCGGCCAGCGCGCTCGCGGTGTCCCCGCCGGGGACGGAGAAGGCGAGCGGGAAGTTGGAGGCGGCGTAGACCGCGACCACGCCGAGCGGGACCTTGTAGCGGCGCAGTTCGGGGCGGGGCGGGCTGAGGGAGGGGTCGGCGCGGTCGATCCGGATGTCGAGGTAGGCGCCCTCGTCGACCGCGTCGGCGAAGGCGCGCAGCTGGCCGGTGGTGCGTGCCAGTTCGCCGGTGAGCCGGCCCGGGCCGAGCGCCGTCTCGGCGTCGGCGGCCTCGATGACGTGGGCGGCGGCCTCGTCGAGCAGCGTGGCGGCGGTGCGCAGGAAGGCGGCGCGGACGGTGGCGTCGGCGAGCGGGCCACGGGCCGCGTGGGCCGCCCGTACGGTTTCGGCCACTTCCTGGGACGTGGCCTCCACCGCAACCTGCTCGCGCTGCTTCCCGGTGCGGGGGTCCACACTCCAGACTGGTGTCGTTGTCATGGCCCACTGCCTCCTGGATCGTTCAGTATTCTGAACGCGGTTCCGGTGGATGAATGATCACATCTGCTGCGGACTTTATTTCCGCGTCCTCCGCGTGACAAGAGGCGACCAGAGGGGAAGCAGGAGCATGACGACGACCGAGTCGGGGATCCCGGTTGCGGCGGCGCCGGTCAAATCGGCGGTACGGACCGTCCTGCTGCTGGAGCACTTCGCGGCGCGGCCGGGGCTGCACAGCCTGGCGGACATCCAGCACGACCTCGACCTGCCCAAGTCCAGCCTCTACATGCTGCTGCGCACGCTGGTGAACCTGGGATGGGTGGAGACGGACGCGACGGGCACGCGGTACGGAATCGGCGTACGGGCCCTCCTGGTCGGAAGTTCGTACATCGACGGCGACGAGGTGGTCGCCGCCGCCCGGCCCACCCTGGACCGGCTCTCCGACGACACGACGGAGACCATCCACCTGGCGCGGATGGACGGGACGAGCGTGGTGTACCTCGCCACCCGGCAGTCCCAGCACTACCTGCGGCCCTTCACCCGGGTCGGCCGGCGACTGCCCGTGCACTCGACGGCGCTCGGCAAGGCGCTGCTGGCCACGCACACGGACGAAGAGGTACGGAGGCTGCTGCCGCGGCGACTGGAGGCGGTCACCGAGCACACCATCACCGACCGGGAGCACCTCGTCGAGGAGTTGGCGCTGGTGCGGGAGCAGGGGTACGCGGTGGACCGGGAGGAGAACACGCTCGGGCTGCGCTGCTTCGGGGTGGCGGTCCCGTACCGGACGCCTGCCCGGGACGCGGTGAGCTGCTCGGTTCCGGTGGCGCGGCTGACGGCGGGGCACGAACAGGTCATCAAGGCGGCGCTGTTCGAGGCACGGGACCGGCTGTCGGTCGTGACGCGGCGCATGTGACGCGGCGGTGCGTGTGACGCGGCGGTGCGTGTGGTTCCTCCCCCGCGCGGGGGAGGCGGTTCCCCTTTGAGGGGGAGGTGGCGGGGCGGTTGGCGCGGGACCGTTGGGTCATGAGCACACGAGCCGTTCGGACGGCGTACGCGACGAGGCCGCCGGCCCCCGCCCAGGGAGCCGGGCGGCGGATCCCGGGGGCGGTGGCCATCGCGGCCACCGTGCCGTACCTGGCGCTGAAGACCGCCTGGCTGTCCGGGAGCCGGATCGGGATACCGGACGGCAGCGTGCTGCTGGAGGCCGGGCCGTTCCTCACCGCGGCCAATTCCGTCACGCTGGCCATGGACGCGAGCGTCATCCTGCTCGTCCTGGTGCTCACCAGGCCCTGGGGCATACGGGTGCCCGCCTGGCTGCTGGCCGTCCCGGTGTTCGTGGCCACGGGACTGCTGACCCCGATCATCACGGCGTTCCCGGGCCAACTCCTCATACGGGCGCTCGGTTTCGGGGCGCACCCGGCTGGGGCGGCCGCGCGGGAGCCGTTCCTGGACCCCTGGGTGTTCAACGTGGTCTACAGCGGTTTCACGGTGCAAGGACTCGCCCTGACCGCGCTGTTCGTGCCCTATGCGCGAGAGCGCTGGGGCCGGCTGTGGCAGGGCGTGACGGTGCGGCTGCCGTCGTCCACGGGGGTGGTGGCGGCAGCCGCGGCCGCGGCCGGCCTGGCGGTCGCGGCGGTGTACGCGTACTGGGCCTTCGGCGGCACGGCCGGGCTGGGCGGCGAGCAGGCGGCCGCGCACTCCGCGGAAACGGGTGTGGTGTCCGCGGTCCACGGGATGTGCGCGCTCGCCGCCGGGGCGGGGGCGCTGCTGCTGGCCCGTGGCGGGGGGCTCCGGGTGCGGTGGCCGCTCGGCCTCGCCTGGGTCGGAGCGGGGGCGGCCCTGACCTGGGGGGCCTGGATGCTGATCGCTTCGCTGGGGCCGCAGCTGGACGGTGGCGAAGGACCGTCCTCCGCAGCCCTGTTGGCCTACGCTGGCCAGATGATCACCGGATCGCTCGCCGCCGCCGTCCTCACCCGGTTCCTCATATCCCGCAGCGAAGGATGATGCGCGGCGCACCGGGCCGGCTGCTGGGCGCGCGGGCCCGGCTGCGCTGGATCCACCTGATCCTCGGCGGGGCGCTGCTGATGCCGTACTTCCTCCTCGCCCAGGTGGGGGTCGGTATGGCCGCCGGCGGGGTCAATGCCCTCAACTCCTTCCCGCTGGCCCTCGCCGCCTATGCGGCGGCCCTGCCGGTGGTCGCGGTGACGGCCGTCTTCGGGCTGGTCCGGCCGCTGTCCGTGGCCGCCGTCCGGGCCATGTGCGGGGTGCCGGGGGAGCGGCTGGCGGAAGGGCCGGCGCGGTCCTGGGCCGCGCGGGGGCGGGCCTCGGCGTGGTGGACGCTGCACCTGGGGGTCGGCGCGGTCGTCAGCGCCCTGACCCTCGCGGTGCCGCCGTGGGCGGCCGTGCTGATCGTGCTGCCGTTCGTGAGCGGATTGCAGGACGCCGAGCTCGGAGTGGGCTGGTTCACCACCGAGGCCGATCCGTACGTGGCCCCCCTGCTCGGGATCGCACTGCTGGGCGCGCTCGTCCTGTGCGCCGCCGGGGCCGGGGCGCTGCTGGCCCGGATGGCGCCCGTACTGCTCGGGCCGACGGCGGCGGACCGGTTGGCCGCCGCCGAGGAGCGGGCAGCCGACCTGGCCGTGCGCAACCGGCTGGCCCGGGAGCTGCACGACGCGGTCGGGCACGCGCTGAGCGCCGTCACCCTCCAGGCGGTGGCCGCCCGGCGGATGCTGGAGCGCGACCCCGAGTTCGCACGGGAGGCGCTGGCCGCGATCGAGGACACCACCCGGCGGACGGTGGGCGAGCTGGACGCCGTACTGGGCCTGCTGCGGGACGGGGACCCGGCCCGGCCGGACGCCGCGCCGGCCCCCACCCTCGCCGCCGACCTCGACGGGCTGCTGGCCCGTACCCGGGCCGGCACCACCGTCACCGCACACCAGGACCCCGGCCCCGGCGGGGACTGGGCAGGGCTTCCGGCGATCGCCTCCCGCGAGGCGTACCGGATCGTCCAGGAGGGACTCAGCAACGCCCTCCGCCACGGCACCGGCCCGGTGGATCTGCGGATCCTGGTACGGGCCGGCCACGAGAGCGGACACCGTGAACTGGAGATCACCATGACCAATACGCCCGCCCCTCCCGGCGAGGGGGAGACCCGCACCACCGGGGGCCGGGGACTGCACGGCTCGGCGGAACGGGCCGCGCTGCTCGGCGGCAGCGTCGAGGCCGGACCGTACGAGGACCTGTGGCGGCTGCGGGCCGTGCTCCCGCTCGCCGGAGGCGACCGATGAGCGCGCCGACCCCGCCGACCGAGGCGACCCCGCCGACCCCGGCGGGCCGGCCGCCGCTGCGCATCGTGCTCTGCGACGACGAGCGGATGGTCCGCACCGCGCTGCGGGTCATCCTGGAGGCCGAGCCCGACCTGCAGGTCGTCGGCGAGGCAGCCACCGGCGCCGAAGCGGTCCCGCTGGTGCGCTCGCTGGCACCGGACGTGGTGCTGATGGACGTCCGGATGCCCGAGATCGACGGGATCCGGGCCACCGAGCAGATCCTCGCCACCATGGCCGCGCCGCCCCGGATCGTGGTCGTCACCACCTTCGAGAACGACGCCTACGTGTACGACGCGCTGCGCGCGGGAGCCGTGGGCTTCCTCCTCAAGCGCGCCGACCCGGACGAGCTGATCGGGGCGGTCCGGCTCGTCGCCCGCGGCGACTCGCTGCTCTTCCCCGCCGCGGTGCGCTCCCTCGCCGCCGCCCACACGGCCGGCGGCGCCCCGCCCGCCACCGCGCCCTGGGTGGCCCGGCTCACCGACCGCGAGGCCGACGTACTGCGCCTGATGGCCACCGGGCTGTCCAACCACGAGATGAGCGAGCGCCTCGGCGTCGGACCGCAGACGGTCAAGACGCACGTCGCGGCGGTCCTCACCAAGACCGGCTCCCGTGACCGCACCCAGGCGGTCATCGCGGCGTACGAGGGGGGCTTCATCATGAAGAAGGGCTGAGAACCCCGCCACAATCGGGGCAGAGCGGAACGGCCGGGGTCACCGGGACGTCCTTCTGGGGGATGAACAAGACGATCAGGCGTGCGTCGGTCTTCTGTCTGCTTCTGGTGCTGGCCCTGCTGGTCCGCGTCACCTGGGTGCAGGCATACCAAGGCCAGGCCCTCGCAGAAGACAAGCACAACCGCCGGAACCTCATCGGGCAGTACGAGAACCCGCTGGGCAACATCATCGTGGGCGGGGAGGCGATCACCGGCTCGGTGAAGACGGGCGGCAAGGACTTCGGCTACAAGCGGACGTATGTCGACGGCCCCCTCTACGCGCCGATCACCGGGTACAGCTCCCAGGCCTACGGCACGACGATGCTGGAGGGCATCTACAAGAACGTCCTCAACGGTTCGGACAGCCGTCTGAAGACCGTGATGGACATGCTCACCAACAAGCGGGCCGCCCCCGGCAACGTCCTGACCACGATCGACAAGGGCGTGCAGAAGGCGGCTTACGACGCGCTCCAGGGCAAGCAGGGCGCCGCCGTGGCCATCGACCCCGCGACCGGCGAGATCCTCGCCGTGGTGAACAACCCCTCCTTCGACCCGGGCAGCATCGCCGGCGCCAACGACGAGAAGGCCTGGAGCGAACTCTCCGCGGACAAGGGCAAGGCCCTGGAGAACGTGGCGCTGCGCAAGCCCCAGGCGCCCGGCTCCACCTTCAAACTGGTCACCCTCGCCGCGGCCATCGAGAACGGCCTCGTCGGCAACCTCGACCAGCCGACCGGCATCGCCGACCCGTACACGATTCCCGGCACCCGCACCCTGCTGCCCAGCGAGGCGGGCTCCGCGGCCTGCAACAACGCCTCCGTGCGCACCGCCCTGCGGCTGTCCTGCAACAACGTCTTCGCCGAGCTCGCGTCCAAGCTCGGCCAGGACAAGATGCGCGCGACGGCCGAGAAGCTCGGATTCAACGTGCAGATCGACACTCCGGTCCGCACCAACCCGCCGAGCAAGTACCCGTCGAAGAAGATGTCGGTCGACCAGGTCGCGCAGACGGGTATCGGCCAGTTCGACGTGCAGGCCACCCCGCTCCAGATGGCGATGGTGACGGCCGCGATCGAGAACGGCGGCAAGCTCGTCGCCCCGCACATGGTCTCCGAGGTCACCGACGGCAACGGCGACGTGCTGGAGAGCTTCAAGGACCCGAAGTCCCAGCAGGTCATGAGTGAGAAGACCGCTTCGATGATCCGGGACGCCATGCGCACGGTCGCCACCGAGGGCGGCGGCAAGCCGGCCCAGGTGGCGGGCGCCGAGGTGGGCGGCAAGACCGGTACCGCCCAGCGCGGTGTCAACAACAGCCTCGCGCCGCTGGCCTGGTTCACCTCGTACGGCAAGCTGGGCGGCAAGCAGATCGCGGTCGCCGTGGTGATCGAGAACTCGGACACCGACCGCTCCGAGATCGGCGGCGGCAAACTGGCCGCCCCCATCGCCCAGAAGATGATGGAGGCGTGGCTGAAGAAGTAGCCACGCGGGCGGCACAGCCGACGCGCCGGGAACCGCTCGGGTTCCCGGCGCGTTTCCCTTCCCGCGATCAGAGCCGCGGAGCCCGCAGACCTCGACGCCATCGCCGCCCTGCACACGCGGGCCCGGGCCACGTACTACCGGGGCCACATCCCCGAACAGGCCTACGCGGGTGACGCCGAGCTCCACCGGACGCGCGAGGGCTGGTCCCGTGCCGTCGCCCGCGACCCCGCCGAGGGCGCGGTGCTCTGCGCCGAGCACGACGGCCGGCTCACCGGGGTCGCCGCCTTCCGCACGGAGGGCGGCGAGACCACCCTCACCCAGCTCCACGTCGACCCGGTCCACTGGCGCCGCGGCACCGGCGCAGCCCTGCACGCCGCCTGCCTCGAGGTCTGGCGCCGCGCCGGAGTCAGCCGGGTCCGCCTCGAGGTCTACGAGCACAACCTCCGCGCCCAGGCCTTCTACGCCACCCACGGCCGGCGACCGGCTCCCTCCACCCCCCACGCGGGCACCCACCGCATCCTCTGGCTCCAGATCGGTCCCCCGCCCGTCGCGGACCCGACCGGGGGGTCCGCGCAGGCTCCGGGTGCGGACACCGGCCTTCGCGGAGAAGCTTGAAGCGACCGGCATTCCGTAGAGAGGACGCCCCATGTCCATGCTCGACAAGCTCAAAGACCTGATCAAGGGACACCCTGACCAGGCCCGCCAAGGAGTCGAGAAGGCCGGAGATGCCTTCGACGCGAAGACCGGGAGCAAGTACCAGAGCCAGGTCGACACGGCACAGCAGAAGTTCAACGAGCAGATCGGCGGCAACGAGCCCCCCACCCCCGGGGACCCCCGACCGCCCCAGCGCTGACGACACGCCTGGGACCCATGCCCACGGGGACTGCGCCCGACCACACGGCGGCGCGGTCCCCGCACGCTGCCCGTACGTCCGCTCCCCGGCGTGTCCGGGGAATGAGACGGGGCAGCGGGTGGTTGAAGGGGAAACCGTTTTGTCCCCCGACCCCGGAGAGAAGAAGGATCATGCGCGTCGAGATCTGGAGCGACATCGCCTGCGCGTGAACCAACGGAACCATAGGTTACCGCGAGGCTCTGACCTGCGTCTATGGCAAGGGAGTTGGGGCAGCGGAAAGCCCCGTCCTTCCGCGGCGGGGGACGCGGGCGGACGGGGCGGACTGAGGGTGTGAGGCGGGACTATCGCAGTGATGCGGTGACCCGAGCCCGCAGGGTCTCGTCAGCGATGGTGTCCACGCTGCGCCACGCGTAGCCGCTGACTTCCTCCTCTTGGAGCGTCACGGGCTGGTCGCCGGTCACGCGGAAGACGTACCGGAAGTCCGCGTGCCAATGGGCACCCTCACCCTTGCTGTCGTTCGCGGGGATCGGGTGCACGTCGATGTGCACGGGTGTGGTCTGAACGGGGGCGAGGCTGAGCGCCACTCCCGTCTCCTCGACCAGCTCGCGGAGCGCTGCAACCAACAGGTGCGTGTCCTCGGGCTCAAGGTGCCCGCCAGGGGTCAGCCACTTGTCGAGCGCGTTGTGATGGATGAACAGCGCTTCGCCTCGGTCGTTGACGAGCACGGCGCCCGCCGTGACGTGTCCGCGGAACTCCTTCCGGCTGGTCACGTCTGCGCCCTCGTCCAGCAGCTCAGTCAGAGGGGCAAGTGCGTGCTTGTCCTCGGGGTGCGCGTCGGTGTACTCGGCGAGGGTCGTACGGATGTGGTCTGCCGTGATGGGCATTCGATCACCTGTTGTAGTAGTGGAGCCAGGTAGCCGCGATGGCTTCCCGGTCGGCGGTGGGCACCTCGTGCATGGCGGCGTCCAGCCCGCCGCGAGCCAGCATGGCCGCGCCCGCGAGGATCTCGGCCTGAACGAGGAAGATGAACGGTCCAACGCTCGCGCCGTGGATGAAGTTGACCGCCTCGCCCCCATTCAGCAGATAGAAGTAGTGCCCGGTCGTGCTGTAGCGGCTCACGTGTTCACCGGCACTGTCACGGATGTAGCCCGAGGGCAGTCCGCCCAACTCCAACTCGTCTTCCGAGCTGGTCACGGTCGCCACGTAGGCCCCGTTCTTGAGCTGCGGGAAGTCCTCGCCGCGTAGAGACAGCGCCCCCGTCGCGCAGAGCACGAGTCCAGCCGTGGCTATGGCCTGGTCCCGGTCACGAGCCACCTCGAACCCCTGAGACATGGCCTGTGCCCGCCGCACGGGGTCGATGTCGTAGACGATCACCCGCACACCCTTGACGTGCAGCAGCCGGGCAATCGAGCTGCCGAGCTTGCCGAACCCGAGAACCAGGGCCGGGCGCCCGTGCAGGATGTCCCCGCGCTGCCGCAACAGCGCTTCGGCGGAGAACACGACGGACTGTCCGACCAAGAAGTCTTCCGGGTCTTTGAGCGGGCTCCGGGCCACCGAGACGACCGGGCACGGCAGCTTGTCCCGGTCGGCATAGCGCTTGTGGCCGTTCTCGGTGTCCTCGACCACGCCGAGGATGGTTCCCGAGAACCGTTCACACAGCGCGTCCAGCGAGGGAGCGAAGTACCCGCCCACGTCGAGCAGGACGATGCTTTCGCCGGCTGCCCTCGTTTCCAGGTACGTCACGGCGGTATTGGGGTCGCTGAACATGTCGCGGGACAGCTCGTCGCACGCCACGGTCCGTTCGATCTCTCGGCGGGCACTCGCGTGGATGGACTTCGGCTTGGGCAGAACGGCACGCAGGTGCGACACCTTGCCCACGGCCCCGACGAACGCGGGTCGCTCGGGCAGCAGATGAGTGATCAACAGCGAGGACGGACGCTCGGGCGGCGCGAATGCTTCGGCAACCTTGCCAAAGTATGTGTCGAGCCGCGCACGATCGGCTGTTTCCATGGGCACCCTTTCTAGTTGTCGTCGGTCACGGGATGCGCTCCACCACGGCCACTTCGGAGAACTCCCGGAGGAAGGTCATGTGCCCCGTGCGGCCCGTGTGCTGAATGCACATGTCGGTGCACACGTCCGCGTTGCCGGTCGGTGCAGCGGTCCAGCGGCAGTCAGGGTTCAGACAGCGCGCCGTCGCCGTGGTCTCGGCGGACGGGTGGCGGTGCATGACGTAGCTGACGTACCGGAGTACCGCTCTCACGCTCATGCCTGACTCTGGCGGTGCGGGTGGTTGCGCAGTTCCGCGTTCTGCACAGCGACGGCGCACCGGTCGCCGACTTCCCGAGCGATCTCGCGGGCGGTGACCAGCGCGAGACAGACCCCGCATCCGCTCACGGGCACGGGTTCGAGCGGCCCGGTTCGTTCCGCCTGTTGCTGTGCTGCCGCTGCCATGCCGCACCCCTCCGCGTTGCCTGCCGGACGATGACCACGCTAGAAACAGCGGAGGGGAGCTAGCTACGTTGTTACACGAGATTGCACGCGAGTTACCCGAGCGAGGTAATAGCGTCGGTCACCAGCGCACGGGCCCGACCGCCGTAAACGGCCATCTCCGCCAGTTCACCGAAGGCCCGTACGTACAGGGCGACTTCGGATGGCGCGGTGACTGTCACGTCTGCCGATAGCAGTTCCACGGCCGCCCGCTCGTCATCGAACACCATGAACGTCTCGATCGGCCACATGCGGCGCGGGGTGGTGCGCGGAATGACCCCCAGCGAGATGGACGGCAGCGACATGACGGCCAACAAGTAGCCAAGCTGACCAGCCATGACCTCAGCGTCGCCGAAACCGTAGTACAAGACGTCTTCCTCGATGATCAGCGCGAAGCGGTGGTCCCCCTCGCGGATCACGTGGGATCGAGCCATGCGGGCCTCTACTGCTTGTTCCACGTCGTTGGGAATCTGGCGAAACTCCGTGATTGATGTCAGGAGCGCCCGTGCGTAACCGTCTGTCTGGATCAGTCCGGGGACGACGTTGGAGCAGTAGACGCGGAAGTGTCGCGTTCGCTCGAACAGGGGCACCGCTGATTCTTGGAGCCTACGCAGTCCCGTTCGCTGCTTCCTGCGCCATTCGACGTACATCGAGTCAGCGGAACGGTTCGCCGCGATCAAGTCGGCAGTCTGCTCCGCAGCTCCACAAGCCACGCACCACGCCCTGATGTCGGCGTCTGAGGGTGGGGTCTTGGCGTTCTCGATCCGGGATGCTTTAGCCGTGCTCCAATCGGCCCGGGAAGCTAGCTCGCGCCCCGTGAGGCCAGCGTCCAAGCGCAGGTCACGAAGGCGTGCGGCAAGTGCCTCGCGGGCAGCCTGCGCGCTGGACGATGGCGATACGGGCATGAGCTAGCTATCCAGGTTGCGAATCGAGTTGTCAGACCTTGAAATCCTCGTGTGGCGTAGCGCGTCGCCACACCGCCTCAAAAGCTGACGAGCACAGCTCGGCAACGGCGGGTGCTTCCGTCCACTCCTCGCCCAGGTACTCGCCATCTCCTGAGAAGTGGCCGAAGCGAACGATTCCGCCGTCGAATACCCAGAAGTCGTTACCGGGCAAGGCCAGGTCGGACGACTGCCGTCGCGGGAGCCAGCGCACAAGCTCGCCTGCTGCCACGTTCATGAACGTGCCGTCGTACTCGAACCGGATGTACTCCGAAACCGGCTCGGAGACGATCCGGGCCCGGCGGACCACAACGCCTCGCGCCACGGTCTCAGTGACGAGCGAGTGCCACGGGCGCCACCACGATGGGCGGTCATCCGGGTCGTGGCGCTTACCCGCCTTCCACTCGGCGTAGCGGCCCGTCTCGTTGTCCACCGCGTAGGAGTCGCGCATCTCAAGATGCACAGCGGAGCGGGTGCTACGAGCTAGCACCTCATCGAAGTCGAACACCGGCCCGCTCTGCTTCATCGCACGCCTTCCTGATAGCGGCCACCATGCGCAGGGGCAGCCGGACCACTGCTTCGCTGTCCGGGATGGGGCCAGTCAGCAGGCACTCGGCCAACCTCGCCTCATCAGGCTTCCACCCTTGGAACAGCATCTCTTCCGCTTCCACGTCGACCCACACGGTCGGGCAGTTTCGCTCATCCGTATCGGGGTCCTTCGCGATGAACACTAGGGCCATGACTACCTCCCGCAGCGAGGGGGTTACACCTGATTGCACGACCATCACCCGCACGACTGGCAGCGTCAAGAGGGCAACCAGCCAGGGAAGTTGAGGAGTGAGGGCGCGCGAAAGCCCCCGCACCCGCCGCCCGCTGAAGGGAGACGAGCACGGTGGCTCTGTAGTGAGGTTGCCGCCTGAGCTAGTCCCAGACGTCCGAGTCGTCTTCCTCGGATTCCGGCAGGGTGATGCTGGTTCGCGCACTCGGCGAGAGCCCCAACTCACGGATGTAGCGGGAAAGTTGGGTCCGGTACTGGCCTGCGATAGTCGCGGCCCCGTTCTTCACGGTTCCACGCTCGGCGGTCACGATGAGCCCGCGCTCGGATAGGTCCCGCTCCGCCTGGTCGATCCGGGCGACGCACACGCACAGGTCCTTGACCGTGGTGTGGTCCACCTCGCCGATGCCTGCTGCCACTTCGAGGATCGGGACGATGCGCCGCCACTCCTCCGACGCGACCGCACGGCACCGGACGTTCGCCGGCTCGACAGCGGGATCGGGCGAGGACTTGAAAATCTCGGACCAGTCCGGCTCGGCGAGGATGGCCCGGGGAACGATCACGCCTTCCTTAATCGGGGTCTTTGAAGGGTTCCCTTCCCGCGCCCGCTGAACTGCTGACTTCGGCCTGTATCTGTCGGCCATACATTCTCATTCCTGTTTTGCCCCTGGTTCGGGTTTCCAAATTCTTGCGCTGCACCGGTGCGAGTTTCTTGTCTCCCTGTCGATCAATGGCGGAAGGATAGAGGGATACCCCCCTGGTAGGGCGCGAACTATGACCGAATTGGCCTCACATTTGCCGCTGCCCAACCGCCCGGTTGACGCTTAGCGGTCTCGCGGTTGTGACACTGCGTGCACAGCGGACGCAAACGATGCGACGCGTCCGGATCGGACACCCCTTGCGCAACCAACTGCCTGCGAGACAGCGGGAAATGGTCGGCAACCGTCGCCATGCGACCGCACAGCAGACACCACGGATTGCGGTACAGGTAAGCGCGCCGAACACGCTGCCAACGCGTCGCATAGCCCCGCTCGGCGGTACTCTCGCGCTGTTGCTCGGCCTCGCGGCGGTGAGCCTCACAGCGGCCACCAGTGGTCAACTCGGGGCACCCGGGGACGGAGCAAGGGGGGCGGGGCTTACGAGGCATTATTCTCCGATCTCATGCCGTGAAGTAACAGAATGCACAGATGCCCCGGAGGTGAACTGGTGCATCCGGGTGGGGTATCCCATTCCCTATTAGCTGCTCCCGAGTCCGGGGGAAGTGCTGCACCAGCTCGGCCCGCTCCTCGCTGCATACCTGACACGCTGGATACATGCCGAGGAATCTGCGGCGAATATCGCTCCAATCAGCCCTGCCGTCCACTGAGTGGGCAGAGTGCGGAATATTCGGCATGCCTTCCGGATTACGTCGCATCGCCCGCCCTCGGAGAGGTTACGGGCGGATTGATCGGCTCCCCGTTCGGATGCCGGGGCGTGACGTCCACAGTCACCAGCCGGCCCGGATGCTCAGGGTCCTTCATTCGCTGAATCCCGCGCGGCATAGGTGCCCCACCGTTCACCACTGGAAGACCTGTCGGAGCATCGGACCACACCGGACGACCCATGACATCACGAGGGAAGTGCGGGAAGTTCCCTTCCGGACCTGGATCGAGCGCGTCAACAGCCATGATCAGTCGGTCCCCGAAATGTAGGCGTCGCGCTTATCGCTCAACTCCTGGTCGAACTCGATAGCCAATTCCTCAGCCTTCTTGTCAGCGTTCGACACGATGTCTTCCAATAGGCGTGCGTCATACCAACGCTGTTCAGGAACAGTCGATACCTCACCCAATGCGGACTGCGCCCGCTGCGCCTCAGTCAGCACATGTCCACGCTTGTGCCGGGCGGCGCGGTATTCAACGTAGGCAGCGAACCACGGCTCAGCGGACAGCGCAGCGAGGAACCGTTCCCGGGCAGCGTGACCGGAACTGGCAGCCCCCTCCGCCCGCTCCCGGTACGTCGCGACTACCTCACGGTTGTAGTCCGTCGCACGCTCAGCACGTCGAGCGGACTCGGATTCCTCCGCTGCCTGCAACAGCGCTTCGGCATCCGCAAGCGGACCCGACACCTTTTCCGCCTGCGCTCGCAGCTTGGCGACCTGTGCAGCGGCCTTCTCGATCTCAGTAGACATACTCACTTACCACCCTTGTTTACGTCGCGCCCGTACTGTGCGGCGATCTTCTTGTCGTTCTCGTAGTGACCAAGGCTCATGTGGACCATCGGCCCCATGCGGTCATAGAGATCCGGGTTGGATGAACGGATAGACGCAATCCGCTCCATCGCTTCATCCCGCTTCCATGCCTCAGCGCGGTTCTGTTCCTTGTTGCGCTTTCGATCCAGGAAGGCGTATCGGTTAAGACTGTCGTTCACGATCACTCCATCTTTCTGTTTGGGCATGAAAAATCCCCCGTGACTCGTCAAGGGGGACGAACGGCATGACGTCATGTGGTTGTTGGACTAGCACTCGGAGTAGGTGTGGCTTCCAGTACTGGAGGTGGCCGACCCGCCAGCCCTGGACGCGCTGCCTGCGGTCTGGCCGATGCTGATGAGCTGTGACGCGGTGCTGACTGTGGCATCGATCCCTCTTCTTCTATATTTTTTTACGTGCTACTAAAAAACTGATGTAAATCAACACCCCATCACTCCTTGCCCCTCTCGACCCGCTGTCGGGCGCTCCGGGCGGCCCAGTCTCGGCAACTACGGGAGCAGTACAGGGGACGGCGCCCACGGCCCCCGTAGGGCACGTCGTTGGTGCACGCCGGGCGTCCGCAGTTGGGGGGCCCGGAGAGGCCCTCAGCGGCATTCAGGGTGTCGCTGATGAGGGATCGCACCTCGGCGGTGTCCAGGTGGCGCAAGCGGGCAAGCTCTCGCGCTGCCGCGTCTGCGCGGCGTAGAAGGGCCATAAGCCTTTGGTTTGGCATTCGTGCCTCGCTGATATCGCAATTGATTATGGGCAGAAGGAAGCCCCGGTGACCGCCTGGCCTTCCGGGGCTTCCTGTTTGGGGATTGTGGGCTATGCGGCTGTGCGCTTAATCCTGGATTTCTCGACGTGAGCAAAGGCCTTGTCTAGCGGAGTCTCGCCAGCAGCTTTGTCTATCCAGTCAATTTCCAGGCGCTTGTGGAGCGGTGTGCGATCCCCGCGACCTTTCGGAGGACTCAGGATAATCTTTCGCATCGCTGCCCGCAGCAGCGCTCGCTGACCGCTGGCGCCTGCACCTTCCCACAGCAGAGCCAAGGGTTCGGGGTGAACGAGCGTGGTTAGGTCGGCACTCTTCGCCAGTTCCTTTAGCTCAGCCTTCATTGCCGATATCTGCTCTGAGAGTTCACGTCGTAGTGAATCGTAAAGGGTTTCGTTCATCCCGCCCCCAAGGAAGAACTCTTTTTGGAGCTTAAGTTCTCGTGATGCCGCGCTTTCCAGCGCTGCGGTCACTTCCTGCTTTCGCTTCTCCTTTGCGGGGTCCTTGTAGTCGAGCCACTTGCGGGCGATTGCGTGGATGACATCTGACTCCGGGGAGAGGCTGAGAATGTGGGTTTCCCATAGCCCGGCTATCTCTTTGTCGATCCTGGCGCGGTCGGTTGAAATTCCCTTGCACGATGATTCGCCCTGTCGTTGCCGAGCCTGACAGCGGTAATTGATTCCGCCGTTTTCCATCGGTCCCTTGCAGCGTCCGCAGCGAAGAATGTCCGTGAGGATAGCGACTATCTCGTGCTTCCCTCGGGAGCGGTCTCCAATGGTTGTTCCGGGCTGGGCGCGGTCGGCAAGGATGCGGGAAATCTTGACGTGCTCGGAGAAAGAGATAACGCCCTCGCCCAAGGAGATCGGGTGCCCCTTTTTGTCGAGCAGCGGTGTTCCTCCCCGATGGTACTTGTCGAGTTCGTTTCCGTGCTTGTCCTTCATCCTTTCTCGGTTGGCAACGAGGCCGGCCCACGTGACAGAGTGCGCAAGGCTGATGATTCCCGAGTCTGTCCACTTGCGACCGTGTCGTGTGAGCAGCGCTTCCCCATTCAGCTTGTTCGCTATCCAGGCCGGAGTCATGCGATTGAGCAAGTAGACGGCAATTCGTCGGGCGGTCGGATACTCCTTCGGGTTGCGGGCTAGCTTGCCGGAACCCTTGGGCGAATAGAGGCCGTACGGCGCTACTCCGCCCGTCCACTTACCCTCGGCCTTGTTCGCTGTGATGCTCAGCTTCGCGAACTGGGCAATGTCTGCGGCCTGCTCTCGTGCTTGCTCCGAGAGAATGGCAAGGATCATGCGCGATTTGGACGAGTCGATCCGCTCTGCCGTCACACATATTCGTGCCTTCCGTGCATCGAACTCGTCCAGCAATAGACCAACCTGCCCCATTCCTCGGCGCGAAAGTCGGCTGGTCTTGTAGACGTAAAGCGTCTTGGAGAGTCCGTCAGTCACTGCCCCCGTGGACTTCTCGAATTCCTCGCGTCGCACGCTCGCCTTACTGGCGCTCCGCTGCTCAAACCACAGATGGCGAATGGTCTTGTTCTCGCTGCGAGCATGGCCGCACATTTCCCTTACCTGCTGTCGCAGGGAAGTGAGGGTGTCTTTCTTCTTGCTCCGGCGCACGTACATCTCTGCCAGCTCGGAGGGGGCGCCTGTAGCAGGCTTCCAAAGCCCCAGTTCCCGCAACTCGTCGTCTTTGAATCCGAGTGAGCGCAGCGTGGTGAGGTCGTCGCGTTCCATGGTCATCCGTTCGCCGAAGGTGACCACCTCCTGAGTCTGCTGCTCGCATGGCTGGTGCCCTGGTCCTGGTATCAGTGGAGGGCAGGGCTTGCCTCCCCCCGTGGGAAGGAAGGGTCGCTCGGCCCCCGGTTTAGGTAGGGAGCGGAGGTTGCCCCCCTTGCCTGTGGAGGGCGGAGGTTGCCCATCCCTCCACAGGCTCACGGAGAACAAAACTCCTCCGCCCCTCTACTTAGTTAGGGAGAGCGGAGGTTGCTTCCCCCTCCTCACCCGTCAGGATCGAAGAGTTCTTCTCTCGGCCTTAGTGGAGAGCGACGGTTTCCAGCACGTGCGTTTTCGCAGGTCAGGCGTGGTATGGCTCCGTTCGTCCACGCCTGCCCCTGGTGCTACATCGGCAAGGCCCGTTTCACGAAGGGACTGGCCGGGTTCGCGCACCGTGACGAGGTGGAGGTCGTGTTCCGGTCCTTCGAGCTCGACCCGGGCGGTGCCAAGGGGGTCACCGCTCCCGTCGTGGAGATGCTCGCCAAGAAGTACGGCCGCACCCTCGACGAGGCGCGCGGCATGGAGGAGCACGTCGCGGCCAGCGCCCGCGCCGAGGGGCTGGCGTACCGGACCGACGGCCGCGACCACGGCAACACCTTCGACATCCACCGACTGCTGCACCTCGCCGGTGCCCGCGGCCGGCAGGAGGAACTGCTCGACCTCGCCTACCAGGCCAACTTCGGCGAGGAGCGCTCCGTCTTCGACCCCGAGGTGCTGGTCGCGCTCGCCGTCGAGGCCGGGCTGGAGGAGGCCGAGGCGCGCGCCGTGCTCGCCGACGACTCCGCCTACGCCGCCGAGGTCCGGGTCGACGAGCGCGAGGCCGCCGAGCTGGGCGCCAACGCCGTGCCGTTCTTCGTCCTCGACCGCCGCTACGGAATCTCCGGCGGGCAGCCGGCCGAGGTGTTCACCCGGGCCCTGGAGCAGGCGTGGGCCGGACGCGAGATCGAGGAGCCGGCCGTCGGGGCCGAGGCGTGCGAGCCCGACGGGGCCTGCGCCGTCCCGCAGACATAAGGATGGCTTGGGGTGAACCTAGGAAACTCGGCAATGGACTTTGGGTCGTTCCTGACGCAGAGTTGAAGGCATGGATCTTCTCACCGAAGCAACCCGTGCCGAGTTCGCCCACTCCACCACCTACCTCAACACCGCCAACTGCGGGGTGCTCCCGCGTTCCACCGTCGCGGCCGTACGGGAGCTGGCCGAGGCGGCGGGGGCCGGAGTCCCCGCCGGCTTCGGCGACTTCGACCGCGTGAACCGCTCCCGGGCCGCCTTCGGCCGCCTCGTCGGGGTGGACGCCGAGCGGGTGGCCGTCGGCTCGGCCGTGTCCACCCACGTCGGCCTCGTCGCGGCCTCGCTGCCGCCCGGCGCCGAAGTCCTGTGCCCGGAGGGCGACTTCGCCTCCGTGATCAACCCCTTCGTGGTGCGGGGCGACCTCAAGGTCTGCTTCGCGCCGCTGGAGTCCCTCGCCGAGGCCGTCGGCCCGGACACCGCCCTGGTCTCGCTGAGCGCCGTACAGTCCGCGGACGGGCGGCTGGCCGACCTGTCCGCGGTGCGCGCGGCGACGACGGCGCACGGGGCCCGGATGCTCGTGGACGCGACCCAGGCGGCGGGCTGGCTCCCCTTCGACGCCTCGTCCTACGACTACACGGTCACCGCCGGCTACAAATGGCTGCTCGGCGCCCGCGGTGCCTCGTTCCTGACCGTGTCGCAGGAGGCCCAGCCCACCCTGACCCCGCTGCACGCCGGCTGGGTGGCGGCCGAGTCCATGTGGGACGCCACCTATGGGCCGATGCCGCAACTGGCCCACGGGGCAAGGCGGTTCGACGAGTCCCCGGCCTTCCTCGCCTACCATGCGGCCGAAGCCTCACTGGCTCTGATCGAGCGGATCGGCATCGACGTCATCCACGCCCACGACACGGCCCTCGCCGCCCGCTACCGGGCCGGGCTCGCCCGCCTCGGCCACGAGCCCGTGCCCGGCGGGGCCGCCATCGTCTCGGTGCCGGGCCTCGCGGACCGGCAGCCCGCCCTGCAGGCGGCCGGCATCGCCACCTCGGCCCGCGCCGGCGCCCTGCGGGCCTCGTTCCACCTCTACAGCACGGAGGCGGACGTGGACCGGCTGCTGGACGTCCTCTCCGCGTCCTGAGGCGGCGGGCACGCACGTACAGTGCCGGCATGAGTGATGTGCTGCACGTGAAGGGGCGGGTGCTGGTCGGGCCCGACGAGGTCCGCGACGAGCTCTGGGTGGTCGGCGGGCGGGTCTCCTACGAGCGCCCGCCCCGGGCCCGCGAGATCACCACGGTGGCGGGGTGGGTACTTCCGGGACTGGTCGACGCGCACTGCCACGTGGGACTGGACGCCCACGGCCCGGTCGACGCCGAGACCGCCGAGCGTCAGGCCCTCACCGACCGGGACGCCGGCACCCTCCTCATCCGCGACGCCGGATCGCCCTCCGACACCCGCTGGATCGACGACCGCGAGGACCTGCCGAAGATCATCCGGGCCGGCCGGCACATCGCGCGCACCCGCCGCTACATCCGCAACTACGCGCACGAGATCGAGCCGGCCGACCTGGTCGAGTACGTGGGCCGCGAGGCGCTGCGCGGCGACGGCTGGGTGAAGCTCATCGGCGACTGGATCGACCGCGACGCCGGGGACCTGGCGGCCTGTTGGCCGCGCGCCGAGGTCGAGGCGGCCATCGCCGAGGCGCACCGGCTGGGTGCCCGCGTCACCGCGCACTGCTTCGCCGAGGACTCGCTGCGCGACCTGGTCGAGGCGGGCATCGACTGCATCGAGCACGCCACCGGCCTCACCGAGGACACCATCCCGCTGTTCGCGCAGCGCGGGGTCGCGATCGTCCCGACCCTCGTGAACATCGCGACGTTCCCGAAGATGGCGGCGGGCGGAGAGGCGAAGTTCCCGCGCTGGTCGGCGCACATGCGGCGGCTCCACGAGCGGCGGTACGACACCGTACGGGCCGCCTACGACGCGGGCATCCCCGTCTACGTCGGCACGGACGCCGGGGGTTCGCTGCCGCACGGCCTGGTCGCGGCGGAGGTGGAGGAGCTGGTGAAGGCCGGGATCCCGCCGCTGGACGCCCTCTCGGCGACGGCCTGGGCGGCGCGCGAGTGGCTCGGCAGGCCCGGTCTCACGGAGGGGGCGCCGGCGGACCTCGTGGTCTACGGCGCCGACCCGCGGGCCGACGTCCGCGCGCTGGCGCAGCCGCTGCGGGTCGTCGTGAACGGCGAGGTCAGGGCCTGAGCCGCGCCGCGGCGTCCTGTTGACGCCACGTGACGTCGGGGGCCCGTCGGTCGTTGGAGACGGCCGCACGGGCCGTCCGTCCGTGACGGGAGGGCACTCGCGTTCCTCCTGAGGCGTCACAAATCGAATACAGAGATGGAAACCACCCTTTGGGGTGAACTCGCATCAGGTAGCCACCCGTTCACTCACAGTGCGTAAAGATTCCGGGGTCGAGGCCGTCGGCGCGCGCAATGTCCCCCATTGGCGGCGCGACGGCACCCATCTCCCCGGGGGTTCCACCTTGAACAGCAACACCTTCCGCACGCCCGCGGCCGTCCTGCTCGCCACGGGAGCGATGGCCCTGCTCACCGCCCCGCCCGCCCTCGCCACGGGAGGCGGCGGAGCCGGGGCGGGCGGCGAGGGCAAGGCCGGCGCCGTGGTCCTGCGCGCCGGACTGGACGTGGGCCTGCTCAACAAGACCGTGCACGTGCCGCTGAAGGCGACCCTCAACGAGGTCAGCGCACCGGCGACGGCCGAGAAGACCGCGCTGACCGTCACCCTGGACGGGGTCGAGGGGAACAAGCCGGTCAGTGTCCTGCGCGCCGATGTGGCCACGTCCAAGGCGACCGCGGACAAGAACCGGGCCGAGGCGGAGGCCAACCTCGCCAAGGCCTCCGTGCACGTGCCCGGGCTGCCCCTGCTCTCCCTCGTCGAGGTGGAGAAGGTCACGTCCAAGGCCGTGTGCGAGGCGGGCAGGAAACCGGTGGCCAGCGCGAACGTCCTCGGGAAGGTGACGGCGCTCGGCAAGAAGGTCACCCTGTCGGCGGGCGGCCCCACCAAGCTGGAGGTCCCGGGAGTGGGCGTGGTCGACCTGGAGCTGTCCGGTACGCAGACCACCTCCACCACGGCCGCCGCGGCCGCGCTGCGCCTGAAGGTGTCGGTGAACCCGCTGAACCTGAACGTGGCGCAGGTGGAGGGCGAGATCGTGCTCGCCGAGGCGCACTGCGAGACACCGGCGGGCCCCGCGCCCTCGTCGGCCCCGCCGGCGGCGAACCCGGACATCAAGCCGCAGGCCGGGACGGGGACGGGTTCCGGCATCGCCTCCGGTGTCACCACCGACGCCAACCTGGCCGAGACCGGCGGCGGTTCACTGACCCCCTACGTCGCGGGCGGGGCGCTGTTCCTGCTCGGTATCGGCGGGGTCGCGCTCCTGGTGACCCGCCGGGGCAGGACCTCGTAGGACCACCGGCCCGGGACTCGGCCCGGGACTCGGCCCCGGACATGAACCCGGACCCGGCCCCGGACATGAACCCGGACCCGGCCCCGGACATGAACCCGGACCCGGCCTCGGACTCGAACCCGGATCCGGACCGAGCCGGGCCGCCGCCCCGAGGAGCACACGGAGGGGAGTGCTCAGCGGGGGCGTGCCGCTCTGCGGGTGGCGTGCTCCAGCCCCTGCCCGCCCGCGCCGCGCGACAGCACGGCCTCGGTGACCTGCTGGTCGATCCGGGCGTACTCGCTCCGCTTCGCGGCGGGCAGGGAGGTGTCGGAGGCCGCGCAGGAGGCGCAGACGACACGGAACGGCGGCCCCATGTCCGAGTACTGCGTGAGGTACTCGGCCTTCACCACCTCCCAGCGGCCGCGGTGGGCCGCCGCCGGGGCGAAGGTGAAGCGGGGGACCGAGGACTGGTTGCCGCGCAGTTTGTCGGCCGGTACGAAGCTGGCGACCTGGTCGCCCATCCCGAAGACCACCCACGTGCCGTTGATCTTCTCGTAGGGCTGCGGCACGTGGTTGTGCGTGCCGATGATCAGATCGATGTCGGGGAGGCCGTCGGCCGAGCGGGAGGCGGTCAGCGCCCGCGCCAGTTCCTTCTGCTGCTCGTCGGGCGCCGTCTGCCACTCGGTGCCCCAGCGGACGCTGAGCACGACCACGTTCGCGCCGCCGGCCCGGGCGGCGCGGGCGTCGGCGATGATCCGGTCCTTGTCGATCAGGTTGACGGCCCACGGCTTGTCCTGGGGGAGCGGGATGCCGTTCGTGCCGTACGTGTACGAGAGCTGGGCGACCTGCGCGCCGCCGGCCGCGAGCCGGGCGGGGGCCTTGGCCTCCTCCGCGCTGCGGGCCGAGCCGACGTGCGGGATGCCGACCCGGTCGAGGTGGTCCAGGGTGCGGGCGAGGCCCTCGTAGCCGTCGTCGAGGGTGTGGTTCGAGGCGGTGGAACAGCCGTCGTACCCGGCGTCCTTGAGGGCGTCCGCGAGCTGGTGCGGGGCCTTGAAGGTGGGATATCCCGTGTAGGGGCCGCCGGGGCGCCCGTACGGTATCTCGTGGTGGCATATCGCCAGGTCGGCGGCGGAGACCAGGGGTTTGACCCCGGCGAGTATCTTCCGGAAGTCGTACTCCCCGGCCTCGCCGGCATCGTCCGCAGACCGCTGGACGATCGACGGGTACGGGATGATGTCGCCGGTCGCCACCAGGGTGAAGGGCTGTCCCGCGGAGCCGGCACCCTCCGGCGGGGCGGACGCGGCCCGGTCCGGCCGGCCTTGGAGCCGCTGTTCCGTTCCGGGCGCCGCGCCGCGGTCGAACAGCTGCGGCACGGCGTAGAGACAGCCGCCCACGACCGCCAGCCCGGCCAGCGCCGCGGATATCTTGGCGGATGCCTTCATCTCCGACCCCCCGATGTCATGCACCGATGCGGGGATCCTGACCCGGCCCCCGCCCCCGTGGCCATAGTAGGGGGACCGATCGGGTGACGCCGCCACAGGCTGAGGGAAGGCGCGCAGGTCAGGAGGGGTTTTGAGCCGGAGGAAGCCGCCGGAGGGGCGCGTGCTCGGCGGAGGCCGTCAGCGGGCGGTCAGGGCGAGGGCGTGGTCCAGGGCCTGGAGCAGCCGGCCCGTCGTCGCCCGGTCGCGGACCGCCAGCCGCAGCCAGGAGCGGTCCAGCCCCGGGAAGGTGTCCCCGCGGCGGACGGCGAAACCGAGGGCGCGCAGCCGGGTGCGGACCTCCGCGGCCCGGGCCACCCGGATCAGCACGAACGGCCCCTCCGCCACCCCCACGACCGTCACCTCGTCGAACTCCGCGAGTCCGGCCAGCAGATGGGCCCGGTCCACCGCGATCCGCCGCGCCGCCTCCTCCGCCTCGGCCAGCGCCGCCGGAGCCAGACAGGCCTCGGCCGCCACCAGGGCCGGCGTCGACACCGGCCACAGCGGCTGGGCGCCCGCCAGCTTCGCGATCACCTCGGGCTCGGCCAGCACGTAGCCGATCCGCAGCCCCGCCAGCCCCCAGGTCTTCGTCAGGCTCCGCAGCACCACCAGCCCCGGCAGGTCCATCCGCCCGGCCAGGGCCTCCCGCTCGCCCGGAACGGCGTCCATGAAGGCCTCGTCCACCACCAGGATCCGGCCCGGCCGGGCCAGCGCGGCCAGCATCGCCGCCGGGTGCAGGACGGACGTCGGGTTGGTCGGGTTGCCGATCACCACCAGGTCCGCGTCCTCGGGGACCGCCGCCGGGTCCAGCCGGAACCCGTCCTGCGCCCGCAGCACCACCCGTTCCACCCGGTGGCCCGCGTCCCGCAGGGCCGCCTCCGGCTCGGTGAACTGCGGATGCACCACCACCGGCCGTACGGCGCCCAGCGCCCGCGCGATCAGGACGAAGGCCTCCGCGGCCCCCGCCGTCAGCAGCACCCGCTCGACCGGCAGCCCGTGCCGGGCCGCCACCGCCGCCCGGGCCGCACGGCCGTCGGGGT
The DNA here is from genome assembly GCF_035989305.1 of Streptomyces sp. NBC_01233. NCBI lineage: Bacteria > Bacillati > Actinomycetota > Actinomycetes > Kitasatosporales > Streptomycetaceae > Streptomyces > Streptomyces sp. NBC_01233. The sequence goes on along the minus strand of NZ_CP108514.1, from coordinate 2,358,745 downwards.
AGGCGGCGAGATCCCCGAGGGAGGCGGCGATCCGCTGCTTGAGCCAGGCCGGCGGGGTGTCCGCCCGTACGTTGACCGCGAGGTCCACGAGCGCGGAGCCCGCGTCGATCACCTCGGCGTCACCGTGGTGGCGCAGGTCGTGCGCCTGCGCCGTGGCCACCGCGCAAGTGGCCGCCACCGACCGTCGCTTGGGCACGAGGAGTTCCCCGCCCGCCGCGAGGGCCGCGGCCTCCGCCACCGAGGGGGTACCGGCGGCGGTGCGCGCCGCCTCGGAGGGGTGCGGCACGGCGATCGCGGCCAGCTGTTCGGCGGGGTAGCCGACGAGGGGTACGCCGAAACGTTCCGCCGCGCCCGCGATCCCCGCCTCGCCCACCTTCGAATCCACCGTTGCCAGGGCCGTGACCGCGTCCGCGGTCAGCCCGGCCCCCCGCAGCGTCTCCTCGACCAGCGCGCAGACCTCCGCGACGGAGACCCCCGCACGTCCGCCGATCCCGACCACCAGGTGCGTCGCGTAGTCGCCCACCGGGAGTCCTCCCTCCGTAGTCACCGTCACCAAATCCGTCACCGCCGCAGCCGCCGGCCCGCCACCCGCACGTCACCGGCACCGGTCGGTCGTCAACACTCCGATGCCCGCCACCTGCGCGCGGGCGTGCGCGCGGCGCGAGGAGTCTGTATTCAGGGGCACATGGCCGTGATCGTGGCGTTGGGTGCGTTCCTGATGACCCTGGCGGGCGGATGGGCGGCGCAGCGCGTCACCGACCGCCGCCACCTCGTGCTGGGCCTGGCGGGCGGGCTGATGCTCGGCGTCGTCGGCCTCGACCTGCTCCCGGAATCCATCCACGCGGCGGGCGACGAGGTGTTCGGCGTCCCCCTCGCCCTGCTGCTCTTCGTGGCCGGATTCCTCGTCGCCCACGTCGTGGAGCGGCTCCTGGCGGTCCGCCAGGCCGCGCACGGCACCGAGGACGGCGCCCGCGTCCCTCAGGTCGGGCTCACCGCGGCCGCGGCGATGGTCGGCCACAGCCTCGCCGACGGAGTGGCCCTCGGCGCGGCCTTCCAGGTCGGCGGGGGGATGGGCGTGGCCGTGGCGCTGGCCGTCATCACCCACGACTTCGCCGACGGGTTCAACACGTACACGCTCACCAGCCTGTACGGGAACGACCGCCGCAAGGCCCTGATGATGCTCTTCGCGGATGCCGTGGCCCCGGTCGTGGGCGCGGCGTCCACTTTGCTGTTCACCCTTCCGGAGGAACCCCTCGGCGCGTACCTCGGATTCTTCGGCGGCGTCCTGCTCTACCTCGCGGCCGCCGAGATCCTGCCCGAGGCCCACCACAAGCACCCCGCCCTGTCCACACTGATGTGCACGGTGGGCGGGGTGGCCGGGATCTGGCTCGTGGTGGGCATCGCGGACTGATCTCACGGCCGGGCCGCCGCCGCTTCGACGAAGCGGAGCGCGACGGACGGCTCCGCCGCCCAGTGCGTGTGCAGGTAGCTGGCGTGCACACCCTGCTGTACGAAGCCCTCGACGCGGCGTTCGGGGTGCGTGAACCCCCACGCCGGCGCGGCCCCGGCGCCCGGTTCGATCACCGTCCGGTGGAACTCGTGCCCGCGCAGCCGGGTGCCGTTGGCGGCGAGCGCGCTGTCCGACACCGCGACCGCCTCGCGGTAGCCGAGGGTGAGCCGTTCCGACATCCGGGCGTCGGCGTCCAGCACGCCGCACATGGGCTTGCCGTCCAGCGACTGCGCGAGGTACAGCAGCCCGGCGCACTCGGCGGCCACCGGGCCGCCGGCCTCGGCGAACCGGGCCACGGCCCCGCGGAGCGGTTCGTTGGCGGACAGCTCCGGCGCGTACACCTCGGGGAAGCCGCCGCCGATCACCAGGCCGGTGGTTCCCTCGGGCAGTGCCTCGTCCCTGAGCGGATCGAAGGTGACGACGTCCGCGCCCGCGGCTCGCAGCAGCTCCGCGTGCTCGGCGTAGGAGAACGTGAACGCAGGTCCGCCCGCGACGGCGACCACCGGTCGTATGGCGGGATGTGCGGGTGCGGCGCCGTTGCCGGGGCTCCGCCCCAGACCCCGCGCCTCAAACGCCGGCGAGGCTGAATCTGGCGCCCACGCCTCGCACGTCAACGGCGGGGCCGTGCGGGCCAGCGCCATCAGGGCGTCCAGGTCGCAGCCCCGGCGGACCTGCGCGGCCAACGCCGCAACCGCGGCCAGCGCATCCGCGCGCCGCTCGGCCACCGGCACCAGGCCCAGGTGGCGCGAGGGCGTGGCCACCTGCGGAGCCCGCCGCAGGACGCCGAGCACCGGCATCCCCGCCTCCTCCAGGGCCTCCCGCAGCATCACCTCGTGCCGGTCGGAGCCGACCTTGTTCAGGATCACGCCCCCCAGCCGCACCTGCGGGTCGAAGGACGCGAAGCCGTGTACGAGCGCCGCCACCGACCGCGACTGCGAGGACGCGTCGACCACCAGCACCACCGGCGCCCGCAGCAACTTCGCGACCTGCGCCGTCGACGCCAGTTCACCCCGGCCCGCCGCCCCGTCGTAGAGCCCCATCACGCCCTCGACCACGGCGAGGCCGCACCCGGCCGCCGCGTGCGCGAACAGCGGAGCGACCAGCTCCGGCCCGCACATGAAGGCGTCGAGGTTGCGCCCCGGCCGGCCGGTGGCCAGCGCGTGGTAGCCGGGGTCGATGTAGTCGGGCCCGGCCTTGTGCGGGGACACGGCGAGGCCGCGCTCCGCGAAGGCCGCCATCAGGCCCGTGGCGACGGTGGTCTTGCCGCTGCCCGACGAGGGCGCGGCGATGACCAGCCGGGGAACGTGGAACGAGGTCACCACTCGATGCCCTTCTGGCCCTTCTGGCCGGTGTCCATCGGGTGCTTGACCTTGGTCATCTCGGTGACGAGGTCCGCGAACTCCACCAGCTTCTCCGGCGCGTTGCGGCCCGTGATCACCACGTGCTGCGTACCGGGACGGTCGCGCAGCACCTCGATGACCTCGTCGACGTCGATCCAGCCCCAGTGCATCGGGTACGCGAACTCGTCCAGCACGTACAGCTTGTGCGTCTCGGCGGCCAGATCGCGCTTGACCTGCTCCCAGCCCTCCTTGGCCGCCTGCTCGTTGTCGAGCTGCGCGTCCCGCTGGACCCAGGACCAGCCCTCGCCCATCTTGTGCCAGGCGACCGCGCCGCCCTCGCCCGAGGCGCCGAGCACCTTGAGCGCGTTCTCCTCGCCGACCTTCCACTTCGCCGACTTGACGAACTGGAACACCCCGATCGACCAGCCCTGGTTCCAGGCGCGCAGGGCCAGCCCGAAGGCCGCCGTGGACTTGCCCTTGCCCGGGCCGGTGTGCACGAAGACGAGCGGGCGGTTGCGGCGCTGGCGCGTCGTGAGTCCGTCGTCCGGAACGACGGACGGCTGTCCCTGAGGCATTACGCGGCCCTCCTGTTGCTGTCGGATGTCACTGCGGTACGTACGTTCTTCACGAGCCCGGCCAGCGAGTCGGCCCGCAGTCCGTCGAGCGTGACGGCGGGTCCGCCGAGATCGGCGGCCAGTACGCCGGCCAGCCCCAGCCGGACCGGTCCGGATTCGCAGTCCACGACTACCGAGGCGACGCCTGCGGCCTGCAGCAGGCGCGCGCTGCGCCCGGCGAGTTCCCGCGGGGTGCTGTCCGTCCGGCCCGCGGCGGTCCCGGCCGAGGTGGCCCGGCCGTCGGTGACGACCACCAGCAGCGGCCGGCGCGAGGGATCCCGCAGCCGCTCGATCCGCAGAACCTCGTGGGCCTTCAGCAGCCCGGCGGCCAGCGGGGTGCGGCCTCCGGTCGGCAGCTGCTCCAGCCTGGCCGCGGCCGCGTCCACCGAGGAGGTCGGGGGCAGCGCCAGCTCGGCGGTGGCCCCCCGGAAGGTGATCAGGCCGACCTTGTCCCGGCGCTGGTAGGCGTCCAGGAGCAGCGACAGCACGGCGCCCTTGACCGCGCTCATCCGCTGGCGGGCGGCCATCGAGCCGGAGGCGTCGACGAGGAAGAGGACGAGGTTGCCCTCGCGGCCCTCCCGGGTGGCCTGGCGCAGGTCGTCCTTGCGGATGACCAGCCCGCGTCCGTCCCGGCCGCGGGCCCTCTGGTGCGGGGCGGCCGCGTGCACGGTGGCCATCAGGTGCAGCTTCGTCAGGTGGCCGCGGGGGCGCTGGGCGCCGGTGGTCCGGCCGTGCGCGGTACGGGCACGCGAACGGCGCCCGGCGGCGCCCTCGCCGAGACCGGGCACGCTCAGCATCTTCGTCCGGAACGGCTCGGCGGCCCGTACGGCGGCCTGCTCGGGCCCGCCGGCGTCCTGGGCGGAGGGCTGCGGGGACTCGGGGGCGTCCGAGGGGGCCTCGGCGGGCGTCTCGGTGGGTCCGGTGGTGTCGGTGGAATCCGCCGGGGCGTCCGAGCCCTGGGGGCCGCCGCTCTGCGGGGGCACGCCGCCACCGCCGTCGGGACCACCGCCGTTGTCGTCCGGGCCCTCGGAATCCGGGTCGGCGTCCGGGTCCGGGCCCCGGTCGGGCTCCGGGTCGGGCTCGGGCTCCTCGTCGGGGAACCGGTCGAGGATCTCGTCCAGCTTGTCCTCGTCCAGGCCCGGCGCGTCGAAGGGATTGCGGCGCCGCCGGTGGGGGAGCGCCAGCAGCGCGGCCTGCCGGACGTCCTCCTTCAGCACGGTGGTCCGGCCGGCCCAGGCGGCCAGTGCGGTCGCGGTGCGCGCCATGACGATGTCGGCGCGCATGCCGTCGACCTCGAAGCCGGCGCAGGTCGCCGCGATCTGCAGCAGTGCCGTGTCCCCGAGCACGACCTGCGGGAGCAGCGCCCGCGCGGCCACCACCCGGGCGCGGACCTCGTTCTCGTCCCCGGCCCAGCGGGCGGCGAAGCCCGCGGGGTCGTCCTCGTACGCGAGCCGGCGGCGCACCACCTCCACCCGCTGGGCGGGTTCGCGGGAGGCGGCGACCTCGACGGTCAGCCCGAAGCGGTCGAGCAGCTGCGGGCGGAGCTCGCCCTCCTCGGGGTTCATCGTCCCGACGAGCAGGAAGCGGGCCGCGTGCCGGACGGAGACGCCCTCGCGCTCCACGTACGAGGCGCCCATGGCGGCGGCGTCCAGCAGCAGGTCGATCAGGTGGTCGTGGAGGAGGTTGACCTCGTCGACGTAGAGGATCCCGCGGTGGGCGTCGGCGAGCAGGCCGGGCTCGAAGGCTTTCACGCCCTCGGCGAGCGCCCGTTCGATGTCGAGGGCGCCGACCAGGCGGTCCTCGGAGGCGCCGACGGGCAGTTCCACCATGCGGGCGGGCCGGGTGCTGCCGGGGCCGGGCTCGTGCGGGCCGTCGGGGCAGGCCGGGTCCGGCGCGGCAGGCGCGCACGAGAACCGGCAGCCGGGCACGACGTCGACCTGTGGCAGCAGGGTCGACAGCGCGCGCACGGCAGTCGACTTGGCGGTTCCCTTCTCGCCGCGCACGAGCACACCACCGACCGCCGGGCTCACGGCGTTGAGCAGGAGCGCCAGCCGCAAGTCGGCTTGGCCGACCACTGCGGTGAACGGATAGGGCGTGCTCATGCGTTGCTCACTCCTTGGAAGCTGCGGACCGTTGCCGGGGCTGCGCCCCAGACCCCGCGCCTCGAACGCCGGCGGGGCTCGACCTGTAGGGGGCGCGGTGGGGGAGAGCCCCGCAGGGCCCGGCCCGTCATGGCGCACCCGGGGGGAGGAAGGGGAGGTCCGCCGGGGCGCCGGACTCGATCAGCTTCAGCAGCGCGTCCGTGTCCGCGTGCTCCTCGATCAGGTCGCCCAGCAGGTCCAGCTGTTCCTCCCGCAGGGTTGCGAAGGACGTGTCCGGCGCCGGTACGAACCGACGCCCCGAGGCTGCTGCCACTTCCCGGAGGAAGGCGCGGCGGAAGCCGTCCGATTCCAGCGAGCCGTGCCAGTGGGTGCCCCACACCGACCCGACCCGGCAGCCGTCCAGGAAGGGCTCCCCGCCGAGGACCTCCGCCACGCCGTGGTGGATCTCGTACCCCTCGACCGGTTCCCCGAGCGCCGAGCCCACCGGCCGTGCCAGGGTCTTCTCCCGTTCGAAGCGGACCCGTACGGGGAGGAGTCCGAGGCCGTCGACGTCTCCCGCCCGCGATTCGACCTCGTCCGAGATCCGCTCGCCCAGCACCTGGAACCCGCCGCAGATGCCGAGCACCGGCCGTCCCTCGGCGGCCCGCCGCAGCAGCGCGTCCGCGAGCCCGCGTTCGCGCAGCCAGGCGAGGGCCTTCACCGTGCCCCGGGTGCCCGGTACGACGACCAGGTCCGCGTCGGCCAGCTCCTCGGCCCGGTCCACGAACCGCACCACGACCCCGGGCTCCGCCGCGAGCGCGTCGACGTCCGTGAAGTTCGACATCAGCGGCACCGCGCACACGGCGATCCGCAGCACGTCCTCGCCGACGGGCGGTGCCACCACGGACTCCCGTACCGCGCCCCGCAGGGAGACCCGCAGGCCGTCCTCCTCGTCGATGCCCAGACCGTGCTGGAAGGGCAGCACCCCGTACGTGGCCCGTCCGGTCAGGCCGCGCAGCATCTCCATGCCCGGCTCCAGCAGCGACACGTCGCCGCGGAACTTGTTGACCACGTACCCGGCGATCAGCGACTGGTCCTCGGGGGACAGCAGCGCCGTCGTCCCGAAGAAGGACGCGAAGACCCCGCCCCGGTCGATGTCCCCGACCACGACCACCGGGAACCGCGCGGCCCGCGCGATCCCCATGTTCACGATGTCGGTCCGGCGCAGGTTGATCTCGGCCGGACTTCCCGCCCCCTCGCAGATCACGGCGTCATACGTGCCCCGCAGCTGCTCCAGGCAGTCCGTCACGATGCCGAGCAGCTGCTCCTGCCTGCCGCCGTGGTAGCCGCGGGCGCTCATCTCGCCCACCGGCCTGCCCAGCAGCACCACCTGGCTGCTGCGGTCGCTGCCGGGCTTGAGCAGCACCGGGTTCATCAGCGCCGTCGGCTCCACGCGGGCCGCCTGGGCCTGCATCGCCTGGGCGCGTCCGATCTCGGCGCCCTCCCGCGTGACGAAGGAGTTCAGCGACATGTTCTGCGCCTTGAAGGGCGCCACCTTCACGCCCTGGCGGGCCAGCCAGCGGCAGATGCCCGCCGTGACCACGCTCTTGCCGGCGTCCGACGTGGTTCCGGCGACCAGGAGTCCGCCGCCGAGCTTCGCGCCGCTCATCGACGTCCCTTCCTCGTCCTGCAGGAGACCAGCGTCCGGGCCGCCACACAGGCCCCGAGCGCCAGCCAGGTCACCTGTCGCGACAGCCGTACCGCCCGTTCGATGTCCGCGACCTCCACCGGCCGTCCGGCCTCGCCGTTCAGCACCGCCCGGTGCTCGACCCGGCCGCCGTACGCGAGGGTGCCTCCCAGCCGTACGCCGAGCGCCCCCGCGAAGGAGGCCTCGACGGGACCGGCGTTCGGGCTCGGGTGCGCGGCCGCGTCCGCGCGCCAGGCCCGTACGGCTCCCCGCCGGTCGGGGCCGGCCAGTACGGCGGCGGCCGCGGTCAGCCGGGCGCCGGGCCAGCCCGCCAGGTCGTCGAGGCGGGCGGAGGCCCAGCCGTAACGGAGGTAGCGGGGGGACTTGTGGCCGACCATCGCGTCCAGGGTGTTCACGGCGCGGAAGGCCAGCAGGCCCGGAACACCGGCCACGGCGCCCCACACCAGGGCCCCGACCACCGCGTCGGAGGTGTTCTCCGCGACCGACTCCACGACGGCGCGGGCCATCTGCTGCCCGTCCAGGGCCTGCGGGTCGCGCCCGCACAGGTGCGGCAGCCGCTCCCGGGCCACCTCGGTGTCCCCGGCGGCGAGGGCGCCGCCGATGGCGCGGGCCTCCCGGCCCAGCGAGGTGCCGCCCACGACGGCCCAGGTGGCGGCGGCGGTGAGGGCGATACGGGCGGCCGCGGGCCGGGAGCGCACGGCGCGGGCGCCCAGCGCTCCCACGGCGGCCGCGCCTCCGGCGCACACCAGGGTGTGCACGAGGCCGCGGGCGCGGTCGTCGCGCCACAGGGCGCGTTCGACGGCGGCGGCGGCCCGTCCGAAGGCGGCCACGGGGTGCCCTCGGCGGGGATCACCGAGGATCCGGTCGCCGATCAGGCCCGCCGTGGCGCCGTACGCGAAGACGCGATCGGCACGCATGGTGGCAGGTATGTCCTCACTCAGGGTCCGCGCCCTGGTTCGACGTGTCCGGCGGCGAGAGTTCCTGGCTCCCGGGACGCACGCGCGGCGTGCGCTCCCCGGTGACAGTGGCGGGACCGCGCCGGATTCGCACCGGACTTCCTCTCCATGCCGCCGTATTGGCTCGCGCAGTCCACCACGGGCCGAGAAGGCCCGTCAACTCGCCGTTGACCTGCGGCGCGGCAGAGGCGCGGGATGCGAAAAGCTCCCTCCGGGACAAACCCGGAGGGAGCCTTCACGCCTGGTCGGCCGCGGGGCGGCGGATCAGGCGACGATCAGGTAGATCCCGTAGCCCACGGCCGCCGCGATGACCGCGAAGCAGGCGTACGCGCCGCTGCGGGCGAGGGTGGCGGTGCCGCCCTGCTCGGTGGCGGTCTCGTGCTTGGACAGGCCCACCAGGCCCAGGGTGAAGAGGGCCACGAGGGCGACGGTGGCGAAGAGGCTGACCCCGAAGACGGAGCCGAGCGCTTCCCAGTCGATCTTCATACTGCCGCTTTCTGAATGTCCGGGTCTCTGTGTGTCTCGGTCAGACCGCGGCGGCCGGAGCCGCCGGGGTCTGCGCCGCGGCCGGGATGGTGGCCTTGAGGTCTTCATCCGTGACCGCGGCGGTGGTGCCGGCGGCGGCGACGGTCGGCGGGACGGTGACCGCGGCCATCGCCGTGGTGACGACGCCCGGCTCCTCGGCGCGGGCCGGCTCCACCTCGTTGACGTTGTTGTGGTCGACGACCTGGCGGCGCGAGATGAGCCAGATGGCCAGGCAGGAGCCGATCAGGAAGAGCGTGACCGCGGCGATGCCGACGTCACCGATGCGCATGACCAGCTCGGCACCGGCCGACACCAGCGCGGCGGCCGGCAGGGTCAGGCCCCAGGCGACGAACATGCGGGTCGCGGTGGACCAGCGGACCACGCCGCCCTTGCGGCCCAGGCCCGCACCCATGACCGCACCGGAGCACGAGTGGGTGGTGGAGAGCGAGAAGCCCAGGTTGGAGGAGGCGAGGATGACGGACGCGGCCGAGGTCTGGGCGGCGAAGCCCTGCTGCGGGTGCAGGTCGGTCAGGCCGCTGCCCATGGTGCGGATGATGCGCCAGCCGCCCAGGTAGGTGCCCATCGCGATGGCCATGCCTGCGGAGACGATGACCCAGACCGGCGGGTTCGCGTCGGGCGCGATCGCGCCGCCGGCGATGAGGGCCAGGGTGATGATGCCCATCGTCTTCTGCGCGTCGTTGGTGCCGTGCGCGAGGGAGACGAGACCGGCCGAGGCGATCTGACCGGCGCGGTAGCCCTTGGCGGAGGTCTTCTCGCCGACCTTGTTCCCCAGCTTGTACGTGACCTTGGCGGCCAGGTACGCGGCGATGCCGGCCACCAGCGGGGCGGCGATCGCGGGGATGAGGACCTTGGTGACGACGACGCTGCCGTTGACCGCGCCGATGCCGGCAGAGGCGACCGCGGCGCCGATCAGGCCGCCCATCAGGGCGTGCGAGGAACTGGAGGGCAGTCCGACCAGCCAGGTGACGAGGTTCCAGAGGATCGCGCCGACCAGGGCGGCGAAGATCACTTCTGGCTGGATGCCCTCTTCGTTGACCAGTCCCTTGGAGATCGTCTTGGCGACCTCCACGGACATGAACGCGCCGACGAGGTTGAGCACGGCGGACATGGCCACCGCCGTCTTGGGCTTGAGGGCGCCGGTCGAGATGGTGGTGGCCATCGCGTTGGCCGTGTCGTGGAAACCGTTCGTGAAGTCGAACACGAGAGCGGTAATGATCACGATCCCGAGGAGAAGCGTTATGTGCTCCATTTACCCAGGCTTCTGTTTGACGTCAGTGGCTCGGCGACCGTAGGCAATCTGGATGAACGGAAGGTGAACTGACTCGGGCGGAGCGGTGTACTGGCTCGGGGTGCGATCGGAACATTCGTCCTGATTCTGACGTAGATATCTCGATAAATGCACGTCAAAGCCGGGTGAATCTGCCCCTCCGCACCAAACCGGAGGCGGAGGCGCCCCCCGTCCGGGGCGTCCGAATGAGACCTAGATCACTCCGCTCTCGGCGGCGGTGCGACGGTCAGCGGAGCGATCTCCTCCGGTGGCGCTCCGGTGGCGCTCCGGTGGCGCTCCGGTGGCCCTCCGGAGCCCCCGCCGGGACACTGGAACGGTGCGTACCGCGACAGCAACGGCAGCGGCCGTCACCACGACCCTCCTCGGCGCCGGTGCGGCCGCCGTCGCGGTCGGCCGGTACGCCGCCGACGCGGCCCTCCGTCCCGAACCGGGACGCCCGCTCCCCGGCGGGCCACGGCTCAGCGTCCACTCCACCGACGCCGGCCGGGTCGCCCTGACCCGCTCGCTCGCCTCCCTGCGCCCCGGCACCTACGGCCTGGTCGCACCCGGTGTGCACGCGGTCGTCGGGCCCGTGGTCTCCGACGCTGACCACTACCCTGACACCGTCGTACGGCAGCTCCTCACCGTCAGTCACGGCACCCTCGACCCCGGCACCCGCGTCACCCTCACGCCGCAGGTGTACCTGGGCGACCCGCGCACCGCCCTCGGGCTCGACCACGCCGACGTGGACATCCCCGGGGAGCTCGGGGCGCTGCCCGCCTGGTTCGTGCCCGCCGCCCGGGACACCTGGGTGATCACCGTGCACGGGCTCGGCGGCACCCGCGAGCACCCGATGGTGGTGATGCCCTTCCTGAACCGGCACCAGCTGCCCGTCCTGGACCTGGGCTACCGCGGCGACCTCGGCGCTCCGGCCCCGCCCGACGGCCTCGGCCACCTCGGCGAATCGGAGTGGCGGGACCTGGACGCCGCCATCCGCTACGCCGTGCGCTACGGCGCCCGGCGCGTGATCCTGCACGGCTGGTCCACCGGCGCCGCCATGGCCCTGCACGCCGCCGAACGCTCGGCGCTGGCCGACCGGATCTCCGGGCTGGTGCTGGACTCGCCGGTGCTCGACTGGCACGCGACCCTGCGCGGGCTCGCCGCGGCGCGCCGCACCCCGGCCCTGGTGCTGCCGCTGGCCGTCCGGGCCGCCGAGGGCCGTGCGGGGCTGCGCGCCGACCGCCGGCCGCCGGGGGCGGACCCCGGAGCCCTGCGCGTCCCCGTACTGATCTTCCACGGCCCGGACGACGCCCTCGCCCCCTGGGGCCCCTCCCGCCGGCTCGCCGCCGCCCGCCCCGACCTCGTCACCCTGCACACCGTGCGCGGGGCCGGCCACGGGGCCATGTGGAACGCCGACCCGGCCGGCTACGAGGAGGCCCTGCGCCGCTTCCTCACCCCCCTCATGTGAGGGCCTGTCATGTGAAGGCCGTGTGACGGAGCGGTGCCTGCGGGCGTGTTGTCCTGGTCTGCACCGCAGGCGGGCGGTGGTAACGGCTGATTCCGTTTGGGCTTTCGGCCAGTGACGGGCGAGACTGCTTCCGTGACGTCCCGAAAGCCTGATGAGCAGTTGGCTCGCGACTCCAGACTCCGACTCGTCTACCCGAGGTCCGTCGGTACAGCCCGCAAGGCGGTGACCGACCGACGCACCCGGCCCGCCCCGAGGCCCCCGGCGGGCACCCCCGCCACGGCCGACCTCGCGAACCGGGCCCGGGCCTCGCTCGCCGACGCCGTACGCCTGACCCGCTGGGCCGAGCGCAACCTCGGCGCCGGAGACGGCGGACGGCCCGCCCCCACCGGCGCCCTGCCGGCCTCCGACGTCGAACGCGCCGCCGGGGAACTGGGCCTGACGCACGGGCAGATCCGGGTCGGCTGGGACCGCGCCCGGCTGGCCGGCCTGGTCGAGGTGCACGGCGGTCACGCCCGGCCCGGCTGGCGGCTGCGGGCCTGGGACCGCGACGACACCGCCGTACTGCGCGGCTGGGTCGCCCTCTTCGACGCCTGGTCGCTCGTCCACCCCGCCCCCGCCGACATCGCCCCCTCGGCCGTCGCCGAGGTCGTCGAGGCGATGCCCCAGCTCCTCTCCCTGCTCCAGCTGTCCGCCGGCCCGGTGACCGTCCCCGACCTGCTGGACCTCCTCGGGCAGCGCGTCACCGAACTGCGCGACGAGCGGTGCGAGATCCCCTACGACGCCGAGCCCGCGGCGGCCCGCACGGCCGCCGGCGAGCCGGACGAGCCGGACGAGCGCCCGGCTTCCGCCCAGGACGTACCCGGGCAGGACCGGTCCGCGGCCGCCGGAACAGGCTCCGCGGAGGCCCGCCCCGTCCCCCTCGCCCGGCTGCTGCGCTGGGCGCTCGGCGGACTCGCCGCCGTGGACGCCGTCACCCTCGGCCCCGCCCGGGCCACGCTCACCCGGCTCGGCAGCTGGGCCGTCTGGGTCAAGCTGGAGCAGATCTGCGTCGCCGCGCAGAGCCCCGCCGGGAACATCGAGCAGTCCGCCGCCGCCATGCTGCACGGCTGCGCACGGCTCACCCCCGGCCCGGCCCGTGCCGAGTACCGGGCCTGGCTCGCCGCCCGGCCCGTCGGCCACGCCGTGACCGAGCTCCTGCAGGCCGCCCGCGGCGAGGACGCCCTGCTGCGCGGCCTCGCCTTCGAGGCGCTGCGCGTCGTCGGCGCCCCCGCCGAGCCCGAGGTGCGCGCCGCCGTGCGCGAACCCGCCCTGCGCCCCTACGTCCTGCTCTGGCTCGCCGAGCACGACGGGATCGACCCCGACGAGGCGCAGGACGTGCTCACCGCCGAGGAGTCGACCTGGCTCTGGGTGGACACCGCGGCCGCCATCGCCGACCACGGCGAGGCCGAACTGCTGGCGCGCCACCTGGACTCGGCCGTCCGGACCACCGTCCCCCGGCTGCTGGACGAGGTCCGCGCGGTCGGCCATCCGCGCACCGTGCAGGTCCTGGTCGCGCTGGCCGCCGCACACCCCGACCCGGCCCTGGCCAAGGCCGTCCGCCGGGCCGCCTTCCAGGTCCACACCGGCGGCGCCTGAGGCCCGGCCGGGCGCCGTGCGGTGAGAGGCTGCCGTGCCCGGGCCGTCCCTGCGCCGGGCCGCGTACCGCTGGCCGCCGGGCCGCGTACCGCTGACCCGCACAGACATCCGTGCCGCCGTGCTCCGGCCGGGGCGCGGCGGGGCACGGCCCGCGCAGACAGCCGTCCAGCCGTGCCCCCGGCCAGGGCGCGGCACGGCGCCGCAGGTGTCAGACCTGCGGCGCGTACGTGCCGAAGCTCCAGATGTTGCCCTCGGCGTCCCGGGCCATGTAGTCGCGCGAGCCGTAGTCCTGGTCCTTGGGTTCCATCACGATCTCCACCCCGTGCTCGGCGGCCCGCCGGTGGTGGGCGTCCACGTCGTCGACCACGACATAGATCCCCGAAGGGCCCGCCCCCTCCATGGCCTTGTCGAAGACCCCGCCGGTGCCCTTGCTGCCCAGCATCACCACACCGTTGCCGTAGGCCAGCTCCGCGTGCACCACCGAGCCGTCCTCACCCTCGTACACCTCGACCTGGCTGAACCCGAAGGCTTCGGTCAGCAGCCTGATGGCGGCCTTCGCGTCGCGGTAGACCAGTGTGGGACAGATGGACGGAACGCCTGCCATGACGATCACTCCCTCTCGTGACGGTGACCCGCGTCACACCAGAATGGCAGGCGGAGGCGACAGTCAGCGGAAGGTGTTGCACTGGGCCATGTCGCCCGTGCGGTAGCCCTGGTAGAACCACTGCCGGCGCTGCTCGGCCGAGCCGTGCGTCCAGGACTCCGGGGTCACCCGGCCCTGGAACCGCTCCTGGATCCGGTCGTCGCCGACCGCGGCCGCCGCGTCCAGTCCGTCCCTGATGTCCTGGTCGGTCAGGTTGGTGATCAGCGGTCGCCCGGTGGACTCGTCCGGGGTGCGCGTCGCGTTGTGCGCCCACACCCCGGCGTAGCAGTCGGCCTGCAGCTCGACCTTGACCGCATTGCTGTCCGCCCCCTGCCGGCCGTCCTGGGAGCGCTGGAGCGTCCCGAGCAGGTTCTGGATGTGGTGCCCGTACTCGTGGGCGACGACGTAGGCCTGGGCGAAGGGGCCGCCGCTCGCGCCGAACTTCGTCCGCAGCTCGTTGAAGAAGCCCAGGTCCAGATAGACCTGCCGGTCGGCGGGGCAGTAGAAGGGGCCCACCGCCGAGGTGGCGGTCCCGCACGCGGTGTTCACCCGGCCGGTGAAGAACACCGTCGACGCCGGGCTGTACTGGCCGCCGCGCCGGGCGAACTCCTGCCTCCAGAAGTCCTGGGTGCTGTTGACCACCGCGACCAGCCGGCAGTCCTCGCGCGCGTTGGCGTCCCGCCCCGTCCTGCACTCCTGCTGCACCTCGTTGACGGAGGATGCGGCCGGCCCCGGCTCCTGGTCCCCGGAGGACAGCCCCAGCTGCTCCGGACCCACGCCGAGGAGCAGTCCCAGGATGAGCGCGACGATGCCGACGAGGCCGCCGCCGACCGTGGCCCTCCCGCCGGGGATGCGGCCGCCACGCACATCCTTCACCTCGGAGGTGTCCAGGTTGGCGTCGTCGTCGAACTGCATCCCCGCACCGCCCTCTCTTCGCGGGACCAGGTGGGTCACACGGCCGCTTCTGCGGCGAGTATCGACCCATTCCTCCCCGTACGCGCTCGGGCCCTCCCCGGGGTCCCTGGGCCGAACGGGGGACACGGAGCGGCGGCTCCCGCCCGCCGGGCGGCCCGGCCCGCGCCCGGAAACCAGTTGCACACCCCCGGTAGAATGTCTCCCATGGCAAATCTCCTCGCGGATTAGCGGCGTCGAAGCATCGCGTCCTGCCCCCCTTCCGCCGTCCCGACCCGCCCTGGAGTATTTCCGTGATCACCGCCACCGGCATCGAGCTGCGCGCCGGCGCCCGCATCCTCATCGAGTCCGCTTCCTTCCGCGTCGCCAAGGGCGACCGCATCGGCCTGGTCGGCCGCAACGGAGCGGGCAAGACCACCCTCACCAAGTGCCTCGCGGGCGAGGGACAGCCCGCCGCCGGCTCCATCGCCCGCTCGGGCGAGGTCGGCTACCTCCCGCAGGACCCGCGCACCGGCGACCTCGACGTCCTGGCCCGCGACCGGATCCTGTCCGCGCGCGGACTCGACGTACTGATCAAGAAGATGCGCGCCAACGAGGAGCGCATCGCCACCGGCGCCGGCGCCACCCGCGAGAAGGCGCTCAAGCAGTACGAGCGCCAGGAGACCGAGTTCCTGACCAAGGGCGGGTACGCCGCCGAGTCCGAGGCCGCCACCATCTCCGCGGCGCTCAGCCTGCCCGACCGGGTGCTCGGCCAGCCGCTGCACACCCTCTCCGGTGGTCAGCGCCGCCGCGTCGAGCTCGCCCGGATCCTCTTCTCGGACGCCGACACCCTGCTCCTCGACGAGCCCACCAACCACCTCGACGCCGACTCCATCGTCTGGCTGCGGGACTACCTGAAGAACTACCGCGGCGGCTTCATCGTGATCTCCCACGACGTCGACCTGGTCGAGACCGTCGTCAACAAGGTCTTCTACCTGGACGCCAACCGGTCCCAGATCGACGTCTACAACATGGGCTGGAAGCTCTACCAGCAGCAGCGCGAGGCCGACGAGAAGCGCCGCAAGCGCGAGCGTCAGAACGCCGAGAAGAAGGCCGCGGCCCTGAACTCGCAGGCCGACAAGATGCGCGCCAAGGCCACCAAGACCGTCGCCGCGCAGAACATGGCCAAGCGTGCCGACCGGCTGCTCGCCGGCCTGGACGCCGTCCGCGTCTCCGACAAGGTCGCCAAGCTGCGCTTCCCGGACCCGGCGCCCTGCGGCAAGACCCCGCTGACGGCCGAAGGCCTCTCGAAGTCGTACGGCTCGCTGGAGATCTTCACCGACGTCGACCTGGCCATCGACAAGGGCTCCCGCGTCGTCATCCTCGGCCTGAACGGCGCCGGCAAGACCACCTTGCTGCGCCTGCTGTCGGGCACTGAGAAGCCGGACACCGGCACCGTCGTCCCCGGGCACGGCCTCAAGCTCGGCTACTACGCCCAGGAGCACGAGACCCTGGACCCGGACCGCACGGTCCTGGAGAACATGCGCTCCTCCGCGCCGGACCTGGACCTGGTCGCCGTGCGCAAGACGCTCGGCTCCTTCCTGTTCTCCGGGGACGACGTGGACAAGCCCGCCGGGGTGCTCTCCGGCGGTGAGAAGACCCGCCTGGCCCTGGCCACGCTGGTCGTCTCCTCGGCGAACGTGCTGCTGCTCGACGAGCCCACGAACAACCTCGACCCGGCCAGCCGCGAGGAGATCCTGGGCGCCCTGCGCACGTACAAGGGCGCGGTCATCCTCGTCACGCACGACGAGGGCGCCGTCGAGGCGCTGGAGCCGGAGCGGATCATCCTGCTCCCGGACGGCGTCGAGGACCTGTGGGGCCCGGACTACCGGGACCTGGTGGCGCTCGCCTGACCCGGGCACGGTCCCGCCCGGCCCCTGGTCGTCCCCGGTCCGGAGTCACTCCGGACCTGATCCAGTTCCTTATGGATCATTCGGCTCAGGGGTGATCCATCATCTGAGTGAGACGGTCTCGTACCGTTGCGCGTCGTACGACGGCCCCGGCCGCACCAGCGAAGGTGCGCGGCCGGGGCCGTTCGTTTTCCGCCGCCCCGCCTCTGACCTGGCGATTTCCGGTGGGGGCGGCGAAGTGTGACGGAAGTCATGTGGCGGAAGAGAAGATTCCGTTCTGCTCGGGCGTCCACGGCTCGAGAAATGCCGCCGTACCGACCTTGCTGAATGGGTGGCCAGGAAGCGTGGGAGGGGTGATCATGAGAAGTCCAGAGCGCACTTCCCATGAGGAGGCACGGGTGGCCGAGACTCTGAAGAAGGGCAGCCGGGTAACCGGCGCCGCGCGCGACAAGCTCGCGGCAGACCTGAAGAAGAAGTACGACTCCGGTGCGAGTATCCGGGCGCTGGCCGAAGAGACCGGTCGGTCCTACGGATTCGTCCACCGGATGCTCAGTGAGTCCGGGGTTTCGCTGCGCGGTCGCGGTGGCGCGACGCGGGGCAAGAAGGCGGCTACGGCCTGACCCTGGTCCCATCGGTTCCAACGCTCCAACGCTCCAACGGCTTCAAAGCTCACATGTTCCGACGGTTCCTTCGGTGACCCCCGGTCGGCCTCCCGGTCGGCTGGGTGGTTACTGTGCAGTCACTTAGGCCGGGCTTGCGGCCGACTGCACACCGGAGGCATACACAGATGGCTCTGCTCGACAAGGACGGCGTACGACTCACCGTCGACGACACGGTCGCCACGGTGACACTGACCAATCCGGCCAAGCGAAATGCCCAATCCCCCGCGCTCTGGCGGGCTTTGGCCGAGGCCGGGAGGTCGTTGCCGGGCACCGTCCGGGTCGTTGTGCTGCGCGGTGAGGGCCAGTCCTTCTCCGCCGGGCTCGACCGGCAGGCGTTCACCCCCGAAGGTTTCGAGGGCGAGCCGTCCTTCCTCGATCTGGCGCGTGGATCGGACGAACTGCTCGACTCCACGATCGCCGAGTACCAGGAGGCATTCACCTGGTGGAGGCGTAACGACATCATCTCCGTCGCCGCCGTGCAGGGGCACGCGATCGGCGCCGGCTTCCAGCTCGCGCTCGCGTGCGATCTGCGCGTGGTCGCGGACGACGTGCAGTTCGCCATGCGCGAGACCAGCCTGGGCCTGGTCCCCGACCTGGCCGGAACCCAGCCCCTGACCTCGCTGGTCGGCTACGCCCGCGCGCTGGAGATCTGCGCGACGGGTCGCTTCGTGCATGCCGAGGAAGCGGAGCGGGTCGGCCTCGCCAACCTGGTCGTCCCGGCCGACGAGCTCGACGCCGCCGTCCAGGACCTCACCACCGCGCTGCTGGCTCCGCCGCGCGACGCCGTGATCGAGACCAAGGCGCTCCTGCGCGCCGCGCACTCCCGCCCGTACGACGACCAGCGCGCCGCCGAGCGCGCCGCCCAGGCCCGCCGCCTGCGGGACCTGGCGGGGCTCTCCGACTAGCCCGCGCGCCTCACACGCCGGCGGGGCTGGATTTGGCGCGGCCCGATCCAGCCCCGCCTTGGGGCGCGCGTGCCACCGGTTCCGGCCGAGCGGCGTAGTCCCGAGGCGCGGGCGCGGCCACGCGCTTAACGTGGTGCGGAGTGAGTCCGCACGCGCGAAGGGACACGCCATGACCGAATCCGCATCAGGCCGCGGTGGCTCCGCCAAGGAACCCGGCGACCGGGGACGCACGAGCATCTCCGACGGCGTGGTCGAGAAGATCGCCGGGCTGGCCGCCCGCGAGGTGGTCGGCGTACACGCCATGGGCAGCGGCACCGCCCTCTCCCGTACCTTCGGCGCCGTCCGCGACCGCGTGCCCGGCGGCCAGAAGGCCTCCGTCAGCCGCGGGGTCAAGGCGGAGGTCGGCGAAGTCCAGACCGCCCTCGACCTGGAGATCGTCGTCGACTACGGCGTGTCGATCCGCGACGTGGCACGGGCGGTCCGTGAGAACGTCATCTCGGCGGTCGAGCGGATGACCGGCCTGGAGGTCGTCGAGGTCAACATCGCCGTCAGCGACGTCAAGCTGCCCGACGAGCCCGACGAGGAGCCGGAGCCCCGTCTCCAGTAGCCGAGAGGAGCCCGCAATGAGCATGGCGATCGCAGGCCTGTTCGCCGGAATGGCCCTGGCGTTCGCCGGGTACTTCGGCGGTTTCGGCGCCTTCCTCCTGGTGGCGGCCCTCGGCGCCCTCGGATTCGTCGTAGGACGCTTCCTCGACGGGGACCTGGATGCCGGGGACCTGTTCCGCCGCCGTGACGACCGGCGCGGGTGAGGCCGGTGAGCACGACTCAGCCCCGGGCCACCCCGCCACGGGTGGCCGCCGCCGACCGCGGGTCCACCCTCATCGCCGACCGGGTCGTCGCCAAGATCGCGGCCCAGGCCGCGAGGGAGGCGCTCGCCGCCCCCTCGGGCGCGCCCCCGCACGCCACCGTCACGGTGCACCACGACATCGCACGGGTACGGGTGAGCCTGGAGCTCGACTACCCCTCCGACCTCGCCGCCCAGTGCGCCGCCGTACGCGCCCGGGTCGCCCTCCGCGTCGAGGAGTGCGCGCAGATGTCCGTGCCCGAGGTGGACATCGACGTCGAGCACCTGCACTCCCCCCACACCCGGACCGCCGCCGGGCGGGACCGGCGGCTGCGGTGACGGCCCCCGGGTCCGGCCGAGCCCACCGGTTCCGCTCCACCCGGCGGGTGCCCGCCGCGCTCACCGCCCTGGCCGTGCTGGGGGTGGCGGGGCTGTTCCTGTACGACCTGGCCGCCGTACGGGCCGGCCGGCCCGCCATGAGCTGGCGCCGCGACCTCGCCCACTGGCTGGAAACACGGACCCCGGCCGACCTGTCGGTGCAGGTGACCGGCGGGGCCCTGGCCGTGGCCGGGGCGGTCCTCCTGCTGCTGGCGCTCACCCCCGGGCTCCGCCGGATCCTGACCATGCGGACGCCCGGCCAGGGCGCCGCGGTACGGGCCGGTCTCGGCCGCAAGGACGCCGCGCAGGTCCTGCGGGACCGGGCCATGGAGGTGTCCGGGGTGCGCTCGGTCCGGGTCAAGGTGGGCCGGTCCCACATCGGGGTGCGGGCCACCTCGCACTTCCGCGAGCTGGACGACGTACGGGCCGACCTGGACGCCGTACTCGCCGTCGGCGTCGAGGAACTGGGCCTCGCGCACCCGCCGCAGCCGCGCGTACGGGTCAGGAGGTGAGCGGGATGCTCGGGACGGTGAACCGGATCCTGCTGGCGGTGTCCGGAGCGGCCCTGCTGGCGGCCGGGGCCGTGCTGCTGACGGGCTCGCGGCCGCTGCACGGGCGGCACGCGCCGCTGCTGACGGCCGAGGCGAGGCGCCGGTACTGGCACGCCGACGGCTGGTGGCCGTGGGCGGTGCTCGCCGGACTCGCGGTGGTCGTGCTGCTGGCACTGTGGTGGCTGCTGTCCCAGCTGCGGCGCCCGCGACTGCCCGCGGTGGTCGTGGACACCGGGGACGGGGCCTTCGCCCTGCTGCGCGGGCGCGCCCTGGAGGAGGCGGTGGCCGCGGAGGCCGGCGCGCTCGACGGGGTCGCCGGCTGCCGGGTGGTGCTGCGCGGGCGGCGCGGGTCGCCCGCACTGCGGGTCGCGCTGGAACTGGAACCCCACGCGGTCCCCGCCGACACGCTCGCCGCCGTGGCGGGCCCGGTGCTCACCCACGCCCGCGCCTCGGCGGGCCTCGCCGATCTCCCGACGGAGGCCCGCCTCAAGGTGACGTCGCACCGGGCGCAGCGGGTCACTTAGGCCCTCTCTTTCGACCTGGCCCGAACGGTCCGCAGCCCCGGTACGGCGGGTCAGAAGCCGTGCCGGGAGCCGCCGTCGACCGGGAGCATGATGCCCGTCAGGTACGAGGCCGCCGGGGACAGCAGGAAGGCCGCCGTGCGGCCGAACTCCTCCGGGGCGCCGTACCGCCGCAGCGGGATGCGGGACTCGTTCCCGGCGCGGGCCGCGTCCGCGTCACCGCCCAGCGCGTCGAGCTCCCGCACGCGGTCGGTGTCGATGCGCGCCGGGAGCAGGCCGACGACCCGGATCCCGCGCGGGCCGAGCTCCACCGAGAGGGACTTCGCGAAGCCCGCCAGGCCCGGGCGCAGGCCGTTGGAGATGGTCAGCCCGGGGATCGGTTCGTGCACCGAGCCCGACAGGACGAAGCCGATGACCCCGCCCTCGCCCAGTTCGGCCGCCGCCGCCCGCGCGAGGCGGACCGCGCCCAGGAAGACCGACTCGAAGGCCGCCGACCACTGTTCGTCGGTGTTGTCGGCCGCGAAGCCCGGGGCAGGGCCGCCGACGCTGATGAGGATGCCGTCGAGGCGGCCGAAGCGCTCGCGCGCGGTGGCGACGAGCCGCCCGGCCACCGCCGGGTCGGAGTTGTCGGCCGCCACACCCACGGCGTTCGGGCCGAGCGCGGCGGCGGCGTCGGCCGCCCGCTTCTCGTCCCGGCCCGTCACGAGGACCTGCGCGCCGTCGGCGGTCAGTTCCCGGGCGGAGGCGAAGCCGAGGCCGCGCGTGGCCCCGGTGACGATGTAGACACGGTCTTTCAGTCCAAGATCCATGCCGACACGCTACGCGGTCGCCGGCTCCTGTTCGGTGGCTTCGGCCTTGGCGGCCGCCTCCTCGCGGTCGCGCTTCTCCCGCCGTACGAGGACCACCCAGCCCACCGGCACCGCGGCCGTGAACAGCCACCACTGGACGGCGTACGCCATGTGGGGGCCGATCGAGTCGTGGTCGGGATCGGCGACGGTCTCGGGGCCGGCCTCGGGGGACGGAGCGGTGAGCTCCAGGTACCCGCCGAGAACCGGCCGGCCCAGGTACTCCGCCTGCTGCGCGCTGTTGATCAGCATGACCTGGCGGTCCGGCAGGCCCTTGCGGTCCTTGATGCCGCTTCCGCCGCTCGTCTCGTCGGCCTTCAGCCGGCCGGTGACGGTGACCTCGCCCGCGGGCGCGGCCGGCACCGGCGGGTAGGCGCGGGGGTCGTCGCCGCCCGCCACCCAGCCGCGGTTGACGAGCACCACCCGGCCGTCGCCGAGGACGAGCGGGGTCAGGACGTGGAAGCCGACCTTGTCGTCGTTGTCGGTCCGCATCCGCACGACCACCTCGTGCGCACTGTCGTACGTGCCGGTCGCGGTGACCGCACGCCAGAAGTCCGCGCGGGGGACCCGGTGGCCGGGGGAGGTGACCTCGGTCATGGGGACCGGCTTCGCCCGCAGGTTCTCCTCGATCAGCTGGTTCTGCGCGACCCGGTGCTCATGGCGGTGGTACTGCCAGAACCCCAGCTTGATCATCACGGGGATGAGGGCGAGGGTGACGAGGGTGAGGCACACCCACTGCCGGGTCAGCACAAAGCGGTACACGCCCACGACGGTACCCCCAGCGCGGAGGACCCCGGCGGCCGGGTGGCCGTCCGGGGTCACGGGTACGGGATCGGGGGAGGGACGAGGGGGGAGGGGCGGGGAGGGGCGGGGAGGGGGTGGGGGAGTCAGACGCGGTCGACGATGCCCACCTTCCCCTCGGCGCGGGCGCAGTGCGCCCCGCAGAACCACTGCCCCTCGACCTCGACGCCCTGCCCGATGATCGAGACCCGGCAGTGCTCGCAGACGGGCGCCATGCGGTGGATGGCGCAGGAGAAGCAGTCGAAGACGTGCACCACACCTTGTGCATGAACTTCGAAGGACATGCCGTAATCGTTTCCGCAGACCTCACAACGTGCCATGCGCCGAATGCTGCGCACGGGGAGGGACCGGAACAAGATCCAGCGGGGTGAGTCGCCGCGCCTGCACCCGCCCGGCGCAACGGCACTCCCCGTCCCGGCGATCGGGCTCAGGACTCCGCCGGGGCCACGTCCCGCAGCAGCTGGGTGAAGGCGGCCTCGTCGACGACCGGAGTGCCGAAGGCCTTCGCCTTGACCGTCTTCGACGTCGCCGAGTCGGGGTCGTTCGTCACCAGGAGGCTGGTGAGCCGCGACACGCTCGTCGCGATGTGCAGGCCCGCCTCGACCGCGCGGTCCTCCAGCAGCTCCCGCTCCACCGAGGTGTCACCGGAGAAGGCGATCCGCATGCCCTGCTTCAGAGGCTCGCCGTCCTCGTAGCGCCCCGGATTCGGGTGCGGGCACGGCGGCCGCTTGCGCGAGGGCCGCCAGCCGCTGCCCCGGTACGAGGACTGGTACCCCACGCGCGGGGCGGCGGCCGAGTCCGACCACTCCGTCAGCGGCCGGCATTCCAGCAGGGGCAGCCGCACGCCGCCCTGCGCGGCCGCGTGCAGCGACGGGCGGAACGCCTCCGCCAGCACCCGGGCGTCGTCGAGGGCGTGGTGGGCGCGCTGCTGGACCACGCCGAAGTGCGCGGCGAGCGACTCCAGCTTGTGGTTGGGCAGCGGGAGGTTCAGTTCCTTCGACAGGGCGATGGTGCACAGCCGCTGACGGACCGGCGCGGTCTCGGCGGCCCGCGCGTACTCCCGGGCGATCATCTGCCAGTCGAAGATGGCGTTGTGCGCGACCAGCACCCGGTCCGCGAGCCGGCCGGCGAACTCCTCGGCGATGTCCTTGAAGAGCGGCGCGCCGGCGAGCACCTCGCTCGTCAGGCCGTGGATCCACACCGGCCCCGGGTCCCGCTGCGGGTTGACCAGGGTGTACCAGTGGTCCTCGACATTGCCCTGCGCGTCGAGCCGGTAGACGGCGGCGGAGACTATCCGGTCGTCGCGGGCGAGCCCGGTCGTCTCCACGTCGACGACCGCGTACCCCTGTGGGTACGCGGTCGGCCACGTCGTCTCTGCGGTCGTACGGTCGTCGAGCATGGTCACAGAGGATATCGGCCCCGACTGACAGCCGTGGCCGCGATGCCTCCTCAGCCCAGCTCCGAGACCAGTTCGCCGGCACTCACGAGGGTGAAGGCGCCTGCCGGTTCGACAGGCCCGGGGAACAGCCGGAAGGCCGTCCCCGAAGCCCCGTGCGGGGCCACGCTCGCGTGCACCAGCGCCAGGAACACCCGCTTCCCCGCCGCCACTTCGGCGGCCTCCGCGTCGGCGTCCGCGCGCGGGCGGCGCTCCTGCGGCGGCTCCAGCGCCGCGACCCGGGCGGCGAAGGCGGCCACCGGCTCGCCGTCCCCGGCCCGGTACAGCCACAGCTCGTCGAGCAGGCCCGGAAGTGCTGCCCGCCGTACCACGGCCACTTCACGGGTGCGGGCCGCAGCCCGCCACACCGCGAGGTCCCACAGGGTCGTGCGGGTGCCGGAGTCGAAGGACTCCCAGACCTCGGACGCCACCACGGCCAGTTGGTCGCCGTGCGAGCCGACGCTCTGGAACCCGCCCGAGGGCGGCAGGTGGACGTCCGTCCACAGCGCCCTGCGGGCGGTCAGGTCCACCACCATCGGCATGCAGACCCGGGACCGGCCCGCCAGGTCGAAGCGCTGGCGCACGGTGCGCGGGTCGTACGAGGCGTCGCGCGGCCCGTCGGCGGGCAGCGCCATGAAGCCGGCGAAGGCGTCCGTCAGCTCCTCGAAGGGCACGTTGTTGAAACTGAAGACCAGCGGGACCGCGTACACGTCGCCGTGCGCGGCGAGCGCCACGAGGTCCAGGTCGACGTACTCCGTGGCCCCGAGCGGCGCCGGAGCCGAGGTGAGGTCGCCCGAGTGCACGGCGGCCCGGTCCGGCCCGTGCACGAGGTTCGTGTAGTCGCACAGGCCGGTGAAGTTCCAGTCGGCGTCGAAGAAGGCGACGGACAGGTCGAGGTCGGTACGCGTGCCCGCCGGTTCCGTCCAGTGCAGGAACAGCCGCAGCACCTCGCCCTCGGGCAGGGTCTGGACGCTGCCCCGGGGCACGGCCACCAGGGCCTTGGCGGCGGTGCGCTCGCCGAAGGGCACGGTGAGGTCGGCGAGCCCGGAGTCGAGGACGGCCAGGTCGTACGGGCCCGCCCCGGCCCCGGCCGCCGCGAGCCGGCGCAGCACCTCCGCCTCCAGCAGAGCGACCACTGCCGCGACGAGCCGCTCGGGCAGCGGCGGGCGCACCTCGGTCACCGACTGGGCGGAGGCGACCTGCCCGGCGGGGAAGAAGACGCGCCGGCTGCCCCTGCGGTCCTCGGCGCGCACCCGCAGTGCGCCGAATGCCGAGAGCAGCGGGCCCGCGCCGGCCTTGGGCAACCCGCGTTCGAGGGCCTTCTCCAGTGCGGGCACGAGCTCCGGCCCGGTGTGCAGGCGCAGCAGGTGGTCGAGGCGGCGTACGAGTTCACCCGGGCGCTGTCCGGCGAGCGCGGCGGCGGCTCCCGCGTCCCCGTCGGCGAGGGCCTGTTCCAGCCGGCCGGCCCAGGTGGCGGGCCGGATCCGGCTGCCGTCCACGCGCACGGCGTCCGGGTGCGCGGCGGCGGTCTCCAGCAGCGCCGCCCCCAGCGGGGTGCCGGGCGTCACCGTGGTGCCCCGCAGCACGGCGAAGGCCAGCGCGGCGCGCGGGTGGCGGCCGTGCTGTTCGAAGGGGTGGAGGGCCTCGGCGGCACGCTTCCACGCGGTCGGATGCCGCAGCACGTCCTCGACGAGGTACTCCGTGGGCAACGCGTCGAGCACACCGAGCAGTTCGCGGCGCAGCGGCCGGCCCAGGCTCGCGAAGCGCGGCAGCGGGGCCAGGCCGGCTTCCCCGCCGGACAGGACGGCGAGCAGCCGCAGCACGTCGGTGGCGGTGCCGAGCCGTCCGAGCAGCGCGGTCCTGTCGGAAGCGCCGGGCAGCAGGGTGCCCAGCACCAGGGCCTTGGTCTCGCGGACCGGGATGTCCTCGGGCAGCCGGTCGAGGTCCGCCGGGGCGACGGCCAGCAGGACGGTGAGGTCCTCGCGGTCCTGCGGCGAGAGCGGGGTGCTCCGGGTGAGCAGGGCCTGCAGGACCGGGACCGCGTCGGCGGCCGGGTCGGTGCCGTGCCGCAGCAGCCGGAGCGGGCCCTCGGAGCGCACCTTGGGGGCTCCGACGGCCCGTACGGGGCGCAGGAACGGGTCGGCGGAATCGATCCGCCGGTGGCACAGCGGACAGCCCGAGTAGTCGGCGCCGTCCCAGCAGAGCCGGCACACGAGATGGGCGCAGGGCGACACGGGAAAGACGGTGCGCTGCTCCCCGCACAGCACGCACGGCTGGTCGGGCTGCTGGAGCAGGTGGGCGAAGACCCGGTCGGTGTAGAGCCGCTCGGTGCTGCGCGGGACGACGCCCGGGAAGCGGCGCAGGAGCGGGACGTGGGTGCGGTCGGAGCCGAGCAGCTCGTCGGCGAGGCCGACCAGCCGGGCGTGGGTCGCGGGGAGTTCCCCGGAGGGGAGCGCGGCCAGGGCCGCGTAGAGGCTCGGCGAGAGGGTGCAGCCGCGGTCCAGGAGCTCGGATTCGAGCCTGCGCAGGCCGGGTCCGGCGGTGGGCCGGTCCCCTTCGGGAGCGGCGCCCTCGGGAGCGGGGCCTTCCGGCGCGGGGCCTTCCGGCGCGGGGCCGACGTAGACGGTCTGGAGCCGGCGCAGCAGCACGGACTCGATGGCAGACATGCGTGTGCTCCCTCCGCGTACGAAAACGGGGGCGGAGAGTGGGCGCGCTGAATTCACTGGAAGAAGGGGAGAAGGATGCGCGCCGGGGAGCCGCCCCCGTACCGCAGATCCCATCACGGAGGCGGGTGCCGGGCCAAGTGCTTATCCGCCCGGCGCGAGCAGGGCGTGCACGAGGGCCCGTACGGACAGCAGGAACAGCCGCTCCGGGTCCGCCGGGCGGGCCAGGGCGCGGGCGAGGGCCGGGTCGTGGGGGGCCGCGGCCGGGTCCCAGAGCTCGCTCTCGGCCGGGGACTGCGCGGGGGAGCGCTCGCGGTTGCGCTCGACGAGCAGGAAGCCGACGATCTGGAACTGGATCGCGCGCACCGCGTCGGCCGCCCGGGCGCCGCGCAGTCCCGCGGCGTGCACCTCGTGGACGAGCGCCTGCTGGGCGGGCAGGAACATCCGCTCGGTGAGTCCGCGCTCGTGGACCATCGCGATCAGGTGCGGGCGCTCGCGCAGTTCGCGGCGCAGGGTCCGGGCCACCGACAGGATGCGGTCGGCGGGGGTGCGGCCCACGGGCCTGATCGCGCCCATGTCCTCCACGGTCCGCCGCACGAGGGCGTCGAGCAGCGATTCGCGGTTGCCGACGTGCCAGTAGATGGACGTCACCGCGGTGCCCAGCTCGGCGGCGAGCTTGCGCATGGTGAGGGCGGCCGGACCGTGCTGCTTGACCAGGGACGCGGCGGCGTCCAGCACCTCGTCGCGGGTCAGCGCTGATCTGGCCATGTCTGCGGGCCGCCGATCTGTCGGAGTGTCAGTTCTGGTGCGTGCACGGGTCTTTACCCTTCATCGGTGGCGGTGTAACTGTGTTACAGAACCGACTCCCCCCGAGACGAGGGATGGTGCGAGACATGGCACGCGTACGGTACGGAGCGCGGACCGAGGCCGAGATCGCGGCGTCGCGCGAGAAGAGTTCCAAGCTCCCCGACATCTGGTCCACCGGTGTGGTGGCCGTCTGGGAGAGCGACCCCGACGTCGTGGCGGCGGTCCTGCCGCCACCCCTCAAGCCTGCCGACCGGCCCCTCGTACGGGCCAACATCAGCAAGGTCGACCTGCCCGGCTACCCGCTCGGCGCCGGCTCGGTGGCCGTCGCCGCCCAGCACGGCGGGGTCGAGGGCTGGTACCCGCTGGTCATGCCGATGACCCACGAGCGCGCCCTGACCGGCGGCCGCGAGGTCTTCGGCGAGCCGAAGAAGCTCGGCGAGGTCACCGTCGAGCGCGACGGCCTCGTCGTCCGGGCCGCCCTCGCCCGGCACGGCATCGCCTTCGTCGAGGTGCGGGGGGCGGTGGACCGCGCACTGCCGCTGCCCGAGCCCACCCGGAAGACCGACTTCTACTTCAAGTTCCTGCCCGCCGTCGACGGTTCGGGCTTCGACGCCGACCCGGTCCTCGTGCACTGCACGCGCAACGAGAAGGTCCGCAAGCTGGAGCACGTCACCGGGGACATCGTCCTGCGCGAGTCGATGTTCGACCCCGTCGCCGACCTCCCGGTCCGCCGGATCGTGGAGATCACCATCGGCGAGAAGACCACCGACCAGAAGGGCCGGGTCGTCGAGCGGGTCAGCGCCCAGGCCCTGCTCCCGTACATCCACCAGCGCTACGACGACCCGATGCAGATCCTCGACGGCCCTCCGGAAGGCAGTGTCTGACATGCGCATCGAGCCGGGACAGGTGGCCGTCGTCACCGGAGCCGCCGGCGGCATCGGCCTCGCGATGGCCCGCCGCTTCGCCGCCGAGGGGCTGAAGGTGGTCCTCGCCGACGTGGAGGAGGGCGCCCTGCGCAAGGCCGCCGACGAACTCACCGCGGACGGCGCCCAGGTGCTGGCCGGCACCGTCGACGTCAGCGACCGCGACTCCGTGACCGCACTGGCCGACGCGGCGTACGAGGCCTTCGGCGCCGTGCACGTGCTGTGCAACAACGCGGGCGTCGGCTCCGGCGCCGAGGGCCGGATGTGGGAACACGAGCCCAACGACTGGAAATGGGCCTTCTCCGTCAACGTGTGGGGCGTCTTCCACGGCATCCAGGCCTTCGTCCCCCGCATGATCGCGGGCGGTGAGCCCGGCCACGTCGTCAACACCTCCTCCGGCGACGGCGGCATCGCCCCCCTGCCCACCGCCTCGGTCTACGCCGTCACCAAGGCGGCCGTGGTCACCATGACCGAGTCGCTCTACGCCCACCTCAAGGCGGAGGGCGCCGCCGTCGGGGCCTCCGTCCTCTTCCCCGGACCGCACATGCTGCGCACCGGGCTGTGGGAGTCGCACCGCAACCGGCCCGAGCGGTACGCGAAGGAGCGGCCGCGCAAGTCCCCGTACCGCAGCCTCGACCAGTACGAGGCGGCGATGAAGCAGGCCGGCCACGAGGTGAACTTCACCCCCGTCGAGGAGGTCGCCGAGCACGTCCTCGACGGCATCCGCGCCGACCGCTTCTGGATGCTCCCGGCCAGCGAGCACAGCGACCGGCAGATCCGCGCCCGCTCGCAGTCGATGCTCGACCGGGCCAACCCCGCCTACCTGGAAAGCTTCATCCTCGACTGAGGGGCGTTCGTCGTGAGCGACACACCGTACGAAGACCCGTACCTGATCATCTCCTCCGACTGCCACGCGGGCCTGCCCACGGAGCAGTACCGCCCCTACCTCGATTCCCGCTTCCACCCCCAGTTCGACGAGTTCCTCGGCGAGCGCGACGCCCGCCGCGCGGAGGCCACCCGGCTCGGCGTCCGCAACGAGGCCTTCGCCGAGAAGTGGTTCCACGACCACGAGGAAGGCCTGAGGGGCGGCTGGGACACCGGGCAGCGGCTGAAGGAACTCGACGGCGACGGCGTGGCCGCCGAGGTCGTCTTCCCCGACGCGGACGCCGTCGACAGCCAGACCGCGGCCCCCTTCGGAGTGGGCCTCGGCCTCTCCGGCGACCAGGACCCCGAGCTCGGCATGGCGGGCGCGCAGGCGCACAACCGCTGGCTGGCGGAGTTCGTCTCCGAGCATCCCGAGCGCCACTGCGGGGTCGCCCTGCTCCCCATCACGGGCGAACCTTCGAAGGTCGTCGCCGAGATCCACCGGGCCAAGGAGTCCGGGCTGGGCGCGCTGATGATCCCCGCCATGTGGGTGGACAAGGCGCCCTACCACGACCGCCGCTACGACCCCGTGTGGGCGGCGGCGGCCGAGACGCGGATGCCGATCGTCACCCACTCCGGGTCCTCGCCGCGCCACGAGTACGGCGACCACCTGGGCATCTTCGTCTCCGAGGTCACCTGGTGGCCGGCCCGCCCGCTGTGGTTCCTGCTCTGGTCGGGGGTCTTCGAGCGCCACCCCGGCCTCAAGTTCGGCGTGGCGGAATCGGGCTGCTGGTGGCTGCCGAACCAGCTGTGGTTCATGGACCGCCTCTACCTCGGCGCGCACGGCGGCAAGAAGCTCTCCCCGTTAGAGGAGCTGAAACGGCCGCCGAGCGAGTACCTGGACCGCCAGGTCTTCGTCTGCGCGACGAACACCAAGCGGCGCGAACTGGCCCAGCGCTACGAGATCGGCGTGGACAACATCCTGTGGGGCTCGGACTTCCCGCACCCGGAAGGCACCTGGCCCGACACCCGCAACTGGCTGCGCAGGACCTTCCACGACATCCCGGTCGACGAGACCCGCCGGATGCTCGGCCTCGCGGCGGCCGAGGCCTTCGGCTTCGACACGGAGAAACTCGCTCCCGTCGCCCGCCGGATCGGCCCCACCCCGGCCGAGCTGGGCCAGTCGCCCGACCAGGCGGCGGTGGCGGCCTCCTGGGCCCGCTCCCGCGAGAGCGGCCGCCACTGGCTCACGGGCGGCGACTTCCCGGTACTGGGGGTCTCGTGATGACGCAGGACCAGGACCGCTACACGGTCATCTCGGCGGACTGCCACGCGGGCGCCGACCTGCTGGACTACAAGCCGTACCTGGAGAAGCGGTACCAGGACGACTTCGACGCCTGGGCCGCCACCTACGTGAACCCGTACGAGGACCTCCTCGCGGACACGGCCGACCGCAACTGGAACTCCCGGCGCCGGCTCTCGGAGCTGGAGGCGGACGGCATCGTCGCCGAGGTCGTCTTCCCGAACACCATCCCGCCGTTCTTCCCCAAGGCCTCCCTGATGGCGCAGCCGCCCACGGCCGCCGAGTACGAGATGCGCTGGGCCGGGCTCCAGGCCCACAACCGCTGGCTGGCGGACTTCTGCGCGGACGCGCCGGGCCGGCGTGCGGGCGTGGTGCAGATCCTCCTCAACGACGTGGACGCGGCGGTGAAGGAGATCCGCCGCACGAAGGAGGCGGGGCTCACGGGCGGCATCCTGCTGCCGGGCGTCCCGCCCGGCTCCACGGTCCCGGAGCTCTACTCGGCCGCGTACGACCCGATCTGGGCGGTGTGCGACGAGCTGGACGTCCCGGTCAACCACCACGGCGGCTCGGCCTCCCCGCCGCTGGGCGACGAACCGGCCGCCCGCGCGGTCTTCATGGTGGAGACCACCTGGTTCTCGCACCGCGCCCTCTGGCACCTCGTCTTCGGCGGCGCCTTCCGCCGGCATCCGGGCCTCAAACTGGTCCTGACGGAACAGGGATCCGGCTGGATCCCCGGCGTGCTGGAGATGCTGGACTACTACCACGGCCGCCTGGTCGCGGCCTCGGCCACGGCCGAGGCCAAGTTCGGGGCGGGCCTCGCGGAGTCGATGGGCAGCGGCCCGAGCGAGGTCTGGCGGGAGAACTGCTTCGTGGGGGCCAGCTTCATGCGCCCCCACGAGGTCCCGCTCCGGGACCGGATCGGCCTCGACAAGATCATGTGGGGCAGCGACTACCCGCACGACGAGGGCACCACCCCCTTCTCCCGCGAAGGCCTCCGCATCGCCTACGCGGGCCTCCCGCGCGCGGAGGTGGCGGCGATGGCCGGCGGCAACGCGGCCCGCGTCTACGGTTTCGACCTGGCCCTCCTGGACCCGCTCGCCGCCCAACACGGCCCGCTGGTCTCGGAGATCGCCGAACCCCTGACACGGGTCCCGCCCGAGGCCACCAGCCCGGCCTTCGCCAAGGGGGGCTCGGTCCGGGTCTGGTAGCGCTGCCGCCGACGCGGCTCACGCTCCGGCATAGGTGAGCTGCGTCGGCGCCAACGCGTGCGTCCCCCGTACCGGGGTGTCCCGGTGGACCACGACCTGCAGCTTCTCCAGCCCGGCCAGGGGCGCGAGGTCCAGCGGCCCGTCGCACGCGCTCAACGTCAGCGTGGCGAGCTCGGGCAGCTCCGCCAGCGCCTCCAGCCCCGAAGCGAGCGAGCAGCCGGCCAGGAACAGCTCGCGCAGCCCCCGGTACCGGGTGAAGGCCGTGAGGTCCAGCTCCGAAGTACTCGTCACCTGCAGGAAGGAGAGGGGAAGGTCGTAGGGCAGCTTCGCGAGCCGGCCGGCCTGCCGGTTGCCCGAGACCGTCAACGAGGACAGCCGGGGCCACCGGTCGAGGCCGTCGAGGTCGAGGAGACAGCCGCCGCTCACCAGCCAGAGACCGGTGAGCCCCTCGGGGGCCGGCAGCGTGCCCACACAACGGTGCCCCCAGGCCGAGTCGAGACCCAGCAGCGTGAGGCGGTGCAGGTCCCGCAGCGGCTCCAGGGCCAGGCGCCCGGGCATCCGGGTGAGGAAGAGCCGCTGCACCGCCGTGCCGCAGAGCGGCGACAGGTCGAACAGGGACCGGCACGATTCGAGGCTGAGGTATGCGAGCCGGTCCAGTGCCCGGAGCGGTGCGAGGTCGACGAGGGCGCCGTTGTCGGACAGCTGCAGTCCGAGCAGGTTCTCCCGCGAGACGATCTCGTCGGTGAGCCGGTGGTCCCCGGTCAGGCGCAGCCGCAGGATGTGCCGCAGTCTCGGAAGGACGGCGAGCTGCCGGGCCGTGCGCACGTTCAGGAACCCCTGGGTCAGGGACGAGCCGGAGAGCACCGTGTCCGCGTAGTCCTGGGCCTTGAACCTCCCCCAGGAACCGTTGAGCTCGGCCATCACCCCGAGCCTGGCGTCGTCCCGGAACCGGCCGATGACCTGCAGCGCGTGCGCGCCTCCGATCAGCGCGGCCGTCCGGATCACGGCGGCCGCCTCGGTCTCCGTCACCTCGTCCGGCCCCGGGAGCAGCTCCAGCGTCAGCCCGCCGGCCCGCGCCAGCTCCTCCGCCTCGTTGAACGTGCGCGGAGGAACGAGCTGCGCCGCGCGCGTCTCGATCTCGTGCCGCACGTCGGGGGCCAGCTCGGGGGAGTGTTCGAGGCAGGTCGCCGCGAGCAGGACGAGCCGGTTGTCCAGGTCGGGTTCGTGGGCGGCGCGGTCGAGCACGCGCCGCAGGATCTCCGCCCGTTCGTCCGAACGCGCGTGCCCGACGGCCATGCGTACGACGTCGTCCCACGTGTCGTCGTGCGTGTGGCGGACCAGCACGCCGAAGTCCCTCGCCTCCACCGCGGCCTTCGCGCCGAGGTAGTCCTGGAAGGTGCGGTGCACGAAGGTCACGGAACCCTTGGTGGGCTCGCGCAGCAGGCCGGACCGGATCAGCAGGTGCGTGACGACCTGCTCGGCGGTGCCCTGGGCGCGCACCTGCGGCATCAGGTCCAGCCACCCGTCGACCAGCCCCACCACCTCCCCGATCGAGGTCTCCGCCTGCCCGTTGCGGATCAGCCAGTACGCGAACCGCTGGAGCAGCAGGATCTGTTCGTCACGGGTGAGGTAGACCCCCTCGACCGCGCTGATCTCGCGTTCCGTGTCACGGCGGACCAGGAGCATTTCGAGGGCCGCGTCGTACAACTCCTTGCGCGCGCGGGGGAGGTGCATGCGGCGGTCGCGGTTGAGGGCGCACAGCAGCGCGCACATGAGGGGATTGGTCGCCAGCCGGCTCAGGTCGCGGCGGGTCCCCACCGCGCTCATGAGGGACCCGGCGTACGAGTGCAGCTGCGCCCTCTCCTCCTCGGAGGAGCACTCCGCCCGGGCCGAGGCGTGCCATTGCGCGATGAACGCGCGGATGTCCTCCCGTTCCATGGGGAGGAGGGAGTAGTGGGTGAAGTCCTGCCGCGAGAGCCAGTCCTCCGGGACCGCCGACGGGCGCGTCGTGACCACGTACCGCGCCTGCGGATAGGCGGTGATCAGCGACCGGAGCCAGTCCTCCGTCCGCTTGCGCAGCCGCAGCGGCACCTCGTCCACCCCGTCCACGAGGATCAGGGCGCGGCCGCTCCCGAGGAGCCCCTCCACCCAGCCCTCGGGCGCCGGGAGCGGCACTCCCGCCGCCGACAGGAACTCGCCGGGCATCGGCAGGGACTTGGCCGAGGTGAAGGAACGCAGCCGCAGGACGAACGGGACCAGCACGTTCCACGATTCGAGTCCGGGGCCGAAGGTGCGCCGGGCCGCGTTGAGCGCCAGCCACTGCACCACGGTGCTCTTGCCGGAACCAGCGGCTCCGCGCAGCAGGATCCGCTCCGACACCGACAGGGTCTGCTCGATGCGCACCTGCTTGCCCTGCACGGAGTGGGAGAAGCCGTAGGAGTCCAGCGCCGACGTCTCCGCGCTCACGGCGAGGCTGATGTAGGCGAGGTCCAGCGGCCAGTCCTGGCGCGACTGGCCGAGCGTGACGCCGAACAGCTGGAGGCGTCCGTGCTCCTCGGCCATGTACCGGGCGTACCGCTCCTCGAAGGCGTACGCGGCCCCGTCCGCGCCCCGTTCCAGCCGTTCCAGCCGTTCCACCGAGCGCGTCAGCTTCCCGGTCCGGCGGACCAGCTCCACATCCGTCCGGGCGCCGAAGCCCGGCAGGGTCGTCGCGTACTCCACCGCGTGCTCGCAGCACAGCCGCGACAGCCTCCGGCAGAGCGCCTCCGCGCCCTGGCTCAGGCCCGGCGGGGGAGGCGGCAGGGTCGCGGCGAGGGCCTCCGGGTCGAGGTCCGCGGCGAACAGGGCGTCCGCCTCCAGCGGGCCCAGGGCCGCGAAGGCGTCGCCGACCGCGTCCAGTGCCGCCAGGCGTTCGGGCTCCGGGAGCGCCGCGCAGGCCGGGCCCATGCGGGCCGCCAGGATGTCGGCCAGGCGC
Organism: Streptomyces sp. NBC_01233; assembly: GCF_035989305.1. Lineage (NCBI taxonomy): Bacteria > Bacillati > Actinomycetota > Actinomycetes > Kitasatosporales > Streptomycetaceae > Streptomyces > Streptomyces sp. NBC_01233. Next base: position 2,324,492 of record NZ_CP108514.1, on the reverse strand, counting down.
CGGACCTCCGCGGGTCCGAGCTCCGCCGCCGGTTTGCGCCAGGCCGGCACCGGGCGGGCCGGGTCGGCCGTCAGGCCCGCCCCCGGGGTGCGGGCCAGGAGGGACTTCAGCAGGGTGCTCGCCGCCGTGCCCGCGACCCGTAAGAGAACCGTCTCGATACCCGTCATTCCACAGCCTCCCCCTCGGCTGGACATCATCTCGCGAACCTGCGGTAACCCGGTCGGATACCGATCGGTAACAACCCCTAGCGGAGCCCCCGAGGGCGCCTCTATGGTGCGCTCATGCCGAACCTGCCCGATGTCGTGCTGTGGTCCATACCGGCCTTCGTGCTGCTCACCGTCCTGGAGGTGGTGAGCTACCGGATCCATCCCGACGACGACGCGGCCGGCTACGACACCAAGGACGCGGCCACGAGCATCACCATGGGGCTCGGCAGCATCGGGTTCGACCTGTTGTGGAAGATCCCCGTCGTCGCCGTCTTCACCGCGGTCTACGAACTCACCCCGCTGCGGCTGCCGTTCCTGTGGTGGACCGCCCTGCTGATGCTGCTCGCCCAGGACTTCCTCTACTACTGGCAGCACCGGCTCCACCACGTGATCCGCATCCTGTGGGCCTGCCACGTGGTCCACCACAGCAGCCGGCGGTTCAACCTCACCACCGCCCTGCGCCAGCCCTGGACCAGCGCCACCACCTGGTGGTTCTACCTGCCGATGGTGGCCCTCGGCGTGCACCCCGCAGCGATCCCGTTCTGCTACGGACTCAACCTCCTCTACCAGTTCTGGGTCCACACCGAGCGCATCGGGAAGCTGCCCCGCGCCTACGAGTACGTCTTCAACACCCCCTCCCACCACCGCGTCCACCACGCCTCGCAGGGCGGGTACCTGGACCGGAACTTCGGCGGGATCCTGATCGTCTGGGACCGGATGTTCGGCTCCTGGGTGGGGGAGACGGAGCGGCCCGTCTACGGGCTCACCAAGAACATCGACACCCACAACCCGCTGCGCGTGGCCACCCACGAGTACGCGGCGATCGCGCGGGACGTGCGGGCCGCCGCGAACTGGCGCGAGCGCGCCGGACGTGTCTTCCGCGGCCCCGGCTGGCAGCCCGCCGCGCCCGCCGCCGAAGCCGTCGCCCCCGCTGCCGAAGCCCCCGACCCCGCCGGAGCGACCGCCGTGGACGCCGCCGCCGACGCCCGGACCTCCGTACGGGAGACCACCGCGTGAGCACCGCACCGTCCCCCGAACGCCCCGCCCCGTCCTGGGCCGCCGGCCGCATGCCCGCCGGCCGGGACCGCCTCGGCCGCTCCGCCCTCGCGGCCTTCGCCGCGGCCACCGCCGTCGACCTCGGGTCGCTGCTGGCCGACTGGCACCTCGGGCACCTCATCGCCAAGCCGCTGCTGATGCCGCTGCTCGTCACCTACGTGATCACCCGAGGCGCGCCCCGGCTGCTGGTCGCGGCCCTGCTCTTCGGCTGGGGCGGCGATCTGGCCCTGCTCTTCGACGCCGAGGCCGCCTTCCTCGTCGGCATGGGCTCCTTCGCCGTCGGGCACGTCTGCTACCTCGTCCTCTTCGGCAAGCGGCCCGCGAACCCGCTGCTCGGGGGCGCGTACACGCTCGCCCTCCTCGGGACCGTCGCCCTGCTCTGGTCCGACCTGCCGGCCGACCTGCGGATCCCGGTCGCCGGCTACAGCCTGCTGCTCACCGCCATGGCCTTCCGCTCCAGCGCCCTCGGCCCGCGGGCCGGGATCGGCGGGGCGCTGTTCCTGCTCTCCGACACCCTCATCGCCTCCGGCGTCGCCGAATGGCCCCAGCTGCCCCGCCCGGACTTCTGGATCATGGCCACCTACCTGGCCGCCCAATACCTCCTGGCCACCGGTTCGACAACCACCCGGGAAGCAGGCGTACCGTAGGGCGGCCATCAGTCGTACAAGACTGAACAATCCCGAGCCGGAGGACTGCACCACCATGCGCGCCACCGTCATCCACGCCCCGCACGACATCCGCGTGGAGGAGGTGCCCGACGCTGCGATCCAGCGCCCCGAGGACGCCGTCGTCCGCGTCCTGCGTGCCTGCATCTGCGGCAGCGACCTGTGGGCCTACCGGGGCGAGGCCGAGCGCCAGCCCGGCCAGCGCATCGGCCACGAGTTCCTGGGCATCGTCGAGGAGACCGGCCCCGCCGTGTCCGGCCTGCGCGCCGGCGACCTGGTCGTCGCGCCCTTCATGTGGTCGGACGGCACCTGCGAGTACTGCAAGGAGGGCCTGTTCACCTCCTGCGACCACGGAGGTTTCTGGGGCTCGGTCGGCCACGACGGCGGCCAGGGCGAGGCCGTCCGCGTCCCGCACGCCGACGGCACCCTGGTCAAGCTGCCCGCCGAGGCCGTCTCCGACGACCACCTGCTCACCGGGCTGCTCGCGCTCTCCGACGTCATGGGCACCGGGCACCACGCGGCCCTGGGCGCGGGGGTGCGCCCGGGCTCCACGGTCGCCGTCGTCGGTGACGGCGCGGTCGGCCTGTGCGGCGTCCTCGCCGCCAAGCGCCTGGGCGCCGAGCGGATCATCGCACTGGGCCGCCACACCGTCCGTACGGACATAGCCAGGCTCTTCGGAGCCACCGACGTGGTCGCCGAGCGCGGCGAGGCCGCCGAGGCGGCCGTGCGCGAGCTCACCGGCGGCCGGGGCGCACACGCGGTCATCGAGGCGGTCGGCACCGAGCAGTCAAATCCTCCACCAAGACAGTGTTTTGCTGCGAGTGAGCCCCGGTCATCGACCGGGGCTCACCTGCTATTACGCCCAATTCGCAGGCTGCACCGGGTAGTACGCGGGATCACTCAACCGGGTACGGGATCGACTCCTCCAGGCCGTCCGCCTCGATCCGGGGCTGGACATGACTACGCCCCCGACGCGTCCGCCGGGGGCGTAGCCGGCCCTCCCGCCGCCTGGGGGGCAGGGCAGGGAGGGCCGGTCTGGTGTGCAGGCTCCTGCCCGCATATATGCAAGATCACGCAATGTAGGATTTGGCCAACTGACAAACGATCATGACTGCCCGAGCGTGGACAGGTGCCGCGCTCCGTACCGCCCTCCGACGACGTGCTCGCCCGTCGAAGACGGATCGCGCTCCAGATCCGGGCCGCGCGAGAGCACCGGAACCTGACTCAGGAGCGGGTGGCCAACTCGATGGGCATGGACCGGCCGTCCTACACCCTGCTCGAACAGGGGCGGGTCAGTCCGCGGCTCGATACTCTCCTGCGGATCTCCGACGCGCTCGGCGTACCGCTGTCGGAGCTGGTCAGGGAGTAGGGCCTCGGCGGGCCGCAGGTAAGGCCCGCGTCAGGTGCATGCAGCAACCATACGGATTACGCCGCTGAACGGAAGACCCAATTTCGCAACGAAGCCAGCGGACCCCTTGCGCGGTAGCCCCGGCCGACGGGGAGGCTGTCAGCCGGGGCTACGGTCGTGGTTAGCCCGCCATGTTCCCGCAGTTGCTGCACACGTACGGGCCCATGCCAATCGGGTTGCCGTGCTCGTCAGTGTCGACGGTGCGGTACATGGTGCCGCCGCACTTCGGGCATCCGGCGGTCTGGATCGTCTGTCCCATGGTGGACTCCATCTCAGCGGTGGTCTGTCGGTCGGTCGCGCACTGTTCTTCGGCCCCCCGGTGGCGCGCCGAACCCGCGAGCGCCATGTCCAGCAGCGCCAACACGCGGGCCGTCTCGGCCTCCCGGGCCGTCACCTGATCGGCCGTCTCAGCGACATCCCGGTAGGTGCCACACGCGCACCACAGCCGCCCCGGTGTCCGAGAGTCCTCGTACATCTGAGAGCCGCAGGCGTGGCAGGTCATCGGGTGTCCTCTACGTGGCCGCAGCGCGAGCAGACCCACACATCACGCTGCCTCCACATGGTCTGGCGACAACGGGTGCACCCCTTGGTGTGGATGCCGTGCGGGCCGTACGGGGGCGGGTCGGGGGTACTTGCGGCGTACTCAACGATGCGGGCTCGGAGCCGGTCGTCGTGGGTGGCCGCCATGCGGAGGAGACGGGCTACTCGGGAGCGGGCCTCATCGGCGAATTCGGTGGTCATCTCAACCACAAACTAGCCGTTCCTCACCGCGGCGGGGGTGCCCGTTGACTCGAACGGGTCATGCGGTTCACCGGGCGGTGCCGAGGATGATCGCGCCGCCGATGGCGAGCGCGATGACGACGTACAGGACTTGCTCGCGCCACGGCTGGCGCGATCCGCTCACCGGCCGGCCCTCGGGGCCTGTCGCCCGGTCGAGCCCTGCCGGCGGCCCTGATGGCCGCATCCGGGGTGGGCGTACATCGGCGGCCGGACCGCGGACGCCGAGAAGTCAGAGCCCACGCGGTTCTCCTCGACCGCCGCGACGTGCTCGTCGCAGTACACGCAGTGCTCGGCCGCGCTCACTGGGCGGCCGCGTTCAGGAGCTCGGTCATCCGGCGGACCGTGCGTGCCAGGCCACGCGCATACGTCCAGGTGCCCAGCGGGCTGTTCTCGGCCCCGCTGGTCGTGAGGAGCTCCCAGTCAGCGAGCGCAGCAGCCGACCCGGGCACGTCGGCGACCTCGGCGACGAGGAGCGCCCCGTGCTGGAGGAGCTGACCGGTCAATGCGGCAATGTCGTCCTCCGACGGCCGCTGATCGAAACGGACGAGGGCGGCCACCACGAGGGCGGTTGTCGCCTCCATCTCGGCGCGTGTGCTGCTCATACCCGTGCTCCCTACCGTCGTCAGCGGGTGGTGAGACGAGTGTGGGAGCACGACAAGACCCCGACTATCACGGCATGTTGATAGTCGGGGCCAAGGGATTACGGAACGTCAGATGCCCAGCCAGGAGCCGTAGGAGAGGAAGCTGTCAGGCAGCTGGCGACGGGCCGCCTCCAGCCCCGCATACGTCTCCCGGACCGTCTGGTGATAGCGGGCCTGCTGCGGCGCAGACTTCCGCGCGCGCAGCAGGTTCTGGAATGAGCCGTCGAGGTCGCCCGTCCACATCTGCGCGCGGGCCAGCTCGGCGAAGTGGTGGCTCTTGCGGGACTTCGGCCAGTCCTGCGGGATCGTCATCCCGCGGCCGGCCTGCGCGGCCTGCCCGTACTCGTCCAGCTCGGCCAGCACGCTGACCCGGTGCACCTTGACGTTCGTCGGGCCGAACGCCAGCCAATGCGTCTCAACAGCCTCCCCGGTGCCAGCCGCGATCCGCTCTGCCTCGTCGAGGTGTCCGTCCGCGCGCCCGCGGTCCTTCGACCGGCCGGCCATCACCGCGGCGCCCAGGTGTAGCTGCCCCGTGACGACCTCCCGTTCCCGGGACGCGTCCGCCTGCTCGAGCGTGCGCAGCCCGAGCTGAACGAGGCGCTCGCCGGTGCGGTACTCGCCGTCGCGGAGGTAGGTCAGGGCCCGCATGTAGCGGTACATGCCGCCGACCACGGCGTCTGAGCCGCGCTCGGCCGCCCAGTCCATGCGCGCCAGGGCCAGCGCGGCGAGGTCGTAGTAGCCCAGCTTGCTGGCGACGTCGTAGGAGGTGCGGTAGAGGCTGGCGAGGAGCAGCCACCCGTCCCGCCCTGGGGCCGTGTGCGCGGCCGTGGTGGCCTCCTGGATGAGCCCGGGCAGTTGGCCGGCGGTCTGCTTGATCTCCCCGGCCCGGACCGCAACGAGGAGCGCCTCCGCGTCGTCGGCGAGCAGCTGGTGCGCGCGTGGGGTGATGTCCGGGTCGGCGCCGAGGTCGTAGACGTCGAGGGCCTCGCGGATGGGCCGGATCAGAATGTCCAGCTCGTCCGCCCGGAGTTCGGTGGTGTACGGCTGGCCGGTGACCGTGGCGACGGAGACGCGGAGGGCTCGGGCGAACGCGGCGATCAGGTACGGGGACGCCGCGATGACGCCCTGCTCCGTCTTCGTGTACGTGCTGTACGGGACCTGGGCGAGGTCCGCGACGGCTCTTTGGGTGAGGTGGCGTTCGAGGCGCAGGCGCTTCATGCGCGCGCCGGTGTGGTCGTGAGGTAGAGAGTGCATACTGGCTCCCAGTTCTGACTCGACACCAGAACGGTACCGGTACACGACAAAAACGCCCCCTCCCAGCCCGCAGGCTGAGAGGGGGCGATGTGCTGTTCAGGAGAGGCCGTACCACTGGCTGGCCCAGCCGGTATTGATCGTGCTCGTGGCCTGGCCGGACAGAGTCAGGCTGGCGGGCAGCGAGGTCTGGCCAGTGAGGATCGTGCTGTACCGGAGGCTGGGCGCGGTGAGCCCGGCGTTCACTGAGATCCCGGCGCCCGTGGCCTTGAAGTGCAGGCTGTTGGTGGTCCAGGTCCCGTTGAGGAGCATGGCGATGAAGTAGTGCCCCGGCGCCGCGACGAACGGTGTGACGAGCGGCAGCGCCTTCGCGGTGGCGCCGGTCATCAGCGACGCCGAAATGTCCGCGGTGACGCCGACCCGGTTGCCGGCCGCGTCGTAGAGACCGAGGTAGCAGTTCGACAGGACGGCGGCCGCGTCGATGCCGGACAGACCGAGCCAAATGTTCGAAATGGTGACCTGCTCGCGGATCGGGATCTTCACCAATGTGATCCGGCCTGCGACGCCGCCCGAGGACTGCGCGGTGACGTGCCCGGCATCGTTCGGATCGCCAGTCCACGTAATGAGGCCCTGCTCGGACGGGCGTGGCAGCCACGACCCGGCCGCCGAACCGCCGGGCGGGCCGAGGTTTTCCAGCAGTATCCGCCAGGGGTAGACGCTGTTGGCATACACCTTGCCCGAGGTCGTGCCGGAGTGGACCAGCGCCACCGTGGCGTTTCCGGACCCGTCGATGTGGCCGGCGCCGACCGTGAACATGCCCGCGCTCGCGGCCTTCGAGAACGACACGCTCGGGTAGAACTCGGGGGCGCCTTCCGCGAGCGGAGTGCCCGTGCCGGAGGCGCCGTACTCGGAGATCGCGCCCGCTCCGGTGAGGAGCGCCAGGTCGAGGAAGTGGCCGCCGACGTACATCATGCTGAGGTGGACGCGGATGCGGTCCCCGGCGGCCGCGGGGATGGAGCACTGGAGCGGCGTGCCCACGCTCGTTGTGGCGATGATCCACGGTGTGGACGAGGTGAGGTCGGCGACCGCGCCGTCCGTGATCCGGGCCTGCGCCACCGTGATGACCGTGCCGGAGGCGCCCATCGCGCCCTGGGAGCCGGTCGCGCCGGTGGCACCCGTCGCGCCTGCTGCGCCGGCGGCGCCGTCAGCCCCAGCCGGGCCGGTCGCCCCGGTCGCCCCAGCGGGGCCCGTCGCCCCGGTGGCTCCGGTTGCCCCGGTGGCTCCGGTCGGGCCGGCAGGTCCGGTCGGGCCCGTAGGCCCGCGGGTGTAGCCGACGTCGGCCGGGTCCGCGTCGACGAGGTCGGTGATGTCGATGCTGCCAACCCCGGCATCGAGTACGAACGGGCGGCGCCGGTACGGCCGGCCGTCGACGCGCTCCTCGAAGATCCACACCCGGCCGGTGGTCGGCTCGACGCCGGCGGCGTCGGTGGTGACGAGGGTGACGGAGAACGCGCCCGCGACGAGCTCGACGGTGGCGCCCCCGGTGAGCACCTGGTCCCCAGTCTCATCCGTCCACACGCCCGGGTACGGGGCCAGGACGACCCGCCCGGTACAGGCGGCGCCGGTGGCCGGGTTGACGTAGTGGCCGGTGACGACGCGCGTCGTGGGCAGCGGCATGACCGCCTCCTCAGTCGATCGAGTACGGGATCAGCTCGGGCGGGATGGGCTCAGGGTCCAGGCCCGCCTTGCGCAGACGGGTGTTGCAGCGGCGGATGACGCGCATGGCCTGGCGGAGGAGGCGTTCCAGGGTGCCGACGCGGACCGTCTGCTGCTCGACGAGGTCGGTGAGGTGGTCCACCTTGGCCTCCAGATTGGTGATCTTCCCGCTGAAGTGGGACCAGATCTCAGGACTGACCTCCAGCGCGGGCGGAACCTCGTCGGGCTCCGGATGCCCAACAGGTTGCGGGCGGGGCACGGACACCCGCGCAACAAGCACCGACCCGATCACACCCACCACGGCTATCACGACGCCCAGAACAGTTCCTTCAGTGCCCATCAGGCGCCCCCTCATCACACGTGCACGAGCGCCTGCGACCCCCCGTCAGCGCAGCGACGACAACGACCAGCAGAACGATCGCGGCGTACAGTGGCGCGGTGGCCCACGCGACCTCATACGTGCCGGTTGCGGAGGCGCCGACGAATGCGAGCCCCCACACCGTCGGCGGCAGGAACACCCCGGCAAATCCGGCGATGTCGCGGCCGGGCCGGAGCAGGCCGCAGGCCACCCCGGCGACGCCGCAGACCATCCACACCCCGCCCCAGCCCTCCACGCCCATCAGGCGGATCAGCGGGGCCGTGGCGGCGACGAGGCCCGGCCGGGCGGTGACGATGAGGCCGATGCCGTAGGCGATCCAGCACGCGCCGACACCGGCCAGGGTCAGGCCCCGCCATTGGAGGTGCCGCCACAGGGCGGCCCACATCAGACCGCCCGGGGCGCGGACTTGACCGGGCTGGACTGCTCGATCGCCAGCCGGGACACCGGCGCCTCGACCTGCCCATGCGACACCACGGCGAGGACTGCCGAGACGAGGGACATCCAGCCAGCCTGCTCGGTCGCGGACATGTCCAGGCCGAAGCCAGCGAACAGCGCGAGCGCGGCCTGGGCCAGCTGCAGCACTGCGGCGCCGGCCGCGCCCGTCCTGAGGACGACGGCGGAGGCCAGCGCGACTGCGCAGGCGAGAACGGTGTTGATGAGGGTCTGCTGCGTGTCGGAGACGTCGAGGCCGTAGGCCGCGGCGAGCTTCAGAGCGACGGCGATGACGGCAAGGATGTAGACGGGCTCGCGTCCGAAGATCTTCATGGGTCAGGACTCCTGGGGGGTCGGGGTTCCGGTGACGGTGACGTCCACGTCGATGACGGCCTCGGCGATGGCCGCCCGGACCGCGGCAACCACGGTGGCCGTGTCGACGCCGTCGAGCTGGCCGAGCTGCGCCGCGAGCGCGGTGATCGCGGCCTGCATGGCGGCGATCTGGCGGCCCGTGGTCTCGGTCTGGTTGTTGTGGACCTTGTCCATCCAGGCCATGACGGCGCCCATGTCGACGGGGCGGCCGGTGGCGGCGTTGGTCTCGGTGTGGCGCCAGACGCGCTGCTCGATCGCGTCGAGATCGGCCGGGGTCAAGGGCATGTCGTCCTCCTCGGACGGTTGGCCGGTGGCCCGGGCGACGATGCCCGGGAAGATGACGTTCCTGAACTGCGCGACCCGCGCGTCGCCGGGGCAGGCAGTGCCGCCCTTCGCCCAGTCCGCGTGAAGACGGTGGTAGCCGTAGCCGGGGTCGGACGCGGTGCGACAGATGCGGAGCGGGATCCCGTGCTGACGGTGCAGCCAGACACCGAGACTGATAAGCCCCTCGACCTGGGCGTCCGTCCAAGGGTCGGTGTGGTCGAGATTTGAGGCGGTCTCGATGGCGACGGCGCCGGTCCCGTCGGGCCGGCGGTTAGCCAGGTAGGTGGCATCGGCGCGGGTCTCGGTGCCGATGTACTGGGCGATGCTGCCGTCGAAGGACTGGCCGAAATGACTTTCGAGGTTGGTGCTGTCGCGCCAAAACTCGAAGGTCCGCTCCTTCGTCCACGGGGCAGCGATCGAGTGCAGGACGAACTGAGTCGGGATGATCGCGGGCTGGTCGTCGGACTCCGGCTGGAGCTCCATCCGGACCGCGCCGGGATACCACGCCATGAGGCCTCCAGGGCATGAGAAAAGCCCCGGCCAACAGGGCTCGGGGCGAACGGGGAGAGGCGAGATCAGGAGACGCGGAGGAGCCGTATCCACGACCCGGCGTACAACGTCGTGGCCGTGGCATGCGAGGAGTTCTGTGCCCACCGCAGGGTGATGTTCCCGGCCGTGCCGGCCACTGTCAGATAGCCGCGCGGGCTGGCTGCGTTCCGGACGCCGCCGGCGCCGGCCACACCGTAGGTGCCGACCGACAGGGTGGTTCCCGCGGCAGCCGAGGTGCTGACGTGCTTCTGGGTGGTGTCCCCGCTGGCATTGCCCAGTGCCGCCCAGCGGATTGCGGCGCCGGACGGGAGTGTCCAATCGAGCTTCATATCGCCCGTGCCGCCGAAATTCCCGTCGTACTCCAGGAATCCGTCGAGCAGATAGGTGGCGCTCGCTGACACGGGGATCACAAGGTGTGGATCGCTGGCAAGCGTGGTCGTCGACGCGCGGGACGTGTTCGCCGACTTCACCATGGTGACGGGCTGCATGGCGGTGAGCAGAGCCGCGGTGACCCGCTGCCCTGCCGACCACGTGGGGTATGGCACGGGGCCCCCTTACAGGGAGAGGATCATGGGCTGGGCCAGCCGGACATCTGCCGCACTGGAGTGGGCTTTGACCACGGCGTTGACCGAGCGGGTCACGGTGAACGTCTGCGGCGACGAGGCTCCGGAGACCGCGGTGACGGTCATGACTTCCCCGCCGACTCGAATATCGAAGGGGGTCTCGCCGGACGTCGCCCACAGCGGGCCGCTCGGCGTTGCCACCGACAGCGACGTCGCGGTGGACGTGACGCCCGACGCGAGAGTCGAGCCGGCCGTGTCGCCGCGTCCTGTCGTCACGTCGTCCAGAACTCCGACCGCCCACGGTCCCGCGGGCGAGCAGTTGAGAATGATGTCCCAGTCGTTGGGGTGCCCGATGACCTCGGTGTAGCCCTCGATGGTCAGGTCGATCGGGCCGGGTGGCAGCCAGTCCGGGGGATTGGTGATCTGGATGCGGTCCCCGATATCGAGCGCCAGAACGTCCGGGATCAGGGACGGTGCCGCAGCCAGATTGATATGAACCGTCGGGTATCGGGCCTCGTCCCAGGTGCCCAGGTACAGCGACCACTGGGCGATCGGTTCCACCTGGCTGTCGTAGCGCACGTTCAGAGTGCGGCTGTCGTCGTAGGGGCCCACCCCCAGCGGCGGCGCCTGCACCGACAGAGCGCTCGTCTCGTCCACGGCCCGGGCGGAGGAGCCGCCCGTGCGTGTGACGGTGCGGTCGTTGCGGACCCGCTGGTCGTCGTCGACTGGCTCCAGCGGTGGGGCCACGTGTCCGTCGGCGGTGTAGTCGAGGGTGAGCGCTACCGGCCGGTTGTAGTACGACTGCCGTGACCGGTAGTGCAGGGCGATCCGTTCACGATCTTCGTACAGCACGCCGCCGTCTGCCGCCTCGCACTCGGCGAGGAGGGAGAGCAGGGAGCCGGGCCGTTGTGCGCCCATCGCCGTGTCGGCGTACCCGGCGGTGAGCGGCACGTTCTCCTCACTGCCGAGGCGCGCGATCCGGTGGCCCGTCAGCTCGCCGCCGTACCCGTTGTCCGAGCCGCCCCACACGTTCAGGTCGGACGAGGGGAAGACGGACAGGTGCCCGATCTTCATCCCGGAGAAGTCGGCTCCGAACTCGGTGTCGAAGCGCTCGACGAGGCCGACGGTGCCGGGCTCGGACCAGTCCCACGCGCCACCGGTCCCGTCAACCTCGACCCAGCCCGCGTGGAAGTCGACGTTGCCGCCGTTCTGCTGGGCGGAGAAGTCGAAACGGAACCACCGGCCGGGGCCGTAGGTGTCCGAGTTCGAGAACGACTCGTTGATGATCAGAGTGTTGGCCGAGTCGTAGCCCTCGATGCCAATGGTGGTCGGCGTGTACTTCACAACGAGCCCGGCCGCGGTGCCCGTTGTCCGAAAGGCCAGCCACGACTGAAGCGTGCTGCTCGGGGCGTCGAGCTGGTAGATCAGCGAGATCAGGTAACCGCTGGTCGGGCTGGTGTACGCGGGTACGGGGCCGGCCATGATGGCGGCGCCGTTGATGGACGGCAGGGCGCCCGATCCGGGACAGCTGTCGTCCTGGCCGAAGGTGAAGCCAGTCACGGGCAGCGGGGCGCAGCCGACGAGCGGGGAATAGGCCTGCGTCGCTTCGCGGCCGTCCTCCATCGGCCAGTAGGCCACCGGCTCCTGTGACGGAAGCCGACGGGCCAGCGTGGACGCGAGCGCTTTCTGGCCCTGGCCCAGACGGCGCAGGATCCCGGCGGCCTCGACCGGTACGTAGATGTCCTTGCCGGACACGTCCGCGCGGGCAGGCCAGGACGACACCTCGGCGTGCAGCCGGTACTCGCGGTTGGTGATCTCGGCGTCGCCCGCCACGGTCCAGGTGCGGCCAGCAGAGTCTGCCCAGGAGCCGGTACCGACGGCGAGGGCGCGCGTGTCGGGGCTGGCGATGACGGTGCCGCCGATGCTGGACCGGACCTCGGCCCGGTGGAGGCGGCCACGCCACGGGTAGCGGGTCAGCGTTGTGGTGATCTGGGTGGGCGCGATCTCTAGAGGCGCGGTGCCGCTGAAGATCGACGTTACGCCGGCTCCGGTCGCGGTCCCGGCGAGGGTCCACGGTCCGGCGAGAGTCTCGGCCCAGTACAGGGTGACGGTCCAGCCGGACGCACCGTTGTCCACGTCGAGGGTCGCGCGCAGGGCCGCCCTGTGGGGCAGCTGCGGCAGCTCGACGCTGGCGGTGATCGCGCCTGCCGACAGGCCGGTGGGTGACCACACGAAGTGGCTGAAATTGTTGAGGGTCCGCCAGATCCACGAGCGGTTGCCGTCGACCGCGGACCACTTGCCGATCAGGGTCGGGCCGGTCAGGGCTTGGGCGCTGACCTCATCCCAGTTCTTCGTCAGCTCGATCCGCACGTCGATGTCACCGACGATGTCGAGCGACGCATGGTCCGGGGTGGCGACGATGTCCCCGGACACGCCGGTGGTGGCGAGGTACGACTCCGGCCCGGCGACCGAAAACCTGACGGGAGTGTTGCGGCCGATGAGCCCGTAGTTCGCCGAGCGCGGGTTGCGCGGGCTGTACTTGTTGGCCCGGTTATTGAGCTGGAACGTGGCCTTCGACGGGTCGACGCGGGTCGCCTCATCCGGACGGCCCCGCTCGATGGTGAGCGGCGCCCGCCGGTACAGGTCCCCCGTCATGTCCGTCCACGTCCCGCCGACCTGCATCTCGGCGAGGAGCTCGATCGGAGTCTGCGGGAACGCCACGACGGCGCCTCCTTCCTGCTACTGGCCGTATGCGTTCTGCACGGACCCCTGCCCGACGACGCGGACGTTCTGACGGAAGAACTTGGTCAGCGCGCTCTCGCCACCGGTGACGTCGAAGACAACCCGCACCTGCTGCGGGCCGAACCCCGGCCGCATCAGCGGGCTCCCGGCCTGGCCGCCGGCGAGTTGCTGACCGGCGAGCATCGACTGGCCGGCGCCCATGGTCGGCACGAGAGTGGCCATCGCCTGGGCGACGTCGTCCTGCCGGGCCTCGATGCCGAGGACAACACCGGCCGGGATCCACTGGCCGATCTGGTCGGCCATGACCTTGGACGGGGACGCGATGCCGAGTGCTTTCGCGATCGGCCCCGGGATCAGGTTGCGGGCCCAGCCCATGAGGGTGGAGCGGAGCCAGCCGCCCATCCCCTGGATGCCATGCCACAGCCCCGTGACGATGTCCCGGCCGTGCCCGACGAGGAGGTTGCCGAGGTCGCCTAGTGCGCCCGTGATCATGCCGGGCAGGCTCCGGACCCAGGCCACGAGCTCACTCCCCTTGCGCACCGCGCCGTCCTTCATGGACTGCCAGTGCTGGATGAACAGGCCGATCAGCGTGAAGTCGAGGAACGCCTGGTACAGCCAGCCGGGGATCCCGCCGAGCCAGTTCATCAGCCACGTCCACGCGGCCAGCGCCCCGGCCTTGATCTCTTCCCAGTGCTGCCAGATGATCCCGCCGAGCATCCACGTGACGAAGAAGTTCCAGATCTGATCGACGGCCCACTTGATGCCGGTCCAGATCGCGCCCCACGCGGCGACGGTGAACGCCTTGATCTGGTCCCAGTACGTGTAGATCAGTGCCGCCAGGGCGATCACCCCGAGGATGATCCACCCGATGGGGCCCATGGCGATCAGCCATTGTGCGGCCATCGTCGCCGCCCACACCACAGCTCGGGCGGCCATCATGACGAACTGTCCTACGGCCGCGGCGCCCGCCCGGATCACGGCCATGACCCACGTGCCGATCGAGGTGAGCGCCGAGCCCACCCACGCGGCCGAGGTTGTCGCCGCGGACACCACTGCCGCGCCAGCGATGCGGGCATACATGCCGAGCCCGATCGCGTTCATCCGGATCCAGTTCCCGATGACTGTCCAGGCGCTGGCGCTGATGATGGCGTTGGCTCCGGCGACGACCGCAGCGACCGCCGAGTAGGTGATCATCGCCGCCTTGACGACGAGGACCGTCGTGGCCAGCCCCATCAGCGTGTACGCGAGCGGCTCGAACACCGTCTGGTGCTTCATGGCGAACTGCACCATGACACCGCCGACCTCGGACAGTTTGCCCATGGCGTCGCGCTTGAACGTCTCCAGCGCGGCCGCCGGCGAGCTGCCGACCGTGTTCGCCATGGCATCGGCAGCCCCGGCGACTTGGCCGAGCGCGCCCACGGCGGCGTCCGGGTCGAGGGCGTACAGGGCCTGCCCCAGGTCTTCGGCCTGTGTACCGAACAGACCCACCGCAGCAGCCGACTGCGCTACGGGGTCCTTGATGCCGCGGAGTTTGTCGAGGACGAGGCCGAGCGCGGCCTCGGCGCTGTCGCCGCCCTGGCCGATCTTCGACATCATGTCGTCAGCGTTCAGGCCGAGGGCCTTGTACGCGTCGGCGGCACCCTTCGAGCCGTCGATGGCCCGGATGCTGAATTCCTTGATCGCGTCGGCGACGATATCCGCGTCGCGGGCGCCCGCCTGCAGGCCCTGCGTGAGGAGCCCGGTCGCGGTCTGCCCGTCCAGGCCGAACTTGCGGAATTGTGTGCCGTACTCGTTCATCGTGTCGAGGAGGTCTTCGGCCTTGTCCGCGCCGGACTGGAAACCGCGGGTCAGGATGTCGAGGGCCTCGTCCGCGTCCTTCGCGAGCCCCGTTTTGATCATCTGGCCCACGGCCTTCGTGACGCCGCCGAGGTCCTGGTCGAATGTCTGCGCGAGCGCCATCACCTTCGTGGTGACACCCTCCAGGCCGCCCTGGAGATCGCTGGTGTCGCCGATCTGCTGGTAGACGCCCTTGATAGCCTCGTTGACCTCGGCCGTCGACTCGCCCCACGCGTTCGCGTACACGCTGGCGGAGACCTTCGACAGCTCGGCCGCTTCTGCCGGACCGATGCCGAGCTGTGCGGCGAGCTTCGCATTCGCGGCGGACGCGTCCAGGTTCGCCGCGATGCCAGCGCCCAGGGCAGCGCCGACGCCGGCCGCGATGCCCGCGGACGCGGTGGTGATGCGCTCCTGGAATTGCTGGATCGTCGCGGACGCGCGGTCGCGGGCGATCAGGTTGAAGACGAGGGAGGTATCGGACGCCACGTCATCGCCCCCTCTTCATCTTCTCGTTGGCCTCGTTCTGGGCTTTCTCGTATCCGTCGAGCCAGTCCAAGAGCCCGTCTTCCTCCTCGACCGTGAGGAGCCGCCACTCCCAGGGCCGGACACCGAGGAGGTGCGCGGCATCGCCGAGCCGTCTCAGGCGACGATCGGCGGCAGGACTTTTCCCCCGCCTTCGGACCCGTCGTCCTCGGCCTCGGCGATGGCCTGATCGAGGCCTTCGAGCATGGCCTCACGCTGCTCCGGGGAGGCGTGCTCGGCGGCCTGCTCGCGGATGAAGATGAGCTCGGCGCGGGTCTGGACGAGGGTGAGCTCGTCCCACGCAAAGTCGACGTCCTCGTACCGGACGCCGGGGTGCTCGCGCTTGAGGTACATGTGCAGCAGCGCGCGCCGGCATCCCGAGTTGCCGTTGGCAACGGCCTTGGTGAAGTCGGAGAAATCGCGGCCGGTGCGCTTCTCCAGGGCTTCCCGTTCCGCCGACATGATCTTGCGCGGGTTGTACTCCCAGCGCTGCTCATCCGACCCTTCGGGCTTGTAAACCAGGTACATCTCGTCCCCTATCCGGCCCGGTCGGCGATCCGCCGGGCCATGTTCTCCATGGCCTCGTGCACGGCCTGGGTGTAGCGGTTCGTGTCGCCCTCCATGGCGTGGTCGAACCAGAGGGTTTTGCCGTGCTGTTGGACCCACGGCTCCTGGCCGTAGGTCAGGTGTCGCCAGCCGCGGGCGCGATTCGTGCGCTTGGGCGCGTTGGCGAAGCCGCGGATGTTCCTCGTCTTGAAGGCCTTGATCCGAGCCCCGGACCAGCGTCCGCCGAGCTTGACCTCGGGCCTGATCTTCTTGGCGATGGCCGAACGGAGCGCCGGCGCAGTGCTCGGGCCGGCCGAGGACATCGCCATGATTCCGCTCTTGGCCTGCACGGCCGCCGGTTTCAGGGCCTCGCGCATCCCCTTGGCGAGCTCCTTGCGGAGCTCTTTCCCGTCGGCCTCGGCCCGCAGCGCCCGGGCCAGAGCGTCGAGGCCCTCGTGCGTGCACGTGAGCTCGAACGGGGGCCCGCCGCCGGACATCAGGCGACGGCGCGGGCCACGGCGCCGGACGTTGGGTAGCCGACGCCCACGCTCGCCTCGTCACCGATCGAACCCTCGATCGGGTTCCACTGCTTGATCAGCACGTTCCCCGAGTAGCTCGGGTTGGACGCGCCGACCGCGGCCTGGTCGGCGCGGGTCACGAACGGGACCACGGTGCCGAACAGCGGCCACATGATGCTGTCGATCTCCGTCGCAGCGACGTCCTGGAGGAACTCGATGGAGAGCTCGCCGGACTTGAGGCCGCCGAGGACTTCCTTCCAGCCGAGCGACGAGTAGGTGGTGACGTCCTTGTCCTCCACCTCCATCGTCAGCTCCGCTTTGCGGACGTACTCCGAGACGTCGGTCCCGTTGAGGGACAGGAACTGTGCGAGCAGGACCATCTTGGCCATGGCGGATCACCTTTCTGGGCACGACGAACAGCCCGGGACCAGTGGTCTCCGGGCTGAGGCGGGTGGGGCTTTCTACTTGATGCGTTCCGGTGCGTAGCGGGCCAAGATCTCCAGGGCCCAGGCGACTTTCTCGTCGACTCGCTGGCCCTTCGGGTGGCGCGACGACCACAGCTCCAGGTTCTCGGGTCTGTTGTCGTCGCGCACGCCGTTGATGTGGTGAACCGTCTCGTCCTCGAACAGGTCGCGGCCGAGGGTTTGCTCCATCACGTACCGGTGTTCTGCACGGTACCGGCCGCCGCGCAGGACCATTCGGTACCCCTGTGGCGTCAGGTATCCGTTGCTCTCGCCTGTATGCAGGGCATGGGCTGGCCCGGGGTTCCCCGTGCGTTTGACTCGGGCCCGGTGCAGAGCGCAGTAGACCTTCCCGCGCCGCGGCTTGTCGCAGCCATCCACAGAGCAGGGCTGCGGCGTCTTCCTCTTGGGCCCGCACGGCTGGGCTTCGACAGGCCCCGCCTCGCCATGCCGCCGCCACCTCCGGTAATGGGTGTCGCAGTACCCACCAGAAGCGTGCGCGCGATCGCACCCATCCACGGAGCACGCTTTGAGAGGGGTCTGTGACCGGTGCGGTGCATCAAGCGGGCGGCCTGCCCGTACTCGCTCGTAGTGCAGCTTGCAGTAGCTCTTCGCGAAGTGTCTCTCTTCGCAACTGTCCACGGCGCAGGGTCGGTTGGGCATATGGCATTCTATCGCGCAACCCGGACTGTTAGCGCACGCCCAATGAAACTGCGAATATGAAGCTGGGCGACGTGCCGGAGATCGTCCAAGCGACCCGGAACCAGGTGTCCGTGATGGCACTGCCCGTGGTCCGCAGGATCTGTCCGCCGGCGGCCGTGGCCGCGGTGAACGTCAGCTGCGTGGTCGGGCTGGCGAACGTGTTGTCGACGTCGGACTCGATCCGGGCTGTGATCGACGGGGTGGTCCCGGATGCGGAGAGAACGTGCAGCCCGGCGTACAGCCGCTGTCCGGCAGCCGCGGCGCCCAGCTCCACGCCGGTCCCGGTGCCGGTCGACGTCCGGGCGGTCCCGGCCGGGTGCCCGATGACGCCGCGCACGAGCGGCCACGAGCTCTTGGCGGTGCCGGTCCACGGGGCGACCTCGCCCACGGCTTCGCCCTGCGTGTAGTCGGCGCGCATCGCCTTGGTGATCCAGGCGAGGGAGCCGACCGTGGCCAGGTTCGGGCAGGCCGTCCACGGGCCGGTGCCGCCGAGCTGGGACCAGGACGCGTTGTCGACGAGGGAGTCGTCGCCGGCTTCCCACTGGCCCTCGCCGCTGATCTCTGCCGAGCCGAGCCCGGCCATGACTTCCTTGTGACCGTTGGACAGGTAGTTGGTGGTCTCCTTGTCCTCGTACTCGGCCGTGATCTCAATCTTGTTGGATGCGCCGCTGAGGTCCGCGCCGACAGCGAACAGGCGGCAGTTGAGCAGTACGAACTTGCTCACGGGGTCAGCTCCTTCCGTCGCCGATGATGCGGATGATCAGCTCGGCCCCGACGTACTGCGTGCCCTGGTGCTCGTACCATCGGTAGCCCTGCACTCGGGTCACGTGCAGGTCGTGCGCCAGGCCGCCGAGCGCGTACTCGCCGGGCGCCCCGCGGGCTGCTTCGATCGCGGCCTTCAGTGACGCCGGCCCGGATCCGGAGAGCAGCGCGTCGAGGGTGCGCTGCGCAGACACGTCGTCGGCGCGGCCGACCAGCACACGGCACGTCAGCTCGGCCTCGTCGAGTGCGCGGCCCATCGCCTTGTCGAATTCGAGGCTGTACTCCGCGGCAAAGAAACAGGGGGCGGTGATCGAGTCCGGGGTGTAGCCGTGGCAGGTCAGCTTGGGCAGCCCGGACGGGAGGACGACCTCGCGGGCCGCGGCAGCGATGGCCTCACGGACCGCGGACATCTGCATGACGGCGCCCCCTATCCGAAGCCGGGCAGGACGAAGTGCTCGATGAGCGCCCACACGTCCGGGTCCCGGCGGGACAGGCGGACGACGCCCCACTCCGCGGACCCGGTCACGCCCTCGGGCGAGTCCTTGCGCTTGAACAGCCGCGAGGCCTGGATCACGGTGGCCTGCACGATCTCGTCCGGCACGGCCGGCCAACCCCACTGCGCGGTCACCCGCACGCGGGTCGGGCCGCGCCCCCAGGACGCTGTGCCCTGCAGCAGGGACACGATCGGGCGGCCGCGGGCGAGCGCGTTGTCCGGGCCCGTCTCGTACCCGGTGACGGCCGTCCAGGACCCGGCTGCGCCGGTCTCCACCAGCGTCGGGGCTACGCCCGCGTCGTCGATGAGGAGCCGCTCGCCGTCGTCGCCGCACACGCTCCGGCCGGACGGGTTGTACGTGCGGGCGGACGCCACTCCGTCGAGCCAGAAGCGGCGGCCCGTCGCGGTGTCGATGCTGCGGGACGCGGACGCCAGGGCCGCGGCCAGCAGGACGTCGCGTGTGTCGTCGTCGTCCTCCAGGCCGAGGCTGGCCTTGAGCACGGACAGGTCTGCGTACTCGTTGGCCACCGGCCTACCTCACTCTCGGACGATGTTGCCCTGGCCGTCGCGCGGCTTACGGGGCCGGCCGCGGCCTCGCCGCTCCTCGGTCTCGGGCAGCGACGCGTCCTCGGGCGCCGGCGGCGCGGGCGCCTCGGGCGCCGGGGCGGTCGCGGTCTCCACCGGCGGGTCGTCGGGCACCGCGACGGCGATACCGGCGCCGACCAGGTGCGCGGCTTCTGTGGTGGGGAGTTCGGCGATCTCGCCGCGTGCCGGCCAGGGCACGCCGTTGCGGGTCCCGGACATGGCCACGGTCATGCGGATACGCATCAGGTCTCCTCTCACGACCGGGTCACGGGCGCGTACCGGGGACGGCCGAGGAGGATCGCCGCCCCGAACAGGCCGCCGGTGGTGGCGCCGGTGGTGACGGCCACGACCCGGAGGTAGCGTCGGGTCGCCCGGACGCCGACCTCGTACACGGTGTCGTCGTTCGCGGCGACGAGCGTGGGTGTGCTGCCGTCGAGCTGGGCGGCGGCGACGGCCTGCCAGTCGGTGGATCCGTCGGCCGAGTCCTGGATGGCGACCGCGTGGGAGCCGTCGGTGACGGTGCCGGTGGATACGAGCACCACGGCGTCCTGCATGCCGCCGTTTGCTGCCCGGTCGACAGCCACACCGCTCGCGGTGCCGTCGGTCCGCAGCGCCGGAGAGAGGCTGCGCTTGAACAGGGTCTGGTTGTACGTGGACATGGAGGGTCTCCTATCCGGGGCAGGGCAGCCCCCGGGGACGGTGGGGGCTGCCCTGCCGCGGGCTCTTAGGCGGTGCCGCCGGTGAACGTCTTGATGGCGCCGGTCAGGTCGACGAGCGCCGCGTCCGCGCGCATCAGCGCCCGGAACGTGACAAGGTCGTTGCCGAACGCGAACTCGTCGGACCGCTCGAAGCGCACGCCGCCCGCGAGGCGGACGAAGTACTGCGAGAAGTCACCGAACGCGATCGACTCCGCGCTCGCAGCAATGGCTGGCATGTTCGGGTCGGTGAGCACGGGCTTGCCGAGGATGGTGTCCGGCTGACCGGCGATCACCGAGGGCTGCCAGATGTACTGGCCCTCGGCGGTCTTGATCTTCCGGACCGCGCCCGCGGTGCTGTCGGCCATCAGCCAGCGGCACGCCGAGGACATGCGGTACGGCGAGATCACCGAGTGGAAAAGCGTGATGAGCAGATCAGCGCCCTGGTCCGCCGTGCCCTGCGCACCGAACCCGCCGACCGGGGTAGCCGCGTTCGGTCCGGTCGCCCCGGCCGAAGCGTCGGTCAGGACACCGCGCGGCTTGGACGATCCGTCGCCGGTGATGGCGTGCGCACCGAAAGCGTTGCCGAGCGCGCGCCCGGCCTGCATGGCGAGGTAGCCCTCCAGGTCCACGCCCGTGTCGGTGAGGAGCTCGCGGGAGACCTGGATGAGGGTGCCGTACTTGTACGCGCCGAGCGAGACCTGGCCGAACGCAGGGTCGGACTCGCCGATCGATGCAGCCTCGGTGACGATCCCGCCGCTGCTGTGAGCCGTGGTCTTGGGAACCTGGATGACCTCGCCGGACGCGGTGTTCAGGACGGTGGCACCGGCCTGGAGGATCGCCGAGGTCTCGATGAGGTGGGCGACGAGTCGGTCGTAGAAGCTCGTCGGGACGGTCGCGCCGCCCGCGCCCGAGCTCAGCTTGGACAGGTCACGGAAGTTCACCGGGCCGGACGGGTTGACGTCGATGGCGCGCGGGCCCTCGCCGCGCAGGAAGTTCCGCAGCGCGACGTCCCCGCCGCCCTCCGGCCCGCCCTGGCCGCCGGCGCCGCCCTGCTTGCGGGGCTCGCCGCGGAGCGCCGACATGGCGTCCTCGGCGTCCTTGGCGCGCTGCTCGCCGTCGAGCACCGCCTTGATACGCACGTCGAGCGCGTCCAGCTCGCTGTTCAGCGCGACCCAGGACTTCTCTTCCTCGCCGGAGAACGCACGGTTCTCATCGGCCGCACGGTCGGCCAGTTCCTTGGCCTGCTCCCACACGTTGGCACGGCGCTCGCGCAGCTTCTTGGCAACTTCGGACATGGAAATGCTCCCGTCGGGATGTAGCTGGACGGGAGCCCACGACGCCCCGCACCAGGGTCTGGTGCCTGCGGCCGACGCGTGCTGCAATCGGCGGTCGTCTGATCACTGCTCCGTGCTGCACGTGCCGACGGGGTTTCCAATCGGCAGGCCCGGCCGGATGCCGGACCCCCGCCGCTAGGCGGGCGTACCTCGTGCTCACTGCACCCCACGTCAGGCGTAGGGGTCGGACTTCCGGGCCAGCAGCTGCATGCGGGCGGCCGCGCCGTAGCTGGTCTTCTCCTGCACCTTGGGCTTGCCCGTGGTGCGGTCGGTGCGGACGAAGAAGCGGCGCAGCTCGTCCTCGTCGGCGAGCTTGCGGACCTCCTCGAAGTCCGCGCCCATGTGCCGGGCCAGCGAGCGCAGGCCAGCCGTGCTGTCGGGGTACGCCGGCGTGTTGACCGGGGCCACGTCGACGAGCTGGACGCGGAGCAGGGTCCGCATCGGGAACCCCTGATCGGTGGTGCCCCACTCGTCCTCGATCGTGCGGAACGCGAAGCTCGACTTGCGGACGTCGCCACGCTGGACGAGTTCGAGGATGTCCGCGCGGGCCTTGGGCGGGTCGACCTCATAGTCGAGGCCGGTCCCGTCCACCATGATCCGCAGCGTCCCGGACCCGGTGGAGCCGAGGAGCATGTTGTCGTCGTGGTTGTAGCGGGCGATCACGTCCGGCCAGCCGTCGCCGCGGGACGCGTTGAACGCGGCCGCGTCGACGACCTCGACGAACCCGCCCAGGTTCGACGACTGCCGGTTGAAGACGGCCGCGTAGCCACCAATGGTGGTCTTCTTCTCGGATGCCCGCAGCTCGACGGGCACCTTGGTAAAGCGCCGCTCGGTGTCGGTCACCGGGGCCTCCTCACTCAGATGGGTTGCCGCCCGCCGGCTCTTCGTCGGGCTGGGATTCGGCCGCGGCCAGGAGAGCCACGGGCATGTAGGTGTCGCCGTGCTGCCCGGCAGGCAGCGGCGACAGGTCTTCGATCGCGCGGACCTCGTCGCGGTTGCGCCAGCCGTCCTGAAGCGCGATGCGGTGCGCCTCGTACCGGGTACGCAGGTCCACACGGATCATCGCGTCCACGTTGAAGCGGACAAACTCGCGGCCCGGCATCAGCGCGGACAGCTTGGCCTCAAGCCGGGCGAGCCACGGCCGCAGGGTGAACCCGACGAAATTCAGCGCGTTCTGCTCGACGTTGGCGTACGTCATCGAGCCGCCAGAGTCGCCGCCAACCATCTCGGGCGGGACACCGTAGATCGCGGCGATCTGCGACGCGTTGAGCCGCATCGTCTCGATGAACTGCGACTCCTCGGGGCTTACCTTCAGCGCCTCAAAGTCCCAGTCCGAGCCGAGCACAAGCGGCTTGCGGGCACGGACCCGCGCGGACAGCCGGTCGGAGATCTCCGCCGACTCGTCCGGGGTGATCGTCTTAGCGCTGTTCTTCAGCACGCTGGGCGGGGTGCCGCCGTTGTCGAACCAGGACAGCCCGTACTCGGTGGCGGAGAGGCCCACGCCGATCGTGTGCGCGAAGTAGCTGACGGGGGAGAGGCCGACGACCTTGCCGGGCATGACCACCCACGGGATGTGGACGATCTGCTCGCGGGGCACCTCGATGCCCTGCCAGTAGAAGACGGGCAGCGTCGGCCGCAGCTCGTCCACCCACACGTCGTCCGGGTTGAGCCACTCGATCATCGTGGGGAAACCGAAGTCGTCCCGCTGCGTGATCAGTCCGTAGGCGTTCCCGCGCAGGGCAAGCGACACCACGCACTTGTGGAGCCACTCGAACAGGTTGTCGCGGGCCGCCGGCGCGAACAGCAGCGACGGTACGAACGTGAGCATCTCCCGCGACGCGCCGTTGCGCCGGTACGTCTGCACCGGCAGCGACGCGATCGAGTCGGCGAGGATCCGCACGCACGCGAACAGCGGGATCAGCTGGAGCGCGCGGGCGGCCGCCGTCGACTGCGAGGTGGATGCGCCGCCGCTCAGCCAGGGCAGCGAGGTGATCGCCCGTTTGCTGACGCCGCCCATCCACCGGAAGGGCGCGGTCAGCGCGCGGCCCATCCTGCGCCAGCCGCCGGGCTCCGACGGCGGGGCACCGCCCGGGTACCACACCCCATCGGGGCCGAGAGTCGGGCCCATCAGTTCCCCCTCCTCACAGCACCGAGCTGAGTACGTCGTAGTCGTCGCGGACCAGCGGCCCGCGTGTGAGCAGCGCCCACCGGGCTTGCACCGCGGCGACGAACGGGCTGACGTCGACGAGGGACTTACGCCGGTCCAGCACCCATGCGTCGCCGACGGGCCGGGTCATGGCTCCGTTCACCGCCGCGGTGAGCGGGGCTTGGTCGATGTGTCGGACCGTGCCTTGCGTCATCGCGTCGGCCATCTGCCCGGACGCCTCGACCATGTCGCCGGTCCGCATCACCACGAGGTGGCCCGGAAGGGGACGGTTCTTCTCGTCGCCCTCGGGCGCGCGGATGCCCGCGGCCACGAGGTCGTCAATCAGGGAGGAAGAGGGGGAACCGGACGCGGAAATGGCCACGGCCACCGGATTGTGCAGCTGCCGCAGCCGTATGACGGCAGGCACCGCCCAGTCCGTGCCGGCCCGCCGGTCGATGACCTCCAGGTGGACACGCCCGTCCGGCCGGAGCCCGGCCAACGCGATCGTGGACGTGGTGCGGTCCTGGGACACCTCGACCGCGAGCGCGAGCTCGGCGCCGGGCCGGGACCGCTCGTCGACGAGCCCGGACCACGCCGCCTTGGGCACGTTCGGGTCCGACGGCGGCGCCGCCTTCCGCGTGCGATTCAAGTACGCCCGGTCGAACTCGCCAGGGTCCAGCTTCTCCAGCTCGGCTCGAATGATGTCCTCGGTGACCGTGTGGCCGAGCGCGGGCAGCGTGCGCCGCCACGTGGACGGCTGGTCCCGAGGCAGGTGGTCGGGGGCGAACCACTCGAAGTAGGCGACCCGGGGCCGGTGGCCGGTCGCCCACATCTGCTGGATCAGCTCGCGGCCGGCCTCACGCTTCTTGTTCAGCCACACGCTGCGGTCCGTGCCGCCCGCGCTCGCCCACCAGAGCTGAGCCATCGGCTTCGTGAGCATCGCGGGGGAGAAAGCCTGCTCCAGGCGGTCATCCTCGGCCGCGAAAGCCTCGTCGATGACCCCCAAGTCCAAGGGCGGCCCGTGGCCCGCCTTCTCGGTGTTCGAGGTGATGCCGAGCAGCGAACGGGTGCTGCCCCAGATGATCGCCTCATTGCCCGTGGTCTTGCGCGGCCGGTACCTGCCGAACAGCGCCGACCCGTCGAGCGTGGCGAGGAACTCGTCCTCCCACCGCTTCTTGGCCATCGTCCGGTTCTGCGCGGCGTAGGTGACGTTCTGCCGCTCCCACGCCATGATCCGGTGCACCATCACGGCCAGGATCTGCTGAGTCTTGCCCTGCTGCCGCGGAACGCTGAGGCCGACCTCGCGGTGCGCGAACAGGCCGGTGGCCGGGTCCAGCTCCAGCGCCACGTCGAGGACGTACCGCTGCCAGGGCATCGGCTCGAAACCGAGCCGCTGCATGACCTTGGCCGCCTTCCCCCCGAGCGTGGGGCAGCCGGGGCGCCGCGGTGTTCCCCACCAGGGCGCGCACTCCAGCCCGTACAGCTCTCGGAGCTGCTCGCCGAACTCAGTCGGGGCTTCCCAGATCGGAGAGGTCGTCATCTTCGTCCTCCGCCGGCCGCCCGTCGACGAGCTGCTTCAGCGTGGCCCGCAGCTCCTTGTTCAGCGCGGGCAGCAGCCGCCCGTCGTCGCCTCCGCCAGCGTCCATGTCGGCCGCCAGGCGGTACGCCATCTCGGCGAGGGTGGGCTCGACGCCGACCAGGCCGCCGATCGCGTCGATGTCCTCGCGGACGGCCTTCTCCACCGGGCCCATGACGGCCGCCTTTCAGCTCAGCGCAGGTTGGACCAGGGCGCGCGTACCGCGTCGGGAGTTGCACCCGCGGTGCGCGAGCGCCAGGTTCGACGCCTCGTCGGTGCCGCCAGCGGACACCGGGACCAAGTGGTCCAGAGTTGCCGCGTCCCGGTGCTGGAAGTACAGGGTCGGATCGACCAGCCGCGCACAGAGGTGGCAGCGCCAGCCGTCGCGGCGGGCTACGTCCTCCAGCAGCGGACGGGGGCCGACCACCGCCGCGCCGCGCCTTACCGCAGCCGCACGCCGATCCTTGGCCCGACGCCGGGCGCGGGCGCACGCCTCGCAAAAGCGGCCCTGCTGGTTCCGGCCGCGGGCGGTCAGTTCGCCGCAGGTGTCGCACGGCATGGGCTGTTCGGGCACGTCGTTGAGGCGGCGGAGGTTGGTGCCCATCCCGCGTCGGGCGCAGGCCAGCGAGCAGGTGCGCAGCGCCGGATCAGTGAATGGCCGGCCGCACTGGGAGCACGGACGCGGCACGTGCAGCTCGGGCCTTGAGTACGGGTGCGGCTGCTCGCGGCGGCAGGCGCGGCAGACGGCTTGTCCCTCCGGCAGTGAGCCGCGGCCCCGCCACAGCAGGGTGCCGCAGCGGGCGCAGGGAAGGTCGGGGTGACGAGGCATGGACGGTCTCCAGGGCATGCGAAAGCCCCGGCGCCTGGAGACGCCGGGGCTCTCTTCCCGCGCGGATCAGGCGCAGGCGACTGCTGGGTTCAAGATCGCTTCGGGGGGTTTCGCCTCGCACGCGTAAAAATAAAAGCTGGGCGCGGGGCTGGGAAGATGATCTTCCCAAAAAATCAGCCGGATTTCCTGGCTCGGATCTTCAAGATCTCAACATTCGTGCAGGTCAAAGCCTTGTGATCATTTACGAATACCAGTCGCGAGACGTCTTCAGCCCGCTGGTCAGCGGCTTGTTGCTGCGCTCGCCGTTGCAGTTCCGCCCGCAGGTCGGGCAGCGGTTGACCCCGTGCGCCGGCGCCTGGTTCTCGGGGTCGAGCGGGTCGCCGCCTCGGCTCACCGGGGTGAGGTGGTCGACGACGTCGGCGCCGGGGTGGCCGCAGAGGTGGCAGACGTCGGACTCGGCGAGGAGACGGGCGCGTTGCTTGCGGTAGGCGTAGGTGGTGAGGTCGCGGCGCTTGGCCATGCCGGCGCCTCCTCGTCTGCGGGTTGCCGCCCGGGGCCCTCGTCCCGGGCGGCTGCACCCGCACCCACTCCGCACTGAGTGGTCATGGGTGAGCTCGGCCGCGCTGGTGCGGGACCGGGCTCAGCGGTGGTAGTCGTGGGGTTACTTGATGGTCCACTGTCCGGTCTGTGAGGCGAACCCGGAGTTCATTGTGAACTGGACGGTGGTGATCTTCGAGTCCTGCGGAACCTCGTAGACGATCCAGCCGAGGACCTTGGCGCCGGGCGCGACCTTGGCCGAGCTGGTCATCGCGGGACCGGCCGTGACCTCACCGAACGTGGTCTGGAACTGCTGGCCCTGGTCGTCGGCGACCTGCGTTCCGTTGCTCGGGCTGTCGCTGTATACGGCGGTGCCGGTGTTGACCAACTCGAACTGGGCAGCTACCCAGCGCTTCCCGTCTTCGGGCTTCGTGTACTGGTCGGCGCTCTTGGCGGGGTCGGCCCACTGCTTGATGGTGACGGCCAGCTGCTCGCCGTCATTGTTGCCCTTGAGGGTGACGGTGTCGCCGATGGTGGCGGCCTGGCTGGCCGGCGGGGTGCTGGGTGCGGCACTGGCGGGGGCGCTGGTGGCCGGTGCACTGCCGATCGGGGCGGCGTCGGGCTTCGTGGTGATTTCGCCTGGACCGCAGCCTGTGAGGGCGAGTGCGGTGACGGCGGCGAATGCGGCGGCGGTGGCGCGGGTGTTCATGGGCCCCCCAGGGCGGCGTGGTGTTGACACCGCATCATGCGGAGAGGTGAGCGGCTGGGGTGGCGTGGTGTCTGAATCGTGACATGCGAAAGCCCCGCACTCTGGCGGGGCGTTGTGTCCGGGCACGCGGGACGTGAGGCCAGGATGGGGCACGGGCGCCGGTTTTGCAACTGGGTGCAGAAGAGCCCCAGCCGCGTGTGAGTGCGGCTGGGGCTCTCCAGGGGCGGGCCCCACCATCAGCGTGGGGTTCACGCTACGCCTGAGTCGCCTGGAACAACACCCCTGCGGGAAGGGGTTCGGGGAATGGGAGAGCCCCGCCGCACGGGGGGACGTAGCGGCGGGGCTCATCGGGTGGCATCACCTTGGGGAGTGCAGCCACCGTGCCTCCGAGGGCGCAGGGCTCACGCTACGCCCGGGGTGGCTGGAACAACACCCCTCGTGCGTGGCCGAATCTCAGCCGTCCGAGGGTCGCCACTCCTCGCGGTAGTCCGGGTGGTCGGCGTAGGGCAGGGCAAGCGGGCGGAGTGTGCGGCAGGCGCCTTCAGGCACGTCGTCACGGCGCTGGTAGTGCGCGTGCTTGGGGACGCAGAGGCCACAGACGGGGATCTCGCCGTGCTTCTCCTCGCCGTCCGCCAGCCAACCGATCTCGCGATGGACGATGCCGTGCAGTTCGACGATCTGCCGCTTGGCGTCGACCTCGGCGAGGACGCGCGCCGGGTCGTGGCGGACGATGCGCTCGGCGATCCCCGCCCAGTTGCCGTTCGCGCACTCCTCGGCACGCTTGCCGTCCGAGGCCACGATGACGCCCGTGCCGCCGATCTGCCTCCAGGCCAAGGGCGGCTCGTCGGCGTCGCCGATACGCGCGATCTGCTCGTCTTCATCGAGGCGGGCGCGGAGGAACTGCACGAGGTCGTCCATGCCGCCCATCATCCCTCCTTGCGGGTGCCCGGGACGGGCTTCGGCGACGTCTGCATGTGGCCGCCGCGGCTGGCCTGGTAGTCGGTCGCGTGCTTCGGGTCGGGCCGGGTCTCCGGCGCCATGGGCATGGTCTTGCGGAGTGCCATGATGGCGGTCCTGTCTCTCGTGAGGTGACGGGGTGTCCGGGGCGGCCGATGTCTTGGCGGATGGCGGCCGCCCCGGCGATCAGATAGTCCAGATGGAGCCGCGCACCACCGCAGCGGTCGGCCAGCCGGTGGCATCGCGGATCCACGCGAGGGCCTCGGTGGTGACCTCCTCGGCGGTCAGTGCCCTGTCGGTGGTGAGGCTGCCGTTGCACTGGCGGCCACGCGTCGGAAGCTCGGGCGTATCGGCGACGTCCACAGCCCAGGCGTAGCGGCCCGGCTGGAGGATGAAGTCGGCGTTCGGGCCGAATTGGAAGGCGGTCATCGGGTTCTCCTTCGGGGTGGTCAGACTTTGTACGCGCGTCGCTCGGCCGGGTCGCGGATGATCGTGATCCCCGCTCCCTCCTCGACGGCGAGCTGTAGCTCGACGGGTGTAGCTGGGGCTGTAGTCGCCCCTGTAGGCGTTTCCTGACCTGCGACAACTACAGCTACGGCCGGATCTGGAGAGGGGTCCGAAGAGGGGTCGGGGAGGTCGGCGAGGCGGACCCCGGTGGACACCCCGCGGCCGGGCTGGCGGACGCTTCCTGTGACCGGGATTTTGAGGGCGTCGCAGGCGGCCCGGACGGCGGCCGTGTTCCACGGGTGGCCGGTGCTCTCGGTGAGGTGTTCGGCGAGGGCGGCGAGGTGCGCGCCGTGGCCGCCCGCGGCGAGGGCCTGGACCGCGGGCACGAGGTCGTCCGGGCGGGGCGGTTCGGTGGCTTCCTCGGCCCCGGCCGGCGGTGGCTCCTCGCGCTCCGGGACGGTCTGCGGGCGGCCGGCCCACCATGCGGCGCCAAGCCAGCCGACCAGCCCCGCGGGTGCGATGTACGGGTACGGCTGGAGCTCGGCGAACAGGTACGGGCTGACGTACGCGGCCGCTCCCCCGCGCAACGCGACGGACTGCCAGGACCCGCCAAGGGCCCGCCGCGTGAGGACGGCGGTGCCGATGGCGACGCGGGCGGCGTGATTCATCGGCCGGTGGTGGTGCCGGTGATGGTCTGCCCGACCCCGTCACCGGCCTGCCGGGTGCCCTGCATCACGGACCCGATGAGGCCGCCGGCGCCGCCGAGGAGGATCGCAGCGACGGCTACCAGGGCCATGGCCTTGCGGGTCTCGGAGTTGATGTGCTTCCAGCGGCCGACGAGGAACGCGACGAGGAGCAGGCCGATGATGACCGATCCGGAGCCGATCCCGGCCGAGTTGATGCCCGCTTCGGGGGCGGCGATGTTGATGTTCATGAGGGCGCTCATTTCGATGCGGCGTAGAGGACGAACCAGATGACGAGGAGCCAGCCGAGGAAGCGGCGTGCGCGACGGTTGACGAGGGCCAGGGCCGCGAGCGGGAACAGGGCGAGGAACGCCCAGTACGAGACGACGTAGAGGCTGATGAACACGACTCACGTCCGGCTGAGACGGTGTGGCGCACGGCTGACGCAGGGCTGGCTCATGCGGTGGCGCACGGGTAGTACTCGGCGAATGCGTCGGCCTGCTCCGCGAGTGCGTCGGCTGCGGCGCGGAGTGCGCCGCACCAGCGCCGGGCTGTCGCATCGTCGGTGATCATGTGCGACGGTCGGGCGTCGATGACGGCCTGAACTGCGGCGCTTGCCTGGCTCACGGCCTGCTCCGCCTGCGCCAGCTTCCGCGCCCGCAGGGCCGCGCGCGTATGCGCCAGCGCTTCCGGCTTGGCGAGGTCGCGGAGCACGGTGTCCTTGGAGACGCCGATCTGCGCCGCGATCTCGCGGGAGGATGCGCCACCCTGCGCCAGCTGGCGCACCTTGGCGCGCCGGGTGGCGATCTCGGTGGGAGTGGTCATCGGCCGGCCTCCAGGGCGGGACATTCGAGGCAGTGAGCCGCGGGCTGGTTGTGGTAGCGGCACAGGGCGGCCACGTAGGAGCCGGGTGGCGCCCAGCCGCCGGCGGCGGCGAGGACGTGTTCGGCGCGTGCCCAGGTCTCGGCGGCGGTGTTGCCGGTTGATGAGATGGCGAGGCAGGTGTCGTCCGGGCCGAAGATGCCGTGGAAGACGAGGGGGCGGGTCATGGGCGGGCGGCGGCGCGGAGGCGGAGCGCGTACTCGCCGCGGGTCTCGTCCGGGCGGCTCGGTGCGTCGTCTTCGTCGTCGCGCGGGCCGGGCAGGGCAGCCATCAGGGCGGCCTGGAGGGCGGTGTGTCGGCCCCGGTCAACGCGGCCGAAGCGGCTGACGCGCTTGAGGTGGGTCCACGCGTGCTGGGCGGCGAGGTCGTCGATGGCCAGGGGCGTGATGGGGCCACCGGGGTTCTCGCCGCTGATCCACTGGGCGATGCGCTCCATGAGGATGCGGAGCGTGGCCGGGTCGCTGTCGGCCTGGCGGAGGCCTTCATCCGGCTGGCTGGGGTGGGTACGGTGTGCCATGGCTGTTCCTCCTGGTGATGCAGGTGGGATGGCTGGCCCCGGCCGGAGGTGCGAACTCCGTCCGGGGCCGTTCTGTTGGTGCCGTACCGAGCGTAGCTACTTCCTTGTTTTAAAACAAGGAAATTGAGAGGATGGAGCCATGCCCGACTCCCCACCGGAGGAAGTCGCAGAGACGGGAGGCCCGGAGTTGATCTCATTCCCGGACATGCCCGCGCGCATGGAGGCGGCTGGCCTCAAGCGCGTGAGCGTGCAGCGCTGCCGTCAGCTCGCGGAGGAAGACCCGGCCTGGCCGGCGCCCGTGATGAAGGTCGGCCGGATGCGGCTCTTCGACTGGCGCGTGGTCGAGACCTACTTCCGCAACCGCACGTCTCGGCAAGGGCAGCGACCGAACCGGCAGACGCCATCAGCGGAAGGCAGTCCTCATGACACAACCCAGCACGACCAGCCCGGCGACGCAGGATCGTAGGGCCGCCGCTGTGTACCGGCTGTACGGCGCGAGCGATGAGCTGCTGTACGTCGGCTCCGCGTACGACCCGGCCGAGCGCTGCAAGGAACATCGGCGGCAGCCCTGGTGGGGCGAGGTGGTGCGCAGGGTCGACGAGTGGCACCTGTCGCGCGGGCATGCGTACGAGGCTGAGATGCGGGCGATTGCCGCCGACGAGCCCCGGTGCAACGTGATGGGGACCGAGGCGTACCGGGAGAAGTGCAGCCGCTTGGCCCGAGAGGAAGGTCCGATCAGGCAACGGAATCGAGCCGGGTCCGCTGCCGCTCTGGGCGCTCCGCCTGAAGTCGTCCAGGCCATCCGGCACGGCCGTATCGAATCATGGGCGGCCTGGAAGGCCAGCGGCAAGCCGCCCGTTGAGTAGCCGCGCGCGACGGAGCCCCCGGTCCCTGGCGGATCGGGGGCTTCGCGCTGCCCTACGCGGCCCTCGTGTCGGCCATCGTCCAGACCCGTCCGCAGCTCCCGCATCCGGCGAGCGGTGGTGCGCCGGCGCCGGTGCGGAGCCGGATGGGTCCGCCGCAGTCGGGGCAGGGCTGTCCGTGGTCGGTGTCGCGGGCGAGGAGGCCGAGGGCGGCGTCGACGCGGGCCCGGCAGCCGGCGGCGACGTTGGTGATCTGCTGGGCGTGTGCGGGCGTGAGCGCCGAGCAGGGGCCCAGCCGGTGCTCGATGCGGGCGCACAGCCACAGGGCGGCGTAGGGGGCGGTGCGGAGGCCCACGTACCGCCAGCGTCGCGGGTCCTGCGCGGACTCGGCGGCGGCCTCGTCGCGGCGCATCTTGTCCCGGACGGTCCAGCCGCGCGCGAGCCAGTTCGTGGGCGCGGGGGCGAGGACGTCGTGCTGCACCTCGGCGGCGATGGTGTCGGCGACGTGGATCAGGGTGGTCTCGACGAGGCGGAGGGTGTCGAGGATGTCGATGCGGAGCGGGGCGCGGGTGGCGCCGATCTGCCGCGGGTCGCGCTCCTCGGCGCGGGCGGCCGCTGCGTCGTGCTCGTCGAGCGCGGCGAGGTAGTCGGCCATGCGGCCGGCCGGGGGCCACTCGGCGTGCCCTTGGGTGTCGAGGGCGGTTTCCAGGTCGGTCCAGCGGAGGGCGATCGTGCGGAGGTTGGCGGCGGGGCTGGTGGTCATCGCGGTGCTCCTGGGGCTGGGCGGGGTACGGTGGTGACCACTTGTGGGGCGTGCCCGGTCTTGGCGGACGGATGGGCACGCCCCTCGCGCGTTGTTCAGGCCGTCTGGCTGGAGGCGCCGCATTTCGTACAAGCGAAGCCAGGCGGGGGCGCTCCCGCGCACGTGGCACAGACCAGCGCTCCTTCGGCCACTGCCGCTTCCTGCCTGGTGAGTTCCTGGTGGCGCCGAAGCAGGGCCCATGCGTCGTCCGAAGTGAGGATTCCAACCTCGACCGCCTGACGGAAGAAGAAGTCCGCGTCCTGCCCGGGCAGCGGCCTTGTGCCTTGGTGCCACTCAACGGCCCTATGGCGAGGGACCTGGACGTTCGGCGTGATGCTGACCAAGTCGTTCGGGTTGAGGCGGCTCACGGGCGGGGCTCCTTGGGCTCGTCGAGGGCGGCGCGGACCATGGCGAGGGCGTGTCCTCCGGCGGCTTCCCCGGTGGCGAGGAAGTGCAGGCGCCACTTCTCCTCGACCTCACGGGCGCGGGCGATGGCGGCCTGGTCGCGCCCGGACTGCTCGGCGAGGGCGACGTGCGCGCGCTTCAGTGCGGCCTTGGCGGCCTCGGCCTGCTCGGCGCGCTGCTCGGCGGCGAGGTAGTCGGTCAGCGCCTTCGCGGCGTCCCGGGCGGCCGACTCTGCGACGCGCTCGGCCTTCTCGGCCCGGTTGAGGGCTTCGGTACTGGTCTGCTGCACGTTGGCGAGGAGGTGCCGGGCGAGGCCGAGTTGCCCGTACAGCTGGTCGAGGTCGTTGTCGGTGATCGTGTCGACGGTGTGCCGGACAGGCTGCTCGCTCATCGGCGGTGTCTCCTCGGTCGAGTGCGGGTCGGGCTCTTGCGGCCCCATGACGCGGCGTGCCTGCGTGCTGTGAGGGCTCGGGCGCGCGCGTCGTGCTGGCGGCGCGCCCGTCGGTTTCCGGCGGTGAGGAAGGCCAGCAGGGGTGTGACGAGGGCGAGCCAGGCCGTGACCGAGAGGCTGGCCACCGCCCAGCCGCTCACCGCGGGCCCCTGTCGGGCGGCCAGGGGTTGACGAGGACAGGCGCCGGGGAGCGCGGGGGCGGTGGGTCGTTGCGGGTCCGCCAGGCGTGCAAGGTCTTGCGGGGCTGGGTGGCGAGCATCCAGACGAAGATGGGTGCGTAGATGGCCTCGCGGACCCACCAGCGCCACTCGCGGCGGCTGACGGGCGGGCGGCGGTAGTCGAGGCTGTCAGCCCAGTCGATGGCAGTCCGGCCGAGCCAGCGTGCGGGGCGGGCGCGGCCGACGAGGTAGCCGGCCACGACCGCCACGGCGAGGAGGACGGCGGTCACCGGGCTACCTCGTCGAGGAGCGGCTCCCACGTCGCACGCATCGTCTGCGCGCACTCAGCCAGCCACGCGCGGATCACAGGCTCGTCCGCGTCGGTGACGCGTACGCCGGCGGAGCACAGCCAGGCCTTTCGCTGGAGCACGAAGAACAGCAGCAGCTCGTCCTCGGCGTCGTCGTCCTGGAGCATCGGGTCAGGGTCGCGGCGGTACGACTTCCAGTCCCAGCGGATGAGCAGGTTCAGGTCACGGTCACCGCTGTGGAAGGTGGTGTCGGTGAACTCGGCCCAGGAGTTGAACCGCGTGTGCTGTCCGGCGCTGTGCCAGTTCCCTTCGGTGCAGTAGTACGGGTGGTCGATCTCCCAGAGGTGCAGGGCGGTGGGCTGCTGGCTCATGCTCCGGCCTCCTCGGCGGCGTGGAGCGCCTGCGCGGTGATGCGGGCGCCGGGTGGGAGAACGGCGGCTGCGTGGGCGCGCTGCTCGTCGGTGATGCGGGCGCCGGGGAGCGGGCCGGTCTGGCGGGCCATGTCGCGAAGGCCCGCGATGACCTCCTCGACGTGGTGGAGGGGGATGCGCAGACAGGCTGTGTCGTCCTCGCCCTGCGTGCCGAGGATCAGCAGGACGGAAGGGCGCGCGGGGACAGGCTCGATGCGGAGGCGATCGCCATCGGGGTCGGTGTACTCGAAGTGGCTCACGTGAGGGTCCTTCCGTGGATGCTGGTGGGGTGGCCGCCCCGCACTGCCCGCGGGGCGGCCGGCAGACGGGGTCAGGCGGTCGGAACGGCGTCGGGGCAGGGCCACGGCGTCGTCTCGTCGTAGAAGCCGTGGTCCGACTCAACGGAGCACAGGCCACAGACGACGGTGGTGGTGACGTGCGAGCAGCGTTCGACGGCCGGGTCGTAGTAGCCCTCGGAGGTGAGGTACTCGGGGCACTCGCGTTCGACGCAGTTGATGGGGCCGAAGAGCAGGGTCATGGGCGTGTGAGGCGGGGGCTGAACCATCGGGGTCTCCTTATGCGCGCGGTCTGCTGGAACCGAGTCGGCCGGTCAGTTGTCGAGGTCGGCGGTGAGGAACCAGCCGGGCGCCGGAGCGTCGGAGTGGCCGAGGGCTTCGGCTGCGGTCTTGAGGGCGGTGTCCCAGGTGGCCCGTTCGCGGCGGTCGTTGAGCGTCTCGGGGGCGAGGCCGAGGTATTCGCCGGCGTCTGCGCTGTGGCATTCGGTGGTGAGATAGGTCCGTTCGTCGCCGAAGCGGCCTGCGTTGAGGTAGCCGACGCCGTTGTCGAGGGCCTGGAGGGTGTCTTCGAGGTGGTCGGGTTGGGTGTCGGGGATTTGGATTCCGTAGGCGAGGTAGGCGGTGCTGTAGAGGCGCATGGGGTGCCTTTCAGGCGGCGTTGGGGTGGCTGCGGGCGCCGTGTGGTGTGGCGCGGTTGGTGCGGGTTTTGGCGGTGGTGCAGTGCTGGCCGGGGCGTGCGCCGCATTGGGGGCAGCGGTGGGCGAGGACGCCGAGGGTGCGCTGTTGGGGCCAGAACTGGGCGAGCTGCTCGCGAGCGGCGGCGGGGACGTATTCGCCGACGGCGTCGAGGCGGGCCTGTACGTCTGCGGGGACGGCGCCGGTGATGGCCTTCAGCGGGGTGGGCTCGGTCTGGCCCGTGATCACGGCGCGGCGTTCCGCCCGCAGAGTCTGCTGGAAACCCTCGATGTCGTCGGGGTCGAGCTCGGGGTATCGGGTGGGCTCCAGCGTCCCGGTGTGCCGGTCCATGCGGTCGCGGACGGTGGCCGCCCACCGGGTGGCGATGTCGGCGGGGAGGATCGGCCAGGCCTTCACCGCGTAGTGGGCCTGCGCGGCACGGATGGCGTAGTCGTACGGGACGTCGGCGAGGATGCCGGCCCACATGTCGATCTGTGCGGTCTGCTCGACGGGGTCCTCGACGCGGACGCGCTTGTCGGCGAGGGCGATGCGGGCGATGAGTTCGGGGATCTGCTCGGGGTTCATCAGGCTCCTCCGGCGCTCTGCTGGCGCAGTCGTTCGGCGTGGGCGGACATCTGGGCGAGGTAGGACTGGGCGGGCGAGGGCGGGCCAGTGATGGCGCGGGGGCCGGTGTAGGCGGTCTCGGCTTCCAGGGAGGTCCAGCCGGGGTAGAAGTAGCGGGCGCTGTAGGGGGTGTTCTTGGCGTTGCGCCAGGCGCGGGCGGCGTGCTCGATGAGGAGGGGGACTCCGACGCGGCGTACGGCGTCGCGGAGTTCGATCCATTCGTCGGGCTGGAAGCCCCAGGAGACGTTCATGCCGTTGGTGACCATGGCGGCGATGAGGGGTTGGACTTCCCCTCTCCCTGAGACGTTGGCGACCTCGGTGGACGGTCGTACGGAGGGGGTGGGGGGAGGAGGTACTTCCGTAGGAAGTACCTGGATAGGCGTGGAAGAGGCTTGGGGGTGTGCACCCCCCTCAAGGCCTGTGCGCTGTGACAGGTGGTCCTGATCTGCGGTGGAGTCAGAGAATTGGGGTGCGTTTCGTTCGCGATCCGCGTCCGGTTCGTCGTCGATTCGCGCGCGATTCGCATCCGATTCGCGCTCGATTCGCTCCCCCTTTTTGCCGTCGCGGTGCTTCGCGGCCCGCTCGGCGGCCCCCTTCCGGGAGGCATCGACCTGCGCGCGGGTGGCGTTGCGGCCGCCCTCGAAGAAGTCGTGCACGACGTAGCCGGCGGCGGGCTGCGGGCAGCGGGGGCAGTCGTGGCCGGGCTCGTGCCACAGACCGACGGCGACGAGTTTGCGGGCTTGCGGCGGGGTGCCGTAGGCCTTGGCGACGGCGGCCGGGACGTGCCCTTCGGTGAGGTGTTGGGCGGAGTACGCCCCGCAGCGCAGCCACAGACCGAGCGCCGCGTTCCCGGCCGCCATGAACTTGGGGTGGCTGTGGGATGCGTCATCGATCTTGAACCAGGGCATCGGGTCGGTCTCCGTTCGGTGGAGCGGGTGCGGGTGGTGAGTGCCCGCCCGGGGCGTCGAACCCCGGGCGCCGGCCTGGCTACCGGTGGGCGGTGGGTCAGCGGGTGGATTTGGCCGCGGCGATGGTGCGTGCCATCGCGTTGAGTTCGCCGACCAGTGCGGCTGCATGTCCGATGCAGGAGCGGCACCAGGACAGGCCTGCGGGCGGTTCTGCGGGTAGCGGGTCGATGACGATCGGCGGGGAGTGTGTGACGCCCCAACCGGGGGTGCCGCACAGGCCCTGTCGTCCGGCGAACTTGCCGTCCTCCCGCATCACGTGGACGTTTCGGACCTGCTGGGCTCGGCGGCCGGTTGCGGCGCTGTACCCCTTGTAGAAGGCGCGCATCAGAGCTGTCCGTTCTGGTAGGCGGCCGTCGCGCGTTCTGCGCGCTGCTGGAGGGCTTTCTCGGCGCAGACCTTGTCGGCGGGGAGGTTGTCGTCGTCGCGGAGGAACGTGGGGGTCCGGCAGTACCGGCAGGGGGCTTGGACGCGGGCCCAGTGGCGGCGGTCGGACCAGTCGAGGAGCTGGCCCTCGGCCGGCGGCGGGGCGCGGCGTGGGCGGCGGGCGGTCACGCGGTCTGCCTGGAGCGGTAGCGGTTGTTGGCGTCGCGCATTACCTCGTCGGTGAGGTGCTCGGCTGCGACGCATCCGGCGAGCCCGCACGCGGTCCGGAGGATCCCCTGGGGCTTCCGGTTCGTTGACACGGCCCATGCGAGCTGTGCCCCGGTGTACTGGCGGCCCTCGAAGGTGATGTAGGAGGTGTTCACCGTCCAGCGGACGTGTCCGTCGTCGAGGGCCTCCGTGCGGCGGAGGTACTGGTCGATGAGCGTCAGCGGTTCGGGAACCTTGCGGCGCTGCCGCTTGTAGCGGGCGGCGCGTTCCTGGGGGGTGAGGCCGCCGCGGACGCCGGCCCGGCCGTTTTCGACGTAGCCGTATTCGGTTGTCATGGCGTTGTCGAGGCAGGTGTCGAGGACGGGGCAGCGGGCACAGATCTTCTTGGCGGCGGTGGTCCTGGCGGCGGACTCCGGGCCGAACTCCTTCTTAGGCAGGAAGAGCGCGCCGAGGTCCAGGCAGGAGGCCAGGTCACGCCAGTCGGGTTCGGTCTCGGCGGTGGATACCGATCCGGGGACGGCGCTGAGGGCCCGGCCGAAGCGGCGGGTGTAGATGGATGTGGTCATGCGGCACCTCCGAGGGCCGTCGTGGTGGCGGGGGTGGTGAGGCGGTGGCGTTCGCGTTCGGAGAGGCCGCCCCAGACGCCGTACTCCTCGCCGTTGGTGAGGGCGTAGTCGAGGCAGTTGGTGCGGACGTCGCAGGCGGCGCAGACCTTCTTGGCGACCGCGACGGAGCCGCCCCGGTCGGGGTAGAACTCAGTCGGGTCGGTCTGTGCGCAGAGGCCGTCCGACATCCATTCCGGGGCCGTGGCTCGAACGCTCGTACGGGACTTCATACGAGCACCGCCTTGACTCGCTCGCCGATCCAGCGGGCCGCGTTCACGGACACCGCGTTCCCGGCCTGGAGGATTCGCTCCTCTTGGTTGCCGTGGACGATGTAGCCCTTCGGGAACCGCTGGGCCTGCATCAGCTCCTCGGTGGTGAACATGCGGAGCGTGCAGTCATCGACCTCGGCCGCCGTCCGGACGATCGAGTGATGGGGCTTCGTCGCCACGGTCGTCAGCGGCTCGCCCGTGGTACGTGGTGCGCCCTTCCGGCCGATCGGGATGACGAGGGCGTGGTGGCGGCCCTGCGCTGACAGGGCGGGGACGGGGCCGGTGACCGGGACCGCGGTGCCGTTGCGGCGGAGCATCGCCACGTGCGGGGCGTTGCCGAACATCTGGAGGCCGCGGGCCACCCGGGCGCGGGTCGTCGGCGCGTAGGGGGTGAACGCCCGCCGGTCTGGGCGGCCGTCACCGATCCGAGTGCCGGCCTTGTCCCAGTCGATGATGTCCGCGATCGGCCGGACTGTGGGGTCGAGGATGAGGTGACCGCAGGCCCGATTGGGGCAGCGGTAGTCGTACTGAACACCCCACTTGCCGATCTTGCGGCGGCGCGGGTTGCGCCACACCTGGTGAGCCTGGACAGGACCGCACTCGGGGCACAGAGCCTCCGGCCGTACCTCCAGGTTCGGCAGGGGGATGCCCTTGCGGGTGAAGACGACGTAGATCCGGTCCCGGTACTGCGGGGCCTGCGGGTTGTCGCCGCCGCCGAGGTGGGCGGAGGAGGCGCTGACGATCTGGTGGTTGTAGCCGAGGATCGTCATGCCGCCGATCCACCAGTCGAAGAGCTCCCAGTCCGTGGCGAACTCGACGACGTTCTCGCACAGCACCGCGTCGTACCGGTGGACCTCGGTGGCCGCGACGATGTCAAGCGCGGTCGCCCTGGTCCTCGTGAACGTCTCGGCCGACGCGATGCCGTCCTCGTTGTCCTCGCCGTCCATGGCGATGGCGACCTGACCGCGGCTGCGCTTGCGTCCGCCGGCCGGTGCAATTTCGGTGCAGATCGGGGAGCCCCACAGCACCCGGGTGCGGGGCAGGCTCCGCTTGTCGAACGCGTTGATGTCCTCGCACAGGTGCTTGGCCATCGGGTGATTGGCCATGTGGGTGCGGATGCTGACGGGACTGTGGTTCATGGCGAGGCCGAGGATGTAGCCGGTCTCGATGAGGCCGGTCGTGGATCCTCCGCCGCCGCAGAACAGGTCGGTGAAGTCGAGGCCGCTGTCGTGTCGGAACTTCATCGGGCCACCGCCGGGATCGTGTCGGGCCACTGCACGGTGTCCAGGGCGCGCCGCTGCTCGGGCGGCAGGGGGAGGAGCGGGTATCCGAGCCAGTCGAGGCCCATCGCGGCGAGCACGGCCGCGTCTGCGGCGTCGTACTTGCCGACGCCTTCGCAGAACACACCCAGCTGCTCGACGACGAACGTGTGGACCATGCCCTTTGCGATGCGGGCCCGCTGCTGTTTGGGGTGGCCCTGGGCAGGGTTGGCCCGGCCGGTGGCGTAGATCGTTCGCAGGTGCGGGTTGCACACGGCGTACGGGATGCCGCGCTTGTACAGCGCCCGCGTGATGAGCCACCACAGGCCGGCCCGTTCGTGGTGGCCGGGCTGGAGCTGCTGGGCGTAGGCCGGGCCCTCGATGACGGCGAGGTCGGCGAGTTTCACGCGGTCGGTGACCTCTTCGAGGATCCAGTCGAGCCGGGCGTGCCCGGTGATGTTCTTCGGGCGGAGGGCTTCGGCCCAGTCGCCACCGGCGATGCCGGTGGACGTGAGGCTGGTGTCGAGGCCCACCACGAGGGGGCGGGGGCCCGCCCCGGCCGGAGGGGCCGGGACGGGGGCCGCGGTGGCCAGGTCGAAGAGGGCGCTCATGCTCCGGCCTCCGTCACGGTCGAGCACGTCCAGCAGCGGCGGGCGCCGTCGGCCTGCACGGCGTGATACCGGACGACCTGCTCGGCCGGGCACACGGCGAACTCGCCGGGCTCGGCGTCGAGGTCGAGCGCGATCAGGACGGCCGGGGTGGTGGCGCGGTGCCGGCCGGACGGGACCAGCGCGCGGAGGACAGCCAGCGGGCCCCTCACGCCGACACCGGCCGGGCGGCCTTGGCCAGGTCGTATGCCTCGCGGGCCGCGCCCTCGTTCGCGGTCTGGAGCAGGTCGATCTGCTCGGCGAGGAGCGCGCGGGCCGTCTCGGACTCGCGGAGCATCCGGGCGAGGACGGCCTCGCCCTGGTTGAGGGGGCGGGCGATTAGGGCGCGGTTGCGGTCGGACAGCCCACGGACGACGTCGCGAGCGGCGTCGCGTTCGGCGACCACCTCACGGAGCTCAGCGAGCAGCTGGGCGTTGTCCTTGAGGAGCTGGTGGAAGTCGGCCTGGAGCTTCTGGTGGCGGCGTCCGGATACGGGCATCACTGGTCTCCGTCCTGCTGGTGGGGGATGAGGGGCCACTCGCCGCGGACCACGGCGTTCGGGTCGTGCTTGGCGCCGGCCTTCGCCGGGTCGCGGAGGAACCGCTGGAAGGACTCGGCGTCCCGGCGCGCCCACTGCGCCTGCGCGGCGTGCAGGTCGTCGAGGCTCACGGCGAGGGAGTCGAAGCGCTCCGTGCGCAGGGCCCGCACCCAGTCGGGGCGCTCCAGCCGCGGCCGGTGGGCGATGTTGCCCATGTGCCAGGCGGCCCGGGCCGACATGAGGGCGTCGTAGTCGGCGCCGTGCGCCGCCTTGTCGTCCCAGCCCAGGGCGTACCGCTGTGCGGCCGTCTTCAGCTGGTACGGGCCCTGCGTCTCCGACACCCGCGACCGGAATGGGGCGGCCTGCTTGTCGAGGACGAGCGTGTCGATGACCCGCATCCGGGCCGCAGCGTCCGGAATGGTCTCCGTGAGCGGGGCGCCGAGGTGCCGTACCGATTCGTGGGAGAGGAGGTTCAGGTCGTAGCTGCCGACGTTGTGCCCCACGATCGGGATCCCGGCCGCGATGACCTCGCTGAGCGCCTTCACGATCTCCGTGACGCCCTGCTCGGCGGGCTGCCCGTGCTCGGCGGCGTATTCGTCGGTGATGCCGTGTACGGCGATCGCGCCGGGTTCTTGGGGGATGCCGGGGTTGAGCAGCCAGTTGCGGTAGTCGGTGGGCTGTCCGCCGCCGACGAGGATGAGGGCGCAGGTGACGATGCGGGCGGTCTCGTGGTGCTTGTCGCTGGATTCGAAGTCGAGGGCGGCCATCCGGCCGGAGTGCCAGCTCATGAGCGGGCCCCCGATCCGGGAGCGGCAACCGCCGGCCAGCCGACAGCCGTCGGCGGCTCGTCGTCCTCGACGATCTCCACATCGACCACGCCGTCGTCGTCGAGGTCGTCGTCATCGGAGTCCAGCGCGCCGGTCTGCGGGTCGACACCGCGGGCGATGTCCGCCGCGATCTGCTTCAAGTCCTCCAGCAGTTCCGGCGACCCGTGCCCCGCACCGTCGGCCTTCCGCCACACCATCTGCACGTCGGCCTCGGTCCGGCACCCCCGGGCGTCAGCCAGGTAGTCCGGGCGGGGCGCCTCGATCGCGGGCCGGTCCACCAGGACACCCGGGTCCAGGGCGGCCGCAGTCGACAGCGGACCGGACAGGGCGTGACGCAGCTTCGGCAGCGACGGCACCACCATCACGACCGGGAACTGCTTGGTCTTGCCCTCCCGGACCGCGGTGCGCTGCTCGATCCACATCCGGACCGGCATCATCGACCGGCCCTCGGTGGCCTGGAGCACGATGTCGAGCCCGCCCGCGATGGCGTCGGCCGCGTAGTACGACTTCGACTCCAGCCGCCACACCCCGAGGTCCGGCAGGTCCGGCAGCATCACGTTGATGCGGCTCGTCGGCCGGCACACCTGCTGAGGGGAGCGGAGGTGCCAGTCGATCCCGTACTGCGCCAGGCACAGGCACGCCTTGCGGGTCTTCTGCTCGGTCTCGCCGTCGCACCGGCGGGAGCAGCCGCCACCGGACCACATCTCGTAGGACTGGGACAGCGGGTCCCCGGCCGGGAGAATCGCGCGGATCCCCGTGGCCTTGGAGATCACCCGGTACTGGGCGATCTTCTGGTTCTGCGGGGTCCACGCCTCGACGTCCCCGCCCCACAGCTCGGCGGCCGCGGCAACGTAGGCCTGCGAGTGGGAGCTAAACACGAACGTCTTCGACTTGATCGGGACCGGCCGCTTGCTCGGGTCGGAGTTCGGCCGGCTGAAGCCGGTGCGGATCCGCCCCAGCTCGGCGGCCTGCCGCTTCATCGTCAGAATGCGGGAGCCCATGGTCAGGCTGCCTTTCGGTCGGTGGATCCCGGCGCCCAGGGCGGCAGGATCGTGGGGTACGCGGATGCGGTGGGCGCGCCGTGCACGTAGCGGGCGGTGCGGACCGCGCCGAGGAAGGCGCGGAACACCGGGCGTCCGGACGGCACCTCGATGAGGCGGTGGCTGCGGGGCCGCAGGTTCAACAGCGCGGTCCGGTGCACCCGCGGTGCTTCGATGTCCGTGTCGTCGGCGAGGAGCGCGACCGGCGCGTGCCGCAGCGCGGCGAGCTGCATCGGCTGCTCCACGTAGACGGTGTGCACCGGCTTCTTCGCGCTGGTCTTGTAGTCGATCAGCCACAGCTGACGGCGCCGGAACCGGCCGGTCGGCAGCCACAGCCACAGGTCACCGGTGCCGGCGTACCCGTACTTGCGGTGGAAGACCGTGGTCTCGGTGGCCTCGACGTCGCGGTCGAAGTCGACGCGCCACAGTCGGAAGAACCGGGCGAGCTGCTGGGCGTAGGGCTCGACTTCCGGGTCGGCCGGGTACGGGGTGCCGAGGACGAGGTGCTCGGCGCGCTTGTGGACGCGGGTGCCGAGGTTCGAGGCTTTCTCGGAGTTGCCGCTGGGGAGCGCGACGAGCATCTTGCGGAGTGCCGCGTGCTCGGTGCGGGCCCGGCGGGCGGTGCCGATGGGGTCGGCGATGACGTGGTCGGCGACGAGTCCGGCGCCCCATGGGACGAGCGCGAAACTCTTGTTGACGGCTGTGCCGAGAACGTTGGTGACGGAGATGAGGTCGGGGCCCCCGGCGGGGTCGCTGTAGTAGCGACCCCGCTCGGTGTCCCGCGCGTGGCGCGGGTTCGTCATCGGCCACCGCCCGCGGCCAGCGTGTAGTACCGGCGGTCCGACTCGTGGTGCATCTCCAGCTCGCCAGCCGCACAGAGCGCGGCGAGTTCGCGGCGAATGGTGGACCGGAGGACGTGGCCCTCGCAGTAGCGGCCGTAAAGCCGCTTCACGCGGCCCACGGTCCACTGCCCGCGCTCGCTGCGGATCACCGACAGCAGCCAGTGCCGGCGCTCCTCATCCGTCCGGCGCGGCCGTACGACGGCGGGAGCCGCGCCGAGGAGCGGCTCCTCCAGCTCGGTCCACCCCGCGAAGTCGCCCTCGTCGAGGAAGTTGCCGTGCCAGGTCGCGCCGGTCGCACCGGACCGGGCCCAGCCGATCGCGCGGAGGTGGCCCCGCTCCGGGTGCCGGGTGATGTGCTCGGCGTGGAAGAAGGCGGTGAGCTCGGGGGCCCGGAAGCCGTTGCCGTCGGTGTAGGTCCGGCCAGCCTCGAAGAACTCGGGCTTCGGGTCGCTCATGACGCCCTCCGGTCCTGCTGGCCGGGGATGCTGCGCTCCTGGCCGAGGCGGTCCAGCTGGGCGGCGACCGTGACGGCCTGCCGGCCGGTCAACGCGACCTTGGTGGCGAGGCGGGCGACGAGCTTGGCGTGCAGCTCCTCGAAGGCGAGGCCGTCGGCGGTGTCCAACTCCATGAACGCGTCGAGGAACTCGTCCTGGAGGAGGTTGAGGAGGTCGTGGACGTTGGCCGAGACCAGCGGGGACGCATCGAGCGTCACCAGCAGCGGGGTGGCCTCGACGTACAGCGGGCCGCGGGCGGGCTTCGGGTCAGGCATGGGGCACCTCGGGGAGGTCGTGGCCGAGCCGGTAGGTGTGGTGCAGCAGGGAGTCGTGCGGGTCCTCGACGGCCAGCCGCCGGGCGAGCGGCAGCGCCTCGGCGAGGGTGAACC
This sequence comes from Streptomyces sp. NBC_01233, assembly GCF_035989305.1. Taxonomy (NCBI): domain Bacteria; kingdom Bacillati; phylum Actinomycetota; class Actinomycetes; order Kitasatosporales; family Streptomycetaceae; genus Streptomyces; species Streptomyces sp. NBC_01233. The sequence goes on along the minus strand of NZ_CP108514.1, from coordinate 2,280,207 downwards.
GTGCGTCGTCGCGGAGGTGCTCATCGGCGCTCCCGCCGAACTCCGGGCACCAGCCCACGTGACGGGTCCAGCGCCGTCCGGTCCGGTCGCAGATGGCCCACCGGTCGGCGTAGCCGTGGATGCGCTGGAGGAGCAGCGGGAAGGCGTTGCCGGGGCGGGGGATCTCCAGAGCGGAGGTGAGCGTCTCCAGCTCGGACACCCGGGCCCGCAGCATGTCCAGCTCGGCGGCCGTCTCCGGGGACTGGAGCAGCTGCGCGGAGCCGAGGGCGAAGACGATCGTCGACGCGAAGTCGGCGTAGACGTCCGGCGAGTTCAAGAGCGCGGCGTTCGCGGTGCGCAGGGCCAGCAGCTCCGTCGGGGTCGGCGAGTGCGTCATGCCGCACCGCCCCACGACGGCATCGGGATGCCGCGCTCGGTCCGGAACTCCTCGATGGCCTTGCCGCAGCACACCGGCTCACCCTCGACGCTGTGCTTGTCCTGGTTGGTGGAGTAGTCGGCCGCCTCATCGGCGGTCAGCTCCTCCCACCCCAGGTGGCAGTGCGAGCACGTGTGGGTCTCGGTGCAGGTGACCCGACCGCCCTTCACGTGCGGCCGCTTCAGCAGCTCGGCGAGGAGTCCCTCGCAGCGGCGTCGGTAGTCGCCGTCAACGTCGCGGCTCGCGAGGGAGTCGCTCATCGACACCCAGCCGAGATCACCGAGGCGCTGCGGGGCGATCTCCAGCTCGAAGGGGTCGCCGACGATCTGTCCTTCGAGGCCATCGAATCCGAGGGCGCTCAGGGGGATGCGGGTGGCGAGCGGCTTGATCTCGATGATCACGCGCCAGTCGTCGCGGTACGTGCGCTTCATGCCGCCACCGCCGAGAGCTCGGGCGCCAGCTCGATGCCGTACCCCGAGAGGCGGATCTGGACGCCCTGGAACACCGCGGCCGCCGCCAGCCAGTTGTCACCGGCGTACGACTTCAGCTCGATGGCCTCGGCGGGGACCGTGAGCGCGGTGCGCCACTGCTCGAACCCGTCGGGGGTGCTGAGCTGGAAGTCGATCGTGGCCGACTCGTAGGTGTGGATGGTGACGTACGGGGTGGGGAGACCGGCGTACATCTCCGTGAGGGAGACCAACGCGGCCGCTGCGGCGCGCAGGCCAGCGGTCGGAACGGTCGGGCTACTCTGGTGGTTCATGGTGTTCCTCGTCTTCTGTGGTTGGTGAGGAATGCCGGGGTCGTTCCGGATAGCCGTCCGGGCGGCCCCGTCTTTTTGGGTCAGGCGGCCATCGGCAGGGCCGGCGTGCTCGCGACGCCGGGCCGGAACAGTCCGCGGATGCGGGCTTCCTGCTCGGCGGTCAGCGGCGGCGCGGCGGCCACGACCTTGGCGATGTGGGCCTCGTACGGCGTCATCGGCTCGACGGGGGCCGTGGTGGACGGCGCGGAGCCGGTCATCCTGCGGCCCGCACGAAGGCGATGGGGACCTCGGCGCGGGGGACCGGTACGGACCGGCCGGTCGGGGCGAAGAGCACGAGGACGTCGACTCCGATGACACGAGCAATGCCGTGTGCGGTGCTGACGAGGACGCACTCTTTCCGGCCACTGACGAGATTGCCTACGGCGGTGCTGGAGCAGCCGGCCTGTTTGGCGAGTTCGCGGATCGTGATGCTCTGGCCGGTGCCGGTGCGCTGCATGAGCAGTCGCAGCAGTTCCACGTTGAGCAGCCGATACAGGGGCTCGCTCGGAGACATGTCCACCTCCCTGGACTTATTGTCCACCGGGGTGGACATGAGAAGCATGCCACGGGGGTGGACAGCTTGTCCACTCCCGTGGACAAGATCTCCATGTCGACTCCGCGAGTGCCTCAATCCGGTCAAAAATCCCGGGCGCTCTGGCGCCGCCGTCCCCCAGCGTGGACACTCTGTCCATGCTGGAGGGCACCTCTGCCCACGCCACCAGCGATGATGTGGACCAACTCACGCTGGCAACAGGGACACCTACCGGCGCACCGCCCACTGGGGAGTGGCAAGATGACCGTCATGGTCGAGGACAACAGCGCAAGCGCGCCCGCACGGACGGACCTGTCCGACCTGCTGCGCGACCGCAGAGCCGAACTCCGCCTCTCCCTCCGGCAGGCCGAGGAACGCACCGGCCTGCGCGAGGACGGCACGCCGTTCATCCGCAAGAGCACGCTGGACAACCTGGAAAAGGCCACGCCCCGGATGACCTGGACCCCGCGGCTGCCTGAACTCCAGGCGCTTGCGCGGGCGTACGAGCTCCCCCTGGGGCGGGTGCAGGATGCCGCCGGCGCCCAGTTCATGGGGATCGACTCGGTGTGGAGCGGCTCCGGCCGGGCGCGCGCCCTGGTGCAGAACGCGGAGAGGCTCACCCCGCGGCAGCTGGAGCTGCTGGAGGAGCTTGCCGAAACTTTCGCAAATGAGGGGCCTGATGGGACATCAGTTACTCAGGAGTGAACAGTTTCGATTTGTAGTAGTTATGCGCTGTGTGTAGTCCGCCGCTGACTGAGATGACACGCTGAGCTTTCCGCCTGGGGGGCGTGAGGTCAGATAGCCTGTATCTGCGGCTCGATCGAACATGTGATCGATTCCGGCGGTACACCCAAAGCATGGGGGTTTTGATGGCAGACGCAGACGGTGAAGTCTGTAAGGCGAATATGCCGCTGGCATGCGTACCCATGGTGCGAGACTCCCGCGTCCCCGACGGCATGGCCGCAGTCCTACTCCACGCCGAAGACGGCCGGCTATGCCTCGCCGTACACCCTCTCGAAGTCAGCCAGCAGGCCGTAGACGAGTACAACCGGGCCATGGAACACGTAGGCAGACATGGCATCGGCACCGCCGACCTCGCCCGACCCCACCCCCAGGTCTAGCCCCTCCAGCGGATATCGATCCGCTCCACATCCATCTCCACACCCTTCGGCATACGGCCACGCCGCGCCGGGAGAATCCATACTTCCAGGAGGGCATCGACCACCGCGCGCTGCCGCGACAGGTCGATGCCCTCCCACTCTGCCGCCACATCCGCAGCGCCGACCAACCCCACCAGCGGGTTCGTCACCGAGGCCAGCGACAGCAGCTCCTCGGCGCGCCGCTTCCGCTCCCGCGCCTTCGCTGCCGCGGCCTGGTACTCCGCCTTGTCCATCTCGCCATCGCCGAACAGCTCGGCCAGGTCCTGGAGCCGCTGCCGCGCTGCGGTCAGCTCGGCGTCCGCCGCCTTGAGGTCGACCGGGTCGTCCTCGCGCTGGGCCAGCAGGTGGACCGCGTCCTTCCGTGAGAGCCGCGCGATCACCACCGCCCGCACGTAGTCGTCCAGCGGCTGCGCCCGCCGGGTGATGTGTGTGCCGCTGGAGCAGCGGTAGGCCGCCACGTGTCGGTGGCCAGCCCCCGTGCCCGAGGTGGAGCACCGTACGGGCAGACCGCATTCCGTCTCCTCCACCAGGTGGGCGCAGCGGTAGAGCCCGGACCCGAGCCAGCGGCGGGCGTTGCTCACCGCGGTCAGCCGCGTGGGGTCCTTCAACTTCGCCACGACCCCTCGCCAGACAGGCTCGGGAATGATGGCGGGCCACGCGGCCGCCCCGCGCTCCTCGCCGCGGTGCGAGAGCAAGCCGGCGTTGCGGTGCCGCAACAGCAGCGTCCGCAGCTCGCTGGCCGACCACTCCCGTGACACCGGCTCCCCGCGCGTACCGTCCTCCTGGCGATACCGGCGTGGCACCGTGCGGACCCCGGCCTCCTGCCACTCCCGGGCGATCGACTTGATCGATGCCCCGGCGAGCACCGCCTCGGCGGCCTCACGCAGGTGACGGGCCTCCGACTCGCGGACCGTGACCCCGTCCGCCTCGTACCCGAACGGGCGCGGCCCGCCGCGGTATCCGCCGGCCGCGAGGGTCTGCGCCTTCGCATCCTTGACGCGTTCGCCGATCTCCTCGGACTCGTACTGTGCGTCGATCGCTGCACGCCGCGCATCGCGTCGGCCCTCGGCGGTCGTCAAGTCGTACCGGCCCTGCTTGATCGTCTCGACGTGCACACCGCGATCGGTGATGAGGTCGAAGAAATCGAACGCGTCGCCGATGCGCCTATACAAGCGCTTCGGGGTCAGCGCCAGGACAGCGTCGGCCATCCCGGCCCGGAGCATGCCGAGCATCTGCTCATACTTGGGGCGCCGCTTCCCGCTGTACGCCGAGAGGTCGTTCTCGACGAACACCGCGGCCACGGCCCATCCGTGCTTGGCCGCGCGGGCCCGGCAGGCTTCCTCCTGGCGGGCGACGCCGGCGCCCCGGCCTTCGCGGTCGTCGCTGATGCGACAGTAGATGATGACGCGGAGGCGTTTGCCGTCGTGGTGTGTCCCCATGGGCGTGAAGTGTACGACGCTTGAAGCGTCTTGACGGAGGCTTTGTCCAGTCCATGCGCACCGCGGTGAACATCACCCGCGACGGCGGGGCCGTCGGCTACGTGGGCGTCCCGCACGGCAGCGGCACCGGCCTCGACCTCGGCGTCATGTTCGACCGCAACATCACCCTGCGCGGCGGGGTGGCCCCCGTCCGCGCCTACATCCCGGAGCTGCTGGAGGACGTGCTCAGCGGCGCGATCGACCCGGCGCCCGTCTTCGACCGCGCCGTGTCCCTGGACGAGGTCCCGGACGGCTACCGCGCGATGGACGACCGCACCGCGCTCAAGGTGCTGATCAAGCCCTGACCGGATGACCGGATGACCGGATGACCGGACGGGCCGGGCGGGGTGATCCCCGCCCGGCCCGTCCTCGTTCCCGCGCTCCGCCGCTGCCGGCGGACCGCCCTACTTGACGGTCTTGAGCGCGTCGACCACGCCGGAGCCGTAGTAGCCCGTCTGGCCCCACTTGGCCTTGCAGGTGGTGGCGTTGATCAGCGCGCCCGCGGCGTGGTAGATCTGCGTCGGGCAGGCGGCCTTCGTGGACTGCGCCTTGAGCATCGCCTGCAGCTGGGAAGGCGTGGCGTACGGGTGGGCGCTCTTGAGCAGCGCCACGACGCCCGCGACGTGCGGGGCGGCCATCGAGGTGCCCTGCTTGTAGCCGTAGCCGCCGCCCGGGACGGTCGACAGCACGCGCCCGTTGGCGTCCGGGGTGGCCGGGACCTGCCACTTGTCACCGCCGGGGGCGGCGACGTCCACGACCCCGAGGCCGTAGCTGGAGTAGTACGAGCGCAGGCCCTTGTCGCCGGTCGCCGAGACGGTGACCACACCCGGCAGCTGCGTGGGCAGGTCCAGGCAGACGCTCGGGTCGATGGTGCGCGGCACCGGGGTGGTGTCGTTCGGGCTGGTCTCGTCGACGAGGGATTCGGCCGCCAGGTCCTGGTCGGAGTTGCCGGCCGAGGCCACGTGGAGCGTGCCCTTGCGCTCGGCGTACTTGGTGGCCCGGCCGATGGCCTCCACCAGCGCCTTCTGGTCGTCGTCGGTCTTGCAGTTGAAGAGGTACGGGTCGACGTAGTAGCTGTTGTTCGTGACCTCGATCCCCTTCTCGGCGGCGAACATGAAGCCGCAGACGACCGCCTCGGTGTAGAAGAGGCTGGTCCCGGGCTCGCTCACCTTGATCGCGGCGATCTTCACGCCGGGCGCGACACCGCTGATGCCGAGGCCGTTGCGCGCGGCGCCGATGGTGCCGGCCACGTGGGTGCCGTGGTCGCTGCCGTCGGCGTACGGGCGCCAGGCACCCTCGGTGGTGTCCGCGACGCCGCCGACGCAGTTGGCCGACTGGCCCTTGGAGAAGTTCGGGGCGAGATCGGGGTGGGTGTCGTCGACACCCGTGTCGATGATGCCCACGGTGACGTCCCGGCTGCCATCGTTGATCTTGTGAGCCTCGTCGGCCTTGATCGTCCGCAGGTCCCACTGGTTGGGCTCCAGCGGCTCCTGACCCTCCTGGGCCTGCGCCGCGGCCTTGGCGGCGTCCGCCGCGCCCAACCGCTGCGTCGCGCCTTCCTCGGTGGTCTGCACCGCCTGCATCGGAGCCGTCCGGGTGGCGCCGACCGACACGAACAGACCGCGCTGGGCGCGCAGCTGCTTGGCGAAGTCCGGGTTCTGGGAATGTGCGACGACGACCCCGATCTGCTCATAGGCCGTCACCACCGTTCCGCCGGCCCGCTCGACGGCCTTCTTCGCCGCGTTCATCGTGGCGTACGCGTTCAGGTTCGCCACGTACGACAGCTTGGGCCCGGAGGTCGAGGGCTTCGCGGCCGTCGCCACGTCCGCCGTGTCGCCCAGCGGCGCGGCGGAGGCCGCGACCGAGGGCAGGAAGGCGAGCGAGGCGGTGAGCGCCAGGCCGGCCGGCACGGCGAGGGCGCGCCGGCGGACGGGTCCCAGATGAGCCATGGGTTCTCCAGATCATCTTCGAAAAAGCCGCCCGTACGCGGTCGCGTCGGGCGGGTTCATGACAAGCGAACCTAGCGCTGCCGTTCCCCACTGCGCCATCAGTTCGAGAAATCAGTTTCCGAAGAATCCATGGGTGTTGAACCATCCCGACGCGCCGCACGTGCCGTTGACAGGGGGGCTCGGCACCACCGGCCCCCCACACGGAGGTTGTTTTGTCCGTCGTCCCCACCGCACCCGCGTCACAAGGAGATCCCCCCGTGACCACCGAAGCAGCGCCGCCGCCGGGCAGCGCGGGAACGCCACTGGCCGGCCCCACGGCCGAAGACTTCGCGAGCGTCCAGCAGAGCGCCGAATTCGCCGAACTGCGGAGCTCCTACCGCTCCTTCGCCTTCCCGCTCACCGTGGCCTTCATCGCCTGGTACCTGCTCTACGTCCTGCTGTCGAACTACGCGGGCGGCTTCATGGGGACCAAGGTCTTCGGCAACATCAACGTCGCCCTCGTGCTCGGCCTCGCCCAGTTCGCGACGACCTTCCTCATCGCCTGGCTGTACGCGCGGCACGCCGCCACCAGGCTCGACCCCAAGGCAGAGGCCATCAAGGCGCGGATGGAGGCCGCGGAATGAGCAGCGCGCTCCACCTGACGACGGCCGCGGGCGCCTCCGAGCACCGCCCGCTGATCATCACCCTGTTCGGGCTGTTCGTCGTCGCCACCCTGATCATCACCGTCTGGGCCGGCCGCCAGACCAAGGACGCCGCCGACTTCTACGCGGGCGGCCGCCAGTTCACCGGCTTCCAGAACGGTCTCGCCATCTCCGGCGACTACATGTCCGCGGCGTCCTTCCTCGGCATCGCCGGGGCCATCGCCCTCTTCGGCTACGACGGCTTCCTCTACTCCATCGGCTTCCTCGTGGCGTGGCTGGTCGCCCTGCTCCTCGTCGCCGAGCCGCTGCGCAATTCCGGCCGCTACACGATGGGCGACGTGCTCGCGTACCGGATGCGCCAGCGGCCCGTCCGGACCGCCGCCGGCACCTCAACCATCGTGGTCTCGATCTTCTACCTGCTCGCCCAGATGGCCGGAGCCGGCGTGCTCGTCTCGCTGCTCCTGGGCATCACCAGCGACGGCGGCAAGGTCGCCATCGTCGCGCTGGTCGGCGTCCTGATGATCGTCTACGTCACCATCGGCGGCATGAAGGGCACCACCTGGGTCCAGATGGTCAAGGCCGTCCTGCTCATCGTGGGCACCCTCCTGATCACCTTCCTGGTCCTGGTGAAGTTCAACTTCAACATCTCCGACCTGCTGGGCAGGGCCGCGGAGAACAGCGGGCAGGGGGCGAAGTTCCTCGAGCCGGGGATGAAGTACGGCAAGGACCCGACCTCGAAGCTGGACTTCATCTCGCTCGGCATCGCCCTGGTCCTGGGCACCGCCGGCCTGCCGCACATCCTGATCCGCTTCTACACGGTGCCCACCGCCAAGGCCGCGCGGAAGTCCGTGAACTGGGCCATCGGCATCATCGGCGCCTTCTACCTGATGACCATCGCCCTCGGTTTCGGGGCCGCGGCCCTGCTCGACCGGGCCGAGATCATCAAGTCCAACAAGGCGGGCAACACGGCGGCGCCGCTGCTCGCCCAGGCGGTCGGCGGAGGCCCCGACTCCACAGGCGGCGCGATCCTGCTCGCCGTGATCTCCGCGGTCGCCTTCGCCACCATCCTCGCCGTGGTGGCGGGCCTCACCCTCGCCTCCTCCTCGTCCTTCGCGCACGACCTGTACGTGAACGTGATCCGCAAGGGCAAGGCCACCGAGAAGGAGGAGGTGCGCGCCGCCCGCTGGTCCACGGTCGTCATCGGGGCCGTCGCCATCGGCCTGGGGGCCCTGGCCCGCGACCTCAACGTCGCCGGGCTGGTCGCGCTCGCCTTCGCGGTCGCCGCCTCCGCCAACCTGCCGACGATCCTCTACAGCCTCTTCTGGAAGCGCTTCACCACCCAGGGCGCGCTCTGGTCCATCTACGGCGGCCTGATCTCGGCGGTCGGCCTGGTGCTCTTCTCCCCGGTCGTGTCCGGCAAGCCCACCTCGATGTTCAAGGACGCGGACTTCTTCTGGTTCCCGCTGGAGAACCCGGGCATCATCTCGATCCCCCTCGGGTTCTTCCTGGGCTGGCTGGGAACCGTCCTCTCCAAGGAGAAGGCCGACCCCCAGAAGTTCGCCGAGCTGGAGGTGCGCTCCCTCACCGGAACAGGGGCGCACTGACATCGTCCGAACACCCAGCGTGGCCGCGTCGTAGGTCCCTACGACGCGGCCGCGTTACGTCTCGTTTCATTTGGGCACCTCTTCACGACACAAGCGTCGCGTAGGCTCGGAATAGAACGCGTGAAGTAGATCCAAATGTTGCGCGTACCTCTAGATCCGGACAGGGGAGGGGGCCCACAGTGCTTCTCGACACCTACGGCCGTGTGGCCACTGACCTGCGCGTCTCACTCACCGACCGGTGCAATCTGCGCTGTACCTACTGCATGCCCGAAGAAGGGCTGCAGTGGCTCGGCAAGTCCGATCTGCTCAGCGACGACGAGATCGTCCGGCTGGTCCGCATCGCCGTCACCCGGCTCGGCATCACCGAGGTCCGCTTCACCGGCGGCGAGCCCCTGCTCCGCCCCGGCCTGGTCGGGATCGTCGAGCAGTGCGCGGCCCTGGAGCCCCGCCCCAAGATGTCGCTGACCACGAACGGCATCGGCCTCAAGCGCACCGCCCAGGCCCTCAAGGCCGCCGGCCTGGACCGGGTGAACGTTTCCCTGGACACCCTGCGGCCCGAGGTCTTCAAGACCCTCACCCGCCGCGACCGGCACAAGGACGTCATCGAGGGCATGGCCGCGGCCCGCGAGGCCGGCCTCACCCCCGTCAAGGTCAATGCCGTGCTCATGCCCGGGCTCAACGACGACGAGGCCCCCGACCTGCTGGCCTGGGCCGTGGAGAACGAGTACGAGCTCCGCTTCATCGAGCAGATGCCGCTCGACGCCCAGCACGGCTGGAAGCGCGACGGCATGATCACCGCCGGGGACATCCTGCAGTCCCTGCGCACCCGCTTCACGCTCACCGAGGAAGGCGCCGACGAGCGCGGCTCCGCCCCGGCCGAGCGCTGGGTGGTCGACGGCGGCCCGGCCACCGTCGGCGTCATCGCCTCGGTCACCCGCCCGTTCTGCAGCGCCTGCGACCGTACGCGGCTCACGGCCGACGGCCAGGTCCGTACGTGCCTGTTCGCCACCGAGGAGTCGGACCTGCGCGCCGCCCTGCGCTCGGGCGCCCCGGACGAGGAGATCGCCCGGCTGTGGAAGGTGGCGATGTGGGGCAAGAAGGCCGGGTCCGGCCTCGACGACCCGTCCTTCCTGCAGCCCGACCGCCCGATGTCCGCGATCGGCGGCTAGCGCTCCGAGCCCTCCGGCTGCACCCACTCGTCGAGCTTCACGACGTCTTTGAGGAAACCGCGGACGCCCAGGAACTGGGAGAGGTGTTCGCGGTGCTCCTCGCACGCCAGCCACGTCTTGCGCCGCTCCGGCGTGTGCAGCGTCGGGTTGTTCCACGCCAGCACCCAGACGGCCGCGTCGCGGCAGCCCTTGGCGGAGCAGGTGGGGGTCTCGGTATCAGGGGAGGTCACGCCTCAACCCTACAAACCCCCGGAGCGGGCCCGGACCGGAAAGGCGACGCCGAGCAGCCACGGGGGGAGCTGCCCGGCGTCGGTCCGTCGCTCCGACGGGGGATGCGGAGCGCGTGAGCAGTATGTCACGCAGGACCCGGTGCAGTGCACCGGAACTTCATGATTGATCTGAGCTTTTCTTGAGGTTTCCCGCGTCCAGCGCCGGCCGCACCGGAGCGGGGATGAAGTGGGAGGGCAGCGAGGGCGTCGACTCGCGCCCCGCGTTCGCGATGACCACGGCCACGTAGGGCAGCAGGGCTCCCGCGACGAGCGTCACGATGGCCACCGGGCGCTGCACGTTCCACAACAGTACGGTCGCGATGACCGACAGGGTCCTGATTCCCATCGAGATCACGTACCGGCGCTGGCGGCCCCGCACGTCCTCGTCGAGACCCATCCGCGCACCGGTGATCCGGAACACCTCGGCCCCGTTCCGCTTCTGCCGCTTCGTCTGTTCCACGCTCCACCGCCTGATCGCCCGCCGGGCGCTCCCCGGCCCGGACCCTTCCCACGGTACGCCGCCCCCGTATCCGCCAGGAGAGGGGGCACCCCCATGGGGGTGCCCGAAATGCGCTGTACGCCGGACGGGCCGAGACTGGCCCCACGTGCGCACAACGCGCCAGGAGGAGGCTCGACATGTCTTGGTTGTGGGCGATCATCGTCGGTTTCGTGCTGGGACTGATAGCCAAGGCCATCCTGCCGGGCAAGCAGCATCAGCCCCTCTGGCTGACCACGCTCTTCGGCATCGCCGGCGCGGTCCTCGGCAACGCCGTGGCCACCTGGATCGGCGTCGGCGAGACCCGGGGCATCGACTGGACCAGGCACCTGCTCCAGCTCGCCGGAGCGGTCGCGATCGTCGGGCTCGGCGAGATGATGTACGGAGCGATCAAGGGCAAGCGGCAGATGACGTGACGCACCGCGGGTCATGACGAAGGGGCCGGCCGGACCAAGCGTCCGAACCGGCCCCTCCGCAGTGCTCCGCGGCGTCCTGCGAGGCCTCAGGCCCCGGTGACCTCGACGGCCGCCAGGTTCTTCTTGCCCCGGCGCAGCACCAGCCAGCGCCCGTGCAGCAGGTCCTCCTTGGCGGGGACCGCGTCCTCGGCGGTGACCTTCGCGTTGTTCACGTAGGCGCCGCCCTCCTTCACGGTCCGGCGGGCGGCCGACTTGCTCGCGACCAGGCCCGTCTCCGCGAGCAGGTCCACGACCAGGCCCAGCTCCGCGACCTGCGCGTGCGGCAGCTCGGACAGGGCCGCGGCCAGCGTGGCCTCGTCCAGGTCCGCCAGCTCGCCCTGACCGAACAGTGCCTTCGAAGCGGCGATCACGGCGGCGCACTGGTCGGCGCCGTGCACGAGCGTGGTCAGCTCCTCCGCCAGCGCCCGCTGCGCGGCACGCGCCTGCGGCCGCTCGGCGGTCTGCGTCTCCAGCGCCTCCAGCTCCTCACGGGACTTGAAGGACAGGATCCGCATGTAGGTGGAGATGTCCCGGTCGTCCACGTTCAGCCAGAACTGGTAGAACGCGTACGGCGTGGTCATCTCCGGGTCGAGCCAGACGGCCCCGCTCTCGGACTTGCCGAACTTGGTGCCGTCCGCCTTGACCATCAGCGGGGTCGCCAGCGCGTGCACGACCGCGCCCGGCTCGACGCGGTGGATCAGGTCGAGCCCGGCCGTCAGGTTGCCCCACTGGTCGGAGCCGCCCTGCTGGAGCACGCAGCCGTAGCGCCGGTACAGCTCCAGGAAGTCCATCCCCTGGAGCAGCTGGTAGCTGAACTCGGTGTAGCTGATGCCCTGGTCGGAGTCGAGCCGCTTGGCGACCGAGTCCTTCGTCAGCATCTTGTTGACCCGGAAGTGCTTGCCGATGTCCCGCAGGAACTCGATGGCGGACATGCCCGCCGTCCAGTCCAGGTTGTTCACCATGAGCGCCGCGTTCTCGCCCTCGAAGGACAGGAACGGCTCGATCTGGGTGCGCAGCCGCGTCACCCAGTTCGCGATGGTCTCCGGGTCGTTCAGGGTCCGCTCGGCCGTCGGCCGCGGGTCGCCGATCTGCCCGGTGGCCCCGCCGACCAGCGCCAGCGGCCGGTTCCCGGCCAGCTGGAGCCGGCGCACGGTGAGTACCTGCACCAGGTGCCCCACGTGCAGCGAGGCGGCCGTCGGGTCGAAGCCGCAATAGAACGTGACCGGACCGTCCGCGAAGGCCTTGCGCAGCGCTTCTTCATCAGTGGACTGGGCGAAGAGCCCACGCCACTTCAGTTCGTCGACGATGTCCGTCACGGTCGCTCGACTCCTTCGGATGATGGAAAATGCAACACTTCGTTGCAACGGTCAGTCTAGGCCGGTCAGACGCCCTTGCTGACCGAACTCATGTTGAAATCCGGGATGCGCAGCGCGGGCATCGCGGCCCGGGTGAACCAGTCGCTCCACTCGCGCGGCAGCGTCTTCTCGGTCCGGCCGGCCTCCGAGGCCCGCGACAGCAGGTCCACGGGGGACTCGTTGAACCGGAAGTTGTTGACCTCGCCGACGACCTGACCGTTCTCCACCAGGTAGACGCCGTCCCGGGTCAGCCCCGTGAGCAGCAGCGTGGCCGGGTCCACCTCGCGGATGTACCAGAGGCAGGTCAGCAGCAGACCCCGCTCGGTCCCCGCCACCATCTCCTCCAGGGACTTCTCGCCGCCCCCGTCGAGGATCAGGTTCCCGAAGCCGGGGGAGAGCTGCATGCCGGTCAGACCGGCGGTGTGCCGGGTCGTGGTCAGCCGGGCCAGCTGCCCGTCGCGGATCCACTCGGTCGGCGGGACCGGCAGGCCGTTGTCGAAGACCGAGGCGTCGTCGCCGGAGCTGTGCGCGATCACGAACGGCGCGGTCTCCAGGCCCGGCGCGTTCGGGTCGCTGCGCAGCGTCAGCGGCAGTTCGGACAGCTTCTCGCCGAGCCGGGTGCCGCCGCCGGGCTTGGAGAAGACCGTACGGCCCTCCACCGCGTCCCGGGCCGCCGCCGACCACATCTGGTAGATCAGCAGGTCCGCCACGGCCGTCGGCGGCAGCAGGGTCTCGTACCGCCCGGCGGGCAGGTCGATCTTCCGCTCCGCCCAGCCCAGGCGCACGGCGAGCTCCGCGTCCAGCACGGTCGGGTCCACGTCCTTGAAGTCCCGGGTGGAGCGGCCGGCCCAGGCCGAGCGCTGCCGGTCCGGGGACTTCGCGTTGATCTCCAGCGTGCCGTTGGGCTGGTCGTGGCGCAGCCGCAGCCCGGTGGAGGTGCCGACGTACGTGGAGACCAGCTCGTGGTTGGCGAAGCCGTACAGCTCCCGGCCGCCGGCCCGGGCCCGGGCGAAGGCCTCGCCGAGGGCCGGCGCGAAGTCGGCGAACACCGCCGAGGTGGTCTCGGCGGGGGCGTCGGTGAAGTCCGGCGAGGCCGGGGTCCCGGTGACCAGCGGCTGGGCGTCCTCCGCCGGGCCCGCCCCGCGCGCGGCCGCCTCGGCGGCCCGCACCAGCGGCTCCAGGTCGGCCGCGGTCACGGCGGAGCGCGAGACGACCCCCGAGGCCGTGCCCTCCTTGCCGTCGACCGTGGCGATGACCGTCAAGGTCCGGCCGCGGGTGACGCCGTTGGTGGTCAGCGCGTTGCCCGCCCAGCGCAGGTTGGCGCTGGACTCCTCGTCGGCGATGACGACGCAGCCGTCGGCGGTGGACAGCTCCAGCGCCCGCTCGACGATCTCGTGGGGCTTGGTGCGTCCGTTCGAAAGCGTGCTCATCGGCCGGCCTCCTGCGTGGTGTTCAAGATGTTCACGTCGCGGAACAGCGCGGACGGGCAGCCGTGCGAGACCGCCGCGACCTGCCCCGGCTGGGCCTTGCCGCAGTTGAAGGCGCCGCCCAGGACGTAGGTCTGGGGGCCGCCGACCTTCTCCATCGAGCCCCAGAAATCGGTCGTGGTGGCCTGGTACGCCACGTCGCGCAGCTGTCCGGCCAGCCGGCCGTTCTCGATCCGGAAGAACCGCTGCCCGGTGAACTGGAAGTTGTAGCGCTGCATGTCGATCGACCAGGAGCGGTCGCCGACCACGTAGATCCCGCGCTCCACCCCGCCGATCAGGTCCTCGGTCGAGAGGCCGCCCGGATCCGGCTGCAGCGAGACGTTCGCCATCCGCTGGACGGGCACGTGCCCGGGGGAGTCGGCGTAGGCGCAGCCGTTGGAGCGGCCCAGGCCCGTCAGCCTCGCGATCCGCCGGTCCAGCTGGTAGCCGACCAGGGTGCCGTCCTTGACCAGGTCCCAGGACTGCGCCTGGACGCCCTCGTCGTCGTACCCGATGGTCGCCAGACCGTGCTCGGCCGTGCGGTCACCGGTCACGTTCATGATCGAGGAGCCGTACGTCAGCTTGTTCAGCTGGTCGAAGGTGGCGAAGGAGGTCCCCGCGTACGCCGCCTCGTAGCCCAGCGCCCGGTCGAGCTCGGTGGCGTGGCCGATGGACTCGTGGATGGTGAGCCACAGGTTGGACGGGTCCACCACCAGGTCGTAGCGGCCTGCCTCGACGCTCGGCGCCCGCATCTTCTCGGCGAGCAGGCCCGGGATCTGCTCCAGCTCGGAGTTCCAGTCCCAGCCGGTGCCGGTCAGGTACTCCCAGCCGCGGCCGGCGGGCGGGGCGATGGTGCGCATGGAGTCGAACTCGCCGGTCGTGCCGTTCACGGCGACGGCGGTGAGCTGCGGGTGGATCCGCACCCGCTGCTGCGTGGTCGAGGTGCCCGCGGTGTCGGCGTAGAACTTGTTCTCGTGCACGGCGAGCAGCGAGGCGTCCACGTGCGCCACGCCGTCGGCCGCCAGCAGGCGCGCGCTCCAGTCGGCGAGCAGCGCCGCCTTCTCCGCGTCCGGCACCTCGAAGGGGTTCACGTCGTAGGCGGAGATCCAGGTGCGGTCCGCGTGCACCGGCTCGTCGGCGAGCTCCACGCGCTCGTCCGAACCGGCGGCCTTGATCACCTGGGCGGACAGCTTCGCCATGGCCACGGCCTGCGAGGCCACCTTGGCGGCGGCGTCCATGGTCAGGTCCACACCGGAGGCGAACCCCCAGCTGCCTCCGTGCACCACGCGGACCGCGAATCCGAGGTCGGTGGTGTCGGACCCGCCGGCGGGCTTGGCGTCGCGCAGGCGCCAGGAGGCGCTGCGGATCCGCTCCAGCCGGAAGTCGGCATGCTCGGCGCCCAGCGCGCGGGCCCGGGCGAGCGCCGCGTCGGCGAGCGCCCGCAAGGGAAGCGCGGTGAAGGCCGCGTCGATGGAATGGGGCACGGAAGTCCTCCCGGGGTCGGGGCCGGTCGCCCCGATCATGTCGCGATCGGGGCTCTCGTGCCTACATCTTTCTGTAGGGACTCGACAGAGCCCGCCGCGAGGCCCTGTCGGGGGTCGATTCTCCGTACGAGCGGTGCGACCTATAGGTTTTTGGTATTCAGACCGCTAGCGAAAGGGTGATCCGTTGAGCCGCTCGGTTCTCGTCACCGGAGGAAACCGGGGCATCGGCCTCGCCATCGCCCGAGCCTTCGCGGAGGCCGGCGACAAGGTCGCGATCACGTTCCGGTCGGGTGAGCCGCCGGAGGCGCTCACCTCGCTCGGTGTCCTGGCGGTGCGGTGCGACATCACCGACTCCGAGCAGGTGGAGCAGGCCTACAAGCAGATCGAGGACGCGCACGGCGCGGTCGAGGTGCTGGTGGCCAATGCCGGCATCACCAAGGACACGCTGCTGATGCGGATGTCCGAGGAGGACTTCGCGTCCGTCGTCGACACGAACCTCACCGGCACGTTCCGGGTGGTAAAGCGCGCGAACCGTGGCATGCTCCGTGCCAAGAAGGGCCGCGTCGTCCTGATCTCCTCGGTCGTCGGACTGCTCGGTTCGGCCGGCCAGGCCAACTACGCCGCTTCGAAGGCCGCGCTGGTCGGCTTCGCCCGCTCGCTCGCCCGTGAGCTGGGCTCCCGCAACATCACCTTCAACGTCGTCGCCCCCGGTTTCGTGGACACCGACATGACGAAGGTGCTCACCGACGAGCAGCGCGCGGGCATCGTGGGCCAGGTGCCGCTCGGCCGTTACGCGCAGCCCGAGGAGATCGCGGCAGCCGTCCGCTTCCTGGCGTCCGACGACGCCGCGTACATCACCGGAGCCGTCATTCCCGTTGACGGCGGATTGGGCATGGGTCACTGATCACCATGAGCGGAATTCTCGAGGGCAAGCGCATCCTCATCACGGGTGTGCTGATGGAGTCCTCCATCGCCTTCCACACGGCCCGGCTGGCCCAGGAGCAGGGCGCCGAGGTCATCCTCACCGCCTGGCCGCGCCCGTCGCTGACCGAGCGCATCGCGAAGAAGCTGCCCAAGCCGGTCAAGGTGATCGAGCTCGACGTCACCAACGACGAGCACCTGGCCCGTCTGGAGGGCCTCGTCCGCGACGAGCTCGGCGGCCTCGACGGCGTCGTCCACTCGATCGGCTTCGCGCCGCAGGACGCCCTCGGCGGCAACTTCCTGAACACCCCGTTCGAGTCGGTCGCCACCGCCATGCACGTTTCGGCGTTCTCGCTGAAGTCGCTGACCATGGCCTGCAAGCCGCTCTTCCCGGCGGAGGGCGCGGCCGTCGTCGGCCTCACCTTCGACGCGCAGTTCGCCTGGCCGCAGTACGACTGGATGGGCCCGGCCAAGGCCGCCCTGGAGGCCACCAGCCGTTACCTCGCCCGCGACCTGGGCAAGGAGAACATCCGCTGCAACCTGGTCTCGGCCGGTCCGATCGGCTCCATGGCCGCGAAGTCCATCCCGGGCTTCGGTGAGCTGGCCGAGGTCTGGAACTCCCGCTCCATGCTGGAGTGGGACATGAGCGACCCGGAGCCGACGGGCAAGGGCGTCGTGGCCCTGCTGTCCGACTGGTTCCCGAAGACCACCGGCGAGATCGTCCACGTGGACGGCGGCCTGCACGCGATGGGTGCCTGACCTCCGGTCAGGGCTCCTGCGTCCGTACGGCGGCGGCCGCGCTTCCCTCCGGGGAGGCGCGGCCGCCGCCGTTTCACGTGGCCGGGCCGCTGGTCGCTCGTATGTTCACCGGCCGACCGGATCTTCCCGAGTCGAAAACTAGGACAGATGCCTGCAAACTGGCCAGGTCGGGATCTTCCCGGCTCCTGCGGGGAGGAGGGTAGGAGTGCGAGCGAGGCCGAGCCGAACGGTATCGATGCTGGTCACCTCGGTGATCCTGACCGGACTCCTGGTCCCCGGAGCGGCCGCGCAGCCCGTGGGAGACGAATCGGCGCCCGGCCCCGAAGCGGTGGCGCCGGCCGTCGTGGAACTCGCCGACATCCCCGCCGAGCCCCCAGCCCAGCCCTCGCGCCCCACCGGGCGGGAACTCTTCGGAGCCGACTGCGACACCACGATCGAGGGCTCGCAGGTGACGGCGAACTGCCACAACGCCTACCCGGAGACCGACCTGCTGCGGCTGCACGTCGAATGCGACCGCTGGTGGGACGTGGACGGGGACGGCGCCGCCGTGGCCGTCGGACCGGCCGGCCGGGTGGAGCTCACCGGCCGCTGCTGGAAAGAGGTCCGATCGGCCTGGGTCAGCCACCAGCGGGCGTGAGCGGGTCCCCGGCCTTGTTCCTGCCGAGGCAGGCGAAGGGGTGGCCCGCCGCCTCCGAAGCCGCCGCGTCCCTGTCCCCGCGCCGGATCGCCTCGATCAGCCGCGCGTGGTCCAGATGGGCCGACGGATGCAGCTCGGTGCCCACGTCCGCCCGCAGCCAGTCGGCCACCAGGTCGCCGAGGTCCGCGTACAGCCCGATCAGCACCTCGTTGTGCGAGGCCGTCACCACCGCCATGTGCAGGCTCACGTCCGCGGCCACGAAGACCTCCGCGTCCCCGCCCGCCCAGGCCTCCTCACGGCGCGCCAGCAGCGCGTCCAGCTGTACGAGGTCCCGCTCGGTGCGCCGCTCCGCCGCCAGCCGGGCCGCCGAGGACTCCAGCGTCGAACGCAGCTCGGCGATGTGCCGCGGCTCGGCGCCGGCGAACCGGCGGTGCATGACGCCGGCCAGCTCGCTGGTGGCGATGACGTACGTGCCCGAGCCCTGCCGGATGTCCAGGAGGCCGTTGTGCGCCAGCGCCCGCACGGCCTCGCGCACCGTGTTGCGGGCGACGCCGAGCAGCTCGACGAGCTCCGGCTCGGTCGGGATGCGGGCGCCGACCGGCCACTCGCCGGAGGTGATCTGGTTCCGCAGCTGGGCGATCACCTGATCGACGAGTGCGGAGCGCCGTGGCGACGTCAGCGGCATGGGTTCCTCTCAAGAGCGACTGGACAACCAATCATCCCATGATTCTATGATGGCTGGATGTCCGACGAAGAACTCCAGACGCTCGACCGGCCCGCCGGGAGCCACCCGCCCCCGCGGCAGGCCGCCCGCGAGGCCGTGGACCGCGCTGCGGCCGCCGCCACCCCGCACGCGACGGCGCAGCCGACCTGGCTCGGCCCGGTGCTCATCGTCGGAATCGTGCTGGCCGCCCTCAACCTGCGGCCCGCCATCACCAGCCTCGGCGCCCTCTTCGAGGAGACCCGCACGGGTCTCGGCATGAGCGGCACCGTCGCCGGACTGATCACCTCCGTCCCCGCCCTCTGCTTCGCCGTCTTCGGCGTCACCGCGCCCCGGCTCTCCCGCCGCTTCGGCCCGGCCGCCGTCGTCTGCGCCGGCATGGCCGCCGTCGCCACCGGCCTGCTGATCCGCCCCTTCACGAGCGGAGCCGCGGGCTTCCTGGCGGCCAGCGCCCTCTCCCTGGCCGGCATAGCCCTCACCAACGTCCTGCTCCCGGTGATCGTCAAGCGCTACTTCCCGGACCGGGTCGGCACCATGACCGGCCTGTACTCCATGGCCCTGGCCGCGGGCACCTCCCTCGCCGCCGCCGCGACCGTCCCGCTGACCGGCGCCCTCGGCGGCAGCTGGCGCACCGGCCTGCTGATCTGGGCCGTGCTCGCCCTGGTCGCCGTACTGCCCTGGCTGCCCATCGCCCGCGCCTCCCGGCGCGCCGAGCGGGCCGCGACCGCAGCCGCCTCCGGCGCGGGTACCGCCGTACGGGCCGACGCGGGCCCGCGGGTCGTCCGCAGCCGCACCGCCTGGGCCCTCGCCTGCTACTTCGGCCTCCAGGCCACGGGCGCGTACATCACCATGGGCTGGCTCCCGCAGATCTTCCGCGACGCCGGGGTCTCCGCCTCCACCGCCGGTGTGCTGCTCGCCGTCACCATGGTCATGGGCGTCCCGCTCGCCTTCGTCATCCCGGGCCTCGCAGCCCGGATGAAGAACCAGGGCGTCATCGCCGCCGTCCTCGGCGTCTTCGGGCTCACCGGCTACCTCGGGCTCTACTTCGCCCCCGCCGCGGGAGCCTGGGCCTGGGCGCTCCTGCTCGGCATCTCCAACTGCGCGTTCCCCCTCGTCATCACCCTCATCGGGCTGCGCGCCAAGTCCCCCGCAGGCGTGGTCAAGCTCTCCGCCTTCGCCCAGAGCACCGGCTACCTCATCTCCATCCCCGGCCCCCTCCTCATCGGCGCCCTCTACCAGCACAGCGGCGGCTGGGACCTGCCGCTCGCCCTGATGGCGGGCCTGCTCGTCCCGCAGATCGCGCTGGGAATCCTGGCAGGCCGGGACCGCACGATCGAGGACGAATGCGGCATGCGAGACTGACCGGCATGTCGCCCGTACTTGAACCGAACCCGCAGGACGGCCGCAAGAAGCTCGGCCTCGTGCTCGGCGCGATCCTCGGCATCACCGTGATCATCTCGGTGATCGCCACGATCGCCTCGCCCTGAGGACGCCGCCGAGGACGCCGCCGAGGACGCCCGCCTCCCCCTGAGGGTGGGGACAACCCCACCACCCCTAGGGGGTCAGGCTCAGGGTGAAGTGGGGTGTGCCCCGGATGGGACCGGCCGCACCGGATCCATAGATTCGTGAACAGCGAGCCAGTCCCGTCCGCACACCCACGGAGGCGGCCATGTCGGCCCCCATGCACACCCGGTCCCTCCCGTCCGTCACCGCCCCCCGGGCCCGCGCCACCGCCGGCGCCAGCGCCCGGCTGCATTGGTGGGCGCTGGCCCTGCCCGCCCTCGCCTTCGGCCTCCTGCTGACGCTCCTGGCCGGCTCCGGCGAGGCCCACGCGGCCACCGGCGAGGTCTCGTCCCTGGTCCAGGTCGCGGAGCAGCTCCTGCGCGCCGTCGGCTGACCTCCCGAGCGCCCCTCACCTCCCGGGGTGAGCCCCCCCCAACACCCTGCGCCCCGTGGCTCGTTTCATGCGAAGCTGGGAGTCATGAGCGCCGACACACCCCGCAGGATCGCCCTTCTCCGGCACGCCAAGGCCGACTGGCCCGAGGTGTCCGACCACGACCGCCCGCTGGCGGAACGAGGCCGCACGGACGCGTCGGCCGTCGGTCTGAAGCTCGCCGAGACCGGCACCGTCTTCGACCTGGCCCTCTGCTCCACCGCGGCCCGCACCCGAGAGACCTGGAAGCTCGCCGTCCAGGAGATGCCGCACCGGCCCAAGACCCACTACGAGGAGAGGCTCTACGACGCCTCGCTGGGCGAGCTCATCGCCCTGCTGAACGAGACCTCCGACGAGGTCTCCGATCTCCTCGTCATCGGCCACAACCCCGGCATACACGCCCTCGCCGACGCCCTCTCCGGGCGTGCGGAGGGAGAGACCCTCGCGAGGATGACCCGTACGGGATTCCCCACCGCGGCCCTCGCCGTCGTCTCCTTCACCGGATCGTGGAAGTCCGTGGAGCACGGGGTGGGCACCCTGCTCGACTACTGGACCCCCAAGGGACACTGACCGGCCCGACCGGCCGCGTACGCGCGAACGGGCCCCGGCAGCCGCATCGGCCTCCGGGGCCCGTTCGCATCCCGTTCGTGTCCCGAGGGTCAGGCCAGATCGGCGGCCTCGACCTCCTCGCGGGTGATCCCGAGCAGGTACAGCACCGCGTCGAGGAAGGGCACGTTCACCGCCGTGTGCGCGGCCTCGCGGACCACCGGCTTGGCGTTGAAGGCCACGCCCAGCCCGGCCGCGTTCAGCATGTCCAGGTCGTTGGCCCCGTCACCGATGGCCACCGTCTGGGCCAGCGGCACCCCGGCCTCGGCGGCGAAGCGGCGCAGCAGCCGGGCCTTGCCCGCCCGGTCCACGATCTCGCCGGTGACCCGGCCCGTCAGCTTCCCGTCGACGATCTCCAGCGTGTTGGCGGAGGCGAAGTCCAGCCCCAGCCGCTCCCGCAGATCGTCCGTGACCTGGGTGAACCCGCCCGAGACCACGCCCACCTGGTAGCCGAGCCGCTTGAGCGTGCGGATCAGGGTCCGGGCACCCGGGGTCAGCTGCACCTCGGCGCGGACCTTGTCCACGACGGAGGCGTCCAGGCCCGCCAGCAGCGCCACCCGGGCGTGCAGCGACTGCTCGAAGTCCAGCTCGCCGCGCATGGCCCGCTCGGTGACCTCGGCGACCTCGGCCTCGCACCCGGCGTGCGCGGCGAACAGCTCGATGACCTCGTCCTGGATCAGGGTCGAGTCCACGTCCATGACGACCAGGCGCTGGGCCCGGCGGTGCAGTCCGGCCGAGACCACGGCCACGTCCACGCCGATGTGCGCGGAGGCGGTGGCCAGGGCGGTGCGCAGCGGCTCGGTCTCGACACCGGAGACGGCGAACTCCACCGCCGTCACCGGGTACTTGGCGAGGCGGAAGATGCGGTCGATGTTGCCGCCGGTCTCGGTGATCCGGGAGGCGATGGCGGCCGTGGACTCGGCGGTGAGCGGGTGCCCGAGCACGGTGACATGGGAGCGGCCGCTGCCGCGCGGCCGGTTGTCACCGGTGCCGGAGAGGATCTCGGCCTGCATCTTGAGGGACTCGGCCCAGCTGTGGACGGTGGCCCGCAGGTCGCCCTCGGCGCCGCCGGCGGGCTTGGTGACGAGGGCGCACAGGACGATGCGGCCACGGGTGACGACCTGCTCGATGTCGACGACATCGACGGAGTAGGCGGCGAGGGTGTCGAACAGCCCGGCGGTGATCCCGGGACGGTCCTTGCCGAAGATCTTGACGAGGAGGGTGGGGACGTCGGAGGTCTGCGATGCGCTCATGGTGCCCTCACCGTATCTTCCCGACCCCGAGCCCAGGACCCCCGTCCCACGTCTTGAACGGTCGCGCCGACCAAGCGAACGACCCGGTGCGGCACCGCTGCACATGCCGGCGAGCCTGAAAGATCGCCTCAATCGCCGGAGGGCTGGATCTTCCAGCCCTCCGGCGATTGAGGAGCGGGGTCTGGGGCGGAGCCCCTGGGAACGGTGGAAGGGCGGGTAGGGGACGGCTCCGCGCAGCGGCCCCCCAGCCCACCTCATCGCGGAGGCTTCGGCGGGGGCGGGGGCGCTCCCGGCGGCGGAGGCGGGGTGAAGGGCTCCCGGCGGGGCGGCTTCGGAGACCTGGGTGACCAGGGCGGGATGCCGGTCACGGTCACGTCCCACGAGCCGTCCGCCTCCCCGGCCGCCCCGGGCTGCGGGCCGCGCGCGGGCCCGCCGTACGGTACGGCGGCGGGGTACGAGGCCGTCGGCGCCTCGGGGTCGGGCCACTCCCGGACGGGGCCCGGCACGCCGGGGAGGGCCGCCCGGGGCCGGGGTGCCAGGACCGCGCCCGCCGCCCCGGCGACCGCTCCCCACACCGCGCCCAGTACGAGGGCGAGCGGAAGGGACCCCCGCAGCTCGACCCCGGCGTCCACCGCGTCCACCCCCAGCACCGCCAGCGACGCGTCCGCCGAGAGCCCGGTCAGCCACACCAGCCCCGCCAGGGCCGCCGCCGTGACCGCCGACAGCCGCGCCGCGCATCCGAGCACCCCGCGCCCCGCAGCGCGTACGGGTGTCCGTACGGCCGCCAGCACGCCCGCGTAGAGCAGCAGCAGGGCCACCCCCGCGACCAGCAGCCAGACCCGGCCGTCGTACTCCGCGAGGCGGGCCACCGTCACCGGCTCCTGCGCGGACACGGCCAGCAGGTCGTCCAGCGGATCGGGCAGCAGCCGGGCCGGCTCCCCCTCGGCCCGGCCGCGCACCGGCACGAACAGCCCCAGCAGCACCCCCAGCCAGCTTCCGTTCGGCGCCCCCAGCAGTGCGGCCCCGATGACCCGCCGCGGATGGGCGTCGCCCAGCGCCGCCCACACCGCCGCGGCCAGCCCGGCCGCCACCGCGACCAGCAGCATCGCCACCACCGCCGAGGCGGCCGGGCGGATCCGGGCGAGCGCGGCCGGCCCGCGCCGTGAGACCAGCAGGGCCACCGCCAGCACGGCGAGCGCCCACAGCCCCGCGCCCAGCAGCGTCGGCCCGGTCTCCACCGAGAACCCGACCCGGGTCCGCGTCTCGATCAGGTCCCCGATGCGGTCGGGGAGCAGCCCGCCGATGTCCCCGATCCCCGGGATCTCCACCTTCGCGGGGGTCTTGGGCAGCACCGTCCCGTCGAGGGTGACCACGTCGTGCCCGGCCCACGCCAGCGCGCCCGCCGTCGCGACGAACAGCGCCGTGAGCACGAGGACCCGGGCGGCCGTCTCACCGGGGCCCGCCCCGGCCCGCAGCGAGCGCACGAACACGCACCCCAGGACCAGCGCCCCGGCCAGTGCCACCCCCAAGGGCATGACGTCCAGGGAGGTTTCGGCACCCGCCCCGACGACTCCGAAGGCCGACACCTCACCCGAGGGGGTTACGGTGCCGCCGACCGCGAGGACCACCACGGCGGCCGTCATCGCCCCGAGCGACCCTCCCGCGGCGTCGGCGCCCAGCAGGTGCAGCCCCAGCCCGGCCACCCCCGCCATCACGATCAGGCACCAGCCCACGGCGGCGGCCGCGGACACGAGCACGTCTCCCCAACGAATGCGGCGCATGCGGTGAACCCCCGATGCCTACCGAGCGGTACGCGAGGGGACCTCCGGGCGAGAAGTCCCGTATCTCACTCTCCGGGTGACTTTCGCCCCCGTCAACGGGCAGTCGTAGACGCCCCGGCAAGGCCCGGATTCCACATACGGCTGCGGGCCTGAAATAGTTCCCCCGGATGTTCGCCATCCCTAGACTCCCTGACGTCATGGGGGATTCTCGGGGGACTTAAGTGGGGCTGGAGTGCCGGAACTCGTACTGGAATTGAATGGAAGGACCTGGACGCTCGATCCGTCCAGGTCGTACTCGCTGGGGCGTGATCCCCAGGGAGACGTGGTGATCGACGACGCGCGGGTGTCGTGGCGGCATGCCACCATCGCCTGGAACGGCCAGAGTTGGGGCATCGAGGACCACGGCAGCACCAACGGCACCTACGTGCACGGGGCGCGGGTCCAGCAGACCCAGCTCGTGCCCGGCACGCCGGTCCACCTGGGCAACGCGACCGACGGCCCGCGGCTGAACCTGAGCGCCGCCGCCGCGCCGCAGCCGGCCGTGGCCCAGCAGGCCCAGGCGTACGCCCAGCCGCAGGCCCCGGCGTACCAGGCTCCGCAGCAGCAGCCCCAGCAGCAGGCCTGGGAACAGCAGCAGCAGGCTCCGTACCAACAGCAGCCGCAGGCGCACCTCCCGCACCAGCAGGGCGGCGGCGCGCCCCGCCCGGCGCAGGGTGGGGCCCCGGCCTACGGCGACCGCAGCCCGACGACGTTCCACCAGCTCTCGCTGGGCCACGTCATGCGGATCGGCCGTGCGCTGGAGAACGAGCTGGTGGTCTCCGACCTCCAGGTCTCCCGCCACCACGCCGAGTTCCGCTCGATGCCCGGCGGCCGCTTCGAGATCCACGACCTCGGCAGCCACAACGGCACCTACGTCAACGGCCAGCCGCTGGCCAAGTCCGGCACCGCGCTGCTCGGTCCGAACGACATCGTCGGCGTCGGCCACTCGACGTTCCGCATCGTCGGCGACCGCCTCGAGGAGTTCGTCGACACCGGCGAGGTCTCCTTCTCGGCCCGCCACCTCACGGTCACCGTCGACGGCGGCAAGCAGATCCTCAAGGACGTCACCTTCGGCGTCCCGGAGAAGTCGCTGATCGGCGTCATCGGCCCCTCCGGCTCCGGCAAGTCCACCCTGCTCAAGGCGCTGACCGGTTACCGGCCCGCCGACCAGGGCGACGTCCTCTACGACAACCGCAACCTGTACAAGCAGTTCGCGGAGCTCCGCCAGCGCATCGGCCTGGTCCCGCAGGACGACATCCTGCACAAGGAGCTGAAGGTCAGCACCGCGCTCAAGTACGCGGCCAAGCTCCGCTTCCCCGGGGACACCGCCGAGTCCGAGCGCGCCGCCCGCATCGACGAGGTGCTGCGCGAGCTCAAGCTCGACATCCACAAGGACAAGAAGATCACCGCGCTCTCCGGTGGTCAGCGCAAGCGCGTGTCCGTGGCCCTGGAGCTGCTCACCAAGCCCTCGCTGATCTTCCTGGACGAGCCGACCTCCGGCCTCGACCCGGGCATGGACCGCGACGTCATGCAGCTGCTGCGCGGCCTCGCCGACGACGGCCGCACGGTCCTCGTCGTCACCCACTCGGTCGCCGAGCTGGCCATCTGCGACAAGCTGCTGGTCATGGCCCCCGGCGGTTCGGTCGCGTACTTCGGTCCGCCGGACGAGGCGCTGAACTTCTTCGGCTACACCACGTGGGCGGACGTCTTCTCGGCCTTCGAGAACTACCGCGACTACGACTGGGCCGGCCGCTGGAAGGGCTCGCAGCACTACCAGCTGTACGCCGCCGACATCGACGCGGTCGCCCCGCAGTCCGTCGCGATGCCGTCGCCCCAGCAGATGATGCCGCCCAAGCCGCAGGGCTGGGGCTCGCAGCTGTGGACGCTGATCCGCCGCTACGTCTCGGTGATCGCCTCCGACAAGGGCTTCATCGGCCTGATGCTGATCCTGCCCGCGGTGCTCGGCGTGGTCTCCACGGTCATCCCCGCGACCTTCGGCCTCGCGCCGCCGAAGCCGCCGTCCCAGTTCAACGGCGACGCCGGCACGATCATGCTGATCCTCGCGGTCGGCATGTGCTTCTCGGGCGCCGCCAACTCGGTCCGTGAGCTGATCAAGGAACGCGTCATCTACGAGCGTGAGCGCGCGACCGGCCTCTCCCGGTCGGCGTACCTCATGTCGAAGGTGATCGTCCTCGGCGTCATCACGGCCATCCAGGGCGTGATCATCTGCGGGATCGGCTTCTTCCCGCGCGACCTCCCGACCGAGGGCCTGCTGATGCCGCCGGCCGTCGAGCTCTGCCTGTCGGTCATCGCGCTCGGCTTCACCTCGATGATGTTCGGCCTGGTGATCTCCTCGCTGGTGAAGACCGCCGAGAAGACCATGCCGCTGCTGGTCATGTTCGCGATCGTCCAGGTCGTCTTCACCGGCATCCTCTTCCAGGTCTACGACTCCCCGGGCCTGGAGCAGTTCGCCTGGCTGATGCCGTCCCGCTGGGCCGTCGCCGCCGCCGGCACCACGCTGAACCTCGGCAAGCTCATGCCGCCGTGGGACCGCGACAACCCGACCAACACCGACCCGCTCTGGGACGCCACGGTCGGCCAGTGGAGCCTGAACATCACCGTTCTGCTGCTCCTCGGCATCGCCTGCGGCTTCCTGGTGCAGCGCCTGCTGCGCCGCCACGAGCCCGAGGTCATGCGCGCCGGCAAGTAGTCCGCGGCAGGGCCCGTACGCAGGGCTTGCAGGCAGGGCCCGTACGCAGGACCTCACGCACGAAACGCCTCAGGGCGGCACCCGGAAGTCCGGGTGCCGCCCTGAGGCGCATGGGGGCTGGGGATACGCCAGTGGCCTAGTAGGCGCTGTTGACGTTGTCCATCGAGCCGTAGCGGTCGGCTGCGTAGTTGCAGGCGGCGACGATGTTGGCGACCGGGTCGTACTGGTCGAACTTGGTGCCCTTGACGTGGTAGGCCTTGAAGGTCGGAAGGATGACCTGGAGCAGACCCTTGCTGGGGATGCCGTTCTGGGCGTTGATGTCCCAGTTGTTGATCGCCATCGGGTTACCGCTGGACTCGCGCATGATGTTCTTGTGGATTCCGGCGTAGGTGCCCGGAATGCCCTCCTTCTTCATGATGAAGAGGGCTTCCTTGATCCAGCCGTCCAGGTTGTTCGCGAAGACGGGGGTGCGGGCGGCGGAGCGGCTCGCGGCCTCCTTCTGCGCGCGGGCCTTCTTCGCGGCGGCCTCGGCCTTGGCCTTCTCCGCGTCCTTGGCCTTCTTGTCGGCGACGACCTGCTGCGCGGAGAGGTGCTGCTGCACGGCCTGGGTCTGCGCGGCGTCGACGACCTTGGTCCAGGCGACGGGAGCGGCGTTGACCGTCCCGGCCTCGGCGGTGTCGGCCGGGACGAGGGAGAAGGCGAGCGCGGCGGCGCTGAACGTGGCGACGCCGGCAATGGACAGCTTGTGTGCCTTCGTCAGACGACTGTGACCGGGAGTGCGGGAAGCAGACATGGCGGGGCAACCTCTTCGAATCGCGGGAGCCGCAGGAAAGCGCCACGAGAATCCGGGATCCGCCGCGGCGCTGTGCGACGAGGGCAATTCTTAGCGGTGGCAAAAAGCTGTGGCAAAGGTGTGACGTACGATCCCGCTTAGTGGATCAGGGTCGGGCGCCGAGGCCGGAATTCCGGCCTCGGCGCTACGTGCGCCCGTGCTGACAGGACCTTTACCTGTCCACTAGGGAGCTTCGTAAGTGATGTGCGTCCTATGTGCGGGCTCACATCGGGTACGTAGCGGTCTCACCGTGCGTTGCTGAAGCAATTCAATCCGTCACGATTCTCATCCTTGAGTAGCAGATGGACGTCCCCGAACTCGTGCCAAAGGCAGAGACGGGCCAGTGCCTCGGCATACCCGAGCCGTACGGCGGCCCGCCCCGCGACCGCCTCCAGCATCAGCAGGTGGGACGCCTCCGGCTCGTGCAGCCCGGTGAGCAGCCCGTCCACCACCCGTACCCCGCGCTCCGGCGTCACCACCAGATCGGTCCACCCGCCGGCCGGGCGCACCACCCCGCGCGCGTCCGCGGCCGACTCCAGGGCCCGCACCGCCGTGGTCCCCACCGCGATCACCCTCCCCCCACTGGCCCTGGCGGCGTTCACCAGCCACGCCGTGGTCGCCGGCACCTCGTACCGCTCCGGGTACGGCGGCTCGTGCGCCTCCTGCGAGGCCACCCCCGTGTGCAGGGTCAGCGGCGCGAACTGCACCCCCCGGCTCACCAGCCGCGCCACCAGCTCCGCCGTGAAGGGCCGTCCCGCACTCGGCATCTCCGCCGAGCCCGACCCGTCGGCGGCCGGCACCGCGAACACCGTCTGGTAGGCCGACAGCGGCTGGTCCCGCTCCGTGTACCCGTACCGGATCGGCCGCCCGTACGCCCGCAGCAGCGCCGGTACGCCGTCCCGCCCGGCCCCCGCCCCTGGCGCAGGCGCTGCGCGCCGCCCCTTCCGTACGGGCCGCGCCCACCACAGCCGGTCCGCCCCCGCCGCGAGCGGCTCCTCCAGTACGAGGGCCTGCCCTCCCGGCAGCTCCACCACCGCCCCCGCGGGACCCCCGGCGCGGGGCCCGGTCGTCCCCCCGCCCGCCGGGGCGCGCAGCTCCACCGCCCAGCGGCCGTCGTCGCCCCGGGTCGAGAAGTGCACCACCAGCTCATCGCCGCCGAGCCGGGCGTCCACGGCGGCCGCCAGCGTCGTCGACGTGTTCACCACCAGTACGTCCCCGGCCCGCAGCAGCGCGGGCAGCTCCCGGAAGGCGCGCAGCAACACCTCGCCACCGACCCCGGACACCAGCAGCCGCACCGCGTCCCGCCCGAGCCCGGGCCCCCGCTGCTCGGCCGGAACGCGGGCCAGCAGCTCCGGCGGAATGTCCGGTATATGCAGTCCCCCCTCCTGAACACGCCCCGCGCTCACCGCCCACCCCCAACCCCGGCACCCGTCCCGGGCCCTGCCAGGACACCGGTCCCGGGCCCTGCCAGGACACCGGTCCCGGGCCCCGCCAGGACACCCGTCCCGGGCCCCGACCCCGGGCTCGTCCCCACGGCCGTCCCGTGAGCTGTCCCTGCGCCGGCCGCCGAGCCGGTTCCCGTGCCGG
This sequence comes from Streptomyces sp. NBC_01233, assembly GCF_035989305.1. NCBI lineage: Bacteria > Bacillati > Actinomycetota > Actinomycetes > Kitasatosporales > Streptomycetaceae > Streptomyces > Streptomyces sp. NBC_01233. Next base: position 2,251,156 of record NZ_CP108514.1, on the reverse strand, counting down.
CTTCCGGGTCCCTCCGTGCACCGACCACCGGGCTCGTCCCCGTGCCGGCTTCCGGGCTGGTTTGCGTGCCGGCCGCCGGGCCCGCCCCCGCGCCCGCCGCCGGGCCGGTTTCCGGGTCGGCGGCCGCGCTCGTCCCCGCGCCCGCCTCCCGCTCCGTCCCCCCGTCGGCCTCCGGGCCCGTCCCCGCCGTTGGTCCCGCCGACAGGCCGTCCGCCGTGTAGCGCCCGCTCGGCAGGCCCTCCGCCACCAGCCGCAGCAGCGCCGGAGCCACCTCCTCCGGCGTCGGCAGCCCCGCCAGGTCCTCCCCGGGCTCGGCCGCCGCCATCATCCGCGTCCGCATCGAGCCCGGGTCCGCCCACCACACCCGCAGCCCCGGTTCCTCCACCGCCAGCACGCCCGACAGCAGATCCCCCGCTGCCTTGGTCGCCCCGTACGCACCCCACGTCGCGTACGCCACCACCGCCGCGTCCGAGCTGATGTTCAGCACCGCCCCGGCCTCCGCGGCCCGCAGCAGCGGCAGCCCCTCCTGGACCAGCCCCAGCGCCCCCACCACATTGACCTCGAACGCCTCGCGCAGCCCGTCCAGCGAATGCACTGCCAGCGGCACCAGCGGTTCCGCCCCCAGCACCCCCGCGTTGTTCACCAGCAGGTCCAGCCCGCCCAGCTCCCGCGCCGCCGCCACCAGCGCCGCCCGGTGCGCCACCGAGGACACGTCCCCGGCCACAGGCACGACCCGCACGCCTCCGGGCCGCTCCAGCGCGGCCGCCGCCTCCTGCAGCGCCGCCGCCCCCCGCGCACTCAGCACCAGGTCCCAGCCCCGCGCCGCCAGCTCCCCGGCCAGTGCCCGGCCGAGCCCCCTGGACGCCCCCGTCACGATCGCCACCGACATGACAGCTCCCTCGCCCTCTTCCATCCCGATCAGCAGATGCCCCCAACCTAGGAAGGGCCCGCCCGGCGCCGCGTCGGCCGCGGGCCCCACCCGGACGGGTCCCTTGGACCTACGTCCATCGGGGGATGCCCCGGCCCGATCCCGCAGGTCACGGCCGCGGGTACGGTGAGGCCATGACCGCAAGCCCCCTACCGGGCGGACCCCGCAGCGGCCTGGCCGCGGTGAGCACCGCACTGCTCGCCATGAGCCGCCGCCTGGAGGTCCGTGACGTCCTGCGCACGATCGTCGCGTCGGCCCGCGAGCTCCTGGACGCCGAGTACGCGGCCCTGGGCGTCCCGGACGACCACGGCGGCTTCGCCCAGTTCGTCGTGGACGGCATCAGCACGGAGCAGTGGCGCCGCATCGGCCCGCTGCCCCGCCAGCACGGCATCCTCGCCGCGATGCTCCACGAGGACGGCCCCCAACGGCTGGCCGACGTACGCGAGGACCCGCGCTTCGAGGGCTGGCCCGCCGCCCACCCCGACATGTCCGACTTCCTCGGCATGCCCGTCCGGGACGGCGAGGAGACCCTCGCCGCGATCTTCCTCGCGAACAAGCGCAGCGCCCCGGGCGGCCCGCGCGGCTTCACCGACGAGGACCAGGAGCTCCTCTCCCTCCTCGCCCAGCACGCGGCCATCGCCCTCACCAACGCCCGCCTCTACGAGCGCAGCCGCGAGCTCACCATCGCCGAGGAGCGCTCACGGCTCGCCCACGAGCTGCACGACGCCGTCAGCCAGAAGCTCTTCTCGCTCCGCCTCACCGCCCAGGCCGCCGTGGCCTTCGTCGACCGCGACCCGGCCCGCGCCAAGGACGAGCTCCAGCAGGTGGCCGCCCTTGCGGCGGAGGCCGCCGACGAACTGCGTGCCGCCGTGACCGAGCTCCGCCCCGCCGCACTGGACGAGGACGGACTGGTCGCCACCCTGCGCACGCACGTCCACGTACTCGACCGCGCCCACACCGCGCACGTCACCTTCACGTGTGACGGCGTACGGGCCCTCCCCGCGACCCAGGAGGAAGCAGTCCTCCGCGTCGCACAGGAGGCCCTCCACAACGCCCTGCGCCACTCGGGCGGCGACCGCGTCGAGGTCGCCCTCACCCGGACGCCCGCCGGCGGCGCGGTCCTCAAGGTCGTCGACTCCGGCAAGGGCTTCGACCCCCGGTTCGTCCGCCGGGCGGGCCGTCACCTGGGCCTGGTCTCCATGCGGGACCGCGCGGACGGCGTCGGAGGCCGGCTCACCGTGCACTCGGAGCCCGGTCAGGGCACGACGATCGAGATGGAGGTACCCGGTGGCTGAGAGCCCCGGCCGCAGCGGCGGCCGCGTTCGCGTACTGCTGGTCGACGACCACCAGGTGGTCCGGCGCGGCCTGCGCACCTTCCTGGAGGTCCAGGAGGACATCGAGGTCGTCGGCGAGGCCTCCGACGGGGAGGAGGGCATCGCCCGCGCCGAGGAACTGCGGCCCGACGTGATCCTCATGGACATCAAGATGCCGGGCACCGACGGCATCGAGGCGCTGCGCAGGCTGCGCGAGCTGGCGAACCCGGCGCGGGTGCTGATCGTCACCAGCTTCACGGAGCAGCGGACCGTGGTCCCCGCCCTGCGGGCCGGCGCCGCGGGGTACGTCTACAAGGACATCGACCCCGACGCCCTGGCCGGAGCCATCCGCTCCGTCCACGCGGGCCACGTGCTGCTCCAGCCGGAGGTGGCGGTGGCCCTGCTCTCCCAGGAGGACCAGAGCCCCTCGGCGGGCCGGCCCGGCTCGCTGACCGACCGCGAGCGCGAGGTGCTCGGCCTGATCGCGGACGGCCGCTCCAACCGCGAGATCGCCCGCGCGCTGGTGCTGTCCGAGAAGACGGTCAAGACCCACGTCTCGAACATCCTGATGAAGTTGGACCTTTCCGATCGGACTCAGGCCGCATTGTGGGCGGTCAGGCACGGACTCGCCGAATAAGCGACGTAAATCGGACCTCCTCCTTCCGGACTGAGATTCATACGGTCGGGTGTATGTCGCCCACATGGCGTATCCCCACCGCGGGGACCGCCGTTCTCCATGGCGTGCCGCGGCGGCTGGTCGCGGCAGACGTACTGGAGGACGAGAACGTGAAGAACTTCAAGAAGGCCGCAGCCGTCACCATGATCGCGGGCGGCCTCGTCGCCGCCGGCGCCGGTGTCTCCTCGGCGCACGGCGGTGCGTCGGCGGAGGGCGAGGCCCTGAACTCGCCCGGCGTGGCCTCCGGGAACCTGCTCCAGGTCCCGGTCCACGTCCCCGTGAACGTGGTCGGCAACACGGTCAACGTGATCGGCCTGCTCAACGGCGCCTTCGGCAACACCGGCGTCAACGCCTGACGTACCCCTCGCACTGCTTCGCAGGCTTCGGGCCGCTGAGCCCGACTCCGTCCGCCGGACGGCTGGGGCCCGCGTAGCAGCGCACCCACCACGGCCCCGCTTCCCCCCTCTCCCCGGGAAGCGGGGCCGCAGCACGTCTGCACATCCAGCCCCGCCGGCGTTTGAGACGCGGGGTCCGGGGCGGAGCCCCGGGAGCCCCGGCGCGGCCGACCCGCACCGCCCCGGCACCGCGCGGCCGACCCGCACCGCCCCGGCACCGCGCGGCCGACCTGCCCCGGCACCGCGCGGCGAGCGCCCCGGCACCGCACGGCGAGCGCGGCGCCCCGGCACCCGCGCGGCCGGCGCAGCGCCTACCGCTCCTCCACCGCCGAGTTGTACGCCGCGACGAGCGCCCGCCGGGCCACCCGCTCCACCGGCCGCAAGGCCTCCGCCCGCGCCGCCATCTCCGAGGCTGCCACCGCACCCCCGTGCCCGTTCTCGTACGCCAGCGACACCATCAGGTCCACCCGCTGCGCCAGCGCCAGCACCCGCACCGCCCGCGCCGGATACCCCGGCGCCAGCGCGTCCCGCCCCGCCTCCGCCCGCGCCCGGTACGCCGACAGCGCCGCTTCCGCCACCGGTCCGGACCCGGCCACGTCCAGCCGGGTCAGCGCCACCGTGGCCTCGCGCAGGGCCTCCGCCAGCTCCCGCTCCGCCTCGCTCAGCGACGGCACGTCGGCCGGCGGCGCCTCCCGTACCGGCAGGCAGTGCCAGGTCACCGACACGTGCACATCGCCCTCGGGCCCCACCTCGTCGACCTCGGGTACGAGCCCCAGCGCGGCCCCCGCACACACCACGGCCTCCTCGGCCTCCAGTGCCCGCGCATTGAACTCCGGCGGCCCGCTCAGCCCCAGCGGATGCCCCGGCGCCGGCAGCGCCACCCGCAGCCCCGTCGCCCCCAGCGCCCGCATCCGGCCGAGCGCCAGGGTGAGCCCCACCGGGCCCGACTCGCCCGGCAGCCCCTCCACCCGGTGCACGGCGTCCCCGCCCACGATCGACAACACGGCCTCGTCGGGCGAGACCAGACCGGCCAGCAGTGCGTTCCCCCAGGCGGCCAGCCGCCCTGCACGTGGTTCGAAAAGCATCCCCCTACTTTACGGATCGGACTGCGCACCGGGCCCCGGCCCCGGACCCCTCTCCGAGTGGCGTAGGTTTTCCCCTGGGGCTGCGTCTACCGGCGCACAGAGAACCGTGACTGCAAGGGGTGACAACACGCTCATGAGCGATGTTCTGGAGCTGGTGGACGTATCCGTGGTCCGCGAGGGCCGGGCTCTGGTGGACCAGGTCTCCTGGTCGGTGAAGGAGGGCGAGCGCTGGGTGATCCTCGGCCCCAACGGCGCCGGCAAGACCACGCTGCTGAACCTCGCCTCCAGCTACCTCTTCCCCACCAAGGGCACCGCCACCATCCTCGGCGGCACCCTCGGCAAGCCCGGCACCGACGTGTTCGAGCTGCGCCCCCGCATCGGCGTCGCCGGCATCGCGATGGCCGACAAGCTGCCCAAGCGGCAGACCGTCCTGCAGACCGTCCTCACCGCCGCCTACGGCATGACGGCGACCTGGCAGGAGGAGTACGAGGAGATCGACGAGCAGCGCGCCCGCGCCTTCCTCGACCGCCTCGGCATGACCGAGTACCTCGACCGCAAGTTCGGCACGCTCTCCGAGGGCGAGCGCAAGCGCACGCTGATCGCCCGCGCCCTGATGACCGACCCCGAGCTGCTGCTCCTCGACGAGCCCGCCGCCGGCCTGGACCTCGGCGGCCGTGAGGACCTCGTACGCCGCCTCGGCCGGCTCGCCCGCGACCCGCTCGCCCCCTCCATGGTCATGGTCACGCACCACGTCGAGGAGATCGCCCCCGGCTTCACCCACGTCCTGATGATCCGTCAGGGCAAGGTCGTCACCGCGGGCCCGATCGACCTCGAACTGACCTCCCGCAACCTCTCGCTCTGCTTCGGCCTCCCCCTGGTCGTCGAGCGCAACGGGAGCGACCGCTGGACCGCCCAGGGCCTTCCCCTGGGTCAGTAACGGGCCCCCGCACCCTGTCCGGACCGCGCCCGCCGGACCTACCATGACCACGTGGACATCGACGCATGGGTGTGGTGGCTCATCGGCGCGGTCGGACTGGGCATCCCCCTCGTCCTGACGGCGATGCCGGAGTTCGGCATGTTCGCCGTCGGCGCGGTGGCGGCCTCCGTCACCGCGGCCCTCGGTGGGGGAGTGGTGGCACAAGTCCTGGTCTTCGTCATCGTGTCGGTCGCACTCATCGCCGTCGTCCGGCCCATCGCCAACCGGCACCGCGACCAGCGCCCCCAACACCGCAGCGGAATCGACGCGTTGAGGGGCAGAACGGCCGTCGTCCTCGAACGGGTCGACGGCAGCGGGGGACGCATCAAGCTCGCCGGCGAGATCTGGTCGGCGCGCACCCTCGACACGGACACCAGTTTCGAACCGGGCCAGTCCGTGGACGTCGTGGAGATCGACGGGGCGACCGCCGTCGTGATGTGACAAGCAGCCTGCTCGCAGCCCGCGGGTCTGCGAGACTCCGCTCAACGGGGCAGCACAGACAGCCGGAAGGGCACGGGGAACCGCATGCAACCGATCATCATCGTCCTGATCATTCTGGTGGTTCTGGTCTTCATCGCACTGGTCAAGACGATCCAGGTGATCCCGCAGGCCAGCGCCGCCATCGTCGAGCGGTTCGGCCGCTACACCCGCACGCTCAACGCGGGCCTCAACATCGTCGTCCCGTTCATCGACTCGATCCGCAACCGCATCGACCTCCGCGAACAGGTCGTCCCCTTCCCGCCGCAGCCGGTCATCACCCAGGACAACCTGGTCGTCAACATCGACACGGTCATCTACTACCAGGTGACCGACGCCCGGGCCGCGACGTACGAGGTGGCCAGTTACATCCAGGCCATCGAGCAGCTCACCGTCACCACCCTCCGCAACATCATCGGCGGCATGGACCTGGAGCGGACCCTCACCTCCCGCGAGGAGATCAACGCCGCCCTGCGCGGGGTCCTCGACGAGGCCACCGGCAAGTGGGGCATCCGCGTCAACCGCGTCGAGCTCAAGGCCATCGAGCCGCCGACCTCCATCCAGGACTCGATGGAGAAGCAGATGCGCGCCGACCGCGACAAGCGCGCCGCGATCCTCCAGGCCGAGGGTGTCCGGCAGTCCGAGATCCTGCGCGCCGAAGGCGAGAAGCAGTCCTCCATCCTCCGCGCCGAGGGTGACGCCAAGGCCGCCGCGCTGCGCGCCGAGGGTGAGGCCCAGGCCATCCGCACGGTGTTCGAGTCCATCCACGCCGGCGACGCCGACCAGAAGCTCCTCGCCTACCAGTACCTCCAGATGCTCCCGAAGATCGCCGAGGGCGATGCCAACAAGCTCTGGATCGTGCCGAGCGAGATCGGCGACGCCCTCAAGGGCCTCTCCGGCGCCATGGGCAACTTCGGCCCCATGGGCGGAGGTTCCGGCTTCAACCCGCAGAGCGCGGGCAAGGACGGCGGCGGTATCCCCTCCGCACGGGACAAGGACGCCGCCGAGCGCCGCGAACAGCCCCCGATCGACTGAACGGCCATCCCCTCCTGCATGATCGGTGAGGCCCCTCGACCTTCATGGCGGGGAGGCGACTCACTCATGCAAAGGGGATGGCACAGTTCATGTCCATCTGGGAATCACTCGCGGTCCTCGCCGCCGGCATCGGCGCGGGCACGATCAACACCATCGTCGGCTCCGGCACCCTGATCACCTTCCCGGTGCTGCTGGCAACCGGCCTCCCGCCGGTGACCGCGAACGTGTCCAACACCTTGGGCCTGGTGCCCGGTTCGATCAGCGGAGCCATCGGCTACCGCAAGGAGCTCCAGGGCCAGCGGGCCCGCATCCTGCGGCTGGGCTCCGTATCCCTCGTCGGCGGACTCGCGGGCGCGGTCCTGCTCCTCACCCTGCCGTCGGACTCCTTCGACACGATCGTGCCCGTCCTCATCGGACTCGCGCTCGTGCTCGTCGTCCTCCAGCCGAGGCTCGCCGCGGCCCTGCGCCGTCGGCAGGAAGCCGCCGGAGGCGACACGAGCCACCCCGACGGCGGCCCGGTCCTGCTCGGCGGCATGCTGGTCTCCAGCGCGTACGGAGGCTACTTCGGAGCCGCCCAGGGCGTGCTCTACCTCGGCCTGATGGGCCTGCTGCTCCGGGACGACCTGCAACGGATCAACGCCGTCAAGAACGTCATCGCCGCCTTGGTGAACGGCGTCGCGGCCGTCGTCTTCCTCTTCGTCGCCGACTTCGACTGGACGGCCGTCCTCCTCATCGCCGTCGGCTCCACCATCGGCGGCCAGATCGGCGCCAAGGTCGGCCGCAGGCTCTCGCCGACCGTCCTGCGCGCGGTCATCGTGACGGTCGGCATCATCGCCATCGTCCAGCTGTTGGTCCGCTGAGCGGCGTAGGAAACCTACGCCGCTCAGCGCGCGCGACTATCCGTCGAGCGGGTATCCGACTAGGCGGAGCGCTCCAGCCACTCCGGCAGCGCCTCCCGCGCGCCCACCCCCAGGGCCAGCAGCATCGCGTCCGCCGGAGACGGCACGAAGGGCTTCCGGAGGAGCGGCATCCCCGCTTCCTCCGGAGTCCGGGCCGCCTTGCGGTGGTTGTCCTCGGCGCAGGAGGCCACGGTGTTCAGCCACGTGTCCCCGCCACCCTGGGCCCGGGGCAGCACGTGGTCCACGGTCGTCGCGCGTTTCCCGCAGTACGCGCAACGGTGCTGGTCCCGGACCAGCACCCCCCTCCGTGACCAGGGAGCATGTCTTCGGAAGGGCACCCGTACGTACCTGCAGAGCCTGATCACCCGGGGCATCGGAAGATCCATGGTGGCGGCGCGCACGCGCAGTTCGGGATGCGACTGTTCGACGACGGCCTTGTCCTGCAGTACCAGGACGACGGCCCGGTTCAGGGTCACCGTCGACAGCGGCTCGAAGCTCGCATTCAGCACCAGCGTGTCCCGCATCTCGCCCACCTCCCGTGTGCAGGCCCGCGACCACACCGGCGGCAGGGCCCGCAACCACTCTGGCCGCGCGCGCCACGCGGGACAACGCAATAAAAATGCCCGGTCCTGGCCTTCTTTAGACCAGGACCGGGCAAACGCTCGGAGAACGATCAGCGGGTGGGCGACTCGTACTCGGCGATCAGCTGAGCCCGCCCGAGGGCGTGGAACCGCAGATGGAAACCGACGGACGCCGGGGACGAGTCCTCGTCCGGGCCGAGCTGCTCCCGGTCCACCGCGTACACGGTGAACACGTAGCGGTGCCGCTCACCGCGCGGCGGAGCCGCCCCGCCGAAGTCCCTCGTGCCGTAGTCGTTCCGTGCGTGCACGGCCCCCTCCGGCAGCCCGGGGAAGTCCCCGCTGCCCGCCCCGGCCGACAGCTCCGTCACCGACACCGGCAGGTCGAAGAGCACCCAGTGCCAGAACCCGCTGCCCGTGGGCGCGTCCGGGTCGAAGCAGGTCACGGCGAAGCTCTTCGTTCCCTCGGGGAAGCCCTCCCACCGCAGCTGCGGCGAGATGTTCTTCCCCGTCAGGACCTGGGCCGCGTGCAGATCGGCTCCGTGGGAGACGTCCTCGCTGGTCACCGTGAAGGACGGCACCTCGGGGTGGAAGTCGTGCGGAAGGGGCGCCCTGCTCTGCTCTGACACTGCTGAACCTCCGGGAGGGGGAGACATCGGATCCGCGTCCGCGTACGGACGCGGTCCCGAGCCTAGAACCAGTTGCGCTGCGAACCGACGCTGGCGATCCACTGGTTCAGATAGGCCGCCCAGTCCGTGTTCTGGTACGACTGCAGACCCACCTGGAAGCAGCGGTAGGTGTCGCTGCCCTCGCTGAACAGACCCGGCTTCTTGTCCATCTCCAGGACGACGTCCATCTCCCGGCCGTCCGAGATGAAGGTCAGCTCGACCTGGTTCAGCCCGCGGTACTGCGACGGCGGCAGGAACTCGATCTCCTGGTAGAAGGGCAGCGACTGCCGCGTCCCGCGGATGTGCCCGCGCTCCATGTCCGCGCTGCGGAAGGAGAAGCCGAGCTGACGGAAGGCGTCGAGGATCGCCTGCTGCGCCGGCACCGGGTGCACGTTGATCGCGTCGAGGTCACCCGCGTCCACCGCGCGCGCGATCTCCAGCTCGGTGCTCACCCCGATGTTCATCCCGTGCAGGTGCTGACCCCCGAAGTGGGTGATCGGCGTCTCCCACGGGATCTCCAGCCCGAACGGCACCACGTGCAGCGCGCCGGCCTCCACCTTGAAGGCACCGCCGAGACGCTGCTTCGTGAAGACCACGTCCTGCTTGTACTCCTGGTCACCACCCTCGACCTCGACCCGCGCCTGCAGCCCGACGGACAGCCCCTCGATCTGCTGCTCCACGGATCCGCCCTGGATCCGGACCTCGCCCTGGACGATTCCGCCCGGCACGACGTTCGGCTCGGTGATGATCGTGTCCACCGAAGCACCACCGGCACCCAGGCTCGCGAACAGCTTCCTGAACCCCATGCTCTAACTCCCTGATACGGATCTAAGGACTGGCACTACGCCGCGCCTACCCCTTACCAACGCGGAACCTTAGGCCCCGGTTGCAGGTGTGCGCGGTCCACTACGCTCGACCGGATGAGCGCGCGCCCCGACCGTACGCCCCTGCCCCGGTCCTTCTTCGACCGGCCGGTCCTCACCGTGGCCCCGGACCTCCTCGGCCGCACCCTGGTGCGCCGCACCCCGGACGGCCCCATCGAACTGCGCATCACGGAGGCGGAGGCGTACGAGGGGGAGTCCGATCCCGGCTCACACGCCTACCGCGGCCGCACGGCCCGCAACGCATCGATGTTCGGCCCGCCCGGACACGCGTACGTCTACTTCATCTACGGCATGTCAAGGCAGTCAGCATGAACGTCGATCTCCTCGCCCACCCTGCCGAAGAAGTCGCTCCCAAGCTGCTCGGGAGTGTACTCACCTGCAAGACCCCAGAGGGCACCGTGAGCATCGCCATCACGGAGACCGAGGCGTACTCCGGCGCGGCCGACCCGGCTTCCCATGCCTACCGAGGCCAGACACCCCGTAACGCGGTCATGTTCGGACCCGCAGGACACCTGTACGTGTACCGGTCCCACGGCCTCCACTGGTGCGCCAACGTCGTCACCGGGACGGACGGCATTGCCTCGGCCGTCCTCATCCGGGCAGGCAGGGTCATCGAGGGGGAAGACCTGGCACGCAAGCGACGAGGGGAGAGGGTCGAGAGCCCACGCCTTGCCCGAGGCCCGGGGAACTTCTGTCAGGCTCTCGGCATTACGGGAGAGCACAACGGCGCAGACCTCCTGACAGGTACCTCGGTCGTGCTGTCCGAGGGGGAGTCGGTACCTGCCGCGCTCATCCAGGCTGGTCCTCGGGTAGGCGTGAGCAAGGCCCACGACTGGCAACACCGGTTCTACCTAGCCGGTGATCCGACGGTTTCGGCGTACCGACTGAGCCCGCGAGCCAAACCGCCCGCCGGAGCCTGAGCCGCTGCGCGCCTCGCTGACGGCCCGTCGGCGAGTCGGTGCGGAGTTGTGCCCGGCGATGCGTGATCGTCCGCGAGCGCGGCGCGTGACCCGTTCCTGGCTGGGCGAGTGACTGCAGACGTGCGCACCGCACCGGAGGGCTCCCTGAACGGGGTCCTCCCGCAGACGCACAGCAGTTCAGGCAGGCTCTCGGCCATACGCCGGGGGCCGTTGTCGTACGTGGACGTACAACGGCGTCTGGAGGGGTGCGCACGGGATGGCGCTTCAGTCGCGTAGTTGACTGAAGTCATGCACGGCAAGCGGCGGACCACTCGGCGAGCCGTGCCCGAAGGTCTTCGCCGAAGAGGGCGCGGTCCTCGTACCCGGCGAACTCCTTCACGTACGCCTGAACATCTCGGCCGTCGCGGAGTACGAGACTTCCCGCTGTTGTCTCGATGGTGACCAACGCGGCGTCGTAGATGGTGAACGTACTCAGAGGGGTTCGGGGCGTCGGTGCCCCTACGGGGATCACCCCGATCTGAACGTTCGGGAGGTAGGACAGGGACGCGAGCCGGTCCATCTGCTCGGCCAGTGCCAGTGGGGAGACGACCGGCCAGCGAACCGCCTGCTCGGTCAGAACGAATGTGAACCGCTTCGAGGCGTCGTAGAGGACGGCTTGCCGTCCCAGCTTCCCCGCTACGGCCTTGCTCGTGTCGGCCGTCGAGTGGGCGAGGCTCGCCCGTACGTACTCCGGCGTCGCGAGCAGTCCGGTGTTTGTAAGGACTTCTTTGGGGACCAGTGTTCGGAGTTCTTTTGGCCCCAGCGGTGGGTCGTAGGGGGCGTGCGGGAGGGTGCTTCACGCCCCTGCGGCAAGTTGTTTTGGCCCCACTTCGATCGGGTGGTTTCGCTAGCCGGGGGTGGGGTGGTGGGCGGTAGTTTTGGGGTCTCGGACAGGCTTCGAAATCGCGCCCCCGACAGGTGCGGGAGTCTGCCGACCCGACTCGGCTCAGGTCGTGGGCATCCCAGTGCTCGCGGCGTCTGGATGAGATCGGGCAATGGACCGGCCGGCACTGGGACCTCGCGGCCGGGCCCACATGGCTGCGGCCGGCGACCCCGAAGGGGTGCCGGCCGCAGTGTTGTGACGGTCAGGTCAGCGACGTCGCTTCTTCTGAGTCTGGGCGAACCGGTAGGAGTCCGTGCCGGTCTCGACGATGTGGGCGTTGAAGGTGACGCGGTCGACGATCGCGGTGCAGAGCCGGGGGTCGGTGAAGGTCTGCTTCCACTCCGAGAACGGGGCGTTGGAGGCGACGGCGATCGCGCCCCGTTCCTCACGCTCGGTGAAGATCTGGAACAACAGCTTCGCTCCGGCCTTGTCCAGGTCGAGGTAGCCGAACTCGTCCAGGCAGAGGAGATCGACGCGTCCGTAGCGGGCGATCGTGCGGGCGAGTTTCTTCTCGTCCGCTGCCTCGGCCAGCTCGTTGACCAGGTTCACCGTGGTCGTGTAGCGGACGCGCAGACCGGCTTCCGCGATGGCGGTGCCGATCCCGATCAGCAGGTGGGACTTGCCGGTGCCGCTGTCGCCGATCAGGCAGAGCGGCTGGCCGGCCTTGACCCAGGCGGGATCGGCGAGGGTGCCCAGCAACTCGGGGGTGACGTTCGGGTTCTCCGCGAAGTCGAAGTCCTCGAGCCGCTTGGGCCGGGGGAAGTTCGCGTCCCTGACCAGCCGCTGCTTGCGGCGTTCTTCCCGCTCCGCGCATTCAGCTTCCAACAGGTCCGCCAGGAAGTCTTTGTAACTGGCCCGCTCGCGGGCCGCGGCGGCGGTGATCTCCTCGACTCGGCTGCGGATGGTGGGCAGGTGCAGAGCCCGGCAGGCCTCGTCGATGACCGTTTCGACCGCCCCTTCGGCTGCGGCGTCTCTGCGGGCCGGGGGAACGAGCCCGTTCGTGGAAACGGTGGGAGTACTCATGCGGTGCCTTTCGGATGGCGGCGGGACAAGAGCTGGTCGTAGGGGGCCACCGAGGGCAGGGGACGCTTGTCCTCGGGAAGCTGTGCCCGGCGGGCGGTCAGGGAGACGACTCCGCTGGGCTCGGCCCAGGGCGGCGGATCATCGCTGTCGTCGGTCGAGTCCTCGTGCGGGGAGGCATCGGCGACGGCCCTGCGGGCCTCGACGGCCACCACCTCGGCGTTGATGGAGCCCGCTCTGATCGCGGCCGCCAGGCCCAGCTGGATGGCGGGGGCGGGCATCCGCCGGTGCAGCAGCAGGACCTCGATCAGAGCACGGGTCCCGGCGGCGTCCCCGTGGCTGGTGCGGGCCGCCGCCCAGAACGCTTCGTGGACCTCGGTGAACGTGCCGTTCTCCCGGGCGGCTGCCAGCGCGGTCGACCCGGCCATCGCGCCGGGCTTGACCATCAGGATCTCCAGGTAGTGGTCGAGCTCGTCGCGGAACTCGCCCCGCCGGGTCAGACGCGGGTGACGGGCGACGATCTTGCGGCGTTCGAAGACCAGCAGTTCGTTGCCCCGCAGCAGGACCCGCACGTTCTGGCCGATGAAGCGGGCCGGCACCGAGTAGTGGCACTGGCGGACGCTGATCCGGCTGGAACGGTCCACTTTCGGAGTCAGCGTGATGCCGCACTCGAACTCCCCCAGGGGAGCGGGGCCAGCGAGTCGGCCTCGCTCACGAAGTTGAAGCCGATCGTCGTCAGCCTGCCCTGGAGCATCCGGTCGTCCTCCGCCGCGTCGATCGCGGCGATCTTCTCGTTCAGCTCCTCGAGCGAGGCGACTTCCGGAACGGGGACCAAGTGGGTGCGGCGGAACCGCCCTCCCTCCTGTTCCACGCCGCCCTTCTCGTGGGCGCCGTCCTGGCCCGGGATGCAATAGAAGGCATCGAAGCCGTAGTGCGCCCGGAAGGTGACCCATCGCTCGGACTCCACCCGGCTGCGGCCCGTGCAGATGCGGTTCACGGCCGGTTTCAGGTTGTCGTAACGGATGTGCCGGACCGGGACGCCGCCCAGCGTGTTGAACGCCTCGACGTGGCCCTGCATGAACGACTCCTGGGCCTGCGAGGCGAACACGCGGTGGACGGCCTTGCCCGAGTACGACAGCCGCAGCGTGAACAGGTGGCACTTGGTCACGGTGCCCGCGAGCCGCACCCACACGTCCGCGAAGTCCACCTCGGCTTCCTCGCCGGGGAGATGGACCTGCGGGACCATCCCCGCCAGATGCCGGTGCCCTTCCCGGGCCTCGGTCTCGATCTCCGGCCGGCGGACCGCGACGTAGTCACTGACTGTCGAATACGACACCTCGTCGAAGCCGTGTTCCTGCGCGAGACGCTGGTGGATCCGCCGGGCCGTGTGCTTCTGCTTCCGCGGCGCGGTCAGATCCTCCCGCAGCATCTCGTCGATCCAGCCCTTGGCCGGGTCCAAGACCGATCTGCGGACCACGGGTTCCTTGCGCGGAGGCGGGACGGCCGACTCCAGCGCCTGCCGCACGGTCCTTCGGTGCACCCCGTACTTCTCCGCCAGAGCACGTTGCGACAGACCCGCATCGAGACGCCTGTCCCGACGGATCGCAGCGAACAGTTCAACGCGCGACAAACCCACCCCGGCCTCCCGACACGACCGTGACCACAACACGGCCTCCGACAGACCGTGATCGACGGACACACCCTGACGGCGGACAGCGGATGGAGCACCGCATTCACTCCAAAGAGGGCACGGCGCCACCAAGCACCGGCGAGTGGAGCCAGATCAACTTCTTACGTCAGTGGGGCCACTTCACCCTCCCGCGCTGGAGCCCAAAGAAGCCCTTACAAACAGTCCGGTAACCATCGAGAGCAGGAAGTAGCGCATGTGCGTAGAGGACGCTTCGAGCGACTTCAGCTCGGCCTGTCTGGTACTGAGCCCCTTGCGTCGAAGTTCTCGGAGGTTCCGCCACTCGGTGTTCGCCATCCTGGCGAGGGCGGAGACCTCGGCGACCAGTTCCGGCGGAGCATTCAGCGCTCGCAAGATCTGCTCGACGTCGACCAGGGACGGCCGTGTCCGGCCGTTCTCGATGCGAGACACCTTCGACTGGGACATGTTGCAGCGCGCCGCGAGCCGGTCCCCTGAGAGGCCGGCTCGCTTGCGCAAGTCCCGGAGCAGAGAGGCGAGTTCGGTGCCGGACTCGCCAAGCTGCTCAGTTTCGAACGTCACTCCGCCACGCGCTCCGCGTACTCCAGGAAGGGAACCGACTCGGCAACGGCGATGCGCTGCCACTCGACGAACGGCGCAGGGTCACCCTCGTACAGCTCTCGGCTGATCTGCGTGCCGTCGACCTCGTAGTGCATCAGGACGACTGCCGAGCGGTCGAACATCCAGAAGTCCTCGACATCCGGCAACGGGTTCTCTCGCTCGGTCACGTCAAGGATGCGGATGTCCTCCCCGGCGAGCACGTGCGGGGCGTAGTACCGGGAGAACTCGAAGCGCAGGTACTCGGAGAGCGGTCGAGTCAGGACGTGTACCCGCCCCTTGCTCTTACCCTCGCCGCGTAGCCGTTTCAGGTCTTCCGTGTAGGCGGACGAGTAGGCGTGCGGGTCGACGTGGTTGCCTGCCCGGAGGGCTTCAAGCTCTTCTGCCTCCTGCGGTACGAGGTACTGGGGCAGGGTTTCCAGTCGCCATGCTTCCGTCTGGAAACCCCGGAGCATCGCCCGCCAGTCGTCACCATCCAAGAGCACGAACGGCCTCCCGAAGAACGCTCTCGGGGATCTCCACGAGCCCTTCCCCCTGCGGGGGAGTGAAGGCGTCGGACACGTCACCCTGAACCACGATGGAGCCGGAAGCGGTGCGGTAGACGTTCGGGCAGTCGTCCTCTCCACACGTGTCGTTGCCGTTGCCAGTGAGCCGAGTCAGTTCTTCGCGTGCCATGCGGAACCCCCTTGACTCGTCGGCCCGGTCGGGCCGCCTGAGGCGACCGTACGGGGGCCGATCGCGACCGTCCATGCACAGACGTGACTCATGCACGTTGTCGCATGAACTGGGGAGCGAGAGGTGCGCACAGAGGCTCCGAGAGATGTCAGGCTCCTTCCCGCCGGGTATGACGACGGGCCCCGCCCGACTCTCGTCAGACAGGGTCCGTCGTCACTCGGCGGCCACAGCCGGATCGGCCCTCCGCCGTCGGATCTCAGGGGTTCCGGAACGTGATCCGGCAGTGCTCGCCCTTGAAGGATCGGACCCCCCGACCGCGCGGCATCAGCTCGACTCGCTCGCAGACCTGCATGACGACGGTCCGCACGTATTCGATGCGGTCGGGATCTTCGTAGTCCAGTTCCTCCCACAGGTACTCGATGTCGCCAAGGTCGACGCGCACCCGCTGCGATGCCAGGTCTGCCAGCTCGGCCCGGATCTTGGTCAGGTCGGCGTCACACCTGCCGATGCCCGTCCGCAGGGTCGACGCGTCGATGTCCCCTACGGCGAACATCTCCGCCAGGGCGGTGCGCCTCTCGGATGCGGCCGTTTCCTCGGCCAGCAGCCCGGCCTCTCGCTCCTCGTCTGCGGCATCCGTGGCCGATGCCGCGTTCCACTCCTCGGCCCTGTCGATGACCTTCCTGACCACGAAGGAGTCAAGCGGGTCCGCCGGGCAGGTGATGCACCGGCCACCCGAACAGGTGTAGATGCGGTACCGCTCGCCTGCCGCGTTCTTCTTGCTCCACCCTTGAGTGACGACGGCCTGACACTTCGAGCAGCGGACCACACCGGACAACAGGGCCTTGCGCTTGCCGCCACCGCCCGTGTTGCGCTCGGGGTCGCTCAGGTGGCGGACCAGGGCCCGGAATATGCCCTCCGAGACGATCGCCTCCCAGTTGCCCGCGCCGGTCTCCTCGGTCCGCCGCACGCGCTTCCCGTCCGGCTTCTCGACCCACTGCGAGTACGTCTGGATTCCCGCGTTCCTCGGCTTCAAGAGGACGCTCCGAAGGTTCGAGCTGCGCCACTCCTTGCCGTGCGGCGAGAGCAGTCCACGTGTGTTCCAGTCCTTCGCGATGGACCAGAGGGTGACGCCGGCCAGGACATCCCGGTACGCCTGACGCAGGGCTTCCGCCTCTGCTTCCCGGTGCCTGCCGTCCCGCTCGTAGCCGAAGGGGCGAGTACTCCAGAAGGGCCTCCCCGACTCCCTGCGCCGCTGGTGTCCGAGTACCTGACGCTCGACTCGCATCTCGGTCTCGTTGCGAGCCACCACAGCCCCGATGCGAGCAGCGAGACGGCCGGACGGCGTGGACAGGTCGAGCACTCCCTGCGCCTGCGCGGCGGCCAGCGTGACGCCGGTCGCCTCAGCCAGGTCCACCAGGTCCTCCAGGTCCCAGGGGGTGCGATACATGCGGTCGTAGTGGCGGGACACGATGGCGTCCGCCTTGCCGTTTTCCACCAGAGCCTTGACGCGCTCCCACTCGGCGCTCCGCTTGGCTCCCCGCTTTGTCGAAGCCGACGTGTCCTTCTCAACGATCGTGGCTACGACTGACCAGCCCTTCCGGTCGCACAGCGCCTGACTCAACTCGACCTGTTGTGTCAGGTTCCCACCCTTGGATTCCTCGCCCCTCGGGGTGGGGCTGAGCCTGGCGTAGATGATCGCTCGCACTGCCTGTCTCCTGCTTGTCGTCGCTTTGCCGATGCTGCCGGACCAACGACATACATGCCTAGTGAGTTACCTACGGCATGTGGTTCAGCCTCAACCTGGTGTGCGGTCCACCGGACCACGCGAGCGGGGTCCTGATCCGCGCCGGGGAGATCACAGCGGGCGCCGACCTCGCCGCCAAACGTCGACTTTCAGCCAGAAACCCGAGAGAACTGGCCAAAGGCCCGGCCCGTCTGGCCGCCGCCCTGGAGGTGGACCGCTCCCTCGACGGCGTCGACCTCTGTGCGGGTCCCGATTCCCCCTTGTCCCTCCTCGTCGGCATCCCCACCTCGCCCGAGCAGGTGAGCAGCGGTCCGCGCACGGGAGTCGGCGGAGCCGGCGCCACTCATCCGTACCGTTTCTGGATCACCCACGACCCGACGGTGAGCCCGTACCGCGCCCACGCGCCACGCCGCCGTTCAACTTGACTCGGCCCGGCCACACGCCTAACGTAGCCCGAGCCGCTTGAACGGGGCACTGCTATCAGCAGACCTCCGGAGCGGTCAACCCACTACCTACAACTTACCCCTGGCGGGGTCCTATTCGGCATGCCCGAATTCCTTCGCCGGCCACTCGATTATGAATGGCAAGGGACAAGCGCTAATGTGGTGGAGCGCCGAAAGGCAAAGACCCCCAACGGTCACCGAATTCAAATCCAAGTTCGGAAACGACGCGGAAATGATCTGGTAGAGTTGGAAACGTAAGAACACAGAACGAAAAGCCCGGAGGAAAGCCCCAGCGAATGTAGCTGCGGGTGAGTACAAAGGAAGCGTCCGTTCCTTGAGAACTCAACAGCGTGCCAAAAATCAACGCCAGAAGTTGATACCCCGTCCACTTCGGTGGATGAGGTTCCTTTGAAAAAGACCTGTCGGGCCTTCGGGTGCTGGCAGGCAATTACACAGCGAGGACGTTGTGGCGCGTCGGTCTTATTCCGACATGACGTGCCCGCTCTAAGTGATGTGTGCACCCGATTACGGGTAAACATTCATGGAGAGTTTGATCCTGGCTCAGGACGAACGCTGGCGGCGTGCTTAACACATGCAAGTCGAACGATGAAGCCCTTCGGGGTGGATTAGTGGCGAACGGGTGAGTAACACGTGGGCAATCTGCCCTTCACTCTGGGACAAGCCCTGGAAACGGGGTCTAATACCGGATACCACTCCTGCCTGCATGGGCGGGGGTTGAAAGCTCCGGCGGTGAA